>NZ_CP009505.1:2406553-3008191 GCF_000970045.1 Methanosarcina sp. MTP4
CAGGCAGAGACTGAGCGCTGAATAAGCAAGCAAGGCAAAAAAGAAGAATCAGCGTCAAAAGAACCGATGGAATCCTTCGGGATTCTGCCGCTTCTTCATTCTATATATCTATAAATCCGGTGGTCATATGAAAAGCAAAGGATTTTTCCAATCGATAACTGCTACTTTAAAATACGTAAACCAGGAACCTGAAATAAGCTCAGGTGCCTATTCGATAAACGGGAATAAAATTGAGGTTTCTTTAGACCGTGTTCCTGAACTGGAAAGCGTGGGAAATGCGGCAAGCATAATGGATGACAGCCTGCCAGACTCGATAATCATTGCCAGGCCGGAAAAAGACAAATACGTGGTTGCCTCAAGCAAATGCGCACACAGGGGCAGGGCACTTGCATACGAACATGACAAAAAAGTGTTCAGGTGCTCATCTCTCGGGCATTCGGAATTTAACCTTGACGGGTCAAGGACAAAAGGACCCGCTGGCAAAGGAATAAATATGTACGGATATTCGATTGACGGGGATAAAATGACGATAGAACTGGATTGATTTCGACAGTGCTTGATTTCAGTCTATTTCCCCTAAGTTTGCTGTGTGGTTCTCTAAGCGAAGCTGATATTTAACAGGTTTAAGACAGCTATTCCGGTTGCTTCGTTCTTAGTTCGGAACTTCAAAAGGCTCGAAGATTTGAGGTTCAGTTTTTCTCAAGAACCCTTTCATTCCGCATGCTCGACCCTCTCCATTTTCTCATAAAGCGCCAGCAGGTTATTCCTCGTGATCTTGAAATAGGGATGGTCAAGCCCGAGTTCCTTTTCAATGATCCCGAGCGCTCGCTCGTACATCTCGATTGCGGTTTCGTATTCGCCCATGCTTTCGTGGAGGCCTGCGAGGTTGTTCAGAGTTGTGCCTACGTCCATGTGTTCGGAGCCAAGGGTTTTTTCGGTGATCTTGAGGGCTCGGGTGTAGAGGGGGAGGGCTTTTTTGTGTTCGCCCATCTGGCGGTAGAGTTCGGCAAGGTTGTTCAGGGTCTTGGCAACTTCGGGGTGCTCTTCGCCAAGAAGCTTTTCCCGGATGGCAAGGCTCTTTTCGTAGAGTTCCAGGGCTTCTTTGCACCTTCGCTTCCGGACATAGACGCCTGCCAGGTTGTTCAGGGTGTTGGCATAGCCCATGTGCTCGGTTTTTCCGAGCTTCTCGAAGATTTCCAGGGATCGGGTGTAGAGGGCGAGGGCTTTTTCAGGGCTGCCCGTATTGTAGTAGAGCAGGCCCAGGTTGTTAAGGGTCTGGGCTACCTGGGGGTGGTCGGGGCTGAGGGACATTTCCTGGAGTTTAAGGGCTCTTCCGTAGATTTCCTCTGCCTCGTCCATCCGGTCCATCTCCTCCGAGAGCAGGACGCCCAGGTTGTTCAGGGTGCCTGCAGTGTAGGCCTGGAATTTTACGTTTTCCGGGGAGGCTTTCCGGAGTGTTTCGAGGTGATCTAGGGCCCGGCGATAAAGCTCTTCGGCTTTTTCAGGCTCTTCCGTGGCCCTGTAGAAAAACGCCATCCTGTTCAGGGTCCTGACAGTTTCCAGGTTCCCGGGGTGTTCGGGGTTTTCGAGGTGCTCGAGCTCGAAGACTTTTTCATGGATTTCAAGGGCTCGTTCATAGAGGGGGAGAGCTTTGTCTTTTTTGTCCATGAAAAAATAGAGGACTGCAAGGTCACAGAGGGTGTTTCCGGTCTCAAGGCTATCCGGCCCGGGTTCCTTTTCCCGGATGGTGAGAGCCCGGGTGTAGAGGGGAAGAGCTTCCTCATACTTTCCCAGATACCTGTATATCCCCGCAAGGCCGTTCAGGGCTGCTGCCGTTACCGGGTGCTCGGGCCCGAGCTTCTCTTCGGCAATATCCAGGACCTGTTCGTACATCGGGGAGAGCAATCTCCAGGAAGCTGAGCGGTAGAAGGGCTCGGAATACCGGGTGAACCAGTTGACCAGGTCTTCGGGGCCGAGTTCCTCCTTTGCACGCCTGAAAGCTCTTTTCAGGACGGTTTCGTCTTCAGGGGTGATCAGTTCGGGGTCCAGGTCTTTTAACTGGCTGCTGTACTCTTCAAGGCTCTTCAATTCCTCTTTCGCTTCTATTCCCCTGACTTTCACTCTCACTTTTTTCTTCCCAAGCTTCTTCTCTTCCCTCTCCCCTCTTTCTTTTGCTTCCCCCATCTCAGCAGCTTCCTTTTTTACTTCCCTTTCAGCTGATTCTTCTTTTCCCGTGCTTTCCGTTGAATCATTCATGAATTAGCCCCTCCTGAACAAAAAAAAACTAATATTGTAACCTTTAGTGTAAATATTTCTGAGTGATCCTATATTACAGTATCACGGTCAAAATTTTTCAAATAAATCTGAAACATGGCAACCACCGAGTTTCAGACCCCATGCTCACCACGCTCGCCTCAGGCGAGCGGCCTTTGCTGTTGTAAAATGATGAAAAAGACCCATTAGAATAAGTGATTTCAAAAGATGTTGATGTAACTGTGAAGAAAGGGGAAAATAATTTCAGGTACGAAGTTCGGATTTCTGGCGTGAGAATATGCTGGGTCCGACTCAGTTCCAAAATCCAGTGATAAAAGTAAGTGTAACACCATTACATAAAATTTATAATTAGTTGATTATGTAATGATGTTACGGCAAAAACATGGTGACAATATACCTTAACCTTAATAACTTTTCTGAGCTTCCTACTCTTTTGGACATTTTTGGCAATTATGACAACGATTATGAATATACTGCAGAAGGAATTTTTCGTAAAAAGACTTCTCCATCATGTCCTAAATGCAACATTCCTATGGTTCATAATGGTTACAACACATACACCAAAAAAGGGCTTGGAGACGTCAAAATCGGCAAATATAAGTGTTCAAATTGTAACTGCACACTTGAAGAAAATCGTAGTTTCTGGGAAGAGATTAAGTCTGTTCTTTTTGATTCATTTAACGATTTTTTTCAACTACTCAGATATCATAATGTCTCACATAAAGGAATTTCTTCCATTATGGATTTCATATATCCAAGATCAAAAAGCACTATTCTCAGAGAATTCAACAAAAATATGGATCAAGAGAAGGTTCCAAATGTAGAATATGTATACATGGTACACTATGACGAACAGCATCCAAAGGAAGGACGTTGTCAAAAATATCGTTTAACCTTACTTGATGCAAAAACTCAAAGACCATTAGCTGATGAGCTTTTTGATGATAAAAATTCAGAAACAATCAAAAATTTCCTTAAAAAGCATCTGGATACTTCTAAACCTGTGTTCATAGTTACGGATTTTGACAATACTTATCCTGGAGTTTTAAAGGAAGTTTTTGGAGATAAGTTAGTACATCAGTATTGTTTGATGCACTTAAACAAGCTTATAGTTCATGATTTTCCACGGAAAACGTCTATTGAGCAGGAATTATTGAAATATAAAATGTTGAACATATTTTATAATCGAGAAAAGGAGATCGATTTTCTGGAAAAACTTCTACCTGAGGAACTTAATTTAAGCGGTGACGAAAAACAGTACGTAGAATGGATTAAAACGGCAAAAAAGCAATTTAATAAGTATAGACATGGATTAAAACTTGAAAGGCGAAGAAAAAAAGAAAATCTCACACATCATTGCCTTGAAAAGGCAAGAACAAATTTTGAAGATTTGATGAGAAATATAAGAACATACGATGAAGGTATCCAAAAACGACTGTGGATGATCAATAGTCATTGGTTAAATCTTACTGTGTTTCATTATCTTCCTGGATCTCCAGCAACGAACAATCCAATAGAAAGCTATTTTTCAAAAAGTCTTAAAACAGATAGCAAAAAGCAGTTTAGAACTGATACTGGAATTGAAAACCAGATTAAACTCGCTAAGATGAAAAGAGCGGGAATGATAACAAAACCAGACAAATCACTTTTGGAGTTATTTAGAACATTTACACCTTTCAAGGTATAGTGAACGATTCTAAGATAAAAATTTCTTATCAAAATAGCGGAGCGTATCGATTTATCTCTCGGATAAATTTAATCTATATATGATAATTATTTGAAAATTTAAAAAAATTGAACTCAAGGTGGAACTAAAAGATGAAGTTAACATACTGATGCATTTAGTTTTGAGGAAAGTCGTGATTCAGTGAAAGAAATAATGAAAATCACTGGATTATGGAATTGTGTCCTGGGTCCCTAAAGTTAATTTTTTTCTTTGCCCCTTCTTCTTTCTTTTTTAACTTGGTAAAGGCCGCAAAGCTAAGCTTAGCGTGGGCTGCTGTCGGGGTTGAGAAATCAATGGTTGCTCTGGGTTTCGATCTTTTTAATGCTTGATCCCTCCCAGTTTCTCGATTATTTCATTCGAATATTCGGGCACTGAACCGGGTTTTGATGCTACGTAAGTCCCGATGACGCAGGCAAATGAAGCAGCATCCGAAACGTTGCAGCCCAAAAAGTAAGCATAAAGGAAACCTGCGGAAAAAGCATCCCCTGCTCCTACGGTGTCGGCTACTTCTATGGATGTTGTTTTGATTTCTTCATAGTCACCGCAATTGTTTTCATTATGGAAAACCGCTGCTCCCCCGGCTCCTTTAGTTATACAGATGAGTGTGATACCGGGGTATTTTTCAACCAGCAGGCTGCAGAGTTCCTTACCGGCATGGTTTTTATTAAAAAGCAGCCCGGAAATTATGGTGGCTTCCTCCGAGTTCATTTTCACGATATCAGCAAATGCCAGGGAAGTTTCGATCCACTCTTTTTCGTAGAAACCGGGCCTCAGGTTTACATCATAGAAGAGGTGCTTTGCCCTGATTACCGGAAGCAGCCGCCAAAGCGTTTTTATGTTTACTTCCGAGCGCTGGGCAAGGGTCCCGAAGCAGAAAACGTCCCATTCTTCTGCAACAAGGACATCCGTTTTTTCGGAGTCAAGCTTGATTGCGTCCCAGGCTACGTTTTCGTGAATCTTGAAGTTTGGAATTCCCTCGTCATTCAGTTCTACAGAAACGGTTCCGGTGGGCCTTCTTTCATCGACAAAGATGTATGAGGTATCAATTCCGAGTTGCTTCGCTTTGTTCAGGAGTTCGGTCCCCAGTTCATCTTTCCCTACGGCTGAAATCACGGCGGTTTTTGTTCCCGTTTTTGCTTCCGTTTTTGCTCCCCTCGTTTCTCCCAGTTTTGCGAGGTGGGCGGCAAGATTTAAGGGAGCGCCGCCGAGGTGAGCTGAGCCATTGATGATGTCGAAGAGGATTTCCCCAAAGGTGAGGGCTTTAATGGCTTTCATTTATCTCTCTTTCATCTCCTTCACTTTTTATCTTTATTTAATTACGAAATGGCTTTATACTTTCCTGCTTAGGGGAGTCCCTGTAAATTTTCATTTAAAATGGTCGCAATTCACTGATAACAGCACTGATAACAGGAGATTACAAGTATACACGAACGAAGCAAATTCCTGGGCACGGAAAAAATAAGCAGCCTCCTCTTCAAGCTCTCGGCTCCCTCAATCCTCGGGATGCTCGTCTACGCCCTGTATAATATAGTGGACACGGTCTTCGTCGGACAGGCCCTTGGCGAAGAAAGCGTCCAGGGCATCGGCGGGCTTGCGATTGCTTTTCCTATCCAGATGCTGGCTCTGGGAATCGGAATCGGGCTAGGGGTAGGAGGTGCGTCCGTAATTTCCAGGGCGCTCGGGGCAAAAGAGCTCAATAAAGCCGAAAAAACTCTCGGGACCGCCTTTTCCCTTGCCATTTTCCTGGGGCTTGCCTACACGGCAGTCGGGCTGTACTTCCTTGACCCTCTGCTGGAACTCTTCGGGGCAACCGAGGGGATCATGCCCTATGCCAGGGACTACCTTGAAATAACCCTGGCAGGCTCGGTCGTTTTTACTCTTGGAATTGCTGCCGAAGACCTGGTGAGGGCTGAGGGCAATGCCCGCTACGCCATGTTTGGAATGCTCCTCGGCGCCGGCCTGAACATCCTCCTTGACCCGGTCTTCATTTTCGGTTTCGGGATGGGAGTAAAGGGAGCTGCGATTGCAACCGTGATAGCCCAGTTTGTGTCCATGACTTTTTTGCTGCGTTATTTCCTTGCAGGCAAAGGCTCCGTGCCCTTCAAAATCAGGATGCTTAAAACCGACCCCGGAATAAGCAGGGAAATGCTTGCCATCGGGATAAGTCCCCTGATTATCGAAGCCTCCAACAGCGTCATGATGATTTTCGTAAACAACGCCCTTGGGACTTACGGAGGGGACGTCTCGATCGCCGCTTTCGGGATCATCCACCGCCTGATCATGTTCATCTTCCTCCCCATGCTCGGAATATCTTTTGGCTTGCAGCCGATCATAGGCTACAATTACGGGGCAAAACAGTTTTCGCGGGTGGTCGAGTCCGTGAAGGTCGCCCTGAAACTGAGCACCCTCCTTTCCCTGGCAGGTTTCCTGCTTTTCTTCCTTTTCCCTGAGCAGATCCTCTCCATCTTCAGCCCTGATGCCGAACTGGCGGCTGTCGGGACCAATGCCATGAGGATCGTCGTGCTGGTCCTGCCCTTCATAAGCTTCCAGGTCATCGGGACCACCGTTTTCCAGGCGCTCGGGATGCCAAAGCCCGCTTTCATCCTTTCACTGGCAAGGCAGTTGCTTTTTCTGCTCCCGCTTGTGCTGGTGCTGCCGAAGTTTTACGGGTTGAACGGGGTCTGGGCAGCGTTTCCGATTTCGGATTTTATGGCGTTCGGGCTGGCGGTTGGGTTGTTGTGGTGGGAGTACCGGAGGTTTGGGAGTGAAGAAAAAGAAGAAGGGGTTGAGGTTTGGAGTGAGGGATAATGACTTCTTTTCGTCATACACTTTGAGTAGAGTATTATTGAACCTTAACTCCGTCATTTTTAGGGAATAAGTATATCTTAATCATAAATTTCCAGAATCAGCCATCTCTAATATATATAGCCCTACTTTTTTTCACTTTCACTACTTAGGGTCATATAATCATTCAGGATGATAATTGTAAGATATCTCTTGGCTTGGAATACGATGTCCATATTCAATACTTATTCCCTAATTTGCCCGAGTTAAGATTTGAAATATTTTTTTATTAAATAATGTTTTTTATACGACCTCAAGTTTCAGCTAAAGCAATAGTATCTGTTGCACTTTTTGATTAAGAACTTCTTTTTTATTGACACTTGTGTCCATATGATTATTTCCATCATCAGGTTTTCTTAGTACATACGATAAAGTTATGAACTATGTTTTCAACATACTAACATCTTAACACTCATATAATCAAATTATATTTTAGAAGATGTTTGCAATGGTAAATGAAAATGATTCTTGTAAAAATATTAATGGTGGTACCGGAATAACTGCAGGCGGAGATGTTAGTGTTAGTAATAAAGACGGCTTGATTGCAATAGGATCAAATATTACGCAGAGTCAAACAATACCATCACTAGATTTTGAAAAGCTAGGGGATGATTTACTTGCCTTCAAGGAAGCAATTTCAAGATCAGATATTTCGACTGAGGATAAACAAATTATCGAAGGCGACATAAGTGCAGCGATTAAAGAGGCTAAAAGGGAAGAACCCATGTTATCTAAGATTGTTGATAGATTTGAATCTGCTATTGAAGTTATCGAGGAAACTAAAAGAAAAATTGAAGATACAGGAATTCTCAATCTTGCAGCTAAAATAGCTACTACATTAGGAATTAACCTAATTTTATCATAATTTTGGAAGGGTGTTTCATGGGGGAAGAGGTCCACAAGGAAGATATCCACAAAAATGTAGACATAAAAGGTGGAAATGGGATTACAGCTGGAAGGGACGTTATTGTTAATGCTCATTCGAGTGATGTTATTGTTGGAAATATAACACAATATGTTCATACAGAAGCTGTAGAAGACAGGATTAATGAGTTAATAGAATTTGCAAAATTTTGTACTAAAAAAAAGGAATATAAAAAAGCTCTAGAATTCTACGATAAAGCAAAATCTAAATTAGAATATAGTCCATCAGATCGTTTATTTGTTAAGGTAATTGTTGGAGAGGCGGTCTGCCATCATAAAAAGGGAAATTTTGGCAAAGCAAAAAAATTAATCCTTGAAGCTGAACTTGTAGACCCCGAAAATCCTATTGTGTTAGCGGATCTTGCATCTCTTCTGAGAATTGAAACCCCAGAAAGAGCTGAAACTTACGCAAAAAAAGCACTTGAATTAGACCAGAACAACGTTTTGGCAATGTGTACTTTGGGTTTACTAGAATCTGAAAGAGGGAATACGAAAGAAGGTCTTAGGAAATTAAGAGAGGCTTCTGTACTTAATCCTAATGATGCTTATCCAATTTACTGCATGAGTCATGTTCATTCTTTTGAAGGTGATTATGACAATGCAATCAAATTAGGTTTGGAAGCTATAGGCATCGAACCTGAAGATTCTTCATATCATAACGCTTTAGGCATACTTTATTTGAAAGCTTCTTCTCCTTATGGGGAGGTTTTTGTCAGTTATGAATCAGAAGAATATGTAAATCAGGATTATATCGAAGAAGCAATAAAAGTTTTGGAAAAAGCAAGAGATTTAAATGATTCACAGGGTAATTACCACTTAAACTCTGAAATATACGTGAATCTAGGATGTGCATATCTGGCTAAAAACGAAATAGATATGTCAATTGATTTTTTAAATAAGGCTTTAGATTCGGGATTAGATTGTGCTGATGTTTATATTAAGCTTGGTGAAGCTTACGCAAAAAATCAAAATTGTGGTAAAGTAATAGAATACTATCAACCTCTTATTGAAAACGATGATATTACTGGTGATGAACTCTTTGTCGTGAAAGCTAATCTTGCAGGTGCATATGCCGCTGCAAACAAGCTAGATGAAGCTGAAGCATTATTCGATGAGTTAATTAAGCAAAAGCCAACAAACCCACATTTGCACATAGACTTAGCAAAAGTTGCTGAAATTAGGGGGGATTTTGAAAAAGCTATTGATGTTTTGAATAGAATTAGTGATGTCCCTCAAAATCTTTGGGAATACAATTACATTAAAGGTAGGTTGAATCATAAAATTAATGATTACGAGCAAGCAGCTATTCACTTTAAAGAATCAATAAAGAGTAGTGGTGGGGCACGTGAACCAACAATAGGTTTGATAAATTTGTACATTGACTGTGGAATGCATGAACATGCTATAAAATATGCTGAAAAATTGGTTGAAACCGATATTAGGGGTATTGATCTGTATAATCTTGCCACACTTTATTATTCAGCAAAGGATTACAAAATGTCTGCTGATTTTTCGAGAAAAGCTTTAGATGCAGGTTATAATGATTTAGAAACTTACAGACTGCTATGTATTTCTCTTTTAGAAGCACATGATACCTTGTCAGCTAAGCTCGAATTAGAATCTGCTTCAAGCAAGTTTCCTGATGATTTAGAATTGAAACTAATTTATACAGATGCTTTGATACGATTGAATGAAGATGAAAAAGCTGTTGCAATTCTAAATGATATTATTCAATGTAAGCCTGCATTCACTCCAGCGCATTTATCTTTAGCAAATATTTATTTAAGAAATGGTTCGTATGAAAAAGCTTTGGAACTTGCTAAAAAAGCATCTATTCTTGAACCAAAAAATGAACATGTATACTTTGTTTGGGGAAATTGTTTACTTAAATTAGGCAAAGTAGATGAAGCAACAGAAAAAATGATAAAAGTATCAGAGTTAAATCCAGATTTTGAGTATACAAGATTCGTAAAAGCCGAAGAATTCATCACTTGCATGGAACATCAGGCTGTTATTTCGCAGCGCATAATAGAGAACTACGAAAATGGAAGTATGACAATATCAAAAGTAGCTGAGATTCTAAATAAAGAAACAATTGATTTGTTGAACCACATAAATAATTACAAAGTATCGGAATATTTAGGTTTATCCGATGAAAAAATAGATCAGTTAAATATACCATCCGTGGTGAAGAAAAATGTACTTTTGGATGACACAATATTAGGTATACTGATCACAATTGATAAACAAGATTTATTAAAACTGGCATTTAATCACGTATATATTACAAAGGAACTTGAAAAGGAACTCATTAATAATACTTATGGAGAAGGCCATCCTTGGTGGCAAGCCAAAAAAACCCTCAAGATTTTCCAAGATGGATGGATCGAGGGTTTAAGGTCCAGCGAAATATCTATTCTTGCTACGAAGAAGATATTTTCAGAAAAAAAACTAAGTAAAAAAGATATCTCTTTTGTTTCTCTATCTCTGGATAATGATTGTCTTTGTATGACAGAAGATTTGCTTCTTAGAACCTATTTGGAACGTATGGAGAAACCAACTTGTGGGATAGTTGGATTGTTGAATTATTTGGTCCATAATAATTTAATAAAAAATGAAGAGGTTGAATCAATACATAAAAGTGTAAAATCTTTATGTGAAATAGATTTCAAAAGAATGGAGCGATGAAGACATCTTGTTTAATGAAACTGGTGGGTGAATTCTCAGGGTTGCCTAAATAAACAAAAACTAAGAATAGAGTTATCAATATTAATATCATTCGTCCATCCTCACTTAACTGTATTCCCAAACAACAAAATTATCATATCAAATTCGATTAAATGTGGGGTTTTTATCCGGTTTCGGATTTGAAGGAATGTTGAATTCGATTTTTTGGTGGGGTTTAGGTTTTTCTGGTTGGTTCTCAAAGTGTCTTATCAATGTCAAAAATCAAAAAAAGAGGGTGAAAATAGACACCTTTTTCTTCTTATTTTACATTAAACAGATCATATTTTTAATTGATGAATTCCTGAAGTGGACTAAACACACACTCTTCTATTAATTTAGAAGTTTGTTTTGTATCTGTTTTTACTGATGATTTTTCAAAATGATAGTCATCTCTATGGTGGGTTTTTAGGATGTCCTGATTCTTTATCAAAGCTACCTAGCCTTGTAGCCTCTAATAAAATTTCTCCACACCTCCAACTTTTTAATCCTTTTAATTTCAAATCCACCACAACTTTACGATTTCTCGAAAGAATAATTCCGGCACAAATATTTCCATAAATCCCTCACACTCATTTTCTACACAGAGTTTCCAATAAGTATATATCTCCCCGTTTTAATATAAATACCAGCAAAACTACCCTTGCATCCAAAATTGCCATCTGGCAATCTAACACATATCTGAGAAAATACGGTAGCAGAGTAGTTTGAGAAATAGATTCTCTGTTAATACAGCATAAGGGGGAAGCTGCTTAGCAGGATTTGTAAATGGAATTTCTTTTACTGGACAGTGTAGACGTTCCGGAACAAATTTTGTGAAACCAGCTAATTACGAATAGGGGAGGATGAATATGGCTAAGGAATTGTATAAATTACCGCCTTTGAAGTTTGGTTATGCGGACCTGGAACCTTATATTTCCGAAGAACAGCTGCGGATACACCATGACAAGCACCATCAGGGTTATGTGAATAATACGAATTCAATTCTGCAAATGATGGAGAAAGCAAGGAAAGATGGCACGGATTTTGACTATAAAGCAACCGCAAAAGCCCTGGCTTTCAATATGGGTGGGCACGTCCTTCATAGCTATTTCTGGTGGGAGCTGACGCCTGCGGAAAAGGCGAGTAAGGAACCTGTCGGGGAACTGGCTGAAGCTATCAAGGAAGACTTCGGGACTTTTGAACGGTTCAAAAAGGAGTTCTCCCAGGTTGCAGCAAGTGTGGAGGGTTCCGGCTGGGCAGCTTTAACTTTCTGCCGTGATACGAAAAGGCTCGGGTTCATGCAGATAGAAAAGCATAATGTAAACCTGATCCCGGATTTCCCGGTACTTCTGGTTGTAGATGTATGGGAACATGCTTACTATCTTGATTACAAGAATGAAAGGGGCAAATTCATAGACGCTTTCTGGAATATCATCGACTGGGAAGAAATCGACAAATACTTCAAGACAATTCGGTAATTCGGCGAATTCGGTTAAACGATATGGAATAATTCAGGTTTTTACTGTTTACCAGGACAAAGGTTGCTCTGGTTAAGCGTATGCAGGTGTCCCGCCACCGTTAAAAAATAAAAAATAAGATATTATATTCTTTGGTGGTCGTTTGATTATGAAAATGGGTTAATACCTGTCTTTTTTCCTTTAATTCATCTTTTGAATCTTCCCTGTCAAAGCGGGCTGGCCTCGCTACCGCTCGGGACAAGAACGACGGGGGATACCCGGTTATTTCTGTTCAGTTCACAGAAGCTTCCTGCTGCCTTTGGGAATGCGGAACAATCATTTACCGCTCTTCAATTCCAGGATTTCGGTCTCTCCGTTCAGTTCCACCGTGACCCTGCCGGGATTATTTCTGTCGGCTTCGGTTCCACCCGAGCCTTCGTGGCGGACATAAACAGTGTTGGAAGGAGTGAAAGCCGGGTCTATTGTGTGCCTGAAGGGCCACTGTTCCGGCTGCTTAAAGCCAAAAAGTGCGGGTAATGCGATTTTTGATGTGATCTTATAACTCAGGGGACGCCCTTCGGCATGCCTGAGGGAACGCCCGGCGTAACTTCGGGAGTGTTCGAGCCTGGAAAATTCGTTCTTTATAGCAAGGATTGTCTTAGTTGAGACGGGGGACTGTATCTTTGTCGAACTTTCCCCATAATAGGTGAAATAATTAATGAAGACATATTCATCATTATCAAAATCAGTGCCTAGCCCCTGCCCCTCTGAAGTTACCCTGCCTCCACTTGAGGGCATATAGTAAGGTATGTTAATAACATAGGATATGTTAACCAGCTTCGGAAGAGAAGACTCCGGCAGGTTGCCTTTGTATGTTACAAGAAGAAGATAATCGTGTGTCCCGTAATAGTGAGTTTTGTTATTTGCTGTTATGAATACATGGCTTTCGTTTAGCATGTACTTTGCTTTCCAGCTTTCGTTTTCTCCCTCGAATACATCATGGAATGTGATCACCTGTTTCTCCGTGATCAGTTCTTTTCCGGAACAGATGGGAGAGATGGCCAGTAAGCAGACAGAAATTAGTAAAAAGAAACCAGTTACTTTCATTCTCACTTGGAAAATCTCCTTCTTCAGGCCTGAAAATTTATTAACTGCATATAAATTTATAAATGTTCCTGAAATATCTTTCCAAACTGGGTTTTCAGTTTTCTTGTTTTTTACCTTCACCCTAAAAAAAAGCTGAATTTTGATGGTAGTATTTCATGCTAGGGAAAAACGACTTAATTACACATACATTGGAGATTACGTAACCAACAATTATGCTCATAATCTGCTGTGCTTTACAACAAATTATCATCTGCCCATGCTTCAAAAACTTGCAATTGTTCTTCTGTATGGAAGTAATGCTCCCCGTGTTCAAGAACTTTAACTTCCGCTTGATACCTCTCTGCAAATACGGAAATCTCTTTCCATTCAGACAGATCATCACCCGAACCATACAAAATTGCAGTTGGTATTTTCCAGTCAAAGCAAACAGAATTTTTCTTCACATAGCAGTAATAGTCCCAGTCCAGAGTCTGTCCAATCGGCAATGGAATTTGCTTTTCTACCTGCAACCTTTCTTCGCTTACTTGAAAAGCTTCCATCATATTTCGTATGATGCGTTCCATGTTTACCACGGGGGAGAGGAACAGGCATTGCTTAATGTCAAAGTCATGATAGGCAAGCAAACTAAAATAGGCTCCCATGCTACACGCAAACAAACTAATATCCGATGCAAGTGACCTGGCATATTTGTAAACCGCAAGCAGGTCACTGACACAGTTTTGCGGAATACACTCATAATTATCACCTGTACGCTCACCGTGCCCGGGTAGATCGAAACTTAAAACTTGATAGCCTTTTGCAACGGCTTTTTGCGCCAGAATAGAAATCACGGTATCCTCTTTGTTGGAAAGGTTGCCGTGTACTTCAATCAGCAGTTTCGCACCCGGCTTTCCCCACAGAATGGCAGGAATAGAAATTTTATTGTTCGATATGTTAAAATGGGTTTTCTCCATTTCTCATTTATCTCCTCTGTATAAAATTAATATTCATTGCTTTGCAAGATCAAACCAGGGGTTAAAATCAGGGGTTGAAATGGCAGCAACGGTGTATAAAAAAGCATTAAGCCCTTCAGTTTTAAGCTCTTAAGTTTTTGCTACATTTTTGATTAAATTTCACCCTTGAGCACATCGTAAAACATATCTTTTGCCTCCCTCTCAATCCACGGCCTGTGCCCGCATTTCTCCAGCAGGACATACTGGAAGTCCTTCAAGACTCCGGAAAGAGGATCTCTTACTCCCTCAAAAGGATGCGGGTCATAATCCCCATGGATCGCGATTACGGGACAGCGGATCTTCCTTCCGAGTTTCAGAAGTTTTCCGTTGCTCCTCAACTTGCTTGCATCTCCCCAGACATTTTTATTGATAACATACTGGTACTCCAGCACCTCGTCATCATGGGGAAGGGGGTCGTATGAGTCAGCAAGGGACATCAACTGCCCGAATCTTGCAAAGGATGCGTTTTTGTTTCCGTTGGAGATGTCATTTAACTCCGGTATCCGGGAATGAGTTTCCGTCCGTTCTACCTTGCTGAGCCGGCTTCCCCGTTTTCTCCTTATAATGTCAGCATATTTTTCTTCGTAGGGGCCGCTTCCGACGAGGACGAGCTTTTTTACGAATTCGGGGTGACTGGCTGCGAAAATATAGCTGAGCATTGCCCCCCAGGAAAAACCGATTAATGTGACCGGAAGGGCAGCATGCTCATTCAGCACGGCTTTCAACTCCCGCACCTGGCCGTCAAGGGTTACCGCGGTCTGAAGGGGCTCAAGGACGCCACGGCCGGAGATTGGGGGTTCGAAAGAGTCGGCAGCCCGGTCAGGATAGGCGTAATAGTTAGAATTGGCGTAATAGTCAGGATAAGCGTAATGGCCAGGATGAGCGGAATTTTCAGGATGAGCATAATGGTCAGGATGGGCGGAATGGGCAAATGAGAGTTCCCTGGCTACAGGAGCCATTTCTCCAGGGGCTCCGGGGCCGCCGTGGATAACGGCTATATCGAACGGAGGGTTTCCGTATTTCCTTAAGTTTTTCATGTTTGTATACGGTTAACTTCCCGTTTTACTTAAAATTAATGGGTCGGAAATTTATCTTTATTTATGAAATTTATTTTTTTTAATATTATTATTTATATTATTTAGTGTTCCTATTATTCTAATTTTTATGTAAAAATCATAAGGTATATATGTTATTATTTTTGTAGTGTATATCAGCAAGATCAGAAAATATAACCACAGAAAATGATGTGACATGAATCACATTGAAAAGGAAAAAAGACAATAAATTCCTGAAATAGTGAGGGAATGTTCATCCCATGGCTGTTCATTCCAGGGATATTTGTTATAAAACTGTCCAGTATGAAGCTGTTACCAGACGAAAATTCTAAGATTTTTAAGATATATTAGTTTTGGTTGTGTGCCCTCGTTTTTTAGGTACCGCTTGTCTGACGGTCGGGCTTCATTTTTCTTACAGCATGTCCCGAGTCTTCTCATTGCTTTTCGCGGCAGCAGGCTGTAAAAATGCTGTTTTGCGTGTAATGATTAAGCATAGCATAAGGCTTATCTGGTTTTGTTTTTCAGGGAAGGCTCCCCGCTACTTTCGGGATTTACATTTTAATATTAGTCAAAGGAGGAATTTTCTGTCTCAAAACAGATCAAAGTTTTTTGTACTTTTATGTATTTTTGCCCTGCTTGCAGTGCTTGTTTCGGGTTGCACCGAAAATTCGGAAGAAATAAACGAGCAGGATTCTGAAATTGATTCTAAACAGGCTCCTGAGCAGCAGACTGTCGTTGTGGGCGTCGGCCCCTGGGGTACGGCCTATTCCAGTTCATATGTCCTCAAGCAGGTCCTTGAAGAAGCCGGCTACAATGTAGAACTTGATTTCGTGGATATCGGGGTAGCCTACCAGGGAGTAGTCCTTGGAGACCTGGACTGCTATACGGATGCCTGGATCCCTGTATGCCATGAAAAATACATGGAGAAGTACGGGGACCAGCTTGAACTGCTCGGCTACAATATGAACGGGACCCGTATAGGCATGATTGTGCCTGCATACGTCCCGATCGATTCGATTGACGAACTGAAGGGCCATGCAGAAGAGTTCGATGGGAAAATAATCAGCATTGAACCCGGTTCAGGCACTGTCCGGATGAGCGGGCAGGCTATAGAAGACTACGGGCTTGAGGGCTATGAGCTTGTCACTGGCAGTGAAGTCGGTATGCTCTCCGAGCTGAAAGGCGCAATCGAAAACGAAGAATGGATTGTCATCACCGGCTGGACCCCCCACTGGAAATTCTCCCGCTGGGACCTCAAATATCTCGATGATCCGAAAAATGTCTATGGAGACGATGAGTACATAGGGACTATTGCCAGGATAGGCTTTAAAGAAGATATTCCCGGGGCATACGCCATACTCGACCGCTTCCACTGGGAAGTCGAGGACATGAACTGGGTAATGTACGAAGTCGAAAAAGGGGCATCGGATGAGGAAGCCGCAGCAATGTGGATAGAAAACAACCCCGAAAAAGTCGCGGAATGGCTGGGGGAAGAGTAAGCTTTGAAGTCTAAAATATTCAGCTAAATAAGCTATTCAACCCTATTGGATTAGCTATTCAATCCTTTCTCGACTCTATCTAAAATATTATATGTGCAGAAGTCTTTTTACGGCTTCTGTTTTTTCTATTTTTTATCGTAAGAGATAGGCCGGATCTCTATCCCGTCTTCGTAGGCCAATAAGGCAACCTTATGACCTTCTCTGAACTTTTCATCCCGCAGGTCCATGGGGATTGTTATCTGGCCCTTGCTGTTCATTTTTAAACACTTGAAGTTCAGAAGTGTCATTTTTGTGCTCACCTTTTATATGAGAGCTTTTTTGTTTCGGTTTTTTGAGCTTTACCGGGGTTCCGGTTTCGCAGTCCAACCCCGTGCCCACCCACGGTTGCGAAGCAACCGGCTTGCCCCTGATTTTTATGAATAAAGCGAAAAAATGAAAATTGAAGCCATATTTTTTATTTTTGAATACACATCATCTCAATATCCTGGTCACTGCATGCAGCCATTGATTTTCTTCTTTCTGGATATTCATTTTTTGCGATTATTCCATTATAGCAGTCACTTTGTGACGCTCGGAACAAAAAAGACGGAAGATACCATTCCGGCTGCTTCGGGAAAGTTCGATCAAGTAGCAGAAAAATAGCTCCGGTATTTTGCTCCTTAAACCCGACAAATTATTACTTCTTTTTAAAATGAGGTTTTTTGGCACCATAGCCACAGGTGGTGACACCCACCTATGGCTGGGACGTGATAAGCGTTGGAATTGCGTAGTTCTAGCCATGGCTGTGGTCAGAACCTATCACATCGTATTGGTGCCTTGTATCGATACGTAATATTCTACGATAAGCGAGTTAAAAAGGCTTGCGAATCGATCAGTTTTTTCTGGCTAACCTTGCTGGTGCTCGGAACAATTTTTACTCAAAACTTTGCAAAATAACCTAACTTATTTATTATTTTAGCATGGATAATGTAGTGTTATGGAAAACTAAAAGATATTATCTCCGATCTTTTTAAGATTAGACCCGCAATTCGGAATACTAACAGCCCCCTCAGTTTACTGATGTTTTCCCGGAGTTGAAAATTTGAAAAAGCAAAAAGCCATACTGATATTATTATTTCTCATTCCCCTCCTTCTTGCGCTGTGTATCTTCGGCCCTTTCTTATTAATGGGTTTTGTTGACAGCTCCTGGTACTATTCCGAAGAAGTTGACATCGGGCCTCTTGACTACAGTTCCGCACTTACGAACGCGGAGAACGCCGGCTATGAAGTGGAAGGTTCCTGGCCCTGGCCCGGAAACTTTTCAGGTTTTGAGCAGGGTGATGTCCCGGAGGTCCGGGAAAGATTCGGAGCTGCCGCTCTTGTGGAGAACATCAGGCTTAACTATGACGGGAACTCCGAGCTCATGGTCTTCATCTGTGAAGATAGACCGGAAAACGGACTGGAAGGCGGACAAAAAGCCGGGACCTTAACCTGTGTGGTCATCTCGAACTTCAGCCACTCCGACCCCGAATCCTCCTTACAGCTATCCGAATTTCCGCCGGATGCCTGGATGCTTGAAAAATTAGGGCTCCTCTTCGGGCTGGACGAGGAGACTTTGGAAAAGTATCTTGAGGCTCTGAAAACAGCCGCACAAAACCAGACCTGGGAAGCTGAAATACAGGTGAGCGAATCTCCGGATTTCCCGGCTGCATATGCTTATCTCAAGGAAAACAGTGATGATTCCAGTTACGAAACCAGTTTGGGTATTAATGCATACCCCACAGAAGTCTTTTTAAAGGATGGAAAGCGGCTGGGTTCCGTAAAGTACTTCGTCCCGGAGGCAACGGTAACGGCTTATGATAATGAAAACAGATACATAGTTGAACTCGATGCCTCGGGAAAGGTAAAGCTCGAAATCGTAATGCCTCCGGGAAGCAGTGGGGATACGATACCTGAAGAGGAATACCGGGCGGTTTTCAGGGAGATTTTTGAAGAACTGGGGCTTGATCCGGAAGCGGTGGACATCTTTGATTTTTTTCACAGCTCTTCACGGGTGTGGTGAAACTGGATGAAGCTTGAGCAATGTGTTGCTTTGTCATTTTGGAAAATGGAAGACGCTCGAAATGTGCTGGAAGAATAGAATCCTATTATTGGAATCTATCACAACGTCAACTTCTCCTCAATGTGAGCTCTTTATATTTCTTTTTACCACCAATATTCACTCTTCTAAGATTAATATTTCATACTTTAATTTGTATATAATTACCTTCATAAATATATCGGTACATCTAAGATTAAATTGAATTATTTATTTTTATTCTTTTCTAACAATTTCTAAACAAAAGTTTTTTCTTTAGATATGTTATATCTTAAGAAAATTACATTTTCCATTTAAAAATCTACTCAAGGGAAAAATATGAAAGTTACCATAAATAATTTAGGAGCGGTTGAGAAAGGGGAAGTTAATTTAAAACCTTTAACAGCTTTTATAGGACCTAATAATAAAGGCAAGACTTGGACTGCATATACACTTGCTTATTTATTTTCTCCGACTTCTTATAAAACCTTTTTAACTTCTTATTTAGAAGAAAATTTATATAGTTATGATTGTATCGAAAATGCTGTTAAAGAAATTTTGGATAAAGGAAATACAAAAATAGATATAGAGACTTTATTCAGAGAGTATTCGGCAAGATACATCAATGATCTTGCTAAGTTAATCCCAGGTAATTTACAATATACTCTAAGCACATCGAAAATTACATTTGAAAAAGTTGATATAAATGTAGAATTAACTACGAGTTTCAAGAATTCATTAGATGTTATTAAAACTTTGGAAATAGACAAAGGACTCTCAGTAGATAAAGATGGTAACGCTCTTTTAACTGCCCATAAGGAAGCAGATGACTTTTGTTTATATTTGATTACAGAATCAACTTCCAAAGTTCAAGACATTCCAGTTAAAAGCGTTAAAAGATTTGTTTCAAGTGAAGTTTTTAAATTAATACACACGTCGTTTTTCTTAGATGTTTATTTCTTACCTTCCGAAAGAACAGGAATAATACAATTAATCAGTGGGAGTAGAAGATTTGGGAAAAATGATGATAATGAAAGGGAAAAAGAAATAAAAGGTAGGAATAAGAAAGAAAATTTTGTACCTCTTCCTCTCGGAAGCCTTCTTGACATGCTCATTTACTCTGGTGATGAAAAACATTGGAATGAAAGAATGGAAGAGGCTAGTAAGAATGAATACATTAAAAAATACATCAAAATGGCTGAGATTTTAGAGACTGATATTCTTGGTGGTACAGTTAAAACTGTAGAAAAACCAGATGGATCAATGGAATTCCTTTATAATTTAAAAGGAAAAGAAGCTTTTGATTTACAAGTTACTTCTTCTTGTGTAAAGGATCTAGCCCCCTTAATATACTATCTTAGGTTTTTGGCAGATAAAGGGGATTTAATTGTAATAGATGAACCTGAAATGAATTTACACCCTGAATCACAAATAAAGATTATGGAATTATTGGCTATGATGGTAAATTCGGGAATAAAGGTAATAATTACCACGCATAGCACGTACTTAGTAGATCATTTATCCAATTTAACGAAAGCTTATACCCTTAAAGAAAAAGAAGGATTAGAAGAGAAGTTTAAGCTAAAAAATAAGGACAGTTTTATTAGTCAAGATAATGTTTCCGTTTATCTCTTTGACAATGGCACTATAAAAGATGTATATGGAAAAGATGGTTTAATTGATTGGGGTACTTTCAGTGATGAATCTGACTATGTTTCAGATTTATATTTCAATTTGTAATTGAGGATGGATTATATGTCAGTTGATGAATCAGTAGTTTGCCATCTGTTGCAACATCTTTTATGTAATACAAGTTGGAATGAAGAAGGTAATGAAATAAGTATATCTCCTCAAGCTGGAGAAAAATTTCTTTTTTTTAGAATAGATGACCAAAGTAATGAAGGATTAAAAGAATGTTTGGGGATGAATGGAAACAATCAACAAATATGTGATTTGTTGATTTACTACCAAAAAAAGGCTAATAATAATAATAGATTTATAAAAGTAGTTTGTTTAGCTGAAGGGAAAGGAAAAGATATTTCTCACGCTGTGGATCAAATTAAAAACACATTTCGAGTATTTAATAGTAAATTTAGTGGGGTTACTTGGGCTGCTTATGTAGAGATTCATCAAAAATCTAGTCCTAGAAATGTTAAAAAACAAAAGGTAGAGTTAAATTCAATAGGTCTAGAATACTGCGAGATCGGTAAATGTAAATTCCAAAATTTTATAAGAGGAATAAATTATAGTGAACTCACGAATTAATTACACTTTTAATGACCAATTAAATGCATCTTGCTTGGTTTAATAAGTGTAAATTTTTACTGTGAGGACTATAACATATTTCATATATTAATATAGTTATGTTTATGATCTTTATGTCGTGTCCGAGACTCTAAGCTTCCGAGGGAAGCAGTGTTTTCTATAACAGCTTGAAAAATGATTCCAAAACTAATTGTTTAAAGAGTCGTTCCCTTAATTCTGTAAAAGCCTGCCTTTGGCTCCAAAGGATAAAAAGAGTAACATAACTAGTTGCGATTCCAAGAAACAGAACTACGGATTTAGAGTCAGTCTTTTCTTTCCTTCAAAAGAGCAACTGAATGTCACAAATATCCCATAAATGTTTTGAGTAAACTATATTGAATCAAAAAAGCTGAAAAATGAAACCCGAGTTAGTATTTTACTCAGGTAACTGTGATAATTAGATGGAAAATGAGATGGGAACGTTAGGGAGCTGACAGATTTAGACTCTCTCAACCCCCATCCTCTGCACTCTTCAATCCTTAAACATTCTGCGTAGCTCCAAATCCATTTCCTTCAAACGACAAAACCTGCTTCGGCAGCTCAATATCCAGCGCCTCTTTCAGGACCTCTTCAATAGTCTCTACAGGCACGAATTTGAGTTCGTTCCTGACATCTTCGGGGACGTCTTCGAGGTCTCTTTCGTTTTCTTTGGGGAGGATGACCTTCTTTATGCCTGCCCTGTGGGCTGCGAGGACTTTCTCTTTTATGCCGCCGACTGGCATTACTGCGCCGCTCAGCGTTATTTCCCCTGTCATGGCAAGTTTGGGGTCAACTGCTTTGCCGGTGATCAGGGAGGTGAGGGCGGTAAAGAGGGTCACGCCTGCTGACGGGCCGTCCTTCGGGGTTGCACCCGAGGGGACGTGGATGTGGATGTCGCTTGCGGTGAAGTTGAAGCTGTTTGCGGTGTTTGCAAGCCTGGACCTTACAAGGCTCAAAGAGATCTGGGCAGATTCTTTCATCACGTCCCCGAGCTGACCTGTAAGGGTAAGCTTTCCTTTTCCGGGCATGAATGTGCCTTCGATGAAGAGGATGTCCCCTCCCACAGGAGTCCACGCAAGTCCGGTGACTACTCCGGGTACGTTTTCTTTCCTGGCTTCTTCCTGCCTGACCAGCTCTTTTCCGAGGGTCTCCTTGAGCATGTCCGGCTTTACCACGTAAGGAAGCTCGGCTGTTCCTGAGACGATCTTCTCGGACACAAACCGTGCGGTCTTTGCAAGCTGCTTTTTAAGTTGCCTGACCCCTGCTTCGCGGGTGTACTTTTCGATGATCTGTTTCAGGGCTTCGTCTTCGATTTTG
This sequence comes from Methanosarcina sp. MTP4, assembly GCF_000970045.1. Taxonomy (NCBI): domain Archaea; kingdom Methanobacteriati; phylum Methanobacteriota; class Methanomicrobia; order Methanosarcinales; family Methanosarcinaceae; genus Methanosarcina; species Methanosarcina sp. MTP4. Next base: position 2,428,794 of record NZ_CP009505.1, read on the forward strand.
AGTTTATCCGCATCAAGACCGTGTTCTTCCAGGGTCTCGGGAAGCAGGTGGTCTCTTGCAATCGCAAACTTCTCATTTTTCGTGTAGCCCGAAATCTCAATCATCTCCATCCTGTCAAGGAGCGGGGGCGGGATGGTTGCCAGGGAGTTGGCGGTGGCAATGAAGAGTACGTCGGACAGGTCATAGGGGACTTCCAGGTAGTGGTCCGAGAAGCTGCTGTTCTGCTCGGGGTCAAGGACTTCGAGAAGGGCACTTGCAGGGTCTCCCGAGTAGGAAGCTGAAAGCTTGTCGATTTCGTCGAGAATGAAGACCGGGTTTTTCGTGCCTGCCTTTCTCATGCCCTGGATGATCCTTCCGGGAAGGGCTCCCACATAGGTCCTGCGGTGTCCCCTGATCTCGGCTTCGTCCTTGACGCCTCCGAGGCTTGCCCGGACGTATTCCCTGCCAAGGGAATCTGCAATGCTCTTTCCAAGGCTTGTCTTGCCGGTGCCTGGGGGGCCTACGAAGAGGAGGATCGAGCCCTGTTTATCCTGTTTGAGTTTCATTACCGCGAGGTGCTGGACTATTCTTTCCTTGACCTTTTCAAGGCCGTTGTGGTTGTCCTCAAGCACACGGCGGGCTTCGACAATATCGATGCTCTTTTTATCTTCGGTTTCCCAGGGAAGGTCGAGCATGAGGTCCAGGTAATTTTTGATAACAGGGGCTTCATGGTTGTGGGGGCCACCTGCTTCGAGTTTCTTATACTCTTCCATTGCCTTCTTTTTAACCTCTGGAGGCATCTTAGAGCTCCCGATTCTTTCCCCGTATCCGCCTTCCCCTGAAACCGGGTCCTGTCCTCCGTTGAGCTCTTCCTGGATCATCCTGAGCTGTTCCCGAAGCATTGCTTCCCGGTTTGACTTGTTTACCTTATCGGTAACTTTTTTTGCCATCTCAAGCTGGAGGTTGATGTTCTCTTTCTGCTTCGTCAGGACCCCGAGGAATGCATTATAACGTTCCCGAACCGAAACAATTTCCAGAAGGGCCTGCTTTTCTTCAAGCTTAATCGGGATGTACGGCATGATAAATCCCATTATCTGGTCGATGGATTCCATCTTAGCAATAGGCCGGGTAAATTGCTCGGAACCCTGAATGCTGCTGATCTCATTAATTTTATTTTTTACATTCGCCATCATCCCTGCCTGGACATCCTCACTGAGGTCCGGAAGGTCAGGAACAGGTTCGTACGCGGCATAGAAAAGTCCGTCCTTCCGGTAAAAGGAAACGGCTTCTACCCTCTGGATTACCTTAGCAGCAACCAGATATCCGTCATCAGCAGGCTGCACAAATGTTGCCTTGAGCAGGTTTCCTGTTTTGTAAAGATTATCTTCTGACAGTTCCGAAGTTTTCGTGCCGCTCTTTGCTGTCAGTCCGACAGTATACGCATATTCGGCATTTTTCATACCGGCAAGCAGGGCTTCTCCGGTGGCTTTGTCAACCCGGATTTTTGTCCGGCTTTCCGGGTAGACCACTACTTCAAAGAGGGGTATTACGAGGCTTTCTCTGCTGTAATCTGTTTGTTTTGTATCCATTGTTAGTTGTCCCGTTTATTGTCTCGTTTTTTTGATTATTAGCTCAAATTAACACGATTATTGGATCAAATTAACACGATTATTGGATCAAATTAAATTGTTATCAGCTTGAACAATCACGGTTTTCGAGCCAGCTTAACACTGTTAACAGCTCGAATTAACACATGTCTTACTGCATTTATTTAGTTTGAGTTTCCCTAACTAATTTGCCAGTTAAAAAAAATTATCTGACCTTTTCAAGAAGCTTAATCAGGGATTCCATTTCCTTTTCGTCCAGGGAATCTGCCATCTTTTCAATAACCCTTAGTAAAGCTTTCTCTTCGGCACGGGCTATCCTCTGCCCCTTTTCGGTCAGGCGGATATAATAGATCCTGCCGTCATCGGGAGATTTTTCCCTGTAAACACACTGCATTCTGGCAAATTTGTTAATCATCTCTGTAATGGTGGGTTTTGAATGGTTGGTGATTTTAGCAAGTTTGCTAAATGTTACATCCCCATGCTCATCAATGACCTTTAAATATCCGATCTGCTTCATTGTAATTTCCGATAACCCGCATTCAGAGAAGATCTCACAAGAGCATTCGCTTTTGATTTTGATCAGGTTTTCAAAAACTATGAATAAATGCTCTTTTTTCGCCATCATATCTCGATCATTCTGTTAGTTAGTATTTTATTAGCTGGTATTTAGTTAGTTATTATTTAGCAGTATTCAGTTAGTTAGCATTACCCTAATTATATTGTATGATATATATAGTTTATGGCTATGCCCGGAATACCGCTCAGCTTACTTACGGATGACAAAAACAACCCATCCCTACTTTTAATCCACTAATTTTCAAAAATATACAAAGCCTTTTATCCAAATTTCACAGTTATATTTATCCCAAAATCCAATTCCAATAGTGCCCTGGAGAATTAAAATGATTATCAGAAAAGAAACCGAGAAAGATTTTGACCGGATATACGATCTGGTGAAAGTTGCATTTCAAACCGCAAAAGTTTCTAATGGCAAAGAACAGGATTTTACCATTGAACTGCGAGGCAGCGGCAACTATATTCCCGAACTTGCGTTAGTCGCAGAGGAAGACGGCAAGCTAATCGGGCATATTATGCTGACAAAGACCTATATCACGACCGGCGATGGTAAATTTGAAGCCCTTTTGATAGCACCTATTTCCGTCCTATTGGAATATCGGAACAAAGGAGTCGGTTCCGAACTGATAAAAGAAAGTTTCAGGCTGGCAAAAGAGCTGGGTTATACGGTAGTAGTTCTTGTCGGCGACCCTGCCTATTATAATAAATTCGGGTTCAGATCGGCTGTAGATTTTGGCATCAAGCATACACCTGAAATTCCCGATGAATATGTTATGGCCTGTGAATTAGTTCCGAATGTGTTAAATGGATTTAGCGGGAAAATTGATTTTAGCTGAAATGGAAAAAGAGTCAGCGAAATAATTGATTGTGCTTGAAAGGGCAAAAAAGTAAAAAGGCACAAAAGCACAAAAGCACAAAAGCACAAAAGCACAAAAGCACAAAAGCAATTGAATCTGAAAATTAAGGAATAAACTGATGAAGGACTAACACCGGGGCAAAAAATGCTATACCGCAAATTAGGAAAAACAGGTGAAAAGGTTTCGATTCTTGGCTACGGTTCCATGAGGCTTCCGGTTATCGACGGAGCGGTTGATAATATCGATGAGGAAAAAGCAATCGAACTCCTCCGCTACGCCATTGACCACGGGGTAAATTACGTTGACGCTGCCTATTCCTATCACGGCGGGAAAGGCGAAGTTTTCCTGGGAAAAGCCCTTGCCGACGGCTACCGGGAAAAAGTCCACCTCGCAACCAAACTTTCCTGCAAGCGCGTAAACTGCAAAGAGGACATGGACCGCTTTTTAAACGAGCAGCTCGAAAAACTCCAGACGGACTGCATCGACTTCTATCTCCTCCACGGGGTAAAGAAAAGCTACTGGGATAAAATGAAGAAGTTCGGGATTTTCGAATTCCTGGAAAGAGCCCGCACAGCCGGGAAGATCAAATACACCGGTTTTTCCTTCCACGATGATCTGGACGTTTTCAAAGAAGTCCTGGACGCCTACCCCTGGGACCTCTGCCAGATCCAGTTCAACTACCTGGACGAAGACTTCCAGGCAGGGGTCGAGGGCCTGAAATACGCGGGTGAAAAGGGCCTTGCCGTCGTCATCATGGAACCCCTGCGCGGCGGAAACCTGGCCTCAAAAGTTCCGGAAGAAGCCAAAAAGATCTGGGACCGTTCCAAAATCAAAAGAAGCCCCGCAGAATGGGCTTTTCGCTACCTCTGGAACTATCCCGAAATCAGCGTAGTCCTGAGCGGGATGTCGGAAATAGGGCACCTGGAAGAAAACCTGAGAATTGCGGACGAAGGGCTCCCCAATTCCCTTTCCCCCGAAGAAAAAGACCTTATCGCGGAAGTCAAAGAGATCTACAAAGCCCGGATCAAAGTCAACTGCACCGGCTGCAAGTACTGCATCCCCTGCCCTCAGGGAGTAAACATCCCGCGGAACCTCGGTTACCTGAATGACGTCTACGTGCTTGATGATGTGGAAAATGCCAGGTTCCAGTACGGAGTCCTTCTGGCCCCGGAAGAAAAGGCCGGAAACTGCGTTGAGTGCGGGGAATGTGAGGAGGTTTGCCCGCAGGGGATTGAGATCAGGGAGATGTTGAAGGAAGTTAGGGATTCATTCGAGTGATATGGGTTGGTCTTTAAAAAATCCGAACCCCGGATATCGGGATTTTTAGATTGTAAGCCTGTGGTAAATTTTTTGCAATTCGATTTTCGATCTTTGTCGGGGTTCCATCACGTAGTCCAACCCCGTGCCCACCCCCGGTTGCGAAGCAACCGGCTTTTCCCTGACTTTTATGAATAAGATATAGTAATCAAGCCAGAAACCGCATTTTTATTTTTGAACAATGGGCTTCATATTGACTCAAAAAATGGCCTTCGCGTGCTTCATGTTGATTTCTTGTACCGGGGAAGTTATTTTTTTGTATGTTTTTTTCATTTTGACAATTTTTCTGGGCGGGCCTCGCTGACGCTCGGGACAAAAACGACGGGAGATGCCATTCCGGTTGCTTCGGTGAAGTTCAGCAAACCAATCGAATGACCAGCAGCGGTGTATATGGTTGTTTTCAATTCGCCAGCCACCCCAATTGACAAAACGACCTGATCAAAGTAGGTAAGACCGGGTCCGGGGTTTTGAGACGGATTAAAATTGTGCCGAAAGCGGATAGATTCGATTTTTGAAGAATTATTCAGGTCGCTTCGGTCAGTGCATGGAGAAGCGCCAGAACAAGAGAAAAATCAAAGTTGCGCTGGCGCACCCCGCTGCAAGCAACGGGGTATGTTCGCGCCACCGCTGAAAATTCCGTAAAAGAAGACAATAGACGACTCAGTTCCAAAATCCAGTGATTGATGTAAACTAAAAAATCACTGGATTTTGAAATTTGTTGTGGTCCTTTGAACACGGCCTCTTGATTGAAGTCTTTAGATGCCGAATATTGAGTTTGATTGAAGAACGAATTCTTCCTGCAAATTCATTGTTCCAATCAAAAAATGCAAAAATCACTAGATTTTGGACCAGAGTCCAATAGACCTAATATGATTTATTTCGAGTAGAAGTTAACAAACAAAAAGTGGAATTGAGAATTAGCATTGTCACCAACGGTTACCGGGGAAGTATCCATCCCCGCAGCAAGCTACGGGGTATTCGACTGAAATAAAAAATAAGATTTAAAAATGGGGATATGTGTCCCGAAACCACTCCACTGTTTTTTCCTTATCTCAGGCTGCTCTTGCTTTTCTTTTCTCCTGGCGGGTATCCATCATCACAATAAGGGGTGGGAAGACCACGAAGGTGACGAAGATTGCCAGGAAAACATCAATAACAGTCACCAACCCGAAATTGCTCAGAATGGGGAAGGGCGAGAAAATAAGGGCTGAAAACCCGAAGACCGTTGTAGCTCCGGAAGCTATCAGGGCGGAGCCTGTGGTTGTCACTGCCTGGTTGATGGCTCCCACAGGGTCCAGCCCGTTTTCCTTTTCCTCAAAGTAGCGTTCCATCATCAGGATGGAATATTCGGACCCCACCCCAAGGATCAAAGCCCCAAGCACTGCAGTCATTGGCGTATATGCAAGGCCCAGCCCGGACATGACAAGGCCTGACCAGCCAACGACAATAAACATGGGAATTATGGGGGAAAGCGCCTTTACGGGGTTCCTGTAAACCACAATCAACCCGAGCAGCACAAGCCCTATTCCAAGCATGGTCATAAAGACTCTCCCGCTCGTAAGGGCACTTATTATGTCAATCATCGCCACACTCTGGCCGGTAATGGTGACAGTAACGTCCGGAGGAGGCTGCATCCACTGTACATCTTCCTTAATAATGTCTCGCAGCTCTTTAATGCCCGTGATTTCGAGGTTCTCCATAGCCTGCCCTATATCCAGGTCAATTGTAAGCAGCTGGCTGCCCTGTTTGTATTCTCTACTCTGGCTGGCGGGGATTTCGCTGTATATTTCACGTATTTCTTCGGACGTTTCGGGGATGCTGCCTCCGTTTCTTTCCTTAACAAGGTCTACAATGCTCGTAGCTGCATAGACATGGCCCCGGTTTACAACTTCATGCCTGCTGAACTCGTCCATCCACTCCAGGACCTGCGGGTCACTGTTATCCCTAACTTTAAGAATGATATTCAGGTGGTCCCCCATTCCGGGAATTATGTCCTGCATCTGTTTAAAATGTATCAGGGAAGGCATATCCTGAGGGATGAAGCTATTCGTATCGCTCTGGATCGGGACTGACTGGTCTGCGTAAATCCCCGCAAAACAGGTAAGAAGAGCAATTGCGAGGATGACTCTGGAATGGTTGATGGTAAAGTCGGCGACCCGGATAAGGACTTTTTCGATTGCTTTTCCTTCCTGCACCTTTGTTTCCTGCACCCCTGCCCCGGGAGAACTTTCAAGACCTGAATCAGTTTTTCCCTCTCCATTTTTCTTTTTGAAAACCCCAAGTGGATTCCTCTTTGCCAGCCAGTCGAAACTGTAAAGGGTTACAAGCCCGAAAAAGATTGCAGAGACGTAACACATAATTACTCCTATCAGGAGCAGTTTTCCGAAATCCCGAATCATGGGGATGGTGGAAGTAAAAAGAGGGATAAAGCCAAGTGCAGTCATTGCCAGGGCTATCAGGACCGCAGGGGCCGTGTGTTTGATGGTAAGGACAAGGGCCTTTCCTGAGTTCTTTCCGAAGCGGATTTCCTCTTCCATCCTGTTGTGAAACTGGATGGCATAGTCAATCCCTATCCCGATCAGGACGGGAAAAGCTGCCATGGACACCATTGTCATTGGCACTCCGGCATATCCCATAACCCCGAATGTAAAAAAGACCCCCAGAAGCACAACAGGAAGCGGCAGCAGCCCCCACCTTACATGCCTGAAGACGAGGAGAAGCACGACAACCATCAGAAGGGAGGCAACTCCGAGCAGGACTCCCATGCTCTGGCTTATTTCTTTGTTAATGTCAAGCCGCAGGGCAGGAGAACCAGTGATAACGAGGCTGTACCCGGGCGGAAAAGCAGCTTCTTCCAGGGAAGTGTCCAGGACATTCAGGATGTCTTCCCGCTGCTGGTCAGTCGTGCTGCCTGCAATCTTAATCCCGATCATCATGTGGGTTTTGTCAGGCATCAGGGTTTCGAACATTTCCGGCCTGCTCTCAAGCATGTCCTGGACTTCCCGGTCCGAATCCGGAATCCTGGCCCGTCCTGAAACTTTGTAATTGATTTGCTTTATCAGGGTAGCAGGGCTGGTAGCCGACAGAACTCCCGGGACGGTCAACATCTGCTGCTCCAGCCTATCCGCGGCTTTCATCACGGCTGCAGATGTGACCTCATTTCCCTCGACCATCACTACAATGTCTTCGGTCTGGAAGTTCTTCTTGAAAAGGTGGTCATAATCTTTATACAGTTGTGTACCTTTCGAAACAAAAGTTTCCGTCCCTGAAGCCATCTCGATCATCTGTGCCCCTTGAAAGGACAGAAGGACAAAAAGGAACATGACAGCGATTATAGTCGGACGGTTACTCTGGATAAAAACTCCTAATTTTTCGAATATCTTTTTTATGGTGCTACCCCCCTGGAGGCATAACAGATATGATTTCTTCCTTTTGATTTTGGGACAATCTTCATCTGAAATTTTCAGGTGCTTTTCTGATTCATCATCAGGTTCTTTTCTGATTCATCATCAGGTGCTTTTCTGATTCATTATCAGGTGCTTTTCTGATTCATTATCAGGTCCTTTTTGTCAGCAGCTTAATCCGGGAAAAATACATAGCCAAGGCTAATCAAAACCGGAATCCCCATGAAAAATGAATCAAATCTTTTAGTGCTTGTTCAGGTCCCCTGGAGCAAGAAACCCTGTTATGCAAATGCTTTATCAGTGTTATTAATCAAACCGGGCCGAATGCATGAATCCTTCAGGTAGGGATTTTTACCGGTCAGGATCTATCTCCTGCCCCCTTTACGAAATCAATTTTTCTCATGATCCGTACCTCTGTTTTAAGACATTCTTCATAATCTTTGATTTCCTGTTCCTCAAGATGTCCCATGAGAAATGCATCAACTTCTCTCATTTTCTCATTCATTACTTCATAGTACCTTTTACCCTTTTCAGTAAGGGATATCAGGACTTTTCTGCGGTCTTCCGGATCCGTTCTTCTTCCGACAATATCTTTTTTCTCGAGGGAATCTATCATCCTTGAAAGGCTGCTCCTATCCAGGTTCATGCACAGGCCCAGGTATGAAGGAATTATTTCTCCTGCCGTGCCAATTATCATGATGGCCAGAGGCTGCTGTTTGCTGAGTTTTTCGAGCTCTTCCAGGCTGGTCCGGGAGATTTTTTGATAAACCTCTCTTTCAAATAATTTGTTGAAAAGTATCGTCCTTTCCAGCATTAACCGCCTGATTTCTTTTATTCTTTTGTCATCTAACATGCTTCCTCCAGGACGCTATACATGTAACTAAGGCGCACAGATGCAGAGGTACCATAGCCGGATTTTAGAGTCGATTCGTAAGCTTCTGGGGATTTACATGAAGTTCATTTAATGAAAACTTAATGTTTAACAATTACAAAAGGTGTAATTGTTAATAATTGATATTTGCAACAAATAGTCGGATCTGATATTTAAACATTTTCATTTTTATTTTGAAAGTAAAAGTGACTTTTGAGATGGATTATGTTAAATTTTTCAGATAAGTTTCCGGGGATTTGAAGAAAAAGAAGTCAAACTTCAGCTTATCCCTTCTTATTTTTTAGCATAGAATAATCTTCAGAACCTTTGTTTCAAAAGCAGTTTGAATCCGGAATGCATAGTTTTCTAATCAATCAAAATCAGGTGATTCAATATGCGCTGCAATGAAATGACGAAAGGCCAGGTTCTTTTTTGTGAAGACTGCGGATTCGAAGTGCAGGTTATAAAAGAATGCGGAGAGGAATGTGAACTGGGAGCCTGCTGCACAGGAGACATTTCCTGCTGCGGAAAACCGATGAAGCTAAAAGAATAAACTGGGGAATAAACTGGGGAATAAACTCCCGGCCGTTTTAGCCATGAATCTGACCGAAATCTGACCGGAATCCCCTCTTGTGATTCAAGAAATATTTTTAGGGGGCTGTCCCCCTACCTCTTTCTTCCCTCCTTCTTTCAAGGAAGCCCTGCATAAGCCTTATGAACACAAAGGAGCTGAAGAGCCAGGCCACGAGGGCAATAAGAAGGGAAAGGCCCCATTTGTTCAGGTACTGCATGCCGAGGCTGGCCACAAGCACACAGACCGTGCAGCCCATCATCCCGGCGCTTGCCCCGAGAGCAATGTCAGCGGCCCGCTCGGAACTTTCAAAGTGGCCTGCCATAATAACAGCTGCAACCATCACTGCCGGAAAAGCGGCAAAAATCCCCGCAAAAGCCTTCCAGGGAAGGAGCTGCAGGACAAGAAAACAGGCAACAACAGAGCTTCCCCCGAGGATGAACCTTAAAGCAAGATCCCGGATATCAATTTCCATGAATTTCTCCCTTATCTCAAATTTCCGTCTTTGACTTCGAGTTTTAATTTCTGTTTTACTTTCCGTTTTTACGTTCCGTTTACTTTCCGTTTTAATTTCCGTCTTTGATTTCCTTCACCTTACATTCAGCTACTTTTTGGGTTTTTGTTTCAAAAACCGTACCATGCAAAGTAAATTGCCGGTGCAAGCACGGCCCAGAACAGGAGAGCCCGGGATAAGCCCGATTTCCATCCGTATCTTAGGATCAGGTAGCTGGCTGCAAGGGCACAGCCAATATCTGCGACCATCCCTACAAGGGCACCCTTTGAGACCTGTTCGGACATAAAAAGAAGGTCCTGTCCTCTGAATTCCAGGCCCAGGCCAAGGATGGCGGCCAGGTAGACTGCCGGAAAAGCTGCAAAGATTCCCCCGATCCGGCCTCCGAAAGCCCGTGCAACCAGCGTGGATGCAACTACCGCACTGCCGCCGAGCACAAAGCGGAGGGCAAGGGGGAAAAGCTCAATGTGAAACATGATTCATACGCCACTGATAATTTCTTTCCGGATCCTTATAGCTTTATTCCGATCCTGAAATTTCTTCTCCGGAAAGCCCGTACTTTTCCCGGATCTCGGATTCTTTCAGGACCGAAAACCCCAGTTTTTCCACGATTTCGGTGATCCGCTTTTTGTCCGCACTTTTCATGGACTTCCTGTCAAAGTAGACGAAGTCGGCGCCGGATTTCTCGACTGCCTGCCGGATAAGGGCCTCGTCCACAAACTCAAGCTGGTACTTCGGGAAGTTGTGCCCGAAGGAGATGGCGGTTTCCAGCAGCATCCCGGTCTGGCGCATGGCATAATGCCCGCCCCCGAACCCGACTGCTGTGGGGACTTTTTTTAGGGATACCGCAAGGATAGCCTGAGCGACGACCTCCCCGGGGACCGGTTCTTCCCACTGCCCCTCGGTGCTCCCTATTTCGGCATAGAGGGAGGGCACAGTTAGTTCGGTTGGCCCGTGGTGGGTTACTTCCAGTGTAACGTCGTAGTTCAGCCCCTTTGCTTCGGCAAGCCTTTTCATCTCCATCAGGATGGACTTCATGGCTGGCGGGGAGGAGACTGCAAGCTCTCTCGGGTGTCCCCCGAGCCTGGCTTCGTCCGAGGAGTTTCCTGTGCAGTGCACGGTCAGGGACTTTACTTCCTGCTTGCTCCTGTGCTTGGAGGCAAAGATGATCAGGGAAGCCGGGAGCCCTGCAACTTCCAGTTTTTTATCAAGCCCATCCTGGAAAACGTGGATCTCCTCGATGTCCACAAGCCTGAACTTCCCGTCTGCGGATTCACGGGCAGCGGAGAAACCTGAGTTTTCCGGGAGTTCAAGGGGCTTCCATTCCACAAGGGCAAGGAGGTGTTTCTTTATGTTCTGGCTGGCAAGGTCAGGGGCAGAACAGATGATGGTGATTTTCGGGGCGTTTTCTGAATTATTTTCTTCTGGATTGCTCGTTCCTGTCATTTTTGAATCAATCCGGGTTTTTTATCCTTATTTTCTGAACCAATCCTCTATACATTTCTTTACAGTAGATAAAACCAACCCAGGAATTCTGACCCTGATCAAAAAGTTCCCGTTTTTTCTTTTTGAGCTTCTGGAAAAACCCCGCTTCCCATTTTGTGAAGAATACCAATTGCAACCCCAAATCCGTTTTTGTGCTGATAAGAGATCGATAAGCCTCCGCCAGCTTGCCTGGCGGCTCTTTTCCTCTGCAGTCAATTGAACATTTGTATTCTCTTCATTCAAATATTGAATGAGGGATTCATGGTTAGCTTTCCAATGCAATCCAAGCATAAACTTATTATCAAAAAAATTGAAAAGTAAAATTCATTTTTATGTCAAATTAAACCATAATCCCACTTCATGCCTTTTCCCGGTTCATAAGACATTTCATCCACGACAATTGGATAATACTTACTATCTTCGTCATATAATACTATGTGAACTTTTTTAAAGTTGCTAATTTTCCCATTATATGCACTTACTGTTTTATTATCCAAAGTGATTTTAAATCTATAAGTTGTCCAACGATTAAATTTGAACCAGGATGTTTTTGGATAAGAAGCCCCTCCCTCTGGTCCCACGGAATATTTTTCCTTGATTATAGATTGGTTGTATAAACCGAATACCTCAACAACTACCTCATGACGAGTATCGTCTTTATTATATATATCGTAAAGAGGGAGCAGAGAACCATATAAAATATAAGGAAAGATGCTATAGATATAAAAGCCTAAAAGGAGAAATACCAGAACTCCTGCAATTATGTCCATCCTCTTTGTTTTCACAATTTACCTTCCTATAATATAGAGAGTCCCGGTTTTGTAGAACTTTTCTTATGAAGAATTTCAACGATTTTCTCTGCAACTGCTCTTGCCTCTTCTTCTTCGTCATATACAATTATTTCCATGAAAGCGTTTGAGATCCGGACAAAATAAATATGCCGACTGCCATATTTCTCTGAAACGACAGCAACTTCATCTCCAATTCCTGATATTCTTGTTCCATTGTTTTTATTGTTCCTGTAATCAAAATATTTCTTTGCACCATTGAGGTCATTGAAGACAAAAGTGTCCAATTCGATGAAACTCGTTGTAATTTTATTATCTGATTTTCTCAGTTGTAATATAGAACCATCTTTCATATTTGATTCATTAAGTTTAGTTGCCATTTCCAGCAAACGTTCTTTGTCTTTTTTTGCTTCCTCAGGATTAAATCCTATTTCATCAATTTGATTAACAAAATTCTCAAGAAATTCTATCGGATCACTCATATATTGATAGTTTTCTTCTTTCCATCCAGCTCCAATTTCACCTGCAGTTATTTTAAGTTGTTTTGCACTACTAATTGTTGTAGATCGTTCCCCATTATGAGGCATATTAAATGCTAAAACAAAAATTGAAACTATGATCAAGCAGCTAATTATCGGTAGTCGGTATTTTTTCATCTTTGGTTTTTCCCGGAAACCCTCTACAATTTAAAGTCAAATTGGCAAATTCTATATATGGGAGCCTAAAAAATTCCCCGAACCACACCCCACAACTTATTCACTATTATATAAAAGTCACATTTCAATATATAAATTAATTCATTAAGATAACGTTTGTTAGTAATTTAAGTAACATTAAAAGTTGCTAATCTGCTAATTTTTATCCTTAATATCATTTTTCACATCTACTTAACTATATTTTTATTTAAAAATAAGTTAATTTTTTGTAGTTATTCTCATAAAAAATACATTAGTTGTAAAAAAATAACACTTTGATCAATTAATTCTTAATTTTTCATAAATATTGTAAGGAATCCCCATGAGATGTTGTAGAAGAACCCGGATAAACAATCATAAAATATTTTGCCTGGCAGCAGTAACAATCCTCCTATTAATAAACAGTGGCACTTCGGTGGCATCAACTATTTTCGTAAGTCCCGGAGAGTCGATCCAGGCTGCAGTAAACAATGCCTCTCCCGAGGATACGATCATCGTGAGAGACGGGACATACAATGAAAACATTTTGGTAAATGTGGAAAACCTGACCATACGATCCGAAAACGGGCCTGACTTTACCACGGTTCAGGCTCTGGTCTCCGAAAAAGACATATTTAAAATCACAAATGATTCCGTAACGATAAGCGGGTTTCACATAAGTCAAACCGGAGCTATCAGCTTTAAGTGTGGCATCTGTCTTTTTGAAGTTGAAGAGTGCAACTTAATAAATAATAGACTGTCAGAATACGGCTACGGCATATCTCTTATTTCTTCGAGTAATAACACACTTTCAAACAATACCGCATTTAACAACAACTACTACGGAATTTATCTGGACGATTCAAACAGCAACACGCTTTCAAACAATACTGCGTTGTACAACTGCTACGGCATCTCTCTTACCTCTTCGAGTAACAATACACTTTCAAATAATACTGCATCGAACAGTGAGTATGGCACCTCTATTATTTCTTCAAGCAGCAACACGCTTTCAAATAATATCGTATCTAACAATCACATCAACGGCATATCTCTTATTTCTTCAAGCAATAACGTGCTTGAAGATAACACAGCATCAAACAACTATTATGGCATATGGCTGGATTCTTCAAATAGCAGCACACTTTCAAATAATACCGCATTTAACAACGACTACTACGGAATTTATCTGGATTGTTCGAGCAGCAACACGCTTGAAAACAACACAGCATCGAACAACTACTACGGCATCAGTCTGCATTCATCGAACAGCAGTATTCTTTCCGGAAACCTGATGCAGGGCAACACGCATAATTTTGATGTAAATGGTGGATATCTGGGCACCAATATTATCTATGCTAATAACAGAGTGGACGGAAAGCCAATTTATTATCTTGTTGAAGTTTCAGACCTTGAAATCAATTCGTCTTCAAATGCAGAAACTGTTTACCTGATTGATTGTAAAAATATCACTGTAAAAGACTTGGCTATTAAAAAGGCAGGAAACGGAATCTTCCTTTACAATACCACGGACTCTAAACTGGAAAGCAACAGCTTGATGGAAAATCACAATGGAATCGAGCTTCATTCATCAAGCAACAACACTCTTGGAAACAACACCGTGGATTGGAACGACAACAATGGGATCCTTCTTGCTTCTTCGAGCAGCAACACAATTTCAAACAATACTGTTTCTTTCAACGACAATGGAATCGAGCTTTATTCATCGGGTAACAACACTTTAGAGAATAACACCTTAGTGAACCGCATATACGGCATCTATCTTTACTCTTCGAGCAACAACACACTATTTAACAACAATGCATCGAAAAACGGCTATGGCATCAAGCTGGTTTCCTCGAGCAGCAACATACTTGAAAATAACAAAGTATCAAGCAGCTTCCAAGGCATCAAGCTGGATTGTTCGAGTAGCAACACGCTCTCAAAAAATACTGCTTCGTCCAACAACAATGGTATTGAACTTTATTCATCGAGTAACAACACACTTTCAAGAAATAATGCATTGAACAACTACGAGGGCATCCATCTTATTTTTTCGAGCAGCAACACGCTTGAAAATAATACAGCATCAAACAACGACGACGGCATTTGGCTGGATTCTTCAAACAGAAACACGCTTGAAAATAATACAGCATCAAACAACGACGACGGCATCCATCTTTATTCTTCGAACAACAACACACTTTTTAACAACAATGCATCGAAAAACGGCTATGGCATCAATCTTGATTATTTAAGTAACTATAATGTGCTTTTAAACAACAAGGCAGAGTCGAACACAGACTATGGCATCTATCTAAAGTCTTCTAACAGTAATCGAATCTTTATCAATTACTTTAATAACACTTTTAATGTAGGCTTAGAAAGCTGTACTGGTAACATATGGAATTCCCCCGAAAAGGTCTGGTATATTTATAATGGGGATCTTCATAACGGTTATCTTGGAAACTTCTATTCAGACTGCACGGGAGATGACGGAGGCGACGGCGTCATAGACTACCCTGCTGCTCCCTATACGGTAAATGGAGACAAATATCCCCTGAAGGCATGGTCTATCCAGCCAGCAAACGTCAATAACACACGTACGGGTGAGTTATTTCTGACTATCCAAAAGGCTATAGAGGATCATGATACTCAAAACGGAGATATGTTGATAGTGAAAAACGGAACATACACAGAAAACTTGGAAATTACCAAGAGCTTAACACTCCTTTCTGAAACTGGTTCTGAGGACACCATTATCACGGCATCGAATCCTGATGATCATGTTTTTGAGGTAACTGCCGATTCTGTAACAATTGCTGGGTTCAATATAACAGGGGCTAATGCAGAGACCAATAGACCTTCTGGAATCTTGCTTTCAGGGACTGAAGCCTGCCTCATAGAAAACAACAAGTTATCGGAAAACTGCAAAGGCATTTACCTGAATCTTTCCGATAATAACATACTTGAAAACAACAGCGCTGATTCGAACAAGGACCAGGGAATCTATCTGTCCTCTTCAAACAGCAACATGCTTGAAAATAATAAAGTGTCGAGCAACTGTTACGGCATTTATCTTGTCGCTTCGACCGGCAACTGGCTTGAAAATAACAGCGCCCTGAACAACGATTACGGCATCTTTCTGCTTTTATCAAGCGGCAACAGGCTTTTCCTTAATAATCTGCTGGATAATTCGATTCAGATAAGCGAAGATGGAAACAACTTCTGGAACAGCTCAGAACCCGTAAACTACCTCTACAATGGGAAAAAACAGACAAGCTACCTCGGAAATTACTATTCGGATTACAGTGGACCGGATAAGGATGAAAACGGAATTGGAGACGCTCCTTATGAATACGACATTTATCCCCTGCTGACCTCCTCTGACAATTATGTCCCGCTTGTACCCGATAACGAGGCCCCGATTGTCAATTCAGTCGAGCTAAACCAGACGTATCTCTATACAGGAGACAGCATTCTCGTAACCGTCAATGCCACCGATAATATCGGCATACTTTCCATGAAAGCTTCCGGAATCTCCCTGAACTTCACCGGAAGAGACATCTGGCAGGGAAGCCTCGTAGCTGAAGAAGGGACGTATCCGGTAAACGTTTCAGTAGCTGATGCTTGGGGCAACGTTGCGTGGAACAACTCAAGCATCTACACTGCAGTGGCAAAACCCAAATCTCATTCCTCTTCCGGTTCATCCGGCGGGGGCGGAGGTGGAGGTTCTCCCGAATCTGCCAGTAACATTGAGATAAAGGAACTCGCCCAGCAGTTCGTTACAAACGGTAACAGGGTAAAGTTCGATTTCCCTGAAGGTGTTACCTGCGTCTGCTACGTTGCATTTGATGCAAAGAGGACTTTTGGCAAAACCTTCACTAATGTTGAGATGCTCAAAGGCAAATCCGCCCTTGTAGATGAACTGCCTGCCGGAGTAGTCTACAAAAACGTGAACATCTGGGTAGGAAACGAAGGCGTTGCAAGCCCGGAAAACATAGGAAATGCGGTGATAGGGTTCAGGGTTGAAAAAGAATGGCTTGAATCCAACGGCGTTGGTGAAAATGCCGTTCTCCTTTACCGATACAGTGACGGAGAGTGGAATGCTCTCGTTACCCGCGTTGTAGAGGGAGACGATGAAAACCTCGTGTACTTCGAAGCCGAAACCCCGGGTTACTCCCCATTTGCGATAGCTGCCAGCCGGTTAGAAATAACTGAAAAAGAAGATTCGGCAGTTTCGGAAAATACAGGGAACCCTGTTGAAGCAAAGGTTGAAGATAATACTGCCGAAGCCGGCACTGGAGGTGGAGATGAAAAAGCTCTCGGCTTTGGAGCAGGCTTTGCTCTGGCAGGAATTGTGTGTGCCCTGTGCGTTTTGAAAAAGAGCAGGAAGCACGGCTGAAGATCAAAGCTTCAGGGAAAAACGGAATGTGGGCTTTGAGCCAGATGTGGAAGGATGTTTCGGGCAGAAAGAACTTCAATCCTGCCCGGGAATTTTCCTGATCAGCAGGGGCAAATTATGGTTTTCAGGTTCTGTTGAACGATTTTTGATCCGAAAAACCGTTTAACACTAATAAGAGATCGATAAGCCTCCGCCAGCTTGCCTGGCGGCCCTCTCCAAAATGAAAATGAGTGATTAATGTGAAATAAGCATGGACTTTTTTTAAATATTAATACCTTTTTTGTTGGCGTGTGTAGTTTTGCGCTGTTTTTTACTTTTCACTCGTCTTTTTCCTTTTTATTCTGGAAAAGCCGGAAGCCTTTGGCTTCCGGGACAAGAACGACTCAATGAGGCTAATATGGTTAAGTTGGTTTTCATCTTGGAGTTTTTCAGGATTTTCGCGGTTAAGTAAGAAGTGCAGACAATATTCTGAAAACGAACGATCAGCTGGTCAAATTTTTCAAACTCCCTGCAACCGCCAATGAGCTTATAATTTTGCCCCGCAGCGCTTACAGTATCTGGCATCGCTGTCATTTCCTTCAAAACTGCAATTATGGCACACCCTTCCACCAAGGTATTTGCTTGCATAGGTGATCTCGGATGTTACAATGCCGGTAGGGACCGCTATGATGCTGTAACCTATTATCATAATAATCGATGCCAGGGCCTGCCCGAGATTCGTTTCGGGGACTATGTCCCCGTATCCTACGGTGGTAAGGGTTATGATTGCCCAGTAGATGCTCCGGGGTATGCTGGTAAACCCACTATCTGCCCCTTCAATAACATACATAAGGGAGCCCAATATCACCACCAGAGTCAAAACAGTAAATAAGAACAGGGTTATTTTTCTCCGGCTTGCACGTAAAGCTCTTATCAATAAATCAGCTTCACCAATATACTGGGCAAGTTTGAGCACCCTGAAAACCCGGAGTAAGCGCAAACTCCGGATCACCAGCAGGTACTGGCTGCCCGGCAGCATAAGGCTAAGATAGGTAGGGAGAATTGCCAGCAGGTCTATGATACCGAAGAAACTCGTGGCATACCGGATGGGCCGGCCAACACAGATCAGGCGTAAAAAATACTCCACTGTGAACAGTATCGTGAAAATCCATTCCAGGGTATAGAACAAATCGCCATGTATAGCCGCAATGCTGCTAACGCTGTCGAGCATAACAACAATAATGCTCAGCAGGATGGCAAGAATCAGGATTTCATCAAAAAGCTTTCCTGCGGGGGATTCTGCTTCAAATATTATTGTATATAAGGTATTTCGCCAGTTATCGTAAGGCGGCCTATTTTGCGGGTTACTTTTCACTGAAGCAGCCATTGTTAACATCCACACAGCAGGAGTTTGATAAGCAATTTAAGTTTTAAATTTTAAGCTTTTGAAGATGAGCTTATGGTGAAGCATCTTACAAAGCAGTTACGTCTATCTATGTTTCACAGGGTAATATGTATTTTCTTGCAGTGGATTTTCCCTAAAGAGAGTTCCTTAAAGAGAGCATTGCATTAGATGAGACATATTCATTAATATAACGAAAATGATATAGTATATCCTGTACTTATATAATATCTCAAGTAACCTGGTTTCTGTGATGATTTCCAGTTTTGTTTGAAGAGGTGTTCTTCTGAATAGCAACTCGGCGGTGAAAAATCTTGGCATAGGACTGACAGTCACAGGTTTTATCCTGTTGCTTGGATATGCCCTTTATAATTTTTTTACCATAGAATCCAGCCTGATTCTTAAAATTTCTATTGGGGCAATTGTAGCAGGCATAGTGCTGGCTTTATTGGCCCTGATTATGGAAAAAATGAGTGTTGAGGATAAGGAAATTGAAAGGAGATATTAGGTGAAAACATGATTATCGCAACCACAGATACAATAGCAGGAAAGGAGATTGTACATACCCTTGGAATGGCCCGCGGCAGTACCATTCAGGCCAAGCATATCGGCAAGGATATCATGTCAGGCCTGCGCACCGTTGTAGGGGGCGAACTGACAGAATACTCCCAGATGCTTGAAGAAGCAAGGGAAAAGTCAATCAACCGTATGGTGGATGACGCCGAAAAGATGGGAGCGGATGCCGTTGTGAATGTCAGGTTCATGACCTCCATGGTAATGGCAGGGGCAGCCGAGATCCTTGCATACGGAACAGCTGTTAAGATAGTGAATAAGTGATAATGAATAAGGGATAAAAATAAGGAATAAAAAAACCACCATAGCATGGCACATAAATTATAAGTATCCTTGACTATTGATACTCAGCCCCTTCCTCTTACCGACTATGTTCGGTCGCTTTTTCTTTCCAATTATCTTTTCCCTTTTTGTTCTGAAAAAGCCGGACTTGCGTCCGGTGCAAAAAAGACAAAATGAGGCTATTCCGGTTAATTTGGCTTTAGTTCAGCAACGTTTCGGGAAGGTCATTTAAGGTTATCTCGGCCTGAGTTCGGGGATTTTCAACCCGGCCGCTATTTTCTTTTAATCAAAAAACAGTCGGTTTTAAGGTTCCTGTACAGGATATCGAGTACCTGGGGGCATGAAAGAAGTGCAGGAAATAAAAAGAAGTGCAGGAAATAAGGAGGAAAAGCCGGACGGAGGAAAGATGGTTGCAGAACCCCTGCCCTTGCAAAACAGGGGCCCTGATTCTTTTTCCGGCAGGAAAAAGAAAAAAGGTTCGTTTTTTAAGGTTCGTTTTTAGTCGTTTTGACTATCGTGATTAAGCAATGTGGATGAAACTGTCCACAAGCTTCTTGATTTCGTCGTTCTTGCCGTAGAGCCTCTCACTGAGCTGATCGTCGTCAAAGGCTTCAAGGAGTTTTGCGCTGTCGTCAATCATACCTTCAGTGAAGACATCGTACTGAGTGAAAACGTCCTTTTGTTTCTTCAGGGCCTGAGCGGACTCGTAGCAAGAAGCGGGGAGGTGTTCAAGCTGGGCAAGTCTGTCTTTATGTTCGTCCTTGAAGATGTTAACGCTAATATAGAGCTTGTCGGCAATTTCAAGGGCATCTTCCATCTCAAATCCATGGCGGATACCTACAGCAAAGGCTGCTAAGAGCAGGTAAAGGTCAGCTGAAGGGTCTGCAGCACGGAATTCAAAGGTAGACTTGTAACTGTGTTCCCTGAACTCCTCGTCGTAGTTCGGATTGGCTATGGCTACCATCTTGCTGGAGCCTTTGGAGAACCAGCCAAGGGGCACACGGACCAGAGCAGAGCGGTTTCTGTCTCCCCAGCAAATATTTGTGGGAGCTTCCTGGTGAGGAACAAGGCGCAGGTAGGATGTAGGGATCCTGTTTCCAAAGGCAGTGATTCCTGACGCAACGTCAAGAAGCCCGGCCATTGCACGCTTTGCAGTGTTACTAACATCGCCGTTCTCTACCATAACGCTCTTTCCGTCCTTCAGGAGCTTCATATGGACGTGCAGTCCGCTTCCGGCTTTTCCGACAGTGATCTTCGGGGCAAAGCTGACAACTACACCGTACTGGTCTGCAAGCATCCTGAGCATCCATTTTGCAATAAGCAGACTTTCGACACTGCTTTCAGGTGAGTCGGTCTCGAATTCGATTTCGTTCTGCTCGTAGTAGTACTTGTCGTCAGTGAAGTTTCCGACTTCAGAGTGTCCGTATTTGATTTTTCCGCCAGCTTCGGAAACGTACATCATTGCTTCCTTTCTGAGCTGATCGAATTTGGTAAAGGGATTGGACTCGTGGTATCCTGCCTGATCAACGGCCGGGAAACCCATGTTGACTTCATCTTTGTTGGCGATGATATAGTATTCGAGTTCGCCCATTGCCTGGAGCTCGTAGCCTGTCTTCTCAGTCAGGATCTGGGTAGCCTTCTTCATGACGGTTTCAGAAGAGCTTTTGAGGGGGTTTCCTTCCTTGTCGAAGTAAGAACAGAGGATGTCCAGGGTGGGAATTTCTTCAAAAGGATTTACGAAGGCAGTCCTGTATTTAGGAAGGACATAGAGGTCGCTTGTGTCTGCCTCAATGTATGAAAAAAGACTTGATCCGTCTACTCTCTCACCGGCGGAAAGTAAGTTGTCAAGATGCTCTTCGTCTCTGATTACGAAGGTGAGGGCTTTAAGCCTGCCATCGCCGCCAGCATAGCGGAAATTCAGCATCTTAATGCCGTTATCCTTGATGAACCTTATAATGTCGTCTTTAGTGAATTCGCTTGCTGGCTTATTGAGATGCTGTACCAGTCTGTTAGGATTGAGTTCTACATTTGATGTTTTCATAAATATCCCTTCTTTTTTGATTAGAATATAAGCAGTATTCAAAGCCTCATTTCAATACTGAATATTCTTCAGGCTTCAATGGTTCCCACATTAGTCAATTATTTTTTATTTCATTGCCTGACAGGAAGTAGTTAACTGCTTGGTGACTATATATAGTTTTCATTTGGTACTTTTTAGGTATGCTTATTAATATTAATAAGGAAAGAAGAAGATTATTAACATATATATAAATTTTTAGCAACTTTTATTTAAAAAAATGTTTGGTTGGGATACGGAATTGGGGAAATGAACTTAAGCAATGCCCCCGAAACTAAAAATTTTTGTAATCCATTATTATTTCTTACGGAGCTTTCCGAATTAGGCATTATATATAATGCAGTAGTTAATTCTTAAAAGAACATTGCTTGCAGTCAGGCCTGATAACAGTTGAAATGACACATTGTATAGTTTGGATGGAATCAGCTTATGTGAAAACATTTCATGTGACACCGGTTAAGGTGAAAACATTTCATGTGACACCGGTTTTCTGCTGTATTTCTTTGAATGGCACCCTGAATGCCTCGCTGCTTTTCGGCCGGAGTAATGTTCCGGAAAATGGGGGAATAAGATATGGAAAGTTATTACGTACCTGAAATTGCTGACAATGTATTCTGGGTAGGGGCAAAAGACTGGAACCGCCGGCTCTTTGATGCCCTGGTCCCTCTTCCGGAGGGCACCAGCTACAATTCGTATCTTGTGAAGGGCACGGAGAAAACCGTTCTTATCGATACCGTGAACCCGGGGTTTGAGAAGGAATTCGTGGAAAAAATCAATAAAGTAACCGAGCTCGAAAAGCTCGACTACCTTATAATGAACCATGCCGAGCCTGACCACTCCAATGCGATACGTTTCATCATGGAAAGAGCCCCGAAAGCCGTGCTAGTCACCACGAAAAAGGGAATAGGGATGGTCAGGAATTATCATGAGATCCCGGATGAGCGGGTAAAAATCGTTGGGGACGGAGACCTGCTCGATCTAGGGGGAAAAACCCTCAGGTTTATTGAAGCCCCCTGGCTTCACTGGCCTGAGACCATGTTCACCTATCTTGAGGAAGATAAAATCCTTTTCTCCTGCGACTTTTTCGGGGCTCACACAGCTCAGGGCGTTTATGACGAGGACATTGAAGACCTGATACCCATGGCCAAGCGCTACTTCGGGGAGATCATGATGCCCTTCAGGAAACAGGGGGCAAAGGCTCTTGAGAAAATAAAGGATCTTGAAATCCGGGTCATTGCCCCCAGCCATGGACCAATGTACAAAAACCCTGAAAGGATCCTGGGACCTCACAGGAAATGGACATCAGGAGAAAGCGAAAAGAAAGCCCTCGTCGTCTACGCAAGCATGTGGGGCTCCACGGAAAAACTGGTTAGGGAAATGGCCGAAACCCTGCTCTCAAAAGGCATTGACGTCCGCCTCTACAACCTTGCAGTCTCAGACATCGGGGACCTTGCCCGGGAACTCGTGGACAGCCGGGCCGTGGTGCTAGGGAGCCCGACAGTCCTTGGCGGGATGCACCCGCTTGCCATGCAGGGAGCTTACCTGGTAAAAGCTTTCAAGCCACCCATTAAGTATGGGGTTCTTCTCGGCTCCTACGGCTGGGGGGGCGGTGCCCTGAAGCAGGCAGCTGAAATGCTGGCCCCGACAAAAATCGAAGTTGTGGGAACGCTCCAGGTGAAAGGGGCTCCGAAAGAAGAGGACCTTAAGGAAGTACAAAGAATAGCCCTGGAACTTGCGGAAAAGATGGAAGAATAAGCGGGAAATGCCTGAGTTTTCGATCGGAATATGGAAGAATAAGCGGGAAATTCCCTGGTTTCCAATCGGGGTTTACCTGAATTCTTCCGGGCCTGCGTTTATAGGCGTGCCCGGATCAGTTCCAAAAAAGCATACAGGAAAATCCCGATCACTGCGCTCCATAAGGGTATAAAGAGTTCCACTCCATGCCACCCTTCCAGGGCTGCAAGCGCAAGAGCACCCAGTAGTGCTGTGACCTGGGCTGCCTGAATTCTTCCGGGATCAAGGGGTAGCCCGTTCCGGTCACCTTTTGACTTTATTTTACGGGAAGCCAGGATATGCGGCACGAAAAAGATTGCCGGAATAAGCAGAATCAGAATCAAACCCGTTACCTGCAGAGGAGTGGCTTCGCTTACTCCGCCTCCCCATAATCCAGTTTTCAACTCCCTGAGGAGTGTAAAAGCTGAGGTAAGAGCTGCGGCACCTGCAAAAAAAAGCTGCTGCCTCTTAGGCTCTGAAAGCCTGCTGTCCAGGAAGAAAGCCGCAGCAGCCGTAGCCCCGAAAATCCAGTTTTCCTGCAGGGCGAGCCAGCCTGAAAGTAAGAGTATCACCAGGGAATCGAAGCTTTTTGCGGGGAGGCCGGTACTCCTGTTCAAAATCCTGATTAAAAGGAGAAACAAAACCGAAGCAAGCAACCCGGGGACAGGGAAATACAGGAGTGCGACACAGGCAAGAAAAGCTGCAGTAAAAGCCGAAAGTTCATTGTCGGGGTCCAGTTCACGGGCAAGCGCCCAGGCAAGAAAGACGTAGATTCCGGTTCGAATACCTGGTATTAGCACCTTTACCGGAGGGATACCTGAAAGAACCTGAAAGCCTGCACTTGCGAAGATGACGAAGAGAGTAAGGATCAAAATTGCCCGGTTTGTCGGATAGTTAGGGTCGATCGGGCGAGCAATGGAGCTGAACCTGGAAATATCCATCTACTTTAATTACTGGTTGTGAACGTTTAACTGTTATGGCGAGTAACATTTACTAATATTTACTAATCATGGCTACTTTTTTCAGGATCACAGCTTCCTCAGGTAATGCTACGTTTTTTCAGGATCACAGCTTCCTCAGGTAATGCTACGTTTTTTCAGGATCATAGTTTCCTCAGGTCTATAATTGCTTGAATTTCAAATGTAGTTTCCATAAAAAGTGATTTTTTTCTCACAGGCCCGGGACCGAAATTTCCGGGGACATGGGGGTTTGCTTACGGACAGGGAACCGGCATTAAAGCGTGAATTGAGCCTGGTAGAGGTTACACTAACCGGGGTGGGCAGCATCCTCGGGGCCGGGATTTACGTGCTTGTGGGAAAAGCCGCCGGGCTTGCAGGCAACCTTGTCTGGCTTTCGTTTTTATTTGCAGGTACCGCTGCGTCCCTCTCTGCCCTGAGTTATATGGAGCTTGCTTCAATGTACCCCCGGGCCGGGGCTGAATACGAATTTGTAAGGAGGGCTTTCGGGGAAAAGGTGGGGCTTCTTGTGGGCCTGCTGATTATTTACGTGGTGGTTATCACGGCTTCCGCAGTTGCCCTGGGCTTTGGGGGTTACTACAGTTCTCTTTTCGGGGCCGGAATTCTGGAGGGGGCGATTGGGGTGCTGCTGCTCCTCGGTTTTGTCATGTTTTACGGGATCAAAGAATCGGCCCGGCTTGCAATCCTCATCACGCTAATCGAGTTTTCGGGGCTGCTGATAATAATCTACATAGGGATTCCGTTCCTGGGGACAGTCAATTACTTCGAGATGACAAGCTTTTCAGGGGTATTTGAAGCCTCTGCCCTCATCTTTTTTGCCTTCCTGGGTTTTGAAGACATCGTAAGGCTTGCCCAGGAGACAAAGGACCCCGAGAAGACAACCCCAAAGGCCCTGATCCTTGCAATTTTTACCACTGTCATCCTTTACGTCTGCGTGGCAGTGGTGGCAGTAAGTGTGCTCAACTACCGGACCCTCGGGGTTTCAGCTGCGCCTCTTGCCGAAATAGCAACCGTGGTCTTAGGGGACAAAGCCTTTGTCCTCCTTTCCTGGATTGCCCTCTTCTCCACGGTAAACACCGTGCTGGTTGTTATGCTGGGGGGTTCGAGAATCATCTATGGCATGGCAGCTTCCGGCTCCCTTCCCAACATCCTTTCCCGGATCCACCCTTCCCGTGGGACTCCCTGGATTTCTATCCTCGGCGTCGTGGGGCTTTCAATCCTTTTCGTATTCTTGAGGGACATCGCAACCGTTGCAAACATTTCGAACTTCATGATTTTCATCGTATTCATCATGGTCAACCTCTCCCTTATCAAGCTCCGTTACACCGAACCCGAGAAAAGGCGGCCTTTCAGGGTCCCTCTCAGTATAGGGAAGTTTCCGATTCCTCCTGCCCTCGGAGCCCTCTCGGCCCTCTTCCTTTTTACCCAGCTAAGTGCCATGGTTATGGCCTACGGTTTTGCTCTTGTGGGTGTCGGTTTTGTGCTGGTGTTCCTGAAAACCAGAAAGAAAAATAAGACCTTAAAGCAGGCGTAATTCATGTGTATAGGGTTTAACTCGAAGAAAATTTGACGGTGTTGAAAATTATTCCATCTTTATAATATTCAATGGAATAATATATTTCAATACTCGCATTGAATTTGAAGCGATTATGATATATATTCATAGTTACTTATAAAAAATCACAGATTGAGAGTTAAAGGGTTTCCTCTCAATCTCCTGGGTTGGATCATTGGTAGGAGCCGGAAAGTGGGAACATCGGGCTCCTATCCACTACTTTTCCAACAATTTTGACCTTGCCTACCTGTTTTTTCTAACGTCTTCATTTAAAATAAAGCTTGTGAGTGGTCCTAAAAAAATTTATATTTTTCAAGAGATTCTAACGCACTTGTTTTTGGTCATGCAGCAAATTCTATTTGCTAAAATACCGCACACCAATTCGATTTGATAAAATACCGTAATCTATTCCGGTTCTGCTGAGTTCCTGTGCCCGGGGAGTTCCTGGCCCCGGGGTGCACTACATAGCAGCTCTTCTTCCGAAAACATCAGCGGTTTTAAATCTCAATTAATTTGAAAAGCCGGAAGAGCTCATTTCCTGCCCCGGGCCAATAATGGGAATTAAAAGGTTTTTTTACAATAGGGGGGATTTTGAGAAATATTTGATGATTTAAAGAACTTTTTGTGAAATATTTTTTGATTTAAAGCAATTAAACTACCTTTATTTCAAAATATAATGAATTATACTGAATATATTTCGAATTAAAGCTTTTAAAATAGTAATAAATCATTATAATTAATTTTATATGCTTTAAATGCTATTTGAATTGATTTATACCCATTTAATTTCAAATAAGTGGTTATAAATCGTTTAAAATAGATTTAAAGCGCTAAAATACTAAAAATTACAAATCAGTTTAAAGGTGGCAAAGGAGCAGATATGAGAAAAGAGCCTTATGAGTTTCCGCTGGAGGAATTTATTTCGGGGGAAGAGTTCAAGAAGATCAAAAAATTTTCACGGGATAAAGAAACTCCTTTTTTGATCGTGGATCTACAGAAAGTGGAGCGAATGTACGATAAAATTATAGAGAATATGCCTTTCGCAAAAATTCATTATGCTGTAAAGGCAAACCCCCTGGATGAGGTAGTCCTTTCCCTGAAAAACAAGGGGTCCAACTTTGATGTGGCAACGGTCTACGAACTTGACCAGCTGCTGAGTCTCGGAGTGGAACCGGAGAGGATAAGTTACGGGAACACGATTAAGAAGGAAAAGGATATCGCCTATGCCTTTGAAAAAGGGGTCAGACTTTTTGCTACGGATTCGGAAAGCGACATGAAGAAGCTTTCAAAATATGCCCCGGGGTCCAGGGTCTTTTTCCGGATCCTCACGGAAAGCGACGGAGCGGACTGGCCGCTTTCCCGGAAATTCGGGGCGCACCCTGACCTGATCTACAAAATAATCATGAAGGCTGAAAAACTGGGGCTCGAACCTTACGGGCTTTCCTTCCACGTGGGCTCCCAGCAAAGAGACATCGGGCAGTGGGACAGTGCGATTGCCAGGTGCAAATACCTCTTCGAGGCCGCAGCTTCAAAGGGAATAAAACTTAAGATGATAAACCTGGGCGGAGGTTTTCCGGCAAAATACCTCTCCCCGACCAATGACCTTGAGACCTATGCAAGGGAAATCTACCGTTTCTTATCCGAGGATTTTGGGGACGAGCTGCCTGAGATCCTGATCGAACCGGGCCGCTCCCTGACCGCCGATGCCGGAATAATCGTAAGTGAAATCGTAATGGTCTCCAAAAAAGCCAGGTTCAACCAGTACAGATGGGTCTTCCTTGACGTCGGGAAGTTCGGGGGCTTAATTGAAACCCTTGATGAGTGCATCAAATACCCCATCTACTGTGAAAAAAAAGGCTGCGCTGAAGAGGTAATCCTGGCAGGTCCTACCTGCGACAGCATGGACATACTCTATGAAGACCACAAATACTCTTTTCCCCATACCCTGAGAGAGGGAAACAGAGTCTATATCTTCACCACCGGCGCCTATACCCAGAGCTACAGTTCCGTAAGTTTCAACGGGTTCCCACCTCTCAAGGCGTATGTAATTTGAAGGGAAACAAGCTTCCCTTTTTATTTTTCATTCCTGCCCAGTTTCGGTTTAATCCCGTTTTCCCTTCCTGTTTCAGGTTTTATTTCATCATGTTTCAGGGTATCTTTTTTAGTTCCTGTTTCAGGGTATCTTTTTTAGTTCCTGTTTCAGGGTCTCTTTTTTAGTTCATCATGTTTCAGGGTCTCTTTTTTAGTTCCTGTTTCAGGGTATCTTTTTTAGTTCCTGTTTCAGGGTATCTTTTTTAGTTCCTGTTTCAGGGTCTCTTTTTTAGTTCCTGTTTAGGATCTCTTATTTAGTTCCTGTTTCAGGGTATCTTTATTCCTGAGATTCCAGGTTGAAATTTCAATGGCGTTGAAAAATACAAGGCTGGGAAAAAATAAAGCCGACTTAACATTTTTTGGCATCGCTAAAATAGTAATAAGAATTGAATATTTCAGTAGCGCCAAATAATTTTGATCGATTATGATATATATGGACAAGTCCTTATAAAAAAGCTGTAGATTGAGAGTTTAAGGGTTTCCTCTCAATCTCGTGGGGTTGGATCATTGATAGGGGGACGCCGGACGGGAACCGGCCCCTATCAATCACTTCTAGCTATTGATCACTTGATATTGATCATTTTAGCTGTTGATCGCTTATAGCTATCAAACACTTGTGAAAACTCAAAAACTTAGTGAATACTTTTTGCGTCGAACTTCTGTTTTTTGTAATGTCCTGTTTCATAATAAAGCTTATGAGCGGATTTTAAAAATTAAAAAAAGTTCACAGTGAAGCGGTTTAAAGGGTTTTGTTCACATTTTTCTCTATTTTGCATGCGGGTTTTTTGAAAATAGGGTGAAGGGCATAGCCTTTTCAAAAAAGATTGGTTTGGGGCTAAAGTTTTTTAATTCCCCTCAAGTCTCCGGGTGATTTTGGGGTGCTATTTGCGGCCGACCCCGGAATAAAACGGAAGAATCGGTTCACTTGCCCTTTTTCGTCTCCTTTTTCGTCTTTGATATCCCTGCAAGGAAGAGCAGTCCCGTGAGAACTCCTGCCATCAGATAGGAGATATTCGAAAAGCCCTCGCTTTTCCCGGTCTCCCGGGTCTTTTCTTCGGCAGGCACATTTTCTTCCCAGACCTCATCCCGGACGGAAGCCCCTGACGCACTTATTGCCCCGTCCGTTTCTGCTGCCGTATTTTCCCCCGGATGGATGGTCAGGCTTCCCTGCCTGGGAGGGTTGGGGCCTTCACTAATCCCCTGCCCTGCGGGACTCAGGGTTACCTTCTTTGCTGAGCTGCCGACCTTCACTTCGTAGTCCCCTGCAGGCAAGGCTTCAGTGTAATATGTATAGCTGAATATCCCGTCGGACCCTGTCATCACCCTTTGCAGGGCGCTGATCTTCAGCTTCACGGTTGTAGCTTCCCTTTCCGCATACCCTCCTACATTAAACTGGTAATTCCCCGGAGGGATGCCTGTATGGGACGCAATGGCTGTCCCTTCCCTTGATATGGAGCTGTTCGTTTTCCAGAAAAGCATTTTCCAGCCCACGTTCAGGTCCTCTACCCCTTCTGCCCTGACAGTGACCTGGTTGTTGAAATCCAGGATTTCAATCCCCTCAAGTTCGTAACTGTACTCTCTAAGGTAGACCGGAACCGTTTTTTCAAAAGAAACCAGAATCCCGACTTCCTCTCCGGGCTCAGCGTTCCCCCTGATCTTCAGGCCATCTCCTACAGCCGGATTTTCAGGGATTACTTCCCAGCCGCCGACTTCCCCCGCAGCAGGCTGGATAATCAGTCCCAGAAATATGAGAAGTAAAACTAAAAGTATACTACGTGACACATTTCCCCCACTCTTAAATGTCTATGATCCTAATTTTTTTGAAGCTAATTTCTTTGACGCTACGGTAGCCTCTAGTGTTTTTTTGCGCCTCAAATTCACGTTTTTGCATCTCCTCGTTTTTCAGATCGTTTTTTTCAGTTCAAACTCTCCCGGAAATATTTTGGGCTTCAAAGTACTTATACTTTTTATTTTTTTGAATCTATCTATCCCCCATTTTTCACTCAGTTGGCAAGCAAAATCCGGAGAAAAAGCACTTTATCAGAATAAAACGGTGTGAGATTAAAAGAAATCATGGAATAAAAAGAAACAGAAGTTGAAGAGAAAACTTCAACTTTGCCTTTCCTTCGAATTTGGATTCTACTTTGGCTTCAAATTTGGC
Organism: Methanosarcina sp. MTP4; assembly: GCF_000970045.1. Taxonomy (NCBI): domain Archaea; kingdom Methanobacteriati; phylum Methanobacteriota; class Methanomicrobia; order Methanosarcinales; family Methanosarcinaceae; genus Methanosarcina; species Methanosarcina sp. MTP4. The sequence continues at coordinate 2,458,709 of NZ_CP009505.1, forward strand.
TTGTCAAGTTAGATCCAGCCTTTTTCCGTCCAGTAGTCGCAGTTGTGCGGCCAGTGCTCTTTATTGGCAAGGATGACATACTTAAACTGTCCTCTCCAGGCTTCATGTGCAGCTTCCTGTTCCGGGTACTGTCTCTTCTCCTTTATCGCTTCAACGAGGTCTTTACCCATTCCCTGCGATTTTTCGATTGCTGCTGCCATTGCCGAGGGGCCCTCTGCCATTGAGCAGCCCACTCCTCCGGTGAAGTTGCCTCCGCAGTGTGCCATAAAATTATTCATGATGTCAAGGACAAAATCTATTTCCCCGCTGCCCGCAGTCGTCAGGGAAAAGCCGTACTTCCCATCAAAGAGCTGCTCATGAATAACACGGGGACATCTGTCGAAAAGGGTCTTGAGCTGAGCTGTCACGTTTGTTATGTAATTGGGGCTGCTCAGGATTATGCCGTCCGCGGCCAGAAGTTTTTCAATTACGGGCTGGTAGTCGTCTTTTATTGAACATACACCGGTTTCATGGCAGGAATTGCATGCAGTGCAGTATTTGAGATTCAACTTTGCAACGTCGATTTTCTCGACTTCGGCTCCTGCTCTTGCGGCTCCAGCCAGGGCTGCGTCCAGAAGTTTTAAGGTGCTACTGTTTTTGCCTCTTGGGCTTGATGATATTCCAATTATTTTCATGGTTACCCTCTCTGATTTTACAACAATTTTGCAAAATACTAATGGTGTATACAATTAAAACTTTATTATATTCTTTGCTGAGAAATTACGAATTGCAGCAATTTAAAGATTCATCTTTTACCCGCAGGCTATTTGGAAATTAATCATTATTTGAGAATTCCCAATCAGAAAATTCATCATCCAATTTTGGTGCAGAATAGTACCCGGTTGGCTGAAGGGTGCATAACTGGATAAATAAACTTCAAATTTATCGATAGTATTTTATAATATTACGCACATATTATAAAATGGTTCACCGGGGAGTAAGCTGTAAAATGGAGCAAATTCAGGACGGTTTCACCGATCCCGTAACATACTTCATTGGCGTGCAGACTGTTAAATGGAGCAAATTCAGGACAGTATCAAACCTGATCCCGTAATATACTTCATTGGCGTGCAGACTGTTAAATGGAGCAAATTCAGGACGGTTCCAAACCTGATCCCGCAATCACTTCATTGGTGCAGGATAACCCTTGTGAACCACCTTATAAGCTTTATTATTCAACACTCAAGCCTATTGATACTCTTTTCTCAGATTTTATCGTTTTTCCCATCTTTTGTTTCTTATCTCAGCTTTTCGTCCCTGTTGTGAACGCAGTTTTATTTCTTCCAAAATTTCGTGCCCTGAGGACAGGACAATATTATTGTCGTCATTTCGAAAGAAGAGTATCAATAATTGAAAGAAGGGCTCTGTAGAAATCCTGTATATGGCTTGAAATGGCCCTGGTTTTTGTTACCGGGTTTACTAATGATTCCAGTTCCGAGAATTTTCGTTCTTAATATCGGTAACAAGGGCCCTCACCGCTTGCGAAGCAAGCGGCCCTTTCCGAAATTTCCGAAAAAAAGCGACTGCAAAATAAACTGCAATTATTGGCTTTTAGTTTTATTCAACTTACTTCACGTCATATTCTGATTTTTTAGTTATCCATACATATTTTTTTGGGAACATCTATACTATTTTTAGTCATTTTAATGCATCTTCTGGAAAAGCCGGTCGTCTTCGACGATCGGTGCAAATGCCGGTACCTATAAAGCAAGTCGAAAAAAGATTTCGGGAAAAGCTGAACAGGGGAATTACAGCTAATCCTTTACTGGTTGATTTAGATAGGTTTTCTACAAAGCCGAAAGAAGGGATATATGTAAAGCTGCGAAAACAACTTAACTGTTTGGTTTGAGAATCAAAAAGAAGGAAGATACACTTCGCACTTTATATAAGAGCTTAAAAGAAGCTCGAAAAAGTACAAAGAAGACCATGGGCTTGCATCAGAATCCGATGTAAAGGACTATCTGACCGCTGAACAGAAAGAGGCAATATATGACCTCCAAATCACCACTACAGGCTTAATAAAGGAGATAATTGAGTATAAAGAAAGGAAATCCCTTTTGAAGAAGCGATATCAAAATTTACCACTTCGGCTGGTAGTGCCCCGTATTGAACAGAAACAAAAGAGTGAAATGACCTAAATTAATTCAGGTCTGCAGACTCGTGATTAGCAATTTGGAAAATGAAGCAGTATCTTCCCAAAAACAAGAATCCCAGAAATAGAAAATTATAATAAGTTTAGTGCGAGGGAAGGGAGTCGAACCCTTGAACCCCTGCGGGAATGGATCTTGAGCCCATCGCCTTTAACCACTCGGCAACCCTCGCGCAATTGATTTATTTCTCGGTCTAAATATTCTCCAGGCTTCCTAATTAATTACATGTTGAACCTGTAACCGTTGACCGTCTGGTTACTCCTGCTTATGGATGAGTACCAATATGGTAACGATGAAACTACCATATAAAGCTAATCCTGTAAACAGGGCAGATACAACGCCCTGGAGCCGACAGGAAAAGCAAAGTTTTCCCCCGGAGCCGGGTGGTGGAAGGACGCTCTCTCTTGAAAAACTCTTTTCCGGAATCTCTGTCCCCTATAAACTCCGGGAACAGGCTTAGAGGTCCCCGGAATTTTTCTCGCCTGACTTGTTTATTTTTTCTCCCGAACTGTTTACCAGTACCCAGTCGAGGTACTCCTGCTCCCCTCCGATCTCCCAGAACTCGATCGCAGGCAGTTCATACGTATGGAGGGCTTTTACAAGCTTGCAGATCTCATCAAAGCGGGAAGAGTCGGTTTTAACGATCATTGCAATTTCGGAATCATCCTCAATTTTGCCTTCCCAGGTGTAGACCGATGATATGGGAAACATGTTCACACAGGCTGCAAGCTTCTTTGAGACCAGCGCTCTTGCAATGGTAGAAGCGTTCTTCATGTCCCCAGTTGTTATGTATACGATTCCCTGCATCTTACCCGGAACCTCCGGAAACATTAACAATTTAAATGATGTTATTGTTTAACGATTTCAAGCCAATAAGTAATTCCAGCTAAATCACTTCAAACCAACAATTTCAAACCAGCAATTTCAAACCAACAATTTCAAACCAACAATTTCAAACCAACAATTTCAAACCAATAAGTAATTCCAGCTAAATCACTTCAAGCTAATATTAATTCAAGCCAATAAGTAATTTAGGCTAATAGAAAGTGTTATACCTTGTGATAAATTATAAATGGTAATTACAAAAAATGGGCTTTGTACGGGAAAGCAGGCATGAGTATTTATATATTGATTTTAATATAATTACTCAGATTTAGATGCGACATGTTTTGTTTGATTGCTATTTGGCCCTCTGACTTTTCTGCACTGTCTCAAGATTTGGCCTATAACATAATATAATAAAACGTTTTATTTGCTTTAAGTTCCGAATAATTCGATTCATACCCAAGATCATTTCATATTCTCGGAGAATTTCTTTGAGTGGCACAAGCATTGCAATAAGCATATTCATACTGTACTGGTTCCTTGTCTCTATCCTGGACAGGCGGGGAATTCTGGAAAAATACAATATAAGCACCTTCGGTCCGCTGCCCATCCTTATGATCAGGACCACAAAAGGGCTCAAACTGCTTGACATCCTGGCCCGCCCCAAATTCTACTGGCGGGTTTTTGCAAACCTCGGGATCTGGCTTATGTTTGTAGGCATGATTGCCATGTTCCTGGTAATAGCGATCTCAGACTTTGCGCTGTACACGTCCTTCCTGAACAACAACGTCCCGGAACCGGGCAAGTACAATGCTGCCAGGAATATCCTGCTTATCCCCGGCCTAAACGAGTTTATCCCCTTTACCTGGGGAGTTATTGCGCTAATCGTCACTCTCGTGGTGCATGAGTTTTCCCACGCAATCCTCTGCCGGGTGGAAGGCATCCGGGTCAAGTCCATGGGAATCCTGCTTGCCCTTGTGCCTATCGGAGGTTTTGCGGAACCCGATGAAGAACAACTTTTCGGCAAAAAAGAAAAGCCAGTAGAAGAAAACGAACTTCCTCTTACTGCCTCGATTGATGAAATAGAAGAATGGGAACGGCAGGAAGAGCAAAGGAAAAGGGAAATACCTCTCAAAGTCAAGGAACAAAAACCTGCTCAGGAGCCTGAAAAAATTGCAACTAGGGCCCAGCGGTCCAGAATCCTGGCTGCCGGGGTGATGGCAAATTTCTGTGTTGCCTTCATCGCTTTACTGCTCTTCTTCGGGCCCGTGCTCGGGGCAATCGCTCCCCTGAGTGATGCCATGGTCCTGAGTGTAAACGAAAGTTCCCCTGCTGACCTTGCAGGAATCCGGGAGGACATGGTAATAACCCGGATAGATGACACCAACATCACCAACGCCATGGACGTCCTTTACTACCTGGAAACCGTTGAGTCCGGGGACATAATACAAATCCATGCCCTGGAAGACGGAGTAGTTTCGGTGTATGAGATCGAAGCTTCCGAGCTGGCCGACGGCCACATCAATGGGGTGCCGATTGGAGGGGTTGTGGAAGAAAGCCCTGCTGAAGCCACCGGTTTCGAGGAAGGGATGACCATGATCCGGCTCGATGACACGGAGATACAAGACGTCGCCGATTTTGTAAATTTCATGGAAAATACTCAGGCCAACCAGACCATCCGGGCGGAACTGCTTCCCCCTGCAAACTATACGGGAGCCCTGACGGAAAACGGCACGGTTGTACTTGATGTTAAACTGGCTCCCCATTCCATTGACAGTGAGCGTGGGTTCCTGGGAGTTATGTACGGAATGGACGGGATTGTCGAATGCCCGATGCTCGGCGTTTCCCTGTGGATGCCCCAATCAAAATACTATCTTGAAGCCCTCAAACAGATCCCCTCCCTGCTCACAGGACTTGCTGGCTGGCTGATCCTCTTCGGGCTTCCCATCTACGGGTTTGCAGGGGAAGGTTTCCGCGGCTTTTCAGGCACTATTGCCCAGTTCTACCAGCCCGTAGGCTGGGCCGAACCCCTTGGAGTGGGCATCTTCTGGATAGCCAATACCCTGCTCTGGATAGGCTGGCTGAACTTCTATGTGGGGCTCTTCAACTGCCTGCCCGCGGTACCCCTGGACGGGGGTCACGTGTTCAAGGACTACACCTACTCCCTTGTGTACCGGATTACAGGAAAGGAAGACGTCTCTGCAAGAGTCTCCAATTCTATTTCAGCAACCTTCTCAATGCTGATCCTGTTCTCGTTTATCTTTATGATAATCGGGCCGTTCATAGGGCAGTGGTTGAAATGAAATGAAATGAAATTTTTCAGTTAATATCCCGGACACTGCGGTGGAGCTTGGAAATTTCGGGACTGGAAGTTTCGGGGCCTGTTATCCGTAAAGCTCCGGATATTTTATTTTCTTTTTTGAGGTGCCATGTTAACCGGCTTTCACAATAATTATAAGATATCCCCGCTAACTTATAACAGTAATAATGAAAACAGGGTGTTTGAAAACAAGGTGTATTAATGGCTCTTCCAAGATCCGGTAGACCTGCAGGCAAGGCGAAAGTTCATAAAATAATGAGGAAAAGGCCTCATTCAGCTTACAAGATTGCAGCTTTGCTTATGGTAATAATTTATATCATTCTCTTCGAGTACCTGATGGTCCTGGAAGGCCAGCCCGAGCATGCAAATCCGATAACTGCTATCTACTGGGCAACCACTACTATTGCGACGGTAGGTTACGGCGACATTGTCTTTACTTCCCTGGCAGGTCAGCTTTTTTCGGTGCTCGTGCAGGTAGTAGGCATTATCATGATTTCCGGTTTCTTTCTGACATACGTGATTATGCCCTGGCTGGACAAGTCAATCAAGTTCAGGCTTCCCAGGAAGGCCCCCCCCGGTTTGAAAGAGCACATCATCATTTGCGGATACAACCAGCTTGTGGAAACCCTTATAGATGAACTGGCTGCGCAGGATATCCTGTTTGTGATAGTTGACGATGATACGGAACTTATAAGGGAACTCGCCTACAAAGATATCCCCTGCATCCTCGGGGTCCCCAGCGACAAACATACACTTCTGAACGCCAATGTCGAAAAGGCCAGGATCCTGATTGCAAACAAGTCCGATGAAAGGAACGCAAATATCGTGCTGACTGCACGGGAGTTCGAACACCTCCGGATCATTGCCATCGTAGAGGACCGCTCCAACTCCAAATACCTCAAGTATGCCGGAGCCGACACCGTGGTATCCCCCAAGTCCATGTTCGGGCAGTTCATAGGGAGAAAGGCTATGGACAGGCTTGTGAGCAGGGTTACCGGAGCAACCGAAATCTTTGAAGGGGTACACATCACCGAATTTCCCATATACCTGAAAAGCCCCCTTATAGGAAAGACCCTGAAGGACGTTTCCAGCCAGAGGCTTACCGGAGCACGCATTGTTGGGATCTGGATAAGCGGGACTCTTTCCTTTGACCCAAAAGAGGACGATGTGATCCGGGACAATTCCGTTCTCCTGGCCGTGGGAACCCCCGAACAGCTTTCAAAACTGAAAAAACTAACCCATTGAGCCCGTTTCCCGGATCAGGTTCCCTGGCAATGTAACAAAAAAAGTTTATTGTTTCAGAACATAACAGGCAGAGAAAAAACTGCCAATTATAAAGTCAAAGAATGAATCTGATGATTTCGATCTGAAGATTCCGGAGTGAAAAATGGAGCCAAAGGGACATCTGGTCGTGCTGGGATACGGAGACGTCGGAAAGAGCCTCGTAAAGGTGCTCAAGAGCGGACCTTTTCGTTTTGTCGTCGTGGATTCGGATGAAAAGGTCTTCGAATACGCAGACTTCGAGCATATCGTGGGGAACGGAGCCGACGAGGAAGTGCTCATTTCAGCGGGGGTGAAGACGGCATCCTTTATTTTCGTGGCCCTGAACGACGATACGAACGTCATTTTTGCAACCCTGATTGCAAGAAGCCTTAATCCGAACTCAACCATCGTAGCTAGGGCAAACTCCGTAAAGTCCATCGACAAGATCTACAAGGCCGGGGCGGATTACGTAGGGTCCCTTTCCATCGTGGCAGGGCAGATGCTTGCCAAAATGACTGCCAGCTGTGTGGGAAAGTCCTGCAGGATAGATGAAGATATAATGCTCTACGAAGGCATAGAAATCGAAATACATCATGTGGAAAAGGGCTCTCACATGGATAAAAAGTCAATCGGGACCCTGGACCTTGAAAATAAGATCGGATGCACCATAGTAGGCATTGAACGCGGGGGCCTTGCCATGACTGATCTCACTAAGAAGACTTTAATAAGGGCAGGGGACGTGATTGCTGTCGTCGGAAGCAGTAAACAGATTTCAGAGTTTAAAGAAAAATATATTGAATAAGAAGTATAGTATGTAATTTCAGGGGAACTTTTGAGGAAGAATTTTGAGGGGGACTTTTTCGAAAGAATTTTCAGGAGAACTTTTTAGGAAGAATGTTCAGGGGAACTTTTTAGGGAGAATATATCTGTTATTAGGGCTTATGCAATAAATGGAAACTGAGCCACAGCTAGAAATTGTTTGTAGTCGATGGTCACAGCTAATGATTATTTACAGCTAATGATTCGCAGTTAATGATTCGCAGTTAATGATTCGCAGTTAACGATTCACAGTTAACGATTCGCAGTTAATGATTCGCAGTTAACGATTCACAGTTAACGATTCACAGTTAACGATTCACAGTCAAGAATAATGTACAGTTATAAAATTATTTACCGTTAAAGATGTGATAAAATGGAGAGCTTATCTACCGGGATTGAGGGGCTTGATTTGATGATAGATGGCGGATACCCTAAGGGGAGGAGCGTACTTATCACGGGCCCTCCGGGTTCCGGAAAAACCATTCTCGGGCTGCAATTCTTGCACAGGAGCTGTGCGGAAGGCAAGAAATGTGTTATGATCCTTACCCGGGAACTCACGGAAGACCTCCTCAAGCAGGCAAAAAGCCTGGGGCTCGACCTTGACCCCTTCGTTGAAAACGGGCAGCTTATCATAAAGAACATCTTCGAGGAAAAAATTAACAAGATCAAAAGTTTCTCAAAATTCGGGAAGGGGCTCAGTACGGTAGATGCAGACATTCTCGACCACCTGAGCGGCATGAGCCCTGATGTCGAGGTCGTGGTCCTTGACAACATCGGGGTAATGGCCATTGACCACGATATCAAGGAATTTGCGGACAAGTTCAGCTCAATAAGTATCATCCTTATGAAAAACGGCTGTACGGGCTTCTTCGTCATGGACGAGGATTCCTACGAACTTACCCACAGGCTTACCGGCTACATGGTTGCCGGGCTTATCCGTTTCCTGGTGAAAGAAAACCTTAGTGTCGGGAGGACCAGCCAGTATATTTACGTCCAGAAAATGCGAAACAAGCAGGTGCCTGTAAAATATTCCCTGTATGACATTAGTTCCAGAGGGATTGAAATAATCAATAGCATAAAAGGAAATTACTGAATTTTAGGGTTTGTTCCTTTTATTTATTCTTGAACCCGAAAACGCTTTTTGATCCAAGTGTAATAAAGTGCTTCCGCCAGCTTGCCTGGCGACGCTTCTCAAAAGGAATAAAAAAAGATGTGAAAATAGTATTTCAGGCTGTACTTATTTCTGTTTTGTTTGAACCGTTATCGGTTTATCGGCCGCTTTTATATCAGATTTCCTTTATCCTGAAATAACAGCATTCATTTCGGTTTCCAATGGTTTTATACACTTCGACTCCCCATCTGCCGGGCATTTTCGAGGCAACATTTGAGAAGATCTTTCTTGTGAGGGTACAGAGAATCGGGTTTCTGCGCGCCTGTTCTTTACCCCAGGGACAGGCTATCCCTTCAATTATGCAGGCGGTTCCTTCATCGTCTGTTTTCGAACTGAAATCCCCTCCGAGCTGGTTCATAATATCTTCACAGATTTTCCCTGTGTAGGCAAGGTCCAGGTCTTCCAGGTCAAAGGAGTACATATCGATCAGGGTTTTCTGGACCATGCCGGTCATCTGGTTGATCATTATCTTTTTCTCTTCGTAAGAGATTGCCTGAAGAAGAGTGGGAATGATTTCGGTCAGGATGCTCTGAATCCTGTTTTTAACCTCGAGGCTGTCGCGTTCGGCCGCCAGTTTGTCGTGGAGGTCTTTTACCCTGAGCAGGGACTTAACTCTTGTAGTGAGTTCAAGCTTGTTTATGGGCTTCGTAAGAAAATCGTCAGCTCCCACATCGATCCCCCTTATACGGTGCTCGAGCTCCGAGAGGGCCGTAAGCATCAGGACCGGGGTGAACTGGGTTTCACTGTCAGCCTTAAGGAGCCTGCAGACCTCATAGCCGTCCACTTCGGGCATCATGACGTCCAGGAGGACCATGTCAGGTTTTTCTTCCCTGACCTTCCGAAGAGCCTCTTTTCCGCCGTAAGCGGTAATCGTTGTGTAGGGTTCCGATAAAAGGTAAGCTTCCATCAGTTCTACATTGATCTCTTCGTCATCGACAATCAGGATTTTGGGCGTTTTTTCTTCAATCGACAAGTTCTGTCCCTCCGGATTCCCGTATTTTGATCCCCTCGGGTGTAATTTCAAAGACCGACATGTCAGGAGAAATAGGGGTGCTGCGCATTTTGGAAATATTCAGGTAGCGCTCCATTTTTCCAAGGTACGCGTTTTCTTTTACAAGAAGCCGGATTGAGCCGTATGCCGTGTACTCCGCCAGTTGCTGGCTCATGTTGTATGCGGCTTCGTCCATAATCAAAAGGGTTGTGCATCTTTTTTTTCTAAGAAGGTAGTTCATCCCGTCTAGCTGGTCCCGCAATTTTCTCGTGGAAATCCGGAGGGCGAACACCCCGACATTATCAATAACAAGGCATTCCGTGTCTTCGGGTACAAGTTCTACGAGATTGGGAAGTTCGATTTCAAAACTTTCGGGCTTGAATCCGACCCTGGTCTGCCCTATTCTTTCCGAGCGGTTTTCGAAGATCCGTTCGATGATAAGCTGCCCGCTTTCGTAGTAAGGCTTGAGATCGTGGCCCAGCAGGCTTGCCTGGTAGAGAATATCTTCGGGAGTTTCCTCCGTTGCTATCATCATACACTTCTTGCCTTCAAGGCAGGACCTGTAAAGAAAATGGATTCCGAAGATGGTTTTCCCGGAACCGGCTACCCCTGTTATAAGGATAACCTTCTCCCCGGGATAGCCCCCGCTCAGCTTCTTATCCAGTTCATCTATACCCGTTGAAAACCTTTCCATTTTCACCCTGACCCTTTATGCTTCTGGGCCCCCGGCCTCTGTCCGGCTTTTGCACCGGATCGAATCGGAAGTCTTTCTGTATGTAGTTGTATCCCGCTAAAACTGAGTTTAAGATTTTAGGAATACTCTATTAATTAAAAGTAAAAATGATCTTCATATTTAATATTGTTGATGTAGGTAATGTTATATCAATCATATAAATATTGTTTAATCGTTATTGTTTAATCGTAAAAGATTAATGTCCACTAGCCAAACCATATGCCACTTTGCATTTTACATTATATTGTCCGGCCATTTTTTGACTGCGGGAGGCAGAAAATTCGGTTTTCTCCAGTTGAGAGGTTAAAGTAAACGTTTCTCTCCTGCCCGGGCATTCTTTCATTTCAAGAGAAAACTTTAATATGGGTAGTTCCTATCACTACTGCTACATTGCGGGCTCGTAGGGTAGCCAGGATATCCTAATGGGCTTCGAAGTAAAGTCTTTTACGAGGTGTAAAGTCTTTTACGAAGATACCCATTGACTCGTGTTCGAATCGCGGCGGGCCCGTTAAGTATTTTTGCTTGCAGTCAGTTTTTTCCTTTACTTCACTGAAGTAAATTTTCTACCAGCTATTCAAACATATTTTTACCAGGTAATTACGTTCCCTCCGTATTTAAGCAATTCCAAAAATTAATTGCAGTTGGGGCAATTAGTAAGTTATTCGGTAAGTCACTAAGTAAGAGGACCCGTATTATCGAAATTTACTTCCTGAAGATATCCAGGACATGAATTTGAAATTAAATAATATGGAATTTTCACATATGGATCTGAAGCAAGAGCACTCTTTTGAGATAAAATGGATCCGGGGAAACCTGGATCTTGAGGACCCCTATTATGTCCGCCAGGAGGTCTTCATGAAAGAGCAGAATGTTCCGGAAGAAGAGGAGATGGATGCCGCAGATGCCGTTTCCTGGCATGTTGTCGTATACGAAAATTCGAAACCTGTGGCTACCGGAAGAATTTTTAAGGACTGTGAGGTGTGGTTGATAGGGCGTATCGCCGTCCTGAAAGAATACAGGGGAAAGCAGGTCGGCAAACTGGTTGTGGAAAAGCTGCTTGAAAGAGCCGTCGAGCTGCAGGCAGGAGAGGTCCATGTCCATGCCCAGACCTATGCTGCGGGTTTTTACGAAAAGTTGGGCTTTGTGGCTTACGGGGAAACTTTCATGGAATCGGATATCGAGCATATCGGTATGATAAAAAAAATGTGAAGCCCCTTCAATCTATCAAAATTAAATTTAACTGATACGTACTTATTCCTTAAAATTGATTCTGTATCATGGGATGGTACGGCATAGATGCGGTTGACAGGGCTTTTTCCCGGACGAGGAAAGCTCTTTTTGAACCTTTTGACTTCTGGAAATGGGCGAAACTTGCGCTCATCATATTTTTAATAGGCGGCGCAGGCTCCAATTTTGGGGGCAATTACGGAGGCTCGGGGAACAACTACCAGGCGAGTCCCGACGAATTCGAAGATATTTTCCCGGAGATCGACCCCGGGCAGATTGCCGAAGTTTCCGGGATTATTATTGCAGGAATAGTGCTGGTCTTCTTGCTGGTTCTTGTTTTTTCCTACATCTCCAGTGTCATGGAGTTCGTTTTTGTGGAGTCTCTGGTAAAAAACGAGGTACTCTTCTGGGCTTATTCCAGAAAATTCCTTGGCAAAGGGTTCAATCTCCTGCTCATAAGGTTCGGTATCGGGCTTGTTTTCCTGCTGCTCATTGGGATTGCTGCACTCCCCTTAGTCTCCAAACTGCTTGAAAATACCTCGGATTTTTCCTGGCCTGCCCTGGTAGGTGGATTTATCTGGCTTTTTGCCGTGATTACGGGGCTTGCGATCCTGGGATCGTTTATCAATTCTTTCCTTAACTTTGCAATTCCTCTCTCCATCTATCGGGAAACAGGGATTCTCTCGGCTTTCGGGCTTGCCTTTGGAAATATCAGGAAAAGCTGGAAAGAGCTACTGGTTTACTGGGTAGTCAGGTTTTTCCTCATGATCGGAATCACAATCTTTGTCGTAATTCTTTCTTTAATTCTCTTTCTGGCGTTCGGGCTGGTATTCCTGATTGTCGACGGAGTCCTGTATTTCCTCTTCTCGGCCCTGGTGTCGGGAACCATGCTCTGGGTGCTTCTGATCCCCTTTGTCCTGCTTGAACTGCTGGTGATCTTTGTGGCAATGCTTTTCCTGGGCGTGCCCTTTGGCGTTTTCACCAAGTACCATATGCTGAGTTTCCTTGAAGCCTGGTATACCGAATCGGAAATTCCGATTTTTAACGGTTTTTCCCGTTCCGAACCGGAAATCACGGGATTTTAAATTTTTTAATTTCTCTTCAATTTTTTCTTTTCTGTGCTTTTTTCCCGTATCAATATTCAGAACCTTTGTTTTCACAATGTATATGGCTATTAAAATACAATTGATAATATGAAAACACCGGTTTTAAACAGAATTGATCATAGGGGGAGTTGGAACATGAAACAGGAATTCATAGAAAAGTACTATTTGGGAAAGGAAGTTGAAATTGACGTTTGTGGGAGAAACACGTATCGTGGAATTGCTGCCGAATGTAAGGACGGGGTACTGAGCCTCAAATGGAATATAAAAGAAGAGGGCTACACACATATCGATATCGAAAGTATTGCCGCCATTTGGAAAATCCTGAAATAAAGAACATAGATGCAAAAAGCATAGGTACTCAATAACCGTGAATCCGAAAAGAATGGAATTAAACGAGGGAGTGGGAAACATGAGAAATATAGTGGAAACTGCTATTGACGCAGGAGTATTCAAGACTCTTGTCCAGGCTGTAGAGGCTGCAGACCTGGTCAAAACTCTGAGCGAGGAGGGACCTTTTACGGTCTGTGCCCCGGATGACGAGGCTTTTTCAAAACTTCCCGGGGGAGCCCTGGACATTCTTTTAAAAGATCAAGAAAGCCTGAGACAGGTCTTGCTCTTCCATGTGGCTTCAGGGCAGGTCATGTCCCGGGATATCGTGAAAATGCAGTCTGTACAGACCCTGCAGGGCGAGGAACTCAAGATCGATATCACCCAGGGAGTCCAGATTGGAGATGCACAGGTAACCCAGCCGGATATCGAGTGTTCTAATGGTGTCATCCATGTAATTGACAGGGTATTAATCCCGAAATCAATTAAAATGCATGCTGCCCCCCGTTAAACTTCTTCTTTCAAACTCCTTTCCTTTTTTCGATTTCAGCTTCCTGGATTTTATCAGGCAAATACTCAAAAAAAGCTCCGAGCCCGGCTGCGCATTTCAAGCTATTAAATACAGCCTTTACTGTCGATTTTTTAACGTAGACGCTTTCTTCTTCAAGCTTAAAGATCTCCCAGGACTTCCCTGCAAGAGAAAAGCTCTGGCAGGCTCTAATGCAGCCTGGGGAAAGCCGGGCTTCCCCTATTTTTTTGTTTGTCCGGGAGTTCACGACTTCCACAAACCTTTCGAGAGGAATATTGGAATGGAGCGTACCCTCCTCGCCCTGGTTCATGATGAACTCCGAGGCGTAAATTTTCCGGTTTCTGGAGCTTATCAGCCCTGAAGCAAGCAGTTCTTCTATGATGCTTTTCAGGTCTTCGTAGGCACAGAAATTGTTGAATAGCCTGTACAGGTAGTCTTCATCCACGCCCCAGGGGTTTGAGAACAGGACGGAAAAAATTTGCTGGACTGCAACGGAAAGGTCCGGGACATACACTTTATTTCCAGGGAAGTTTTCTTTTGCATGGTCCAAAAGAAGTTCGAATAAGGGCATTGATTTGCTGTCGCAGAGGAAAAAGACCCTCGCAAACCCTGTTGTTTTCCCGGCGCATTCAAAGCCCCGGGCAAATGAATGAAGGTTCCCCGGAATCCCGGCAAAGACCACGGCATCAATATCTCCAACACTGATTCCGGCATCATGAGCAACTGATGAAATGCAGACGGCTCTTTCGGCATTTTTGAAAAAGTTCTCCACTTCTTCTTTTTCGGACCCTGAAAGTCCTTCATGGAGGACGGCCAGATGGGCGGCTGCTGTCAAAGGATCCCGGAACTTCTTCAGCAGGGTCTCGACTTCTTCGCTTTTCTCCCTGCTGCCGCAAAAAACAAGGATTTTTTTTATGTATTCCTTCCCGGCAAGCTCGAAGATCTCCTCGAATGAAGCTGCATAAGTCTCCTTTATCTCCCTCTCTTCTTCCACCCGGATTACCTGGAAATCGTCCATGTACCGTTCCCCGACCTGTACCGCGTTTCCGACAGGGGTTGAGAGGGCGTAGACGGAAAACTTTCCTGCAATTTCCCTTAAGCGTTCCAGGAGGAGGCGGACCTGGTCTCCCCGGTATCCCCCGTCGATACCGTGGACCCCATCAAGGACCACAGCCCGTACCCTCTCCAGCCCTTCCGGATACCTGCAGAGCAGGGAGTCCAGGGCTTCGGGGGTCGTTATCAGGAAGTCAGGGGGGTTATCCGCATTTATAAAGACCCTATACGCTGTTTTTTTAGATACCCTCAGGCCAGGCCTGGCAAGCTGTTCACGGAGCCGGCCAAATATTTCATTTGCCCGCGCCCGGGTAGGGGTGAGGTAAAGCACAGCCAGCCCTTTTCTCTTTTCTTCGAGGACAGTTTCGCACAACGGAGCAAGCACAGCTTCGGAAATCCCCTCTTTTTCCGGAGCCGCGATGACCGCATTTTTTCCCTCAAACACGGTCCTAATAACCATTTTCCGGACAGGAGATAAGGGCGCAGACCGGCTAAAAAAGATGTACCAGGTCCTTTTCAGGAGCCGTTTTATATCCTGGTTTTCATCCCCTGTTTTTACCCTTCCTTCGTATACTGTTCGCTCATTTCCTTCTTTCTCACTCATACTCAGGGCTTCCGGAATTATTTATAGGGCTTTTTTTGCCTTCCTTTCAGGTCTGGCTTTTTCATCTGGGCTTTTTAGGTCTGATTTTCTCCATCTAATTTTATTCCGTCTGACCTTTTGCATTTCAGATTCATTTGAATCTTTCATCGGAACCGCTGTCCGGATGGTAGCGCATGAGGTCCAGCCCTTCCACCGCAGCCTTGACAAAGCTTCGGGGCCTGTCAAGCGGGAGATAGGAGTAAAGGTTTTTTTCAGACGAATAACCGTAGGCTTCGGAGTAGATTTTTTCTATGTTCCCTAGCAGGGTTTGCAGAGAAGGTTCGTCCAGGGTTTCAAGTTCTATCCGGCCCATGGAACCAAAGAGGGAGGATATTTTTGAAAATTGTTCCATGGATTCAAGCATTTCGGGCACGAATGAAAAGATAAGTTTCAGGTCCGATTCCCTCTCCCAGAGGTAAGGGATAGGCTGCTGTGTCATTTTGCTGTAGATCAGGCCGCTTTTCTTCCCCAGGTTGTCAGCGTCCGGGGTGTCGTCTATCAGGGACTCGTCTGAATTGCTTAGCAGGACAAGCCCCCTGAGGGTGTTAAGGGCCTTGTCGAACTGGTAATTCGTATACCAGTAAGGGTCAACAGTCTCGGCTTCGTCGAAAAGGATGAGGACCCCTTCCAGCCCCAGGATGTGCTTTGCAGCCCAGCTTAAGCCGTTGAGCAGGTTGGCGTAAAGGTTTGCCGCAGTCTGGTGTTTCTGGAGGACCGGGAAACCTGCAGGCCCTTCCCTCCTACCTTCGATCCATTCGAAAAGCCACTCCCGGTCCTTCCCTTCCTGCCAGGCCTCCTGCATTTTGCCAAGGTAGGGATGGCTACGGATCTTTTCTACCTCAGGACTTTCACTTTCGTTCAGGAGGGTAAGGAATGCCCTGAAATCTCCCAAAGCCCCGTTTTCCCTGAAACAGAAATTGTTTACAAAACTTTCATACAGCTGGTGCGGTTTGTGGAACGGAGTCTCCTGGGCATCGATTTCGATCCTTGCAACCCCCCAGTTTTGCCTGAGCGCCGTTTCCGAGAGCATCTCAAGGAAATGAGTCTTTCCACTTCCGTATTCCCCTATGACCTGCAGGGCTCCTCTTCCTGAATCGAGCCAGCTACAGGCTTCAAGGAATTCTTTCTCCCTGCCCACTGAATACTTTTCAACACAGGAAAGAGGTACACCTCCAAGCCTTAGTGCCTCAATTATCCTGCGGGCTGCAATTCTCGGTTTGACATCCTCTCCGGGAGCGTTTCCATTCCCGGGACCCGGGACTTCCGCTTTAAGCTCGGCAGCATTTTGTTCAATTTCCGAAGATACGATTTCAGGAGATTCAATTTCCGAAGATTCGAGTTCAGAAGATTCAATTTCCGAAGATTCGAGTTCAAGAGATTCAATTTCAGGAGATTCAATTTCAGGAGATTCAATTTCAGGAGATTCAATTTCAGGAGATTCAATTTCAGGAGATTCAATTTCAGGAGATTCAATTTCCGAAGATTCGAGTTCAAGAGATTCAATTTCAGGAGATTCAATTTCAGGAGATTCAATTTCAGGAGATTCAATTTCAGGAGATTCAATTTCAGGAGATTCAATTTCCGAAGATTCGAGTTCAGGAGATTCAATTTCAGGAGATTCGAGTTCAGAAGATTCGAGTTCAGAAGATTCGAGTTCAGAAGATTCGAGTTCAGAAGATTCGAGTTCAGAAGATTCGAGTTCAGAAGATTCGAGTTCTGGAAGTTCGTTTACCTCTCCGGTAAGTTCAGCAATTGATTTTAGAAGTGTTTCAGTGCCTATTCCAGCAGAAGTCACAGGAGTTGCAGAAACAGTAGATTTGGATGCCACATGTTCGGACTCTACAGGTTCAATTGCTGTGGGTTCAGATACTACAAGTTCAGAAACAGCAGATTCGGATTCCACAGGTTCAGATACTACAAGTTCAGAAACAGCAGATTCGGATTCCACAGGTTCAGATACTACAAGTTCAGAAACAGCAGACTCGGATTCTACAGGTTCAGAAACAGCAGATTTGGATTCCACATATTCGGACTCTGCAGGTTCAAGTGCTGTAGGTTCAGATACTACAAGTTCAGAAACAGTAGATTCGGATTCCACAGGTTCAGAAACTACAAGTTCAGAAACAACAGACTTGGATTCTACAAGTTCAGAAACAGCAGAATCGGATTCCACAGGTTCAGAAACAGCAGAATCGGATTCTACAGGTTCAGAAACAGCGGGTTCAATATCTGGTTCCGTGGTTATTTCGGGAGAAGCACGACTTATTTCTTTATCTTTCTCTGTATCTTCTTCTGTGTCATCAATTTGTTCGTATTTCTGCTTTTCATCCGAAGTAATCGAATTTATGGTAGCCAGCAAATTAGAGATTCCTGTCGAATCCTTATTTATTTCCGCTTCCGAGGTTGCTGCAGGAGCTGAAGTTGCTGAAGGTTCGGTCTTTTGCGCAGGTTCTGGTACTTCCTCTGAGAAGGAAACGTTCGGAACTGGACCTTCTGGAGCCCGTTCGTCCTCTAAAGGCTCAGGGGTTTTCAGCAAATTCAGAATTTCGTCAAGAGGCGAAGATTTTTCCGGGGCAGTCACTTGCGAGTCCGTTAAATCAGCTGTTTTTCCGGAATTCGGGGATGTCGGATTGGAGGGGACTTCCAGCTGGTTTATCAGTTCTCCATTGTGCATTACTTCCGGAAGTTCAGGGACCTTCAAAATATCCGAAATTTCTATCGGCTCCATTTTTACGGGAGCCGGGCTTTCAACCGGAGCAAGCACCTCCAATACGGCTTTTTCCTCAGCAGGCTCCTTTACCCCTTCAGGTTCGGGTTTATCCAGTTGATTTGAGACTTTCAGCAGGTCGAAGATTACGGGGACTGCCGGGGTTTGTGCTGCTTCCGGTGTTTTCTTTAAGGCGGGGGGTTTTGTCAGATCAGAGATTTTGGTAAGATCAGAGACTTCAGTCGGATCAGATGTTTTAGTCGAATCGGGGGTTTTTGCCAGATCCGGGGTTTCCATTGAATCCGGAAGACTGATTGAGGAAAGAGTTTTAATGTCAAGGGCAGCTCTGGGAGGAGGGCTGATTTTTTCCACCCTGCGGCCTTCGGAGGACAGAAGACTTGTCTCCTCAGGCAGGGATAAGGGCAGGGCTTCGACTGTGTCAATTGCCTTTTCAGGGGGTTTGCTGCTTTTCAGTATCTCCTTTGCTTTCCCGGTTTCTTTTGTTTTCCTTTCGGCTTCTGCTTTTGAAGAGCCTCCAAAAATCCGGCGGCTCAATTTACTCAAAATTTCAGTGAATTTTCCAAAGATAGGGAGTCTAAGTCCTAAAAAATTTTTTCCGGCCACGGCACCACCTGGGGGAGTAATTTGAAAATAAATACTGGGAACTAATATTGGGAATTAATATTGGGAATTAATATTGGGAATTAATATTGGGAATTAATATTGGGAATTAATATTGGGAATTAATATTGGGAATTAATACTGGGAATTAATACTGGGAATTAATACTGGGAATTAATACTGGGAATTAATATTGAAAATCGAGGATTTGAATAAAAAGCAAAGAGTATAATATATTAAATTTATTTAATGCTTAATAGAAGTTACGCACTTGGGAAGTAAAAACAAGCACATGAGACCTTACCAATAAAATAATTATTTAGATAGTTTGGAGTCTCATCCCACTGTTTTTTTGTTTCAACTGCGTAAGTCCTGGCTTAAATTTTTATCAGGTTTTCTCCGCCCCCTTCGCATTTTCCATACTGTTTGCTTTCAGGGCATGGAAGGAAGGAACAATCAGCTGGACAAAGAGGCGGTTGTATGCGATTTCTCCGTAGCTTTCCTGGTCGGCTTTTTCAGCAACTTCCCTGATCGTGGTTTCCAGTTCGGCCTCATCGAATTTCACTTCGTGGGCGATTTCGTAGATCCTGGCAAGCTTTGCCCCGATTTCGATCAGGAGGTCCACGGGGTCTTTTGAGAGGTTTTCAAGGTCAATCTTGACTCCCGTGGGGTTGATTTCTCCTTCAAAGGTGGTCGAAAGGCGCTGGTTGAGGGCTTCGTAGACATTTGTCCTGCCTTCCAGGAAGCTCTCGTCAGGCACGGCATAGAAGACCATGGTCCCTTTCAGGGCACCCCGGCTGCAGGCATCCACCAGTTCCCTGAGGTTCTGGAGGAGGGTGCTGCGTTCCCTTGTGCTCATGCTAGGGGTCTGTTCGGCTTCGTCCAGCAGGACTATAAGCCCCGAATACCCGGTTTTCAAAACAAACTGGACAAGACAGCGGAGCATTTTGAAGGCTGTTGACCTGTCAATTTTCTCATATATGTGGAGCTCGGTTAACAGTTTCGAGGAGGGGTTTTCTCCTTTCAGCCACTGCACAATGAGGTCGAAAAGTTCTTCCTCTCCCTGGTAAAGGGCAGTAAAAGCTTTTTTCACCGCGTTCTGGAAACTTGTGCTTTCAAAGGACCCAAGTGCCCGGAGGTAATTTTCCACCTCCTCTCCCGGACGGTAGGGGGGAACCAGGGGCAAAATCTCAATGGTTTCCCTGTACCACTTTCTCAATACCGCCTCAATCCCTTTTTCAGGTTCATCCAGAAGGGCGGCAGTTTCCTGGGGGAAGATCAGATTGGAAACAATGGCCCTGTACACCTCTTCCAGCTTGTGGAAGGGCACGGAATTGGCACTCAGCTCGATGTAAGAAGTGATGTAATTATGTTCCCAGGCCCTCCCGAGTACATTGTACAGGAAATGGGTCTTACCCCCTCCGTAGGCTCCCACGACCATTTTGAAGGAGCTACCGCCGTATTTTATGTAGTCTTTCAGGTACTCGGCTTCGATCGTTTCCATGTACCTGTCCAGGCCCGCCGTGAAAAACTGGTATCCGTAAAGGGGAGGCTGTCCGGTCCCTCCTACCTCGTTTATGATCCGCTTTGCCAGGGTCCTGTCGAGATTTTCAAATTCGGTTTCATCACCCATCTTTCCTCTCCCTTTCTGTGTTACTTCACTTCCCTGAACTTAACCTGGGATATGGATTCGCCCAGGCCTTTTCCGGACTGCGGGGGGATCCAGAGGAAAGCTGATTTTCGTTTTGTTTCCGCTCTCCTTGCCGTTATGAGCCTGAGTTCGAAACCTTCAAGCCTCCGCTTTCTCAAGCGTGAGAGGTCATAGCTGAACATGATCCGGCTGTATTCACCGTAGTATTTTTTCAGGGGGTTTTCCCTGAACTTTTTATCCTGAATGACAAAAGAGTACGCAGAAATGATCTCGGAAACCGGGATTTCTTCATCAAAATTCTTATTCTCCCGGAGCAGGCAGATCCTGTAGGCTTCCAGCAGGTTGTTCAGGAACTCGTCGTCATCGAATTGCCTGCTGCTTATGGTTTCGTCCCATTCCAGCAGCTTTGCCGCAGTCAGGTCCGGGCTGGCTTTAACCGTGTCAATCCTCTCGAATTCGGGCCCGTAGTAGATGTCTACCTTATTTGCGTCCAGCTTTACCACAAACGTGTACATCGAGGTCCTGAGCCGCGGGTAATGGCCTTCCAGGGAAAAACCTTGGTCCTTCAGGTTTTCAGCCAGTTTTCGTCCGAAATCCGCCTTTACAAGGGCTTCGAGACTTGAAATCTCAGCCCTGTATGCTTTAAGCTCCGAATTTATCCTGCCCTTAAAAACAGGGTCGAACAGGCAGTTTTCCAGGTACCTGTCCATTTTCTTCACTTCGTCTTTCAGGATGCTCAAACGTCTGGAAGGGTTCTCTTCCTCTTTGCCAATTTTTCTAAGGGCCAGCCTCATGTTTTTTGCTAATGTGGCCTGGCTCCCGAGTTGTTTGATTATTTCTTCCATTCAAACCCTCGCGTCCTGCTCTCGTAGCAAAGTATCTTTATACGGAGTACATAAATCTGCCTATATTTATATCTGAAGTGAATAATTCTATTTAAAATATAATAATATGGTATGTAATTTTTAATGCAAGGATTTTTCCGGAGAGACCCTTCAAATTTCACAAAAAAGATAGTCTGAGCTTCAACAATAAAGCTACTGCGAATTTTAACGAAAAAGTTAGCTGTTCTTGAGCCATGGGAGCCCCGGTATACCCTGGCCCTCAGCCAAAAGGATCATCGAAGTTCGGTAAAAAAACGTTGAAATATCCATTTCAGGTCCATCTGCGGGGAGGCAACAGGCTCCTTTTCCATGTTTCTATAATAAAGCTTAAATTGAGTGCAGTAATTACTGAATAAAATGTACTGACTGACCGGACCTGATAACCGGACTTGATAAACTAAATTATAACCGAAGCATGTAAAGAATAGGATGCTTTTACGCTCTAAAAGGAGCAGGTTTACTTCACCAATTAACCTTATCGATTAACCTTATCGATTAACCTTGTCGATTAACCTTATCGATCAACCTTGTCGATTAACCTTATCGATTAACTTTATCAATCAACTTTATCAATCAACTTTATCAATCAACCTTATCAATCAACTTTATCAATCAACCTTATCAATCAACTTTATCAATCAACCTTATCTTTCACAGGGAGACCCCCACATGATAAAAGAAATTACTGCCAAGTATGATGCAGGACAAATCGAACAAAAGGTAACGCAATTCTGGGAAGACAGCGACGCGTACCGGAAGACCCGGGAACACCGCAAGCCCGGAAAAAAGCTCTTCTTCGTAGACGGCCCGCCCTACACCACAGGGCACATTCACCTGGGGACTGCCTGGAACAAGATTATCAAGGACTCCATTCTCCGCTATTATTCCATGAATAACCGCAACATCATGGAGCGGCCGGGCTGGGACATGCACGGACTGCCGATTGAGGTTAAGGTAGAAGGCTTGCTCGGCTTCAAGTCCAAGAAGGACATCGAGAGCTTCGGGGTAGGCAACTTCATCGGGAAGTGTAAGGAATTCGCCATCACCCAGAAGGAGGCTATGACAGAGCAGTTCGAGCGCCTCGGGACCTGGCTCTTGTGGGAAGACCCCTACATGACCCTGAAAGACGAGTACATCGAAGCTGCCTGGTGGACTCTCAAGCAGGCCCAGGAAAAGGACCTCCTGGATGTGGGCAAGCGTGTGGTCAACTGGTGCCCCCGCTGCGAAACCGCAATTGCAGACTCCGAGGTCGAGTATGAGGATAGGACCGACCCTTCCATCTATGTCAAGTTCAAGGTCAAGGGGGAGGAAAACACCTTCATCGTGATCTGGACCACAACCCCCTGGACCATTCCCTCGAACATCGCCGTTGCTGTCCACCCCTCCTTTGAATACGCTAAGTTTAGGGTGGTAAGGCAGGACGGAAAGGAAGAAATCCTGATCGCCGCAACCCCCCTCATCGAAAACGTGCTCAAGAAGGGCAGGTACACGGACTACGAAATCCTTGAGACCATGCTCGGGGAAGACGTTGCAGGGCTTGAGTACGAAAGCCCGCTCGGGGACCTGGTGCCTGTCCAGAAAGAGTTCAAACACAACGTCTATGAGGCCGAATACGTAACTGCAGAAAATACTGGCTGTGTGCACATCGCCCCCGGACACGGGATGGACGACTTTGCCGTGGGGATCAAGAATAAGCTGCCCATTTTCTGTCCCGTAGGCCCTAACGGCTCTTACACCGAAGAAGCAGGCAGCTACGCAGGCCAGAACATCCGGGAGGCAAACCCCGGGATCATCAAGGACCTGCAAGAGCGCGACCGCCTCCTTGCCGAAGAGACCATCACCCACAGGTACGGGCACTGCTGGCGCTGCAAGACTCCGATCATCTACCTGGCAACAGAACAGTGGTTCCTTAAAATTACCGATCTCAAGGAAAAAATGCTCCAGGAAATCGATGCCGTGGACTGGTATCCTGACTGGGCAGGCTCAGCCCGTTTCAGGACCTGGGTGGAAGGCGCACGGGACTGGTGTATCTCCAGGCAGCGCTATTGGGGAGTCCCGATTCCGGTCTGGAAATGCCCGAAGTGTAACAGCATAGAGGTCATCGGGACCAAGGAAGAACTGATTGAGAGGTCCTCCAACGCAGGGGGGGAAATCGAGCTGCACCGGCCCTATGTGGACGAAGTGACCATCCCCTGTGAATGCGGCGGCGAGAAAAAGCGTGTTGAAGACGTCTTTGACGTCTGGTTTGACTCTGCAGTTGCTTCCTGGGCAACCCTGAAGTTCCCGCACAGCAGGGAAGACTTTGACGAATGGTGGCCTGCCGACTTCATCACTGAAGGCCACGACCAGACCCGCGGCTGGTTCTATTCCCAGCTTGGAGCCAGCATGGTGAACTTTGGAAAAGCTCCTTACAAGAGCGTACTCATGCACGGTTTCACCCTGGACTCCACCGGAAAGAAGATGTCCAAAAGTCTCGGAAATGTTGTCACCCCCCAGGAAGTGATCGACAAAGTCGGAGCCGACACCCTCAGGGCTTACGTGCTCTCAACCAGCGCCCCCTGGGAAGACCTGAAGTTCAACATGGAAGAAGTGGCAACCGTTAACCGCTCCATCAACATCCTCTGGAACGTCTTCAGGTTCCCCCTGCCCTACATGGCCCTGGATAAATTCGACCCCATGCAGGTCTCCCTGGACTCCGTAAAAGGCGCCCTCAGGGAAGAGGACAAATGGATCCTTTCCAGACTGCAGTCCGTGATCAAAGCCGTGGATGACGCCATGAGCGGCTACCTGCTCCATAAAGCTGTCAGGGAAATTTTCGAGTTCACCCTGGAAGACCTTTCCCGCTGGTACATCCAGCTCATCAGGCCCAGGACCTGGACCGAAGCCGACGACCCGGACAAACTTGCCGCCTACCGTGTGCTCTACGAGATCTACGTAACCCTCACAAAGCTGATCGCCCCCTTCATGCCCTTCCTGGCTGAAGAGATGTACCAGAACCTGGGCCGGAACGTGGACCCCGCTGCCCTCGAGTCCGTCCACATGTGCGACTGGCCAACGGTCAACGAGGCTCTCCGGGACCCCGAACTCGAAGTTTCCATGGCCCTGGTCAGGGACGTTGTGGAAGCTGCCTCAAACGCCCGCCAGAAAGCAGGCAGGAAACTCAGGTGGCCGATTTCCCGGATTATCCTGAGCCCCGAAAGCGAAGAAGCTGCAACAGCGGTCAAACGGCTCAAATCCGTCCTGATGGACCAGACAAACTCCAAGGACATCGTGCTCACCGCCGTTGGCGAAAGCTGGGACGAACTGGGTCTCGAAGTAATCCCCAACCCTGGCAAGATCGGCCCCGTCTTCAAGAAGGACGCCGGAAAAGTAGTCCCCGCCCTGAAGGAACTTGACGGTGTTTTCCTCAAGAAAGCCTTTGCCGAAGCCGGCGAGTTCGAACTCACCCTTGCTGACGGCTCGGTCGTGACCGTCACCCCCGAAATGGCAAACTTCAACGAAACCCTCCCCGAAGGTGTCGCAAGTGCCGACTCCGACGCAGGCCTCGTCTATGTGGACGCCAACCTGACTCCCGAACTCGAAGCCGAAGGGTTCACAAGGGAAGTTATCCGCAGGGTCCAGGACATGAGAAAGGAACTCGACCTCATTGTTGACGATAACATCATAGCCCTGGTCCAGATCGATGACGACAGGGTCCTTGACCTGGTAGACACCCTTGGTGAACTTCTCGCAGAAGAAGTCCGGGCAAGCATCCTCGAGCTCTCCAACGAAGACGAAATCACCGGAGACCTCGTAAAGGACTGGGAAGTCGAAGGCATTGCCATGAAGATCGGAATCGCAAAGGACCTGGAATCAGACGACTGAAGGAATAAACAACTAACAGAAAAAAATAACAAGGAAAAAAGGAAAATGGAGAGGAGTGATTAATCTGGACTTTGCCGCCTGGGAACCGATCTACGAGCGAATCCTGGCTGATTTCGGCTTCGACCGTACCGGGGATGAAGAGGCAGCCCGGCTCCTCTCCAAAATGCTGACAGAAGAAAACACTGTCAGCCTCTCCGAACTTAATACAACGATTTCCGGAAAACCCGTCCTTGTCTGCGGAAACGCCCCGAAACTCCGGGCTGAGCTTTCGGAAATAGACCTT
The DNA here is from genome assembly GCF_000970045.1 of Methanosarcina sp. MTP4. Lineage (NCBI taxonomy): Archaea > Methanobacteriati > Methanobacteriota > Methanomicrobia > Methanosarcinales > Methanosarcinaceae > Methanosarcina > Methanosarcina sp. MTP4. The sequence goes on from NZ_CP009505.1 coordinate 2,483,915, forward strand.
TCCTCTTTTGTAATAATCGCAGCCGACGGAGCCGCCGCCGTCCTGATGGACCTCGGCCGAGTACCCGAAGTCATCTGCACCGACCTTGACGGCAATTCCGAAGCAGACATCGAAAAAGAAATCCTCGCCTCTGAAAAAGGCGCTCTCGTCCTCATCCACGCCCACGGGGACAACACCGACAAGCTCGAAAAATACGTGTCCCGCTTCAAGCGCTTCATAGCCACGACCCAGGCTGAGCCTTTTGACCGCGTCTACAACTTCGGCGGCTTCAGTGATGGGGACCGCTGCGTCTTTGTGGCGAAAGAGTTTGGGGCAACGAGCGTCAGGCTTGCGGGATTTGATTTTGAAGATCCCGGGGTTAATCCTATTAAGAAGATGAAGTTGAAGTGGGCGAAGGAATTAATTGAGATCTGCGGGATTTGAAAAACGAGGGATGGATTTTTTATTCTCGATTTTAGTATTCTTTTTTGGGGCTGGTTTTTACTTTCTGCTTTTGTATCCTCTCTGTGGCCGTTTTTAACTAATCTTTGCAAACTCTTTTTCGGGGCTGCCGGAATACCGTATTTCCGTCGTTTTTGTTCGCGCGAAGCGCGCCTGCCCGAAACTGCCCTCTAATTTGAAAAAAAGCAGAAAATAGTCCCAACATGCCATTTATCACTTTTATGGAAAAATGCCGTGAATTTAATCCGTTTTAATCATTTTTAATTATTTTTTCCATCATAAGGAAATGATTCAAGTGATATAGTTTTCTTATGCCCACTTTTTTAGGAAAAACTGACAAAATTAACAACACTTATATCATAATTTTGAAATATGATGTTATCAAATAGTCATCTCACTCAATTTAAGATAAAAGTAATGAGATCGGATATGGGGATAACATGCCCGGATTTACAAAAGTAGAAAACCGTATTTTACAAAAATATATTTCAGATCCTAAGTTATCTAACAGCCTTGCTTCAATTCGTGGGGTCATGGAAAGTATCTGGGCAAATGACGCACCAAGAATAGTACAGAATTACACGGACCATGGTATTGAGCACAGTGAAAGAATTGCTTACTTTGTAGAAAAGTTGCTCCAGGTAAATCCTGATGCAGAATTTTCAGAACAAGAAATTTACCTGCTTCTCGCAGGCGTTTATTTGCATGACATCGGGATGCAGTGCGATGTTGTCGAGTATCCTGCAATAAAGGAAAGGGCCGAGGATGAGGATTTAGACGCAAAGTTCGATAAAGAATTTACCGCAGAAACAACAAATGGCTATTCCTCAGAAGAGCAGAACGAAATCCGCAAGAATCATCATCTTCTTTCCGCAGCCTGGATTGACTACCTGTATAAAGGAAATGATCCGGAGTTATCTCCTGCGATCAAAAGTTTACCTTATGATCTTGTGGACGATTTAATGGATGTGTGTAAATTCCATTCAAAATTACCAATAAGTGATTGTCCTGACTCTTTTAACTCTGATCCGAACAGTCGCAAAAAAATGGTCGCTGCACTTTTGCGTTTTGCTGATGAACTTGATATAAGCAATACACGTGTTAATATCGGGACTGCAAAGATTTTTGCCATATACCCAGATAATAGTGTTTACTGGTGGCTACACAACTATACAAAAGTCAATTTTGTTGATCCTAACAAAATTCGCCTTAAAGTCCATTTGCATCCTGAAGACTTTGAATCATATGGCTCCTTTGTGCGTGAAGAATATATCACTCATTTTAAAAGCAAAAATCAGCTTGTCTTAGACGCGCTGGTTGAACAGAATATTTCTTTAGTAATCGATACTAATTCAGACGTTGTGGCACACAAACGTGCTGAAAAGTTCCCTCCTGAGATAACTGCTGTTTTGGACAAAAAGATACAAGAAAGTGACTTGTCTCCTAATTCTCAGATTCAAGTTATTGCTAAAAACTCTGATTCCAAGCCTATAGAAATTTTGCCACCTCAGACTATCAAGGAAGTTAACGAGGGAATTTCAAATATTCCACATTTAAGGAACCCTCGTTTCACAGGTCGTGAAGATAAGTTAAAACAAATCCATGAAGCCCTTATTTCAAATAATGCAGTTGCTTTATCTCAACCCGTTGCAGTATGCGGACTCGGAGGTATTGGCAAAACACAAACTGCGATTGAATATACCTATCGTTACCGTGATGAATATGGATTCATATTCTGGGTAAAAGCCGATTCTACAGATTCGATTATTTCGGATTATGTCGGTATCGCAAAATCATTGAATTTACCGGTTAAAAATGACTCAGACCAGAACACTATTGTGGCGGCTGTATTGAACTGGTTTAGGACCAATGAGGACTGGTTACTTATTATCGACAATGCAGATGACCCTTCTTTTGTAAAGGATTTTCTTCCCCCAAGTCCTAAAGGACATATCCTCTTGACTTCAAGAGCACGAGTTTTTGATGCACTGGGGATTACGAGTTTAGTTGAAATGGAGGAGATGTACCCTGACGAAGCTAAGAACTTCTTGCTAAAGCGTACAGCGCGTGTTGATCCAGATCAACAGGAAATCGAAGCACTTGAGAAACTGATACATGAACTTGGTTATCTTCCATTGGCTTTAGAACAGGCCGGAGCTTACATATATGCAAATAACTCCAGCTTCAAAGATTATCTGATAAGTTATAAAAAACGTGGCCTGAAGTTATTGGAAAAATCTCTTATTGATAAGAGCAAGTATCCAGAATCGATATCTACCACTTGGTTGATGAACTTCGATGAGGTGAAGAAAAACTCAGAAGTTTCAGCGGATATTTTATTTGCAAGCGCTTTTCTAAATCCCCACAAAATCCCTGCAGAAATCTTTTGCAAAGGTGCGGAGAAGTTAGGATCACTAATTTCTGCTGAATTTAGTGATGTTGATACCGATCCACTTGTTTTTGATGAAGTACTCAAACCACTCTGGCAGTACTCTTTAATTGACCGTGATGCCGGTTGCCATACTTATGATATTCACCGCCTTGTACAAGCTGTTCTTAGAGATGGAATGAAAAATGATGAACAGTATCTCTGGGCTGAACGTGTTATTAAAGCTGTAAATTGTGCATTTCCTGAAGTGGAGTATAAAAATTGGGAGCTTTGTGATAAGCTTCTTCCACATGCACTGACCTGTGCAGAATATATCAAACAATGGGGCCTGGAAACTGAAGAGTCCTCAAAATTGCTAAATGCAAGTGGAAGTTACCTGCATAAACGTGCACGTTTCAAGGAAAGCGAACCGTTCTTGAAAAGTTCATTGGAAATTCGAAAAAAAGTGCTAGAACCTGAGCATTTTGACCTTTCTGAGAGTTTCAACAATTTAGCTGAACTTTACAAAGATTTGGCTAGGTATTCAGAAGCTGAACCACTATATGCGCGTGCATTAGAAATTCGAGAAAATGTTTTAAATCCAGATAATCCAGCCATAGCAGAGAGTCTCAACAACTTAGCGGAGCTTTTTACAATTTTGGCTAGGTATTCAGAAGCGGAATCACTGTGTGTGCGTGCATTAGAAATCCGAGAAAATGTTTTAAATCCAGATGATCCGGATATAGCAGAGAGTCTCAGCAATCTGGCTGGAGTTTATCGAGATTTAGGCAGATATTCAGAAGCTGAACCTCTGTACACCCGTGCCCTGGGAATCACAGAAAAAGCGCTTGGCCCTGAACATCCAGATGTAGGTACTTTCCTTAACAATCTGGCTGTAGTTTATCAAGATTTAGGCAGGTCTTCTGAAGCCGAACCTCTCAATATTCGTTCCCTGAGAATCACAGAAAAAGCGCTTGGCCCTGAACATCCGATTGTAGGTACTTGCCTTAACAATCTGGCTCTAGTTTATCAAGATTTAGGTAGATCTTCCGAAGCCGAATCTCTCAATATTCGTGCCCTGAGAATCACAGAAAAAGCGCTTGGCCCTGAACATCCAGATGTAGGTATTCGCCTTAACAATCTGGCTGGAGTTTATCAAGATTTAGGTAGATCTTCCGAAGCCGAATCTCTGTATACCCGTGCCCTGGGAATCACAGAAAAAGCGCTTGGCTCTGAACATCCAGATGTAGGTATTCGCCTTAAAAATTTAGCACAATTTTTCCGTAATCAAAATAAATACCTTAAGGCCAGACCTTATTATGAGCGAGCAATTAAAGTTGTGGAAAAAACCAAGGGTGAAAATAGTCTTGATTTTGCTGACCTTTTAAAGAGTTATGCTTCTTTGTTAAATAATATGAAAAGGAATCGAGAAGCTACCAGAATATCTAAACGAGTTACAAAAATACGTTCTAATATAAAAAAAGGAAACGAAAAGTAAGCTCAACTTAGCCATTTTTGTTTCTTTTTGAGCTTTGAACGTTTTTTGCTTTCACTCTCTGGTTAGTCTTTCAATTTTAATTCTGAGTAAACCGGGCTTTTGCCCGGAACAAGACAGACTCGATAAGGCTATTCCGGCTGCTTCGGTTTAAGTTCAGCATCAGCACGTCTTTTTTAAAACCCCGGTTTTATTCCATCCTCCTGATCGCGAAAACCACCCCTACCACTGCTGCAAGCACCCACACCAAACTAATGAAAGGAGTGCTTTCTGATTCAGGAACTGAACCCGTATCTCCTTCTTCCGGCTCACCTTCAACCCCATCACCACCAGTCTCATTTCCTTCCTGCCACTTCCCCTGCACTTTCAGTTCCTCAATCACGGCACCTCTATCGGACACCGGGCGCTTTCCGGGGAATTCTACGGACACTTTGAAGAGCCGGTCCTCCAGGTCCAGGTCCTTCAGCATGAGGAGCACTTCTTCATTTTCCTCGAATTCGGGCTGGTCTTCGGTCCAGACGCCTGTGCCGGTTTCGGTTCTCACCTTTATGGTTTCGGCGGGCAGGGGGTTATAAAGCCACTCTTCGACTGTGATTGTAAAGATGGTATAGTCGTAATGCTCTTCTATGTCACTGACCGTTCCGATTGCTACTCGATCCGAGTGGTTGACCTGGTAGGGAATTTCGACGGATTCTGCGATTAACTCGGCTGCTGCGGGGCTTGCGGTCAGGAAGAGCAGGCAGAGAGCCGGGACGATCAAAAGGATTGATGCTTGTTTCAAGGTTTTAGGGTTCATTATATTCTCCGATTCTCCTTTTTCAGGAGGAATTTTCTATTCCTTACTTTATCCTCCAACTTATTTATTGATTTTTTAAGGTGCAGTTTTATTCGCAGTTTAGGTTTGGGGTTTCCCGGAGAAAAGGGGGTCCGAAAAGAGCCTGGAAAAGTAAGACAAGTTTCCTGATGTAGGATTTTTGTGATTTACCATGGATTTTACGAGCCGGGATAGGGTTTCTGAAAAGCAAGTTAAATATACATTGCTTGTATAATTAGTAAATATATTAAAAAGGAGAGATGAAACGTGCAGGACGAAATGACTTCAAGGGAACGAGTTCTGGCTATGCTCAGGCGGGAACCTGTAGATAGGGTCCCTGTAATCTCGGGTTCCGCTATGGTTGCGGAATATACTAAGAAAAGCGGGGGAGTTTTTCCCGATTACCATCATGATGCGGAAATGATGGTCAATGCTGCGAGTCTGATGCATACGGATGCAGGGATAGACAATATTGTCATGCCTTTCGGGATGTTTGTGGAATCCATGGCTCTCGGGCTTGAGGTTAAGATGGGAAGGATAGACATCCAGCCATCTGTCAAAGGATTCTTTGAAAAACCCGAGGACGTGGACCTTGACCCGGACAAATTCCTGGCAGACCCTTACGTCAGAACCACCATCGAAGCTACAGAGCTTGCAAAAGAAAAGTTTCCTGATGCTGCAATTACGCCTTTCCTTGTCGGGCCTGTCACTCTTGCGGGGTATCTGATGGGAGTTGATAAACTTGCGAATTTAAGCTGCAGGAGCCTGAATCAAGATGAGGTCATGGAAGAAATGATCGAATGGTTTTCCAAAGCCCTGGAAATTAATAAGATCTATGCAAGAGCATGCATTGAAGCCGGGGCAGACGTGCTTTACTATTCCGATGCTTCTGCTTCGCCCAACCTCGTTATCCCCTACTTTTACTACCAGGTGGGGGTGCCCGCGGAAATAGAACTCGGGGAATTCATACACAAACGGGGATGCCCATGGGAACTCCACATCTGCGGTGACACAACCCCGATTATCGAGGGTATGGCAGCCACCCGGGCAGACTGTCTCAGTGTCGAACAGGCAGTCAAGATGGAAGAAGTCGTAAAGATCGCAAGGAACGTGCCCGTGGTCGGCAATGTAACCCCTCTCCTGATGATAGACGGTTCCGAAGAGCAGATCCGGGAAGAAACGATAAAAGCGCTGGACGGAGGAGCAAAAGCAAGCATGCTTGGATGCGGTACACCTTCCCCCAGCAGTCCGGAAAGGCTCAAGCAGTGGGTAAAAGCAGTTACCGACTGGTCTGCCGAAAACCTGTGACCTTTCCGGATTAAGTGCTTAACAGTGAACTACCCGGAAAAATACCAGGAAGATACCAAAAAATAGCGAAAATAACGAAAGTAGCGAAAATAACGAAAGTAGCGAAAATAACGAAAGTAGCGAAAATAACGAAAGTAGCGAAAATAACGAAAGTAGCGAAAATAACGAAAACACCAGGAAAAATTAGTTGCAGAGAATTTCATTCAACTTTTTTCTTCTTCCTCTTCTCCCGTGACATGGTGGCGTTGGGTAAGGTACTGGAAGGTATAAGGGGAAAATGTAGGGGAAAATTTATTGGAGAAAATTGAGGGTGGAAGGGCGAAAGCGCTTAATAAGGCAAAAAGCAAATCCACTTTCTGTGCCCCGAAAATACCGTACACTAACGGGATTCAAGGGTTAAAAGTGCGTATCTGTGACCACCGCATAACATTGAGGCATTTGTTATACGACGTTTGAGGCATCGATCTGGAAAAAGAGATACAATTGCTTCAAACCTTTACGCTACGCCTTTCCACCGGTTTTTCAGGCATACTTGCCGTTATCTACCACTTTCAAATATACCTATTGCCCAATATTTCCTTTTACCCGTTCTTCGCCCACCTAACGAAACGAACCACTCATTGCCGCCAGGGTGAAGTGATGATCGTTATGAATTAGCGAAGAACTTTTTTGTATTTCCGCAACAGAAATACAAGCCATGCATTTGTAGCTTATTATTATAAATATTTTACCCAGATAGATCTCATACAGTGGGCTCTTTTCATACAACTATGGAAATATTGAGAGACTGAACTAAAATATAATTACATGGGGCAATATTTTATAACAAAAGTTAGGCTAAAAAAGTTAGTTAAGCAGAGTAAGTTAAGCAGAGTAAGTTAAGCAGAGTAAGTTAAGCAGAGTAAGTTAAACAAAACGGTTATGGGTTAAAGAAGTTCACGAAAAAGGTGGAAGTGAATAGAAGAGTTAGAAAAGAAGTAGATGGTTCGGAAGTGGGCAGGAAAAACCAGAGGCAAATCTTCATTTCCGATAGTTCTGAACAGCTTTGAGACATCTTGAGCGCTTCACAGCCTTTGAGGCATCGTTAAGAAATGAAATGTGCCTTTGCTTAACCTTTTTGTTCTCGCTTCCTCGCCTGGACAAATTCAGAATTTTGCTTCTCTACCACAAAAAGCATCAACTGATGTCCGAATCCTTCTTTTCCGATCCTTCACCCATTACCGGAACAACTCACTCGCCTGCCAGGGTGGAGTGATGAGTAATGTTAGTAAAGGACCTTATGTGTTCCACTTTCGTTAATGGGGGTACAGACCCATGTTACCGGATTAACCATATTTATATATTTCCAGTGAGTATAAAAACTTTTTAATTTCACGTCAATCCGGTAAGAACTCCGGAACCTCATTGACCAGGCCGTCTGCAAACGGGCAAGGGTGGTTTTTCCGGAAGGTTTTTAGGGTTCTTCACGACTTTGAGCGACGGATGTGTGTCCGGTTTGTCGTCAAGAAGGTTCCGGTCGGCACAGAGGGTGAAGAGCCCCCGATTCCCCCTGTACACAGAGGGAATGCGGCAACTTAGCACCTACTTAATAATATAAAAAACTATCGCAAATTTAATTCCTTGAAACCAGGTGTCTCTAGAAAAATTTAAACTTCAGATTCTCCGGAAAGGCCTCATTGGAAGGCAAAAGAGTCAATTCCTGCTCGTAAAAAAAGCAGGCGAAATGCTTATGAATATTCTTTGCAAACATGCCTGCACCTGCATTTTGCGTGAAAAACATGATCACAGAAAATAAACCTCTCCGGATCTTTTACCGGGAAGCCGAAAAAAACGACCACTCTCAGATCCGGGAGTTCATAGAACTTGTGGATTCGGAATTTTACCCGCCTCTTTCCCAAAGGCCCGGGGGGATTGAAGAAAGGATTGAAAATTCCCTTGTAAAACCTGACGCTAATTTTCTGATGGCAGAAGGCATCTCAAATTCAGGGTTTGGATCGGGGGCAGATTCCGGATTAGGGACAGAAACAGGAAAAGGAACAGGGATAGAGACATTTCCCCAGCCTGACAGGCCCGCTGGACCTGATCGAATTGCCGGGCTTATCAGCTACGAAAAACAGTGGGAAGGAGAAAACAATGCGTACATCTCCTTTGTGGCGGTGAACCCCGGCTTCCGGAACATGGGACTAGCCTCGGAACTCATAAACCTGCTGGAAGAACAGATGCGCTCCGAAGGAATGGAACGAATGTACGTATGTACCTGGTCCACAAACCGGTCTGCTCTGGCTCTTTACGGGAAAAAGGGTTTTTCAACGGCTCGGATAATAGAAGATGACCGTGGACCTCTTGTTGATACGGTGTATCTGGTGAAGGATATTTCTTGAAAAGGCAACTCTTTTACAAATGGTTTGAGGTCGAATATGGAATTTTTAGCGGTTCCTGATTAATCGGTTGATGTTACATTTCACTTGACCCAGGGAACCGTTTTTCAATTTAATTGAGCTTATGCCAAAATTTACTAAAATGCTTTAAAACGGTAAAAAAAGCTTAAAAATACTTATTTAGCCAAAAAATTACATATAATGATTTTAAATTAGTACTCCTCAAAATGCCTATTAGAAGTATTAATCATAAATACTTAATTTATGTTATATATGAATTATAAATTAACATTTAATATGATTTTTTAGTTTATAATGCACAAAAATCTAATTTTTTGCTATGTTTGAAATCCCGATTTGCCCTTATTTTACCTATTAAACGATTAATACTGCATATAATTGCCATTATACCTTTATTTATGCTTATCATTGCTTAAAATGTGTTTTAAACAAATTTTTTCGGCAAATAATTTTTATTAGCCAATATTATTGGAAAATAAGAAATTCTGTGGAAAATGGTATAAGCTCAATTGTTAAATAAGTAACCTCCGCCAGCTTGCCTGGCGGCCCTCACCAAAAAGGAACAAAAAAATATACTGAACTGAATATATGCTGATCGTACATGTTTTTATATTATTTTTCCGCTTGACTTTTTTGACTGACTTTACTATTAATGTTCATTGTTAATCTTCTTTTCTTCACTTTATTTTGGAAAGGCCGGCCGCCTTTGGCGTCCGTGGACAAAAACGACGGAAGACGATATTCCGGTTGTAAGGGATTAGAATTCAGGATTTCGAGCTATCCCTTGCTCGCTTTTTTAATCCTCCCATCGCAAAAAAGGTTCACTGCCATTTACTATCCATTTATCGAGAACCTCTCAAATGCCAATGAAAGCTATATAGCTGAACTTCACAAAACCTGGTGGGTATAATGAAAAAATCCGAACTCCGCCGTATAATCCTCCCCCGGCAGCCCTCCTTTCAAAAACATCAGGACCTAATCCCCCGTGACCTGAAAATAGACTGCTATCTAAAGGGCAGAGAAGTAGTCATGATCTGCGGGATCAGGGGCTGCGGGAAGACTTCATTTCTGAAGCAGATAGCGGACAGGCTGGACGGAATAAAAGTCTACATCAACTTTGAAGCCATCAGGCCGGAAGATTTCGAACCCCGGAATTTTCAGGATATCCGGGATATTGCTGCAGAGCTTAACGGAAGTTCCGGGAAAGAGCTTGATAAAAAAGAGATTGAAGAGGGTGGAGAAAAGCAGGTCTACTATTTTCTGGAAGAAATCCAGCATATCCCGCTCTGGGAGAGTTGGTTGAACAAGCTTTACGAAGAGGGTATAAAGGTTTTTGTTACCGGTTCAAACTCAAAGTTCCTGAACTCCGGAAACGGCCCCTTCCTCACGGGCAGGAGCAAGCCGCTCAGGATCTTTCCCTTCTCTTTCAAGGAATACCTGCGGCTGAAGGGGATCGAAATGTCTGATCCGGACCTTGATTCCCTTCCCACTTCCAGAAAAGATGAAATCTTGTCCCATTTCCTGAAATATTTTGACAACGGCGGCTTCCCTCAGGTCATAAAAAATGAGAAGTTTGAACTCTCACGGGAATATTTTGAAGAAATCCTCCGGAAGGAAATCCTTGACCGGCACGAAATCCCGGATGCGGAAGGGCTGAGAAGGCTTGTTGTTTTCCTGTTCTCCAACGTGGCAAGCGAGTATTCTTTCGAGACACTGAAAAAGGTGAGTGGGATCGAAAGTGAGGAGACTGTCCGGCGCTATCTCGGCCATCTGGAAGAAGCTTTTTTGCTGTACAGGGTCCCGATGCTCAACCATTCACAGGATAAAGCCGATACTCAGGATAAAGCTGATACTCAGAATAAAGCCGATACTCAGGATAAAGCTGATAACAGGAACGGAAACAGGAACGGATACGAGAATGGGACCGCTGCTTCCTGCAAGGTCTATGCCGGAGACACTGGATTTTTCAAGACCGTGGCGACAAATTACCCGGACAGCCTGGGGCTGAGGTTTGAAAACCTTGTGTTTCTGGAACTTTTGAGGAGAGGAAAGGAGGTATTCTTTTTCAGGGACAGTAGGGAATGCGATTTTGTGGTGAAGGGAGAGGGCAGACAGGGACAGAAAATTACAGAGGCCATTCAGGTTTCGACCTATTTTGGGAATCCGGCGGTCAGGAAGAGGGAGATAGAAGGATTGATGGGGGCCATGCAGGAGTACGGGCTTGAAGAGGGGCTTATCCTGACGCTGGATGATGATGAAATTCTGGAGATAAATATGGGGAACCGGGCCGGGGAAAAATGGAAGAAAATTATGGTTAAGCAGGTGTGGAAATGGATGCTTTAACATAAAGGAGTGTATTAGTCTGCCTTCAGGGGGGTTAGTTCAAAGACCTTGAAGTCTGCATTTAATACATTCTCTCCTTAGTTCTATCTCGTAATTTATTATATTTGAGAACTCATTCCATGGATTTTCCTTATTTTCTTCCTCCTTATTTTCGTTCTCCTTATTTTCTTTCTCCCAATTTTCTATATTTGATTTGATTGTATCGTAGAAGGGATTTCCGTCTGTTTTTCTACTTGTGACTTTTACACAACTCATCTCTGGACAGCTGGTTTCTTTATACATATGAACCTCGACATGATTCAGTTCTTTGTCCAGCAAAACTATTGATGCGCCTTTGTTTTTGTTGCACACGGCTTCGTCGACCACCCAGCCCCCGGTGTTGTAGATGTTCAGGTCAGTGGTCAGGCCTTCTATCAGTATTCCGGTAAGAGGGATGCACATGTCAAAGGGTTTATGCGTATGCCCGAAAATGAAAGTCAATTCGGAAGGTGCATTTCCTTTTTGCTCTTCAAGGATCTGGTTCCATACGGTATTCAGGTACAGAAGTATTCCCCTAACAGTATTTTCTCCCTTGGAACCTTTTTCCTGGCATTTTACCCAGTCTGAGACCAGGCATCTGTGGATCAGATTTAAGATATCTTTGATTACTGCAGCTTCAATTTTTTTGGCGAGGGGAGAAATCACCCCGTATTTATTTGATAAGTTGTTGGCAATTTCGGATGTTAATTTTTCCATGTGCTCTTTGTTGCCCAGGTGTTCGTAACAGGTTTCGGAAATCTCTCCAGCATCTCCGGACCTTCCCATGGTGGACCAGAAAAATTCAATCCAGGCGAAGTTTTCCGATTCAAGCATCTGGACGTCAAGAGGCATATCTCGGTCAATCCCAAGGGCAGCTGCTTTTAAAATGCTCATCAGTCGATATATAACTTCCACAAAATGCCCGTGGTGGATCAGTACGCATTTTTTGTTGTCCTCCGAAAATAGGCCCAGATTGGGGTAAGCAATCTCTATCCGAATTCTGTCATCCAGCTCTATTCCTTCGTACTTGGAGAAAGAATGGCGTTCTATCAGCCGGTCAAGGAATTCGGAACCAATTCTTTTATCTTCCACGTCCGAGGTTACGTCCCCGGTTTCACCAGGCCTGATGTAGCCCCAACCATTGCTGGAATAATTATCGGGAAGGGGAGGCAGGCAAAGGGGGGTTTTGTGCCAGGGAAAAGGCAGGTCTTCGTTTGGGTGCCTACAAATGTAGTCAGTGTACTGGCTCTCTCTTGCCAGTTCCCAGATGTGGTGGTCGTGATTTCCGGGTATGTAGACTACCCTGTCGAATAATGGTTCATCTTTTTTTAAGATAAGTTCAAGAAAGCGGTCAAAAGTCATTGCTGCGATATTGGTCTTTGTCAGGGCCAGTTCCAAGATGTCACCGTTTAAAATCAGGGTTGGTTTTTTTTCTTTAATTTTATTCTCGCCAATGATTTCCTTCAGGCACTCCACCAGTTTGACCATAACTTCGCTCGGCTTGCTGGTATCAAGGTTTCCCCCTTCTATGTTGGTCAGAAGGCTGTCTTCTTCTCCGAGGTGCATATCGGAGATGCATACGTAACAGACGTCGTATTCCCCATGCTCGTTTCCCGTAATTTATTCCCCCGCGAATTTCTTGAGAAACAGCTTCTTCCGTGAGTCCGAAACAATAAGGACCCGCAGCGAAATAAACTATGCAACTTATCATTCAATTATAACTTCGATTGGTGATCTTGATCTTGAAAATCAATATATCCAATCTGGAATATGCATAGGTTGTTCTGTGACGAGTCCTAAGGTCCTGCGGAAATCTGTTCTCTTTACATTATCTGTCTGCGTGGTAAAATAAGCAATACGAAATAATAATCCTTATTTTATATTTTACCTGGCATAATATCCAGAGTTTTCCGGGGGTAAATGATAAAAGTAAAGATGTAGAAAAGAAAGGAACCCGGAACATTCCGTGCTCCGGGAACAAACATTCGGGTCCGGACCTGTCCCCCGACTGGTGGAACTTTCCGGGGGCATTTTCGGACCTCTTTTGCTGAAATTCTCTACGCTGAAATTCTCTACGCTGAAACTCTCTGAACTGAGACACTCTGCACAAAAAATCAGGCAGTTATATCGACAGGTATGGCTTCTTTTTCTTTAATTTCGCCTTCTAGCATATCTTCTCTCTTCTCCTTCTGGGAATAGATCCAGAGCGGTATGAAGAGGCAGAGCACGGAAAAGCCGACAAAGGTCGTGTTCCAGCCAAGTTCGAGGCTGTTGAGGTAGATAATCCCGATAAGGAAGAAGGGGATGTTCAGGAAGGCGGTTGCAAGAGCCACATTTTTCCAACCGCGGGGGGCTTTGAAGGGCCTTTCGAGCTTTGAGAGTTCGGGGTCTTTTCTCACTTTTACGTAGGTGTAGAGGCTGATCCCGTTTGCACAGATGTACCCGATGGCTGAGGCTGCAAGGATTGCCGTCGGGGTCCCGAGCAGGATAAGGAACATGTTGAAAAGGGCATCTGCAAGCATTGCGTTCATTGGGTGCCCGTGGGAGTTTAGCTTGCTGAGGAACTTCGGGAGATTGCCTTCGACGGACATCGAATAGATTGACCTGGCTGAGGAGAGGAAGGCGGTCTGGATGATCAGGAGCATGGCCCCTATCAACATTACGATTGTAATCGAAGCTCCAAGGCTTCCCAGGGTCATGTTGGCGATTGGGAGCATCGGGGATACGGGTTCGGAAAGTACGCCTTCGACTCCCAGGGTCCCGATAACCGAGGTCTGGACAAGCACGTAGAGCACAAGACAGATTGCTCCGCATACCAGGAGGGCTTTCGGGGTGTCGGTGTTTGGGTTCTTGTACTCGGGCCCATAGATGGCTGCGGTTTCCCAGGCACAGGCGCTCCATTCAGCCATTGCGAAAATCCCGAAGAGGATAAGGATGTGCTTCATATCCCAGACCCAGTCGGTTGGGAACCAGGAACCGGTAATGTTTGCCATCTGGAAATCGCCGGTAAGGAAGGGGGCGATTGTAATTACTAGGAGGGGGACCAGGGAGACCACGGCCAGGATGTATCCGACCGTTGCGCCGTTCTTGAGCCCTTTAGAGTTAAGAATGGCAAGGCCCCCGAAGATCACGGCTCCTACCAGTAAGGAGAGCAGGGTCTCAGGGATAGCCCCGAAGGCAGGGACCAGGCCGTGCATGTAGCTTCCGATTAGAATCGCATAGATCGCGAGCACCGGGCTCCAGCCGAACCAGTAACTCCAGGCGCTGAAACCGCCTATGAACTTTCCTAACTTGAATTTCCCGTTATTGCTCTTGTTGGAGACTGAGCCAAAAACCGTCTGGGTATAGCCAGGAAGCCCTGATGCCTTCGGAAAGACGGTTGCAAGCTCCCCGAATGCAAAGTTCTGGAAAAAGCCCAGGAAAATGGTCAGCACCCAGACAACTATTGAAAACGCCCAGACATAACTTGTAAAATAGCCAATGGAAGGCAGGATCAACAGCGGCACACCGAGTGCAATTGCAAGTCCCTGTTTCCAGTCAATGCTCCGTTCAAGCTCTTTTGGGTCGCAGCTCGCCCGGCTGCATTCCGACCCGTGCTGCCAGTCTACCTGTGAGTAGGGGGGATTGGTATCTTCGTCCATAACAATTCCTTTTTTATATTTTTTGTATGTTTTTTATTTTTTTAATTCGCGGATTCACATCCATAAGTAAAATAAAACGAAAATTTCCCTGTTAGTTTTCCTGTCCGTTTTTCGTTCCGTTTACACGATCTGTTTTCGGAACATCTCACAGGAATTAATGTTGATGCCGAGCAGTTTTTCGATGTTCATTTTTGCGGCAATTCCCTTGGCTGCGCCTGTCACGGAAGTGATTACTCCGATATCGAGTTCTTCCCTGAGCTCTCTCATGACATACTCGTCGGTGAGGTCCCCAACCCCGACACCAAGCTTCTTTGCGACGTAGTCTTTTGCTTCCCCAACCCGCATGTTCTTCGAAAACTGCATCCTTGCAACCAGGTCCCCTGCAGCCCTTATCCCGGTCATCCCGGAAGCCATTATGTGGGAAATCGGCATACCCAGCGGGTCGCCGACCCCTATCTATATGCCGTCTACGCCGGCAATCTCGACCATTGCCTTGCTGGCCCTGGTAACGGCGTCTACAGGTGGAGTTTCGAGCATCGGGATTCCCCCAACGCCCATGCCCATGTTCACGTGGCAGGGAATGGGAGAAGCTGAAACGGCTGCCTTGATGAAAGTAACAGCCCTTGCCAGGTTCCAGGCTGAGGTCCTGCTGGTGTTGGTGTTGCAGACCGGGCCGAAAACGTTTGCTCCGGCTTTTGCAGCCAGGGGGGCCTGCTGGTGGGGCCAGAGCCCGGCAAGGGTAGTCCCGTCGTATTCAAGTTCCCCATGCATCCCGAGTACCATCTCTCCTGCCATCCCCACTTCGATGTACATGTCGGGAAACCGGGCCCTGAGGGCTTCCACAGCGTTCAGGGTCCCGTACATGTCCCCGTCGCCGGCAGCTCCGGTGGTGTCGAAGTTGACCCCATCGGCTCCGCTTGCCATGAGCCGCTGCATGACCCAGACTGTGTCCCTGGTAAGGTGCTCGGCTGCGTGTTCCATGGACTCCCTGGCCTTCTGGATCTTGAAAAGCTTCATAAGGTCACCGGGGTTTTCGAAGGGTCCGTCCGGGGTATAGTAGAGCCCCATATTGGGCATGGCTCCGTAGAAGAGAGGGATAATCATGTTCTGCTGGCAGACTTCCATAGCCTGGCACTCGTTTGCGACAACAGGCTTGACGGGCTTGAAACTGTAGTCGATGTGCCCGAGCTCCATGGTGTCGGCCCCAAAAGCCCTTTCGTGCATCATTGAGCCTACAAGACGGCTGCTGGGAATCCCGACCCCGCTGTTTCCCTGGTCCCCGTCAAGCCTGAGGGTCCCGATGTCGTGGGTCACGGGAACTTCCATGCCCTGTTCCACGCTTACGGCTTTTCCGGGCATCATCAGGATTTCGGCAAGGGTTTCAAGCTCATCCCCCGAGAGGAAAGGGGTTTCCCCGAGATCAGCCGCGTTTGCCGAACCTTCTTCGATTTCTTCAAAAATTTGCTTTTTTGTCAGGGAAATCCGCTTTCCGTCTCCCATTCTCAGTAAATATTCAGTTGCCATTTTTAGTCCTCCGGAACCTGGCTTACAGAAGCAACTCTTTTGCCCTTGTAACGGCTTCGCTGGCGTTTTCCGCGTAGCAGTCCGCTCCGATTTTTTCAGCCCAGGCCTGAGTTGCGGGAGCTCCTCCTATCATGACTTTCACCTTCTCACGGAGCCCTCCCTCTTTCAGGAGCTCGATGACTTCCTTCTGCCCCGGAAGAGTGGTTGTCATAAGCGCGGAAAGCCCGATCATGTCAGCCCCTGTTTCCTTTGCCTTTTCCACAAAGTTCCGGATCGGGACGTCCCTTCCGATGTCGTGTACCTCAAAACCCGCAGACTGGAGCATTGTGGAAACAATGGACTTTCCGATGTCGTGGACATCTCCTTCCACGGTCCCGTTGACAATGACTCCGAGTTTCTTTCCCTGGTCCCCGGCAGGCATGCCGGCTTCCAGGAGACTAACTCCGGCAGTCATGGCATCAGCTGCCATCATCACATGGGGTAAGAAGAGTTTCCCCCTTTCAAAGAGGACTCCGACCTCGTTCATGCCGGCAGCAAGCCCCTTTTCAATGATTTCCGATGCAGGAATCTCAGACTTCGCTTTCTCCACGGCGGCAAGGACTGCGTCCTTTTTGCAGGAGATGATCGCATCCGAAAGTTCTTGCAGTAATTCTTCGCTGGTCATCTGCTAATTCACTTCTCCATTTTTTGGCTGCACCATCATAGGCAACCGGTAACTTATTACCGGTTAATATATTATATAAAAGTTTCTATCTGGTACGCAAAAAATGAAACTTATATTTAAATATATCTTCCGGGTCTTTGAATATGAAGAGGGATTTTCAAGAGCGAACTCGCACAGTACTGCAAGGTGTTCGGAAAATAAGCATGAAAACTTACAAAGTGTAAACTTTAAAGTAAATCAGAAAATGTGTTAGAAAACGTATTAGAGAATGTATTAGAGAACTTACCAGTGAATATTTTTCAATTTGATTTTCAGGTGCCGGGGCACTCACAGACCGCAGAGCGCAGCGAAGCGGACGGCTTTTCCAGGATCCCCGAAAAATTGCATAGGAAAATTGAATTCAACCTCCACAGCAGTCCTTTAGTTCATAACTCAAACACAGCGTCTTTCATTCATAATTCAAAACAGAAAACTTTAGATATTACTTTTTATTTATATTTAATGTGTAGCGGCCCTTATTCACTTTATTTATTATCTCGCTTCTTTCTAATTTCCCTGGAAGACGTCCCATCATCTGCATATTCGTCCATCGGGATTATCTCGCAAAACTCAAGAACTTCAGGATTGACGGAAATTTTAATGGATTTCCTGTGAAACACCATGAAACGTACATTCTTTTCCTTAAAACTCTTTAAAATGGCGGGTGTATCCACTGTGCCGTCATAGTATTTTGCGTCAAACAGCCTGTTAAAGGTATCAGCCCCAATGATGAAGGTGCTGTTCGGGAAAAGGTCGGCTTTTTGCAGGAAAAGCGGCGCGTTGGTCAGACAAACCCCACCCATGAAAGCTTCGTCTTTGTATTTCCTCAACGAATCAAGCCTCTGGTTCAGTGAGATAAAATCTATGGGCGGTTTGTCAACGTTCGTCAAAGAAATCTCGAAATGGGCGGGCGAATTATATTTCTTCGACGCCCAACTTGCCATGAAAACATGGTTCCTGTGGCAGGGGTCAAAAGAGCCGGAGAATACGAGTTTTATCTCTTCAGGCTTTATCTCTTCTGGAGCTTTTTTTGCGTCTTCGATTTCCTCATCAAAATTGATCCTTGCCATCCCAGCTGTTTCACGAGGACTGTCCGGGCTGAACCTCTGCTGTCTCAGAAGATCTCCTACCGCCCCGGAAACTGAAGCATATTTTTCAAAAACTTCTTCTTTTTTTCTTTCCCCTTCTGCTGCCTCAACACCGGTTCCGATTTCACCTGGCATTCCGATCCCATTCGGCAAATCAATTTCAGGAACACCGCAGTAGCGGGCGAGCACATTGAGAATCAGGGCTGCAGCAATCTTTTCTTCCTCTTCCCTTGTCCGGTCCACTGTCAGTTCAAGGGTTCTGACCCCGGTTTCACGATATGCCTGTATGGCAACATGGACTTCGTGTTTTCTTCCTTCCCGCTCGTTTGCCGCCTTGAGCTTGCAGGTCGCTCCGATCCCGATTACGTCCTGATCTGTGGAGCCGTCGGAGCCGTCGGAGCCTTTTGACAGTTCAAGAGCTCGCTGGTAGGCAACCATTGCCATGAGCCTTGCGGTTTTCTCCGAGCAGTACTTCTCAGGTTTTCTTCCGAGGAAGCGGTCCATCGCCTCCATACCGTATGGGACAAACGCGTCCAGTACTGTTGCCGAGCCGCTGCCGTGCCGGAGCAATTCCCCAATAACTTCGGCTCCGCCGCCGGTTATTGCCAGAACTACTTTGCAGGAGGATTCGTGGATCTGGAAAATGCGTTCAAGAAGTATGCTGTTTTCATCTGCAGCCGATTTATCTGCCATCAATAAGGTGGATACACTTGATAAGATTATAAATATTATTATTCACGCAAGGTTGATGTTCGAAATTTCAGGTGTCAGGTATTCAGGGTTCAGTGTTCAAGAATCTGTATTTCGATCTCCGGTTCCTCAAGTTTCGGATCTTCAAGTATCAGGTGGCTTGCTATTTTCGGATATTTCGGTGCCGTGAAACCGGGTTTCGATTTGATTTTCAGGTACCGGCGTTCTCAACGGCCGCAGAGCGCAGCGAGGCGGACGGCTTTTCCAGAAATTCTGACAGAGCTAAAGTTATGAAAAAAAATAAGTGTGTCCAGTTTTTTTAATTTTCCATTTAAATGCGAATTATTTAATTATATTCTCATTTAGCTGGAAATTGTTAGTTGGTATGAATCTGATTTCTTCTGTCAATGTGGAATTTTCGCCACATGATATATAATATATGTGAACATTTTCCCACATATTCTGAATTCGACTGAGATTTCTTTTTAACTCCCATATTTTTTTAATTCATTCTCATAATACTCTTCGCTCAATCTCTCCACCTCTCCAAGAATCGGGATATAGAGCCCTTCGTCTGCAAGTATGTCAAGTCTTTCTCCTACCCATGTTATCCAAACATTCTGCCCACTTAACCTGATCTGGTTTTTGAGTTCATCAAGAATTATTTCCCACTCGATGCCTCTTTTTGCAAGAGAAATGCAGTCTTCAATGTCTCCACTCCTTTCGGTCATTGTCTTGAATAAGAAAACGTCTTCATTGGAGCAGAGATAAACAGCAAGTCTGTCCAGAACTAAATATTCTCTGGCCCTTTCAACCATTGAATCCGTGACCGAAAACTTCCCGCAGACACTTGTCTGGAAGAGATCTATTCTAAAATCTTCCCTCTCCAGGACCTGGCTGACATTCATATGGATGTATTCAGCTCCTGGTTTTGTACTTTTGAAACCAAGGCTGTTAAGGGTATTTTCAAACAGTTTAAAGTCATGCATGTTTCGGACGACAAGGTCTATATCTTTTGTTGCAGGCTTGAGGCCCTGTTCCAGAAGTACTGTCCCGCCAATAACAAAAATTTCAAGTTTTTCAGTTTCAGGAGTTATATGTAAGGAGCTATCAATTTCTCTAAAAAGGCTCTGGATTTCTTCTACGCTCTCTATCATTGTTCCTTCCCTCCCTTGATCTCAATCCCATACATCTCAGCCTTTTCCTTTATTTCTTCAAAATCAGGATATCCCTTGATCCTTTCCCCCTGCAAAACAAGCTCCAGGTTCTTAACTATCTTATGTTTCACATCCTTCAGTTCTTCCTCATACTTACAGTAGTACAGTGCAAGGAATATGAGATGCCTGACAGAAGGCTCTTTTTCCGTAACATAAAGCGCATGCCTGAAGATATCTTCTCTTGTGAGCTCTTTTTCCGGTGCTTTATCCGAATAGTAATAATAGGTGGTTGGCAAAAGGAGCTTGATCCCTTCCTTTTCGAAGACCGAGAACCCCGTCTTTTCCCCTGAATCCCCTCCGTACTTATTCGAATAGATGACCTCATCCCTGCCCCTGTAGTATATCACCGAATTATAAGGCACCCACGGGTCAAGCAGCCTTTCGATATTCCTTATTTCCCTCAGCAGGCCTGCAACATCTCCCCAGAGCCTTTCATTGAGTACATACCGTTCCCCGTCTTTTTTTACCAGGCTTATTTTCAGGGCTTTTTTCAGGAAAGCATAGACCGTGCTCTTTTTCACATCCGCTTCTTCGGTGATTTCATTCACAGTTTTTGCTTCGAGCAGGGAGATGAGTATCGGGGTTCCGGAATCTGCCAGAACGGGTATCAAATTCGGGTAGGAATCGAGAATCCGGGTAAGCCTGACCATCAACGTGCTTTTTTTCGGGACGATTTCTCCATCTGAGAGGGCTGCAAGGTCTTTTCCCTCAAGCTTTTGCACGATTCGGTAGATGTGTTTTTCACTTTTGTTGAGAGCTTCGGCTACGGTGCTTATTGAGGTGTTGCCTTTTGCGAGTTCTGCGATGGTTTGGAGTTCGGTTCTGGAAAAATACATTAATTCCAATTATATGCGAATATGATATAAGTTTTCGCTTTTTAGTGGAAAATTAACTGGGTGGTAGTTTGGCATTCTGTGTGGAAAGTCAGTTCATTAGGTAGGTAGGTAGATTGTGCAGCAAGCCGCTGCACAATTTTGTAAATCCTTCCCTCGGCAGATAAGCAACCTGAAGTGTTTCAGGCTCAATTGTCTCCGCAGTGCGGAGACAATTCACTCATTGAATTGTCGCCTCAGTGCGGCGACAATTTCTTTGTGAGATATATAAATCAGTTCACGGCACCAAGAAGGATCTCCTGAGGGCAATCCCCGGGGAATTATCAGGCAAAGTTCTCGTATGCTGGTGCTGGCCCGATCAATGCCATGGGGACATACTGGCATACCTGGCTAACAACCCGGACAGGATCGAAGAATTCAGGCAGGGGAAAAATCCGATGAAGGGGAAGGTCCAGTCGACTCTGGGGAGTTTTGAATGAGGGAGGAGAGACAGCCTGATTCTAAAGTTTTGTATATGCATAAGGTTGCGTGGGACAGTTTTCAAATCAAACTCGCCAGAAGTAAAACAATACTGTATTCCATGTCATTTTCACTGCCTCTGTGACCTGCTGCCCGTCCCCATCACCAGGACCGTGGACCCAGAGACCCGCATCGAAAACCGCGACTTTTCCCGGCAGATGGACCGGGACTTCAACTTCCTGGACGACCGGGCAGACTCCGAGCCTGAAAAAAGATCCCACCGCCCGATTGACAAAATTATTGCACGAACCTTTTCCTATATCCCGAGTGTCAGCTAGCGGCGAACGAGGCTGTGAGCATGACCAGGAAGACGATGTTGACAATCACATGAGCAATCATGGATACGTAGATGCTCCGTTTTTGCCACGCGACTAGAGCCAAGGGCAGGAACCCGACGGCTATCTGAGGCCACCGCCACGGCGACCACACATGATATATGCTGAACAGGAGGGTGTTGAGAATCGGCGCCCATATGCCATAGCGGTCAATCCGTGGGAGAAGATAGCCGCGGAAGTACAGTTCCTCGGTCATTGGACCGACCAGGCCATTGAACACAAATGCTATGACTAAGAACGCTGCGAAAACGCCCGCAGAAGGTGAATCGCCCTCCGCATTCGTCTGCGAAAACTGCAGTATCGAATCGGGCAACCACGAGGGCAACCAATCGATGACCCAGCCTTCCAGCAACAATATCCACACGATTAGTGTGAAGATGAACCATATAGCCAGACCAATGGCCATTGGCAGCAGCTGTCCGGGAGGAAGCTTGGATCTGTAATCTGTAACGGCAAGTGGAGACCACGAGCCGATTATCCTGCGAGAGGCGATAGCCAGGCACCCGAGTTCGAGGGGTACGATCACGAGTCCGATACCGCCGAAGAGGGCGAAGATTGGATCCAGTCCCCATCCCTTCAATACTGGTGTCGTCCCGACGATGAACGTGCCTAGCGCCACGCCCGGGAAGAGACTCAGGACAACAGACAGCCAAAGAGGATGCTGTGGGGTATGGCTGTGCTCTATGGTCTTTCGCTCATTTTCGCTCATAATCACTCTTCTTTAACTCGATATTGCTTAATGTTTCAGGATTCTTTCACTGAATGACAAGTCGTTTGTCTGGATTCAATGATATTATGACAAATTTTAGCGCTCGACCGAGCGGTTTTTCTCCAAATTATCCAGTTTATTTGGTCCACTAACCAATTTTTGTTTATAGAAACAAGTTATACCTTAGTTCTATTTTAAAATAAAATAGATAAACCTTTTGAAATTAATTATTAAAAGTAAATATATTAAAAACAATTATTATTTATGGGAAAAGCCGTTCAGCCACGGCTGAACGGTGAGAACCCCGTTTCTCTATTCTACAGAGCCCCCAGTGCCGGGCCCTGCACGGCACCGTCTTCAGGTCGAAATCTTCCGAGGCCAGGCCACACAGAGCCTATGGATGGATTATAATTTGATTCTTGAGTACCCAACCCAAACAATAAATATATAATTGTTAACGTCGTTAACAATATTAAGAAATGTCTCTCTTCATTGAAGGCACCGCTTTTCCCCTCGGGGAACTCAATAGAAACGGCTGGGGCGTGCCGTTCTCCGAAGCAGGGAACGCTATCTCTTCTCTCAAAAACAGCGTGATCTGGATATACCCGCGTGATACTTCCCATATTTGTGGCATTCTTGAAGACCCGTTTGCCGAGAACAGTATTTATATAAAAAATATGTATGTATAGGTCTCTCTTCTTCCTCTTCTTTTCCATTTACATCTTGGAAAAGCCGGCTGCCTTCGGCACCCGGTGAGAGCCCGGGGTCCAATAAAGCGAAGACTAAACGCCCGCCGGAAAATTAGAAAACGGAATCAAAAAAGAATTCTGGCGCTTAACTTAAAATTAGATAATTCCGGTTTTCCTGAATAATTAAATTGCAGGTCCTCACTCATATCAACAAATCCTCTATCCCCGCCCCCCTCACAATCTCAATTGCCTCTGCCTCTTCCTCAAACGTCAGCCCTCTTGCGATTTCCGGGTACTCCATCGCCCGATAGACGGGCCTGTACTGGAACATGAGGTTAAACCTGACCCTAGGAATATGCTCGGAAACCCATTCGGCAATCGGTTTTGTGCAGCAGTCGAGGTGGCCGGGGAGGACCAGGTGGCGAAGGAGGATTTCGGCGGTCTCGTAGGCGAATTCGAAGTTTGGACGGACGACTTCCAGGTAGTTTTTGACTTTCGAGTACTTGCGGGCGCAGGCGTCGTTTCCGTATTTGAAGTCCCCGAGGTAGACGTCTACCACGCCTTCCAGGAGGCGGGCGATTTCGGGGGAGTGATACATGTTCGAGTTCCAGACGATGGGGGTGTTTTCGGAAAGTTCCCGGACGGTTTTCAGGACGGTGTGCGGGTGGGGGGTCGGGGTTACGAAGTTTACGTTCTTTGCCCCGTGCAGCCTTCGGACGTCGATCAGTTTTGCAAGTTTCCGGGGTTCGACTTCGGTACCGGAATCTGGGAAGGTGGAGATGTCCCAGTTCTGGCAGTAGACGCAAGCAAAGACACAGCCTGTAAAAAAGATCGTGTGGGAGGGGACAAGCTCGGGCTCTTCTCCCATGTGCAGGAACTCCGAGGCGATCCGGGAAACGTCGGTTAGCCTGCAAAAGCCTTTTTCGCCTGCCTTCCGGGAAACCCCGCAGCGGCGCTCGCAGGCATGGCAGTTTTCCAGGACCTGGTCAACGATTGCGACCTTCAGGTCAAGGAGGGAAGGGGAGGCTTTTTCGAGTTCCAGAAAGCCGTCGGTCAGGAGCTTTAACTTATCCGAGGCATCAGGGTATGCAAGGGCTCTCAGGGCTTCGGTTTCGAGCTCTTTCCGGAGTATCCGGTATTTATCCATTTCCTGGGAATGGGCGGCCCAGAGCTCTTCAAGCGGCATATCAGCTTCAAACTCTGCCGGGATTCGCTCGCTTATCTTGAAAAGGGCAGGCAATTCGTTTCTCTGTACCCTGAGATAGCGCTTCAGGTACTTCGGAGCTGCCATATGGAAATATTGGTCTGCATGGCTTGAATGTTTTGTCGTGAATGCTTTTTTGTGGATGTTTTGTGATGGATGTTGTGCTGGGAATGCTTTACGGTGAATACTGTGTGGTGCCGACATGTTTAAGTGCTTTTAGTATGTGGATGGCTGTTTATGGAATGGCTTGTTCTTTTCATAGCAGGTATTTTTGAGGCTGCCTGGGCAATCGGCTTGAAGTACACGGAAGGCTTCACCAGGTTTTATCCCAGCGTGTTCACGGTAGCCTGCATGCTCTTGAGCTTCTATTTTCTGGCGCAGGCCCTGAAGACCCTCCCCATAGGGACCGGATACGCCGTCTGGACCGGAATCGGAATCCTGGGCACCACTGTCCTTGGCATCCTGCTTTTCAACGAGTCCTGCGACATCGGAAAGCTTCTGTGCATAATGCTGATTTTTTCCGGGGTAATGGGGCTTAAATTTCTCACGCATTGACGTAATTTATAGTCTCTAATGTAAATACTTACACCTGCATTGCAACCACGGAAGACACGGAAAGCACGGAAGTATTGTACCCCTATTTATTTTTGTTCCATGTGTTCCGTGCTTTCGGTGGTTAAACTTTAACTTGAGACTGGTGAAGGAATTTGGGTTGTTGACTACAGTGTATTCGTCAGACACATTTGCTTATTTCTTTTTTTGTATATTTTGTGTGTTGTGCATAGGGCTAATAATTAATAGCTAACAGGACAATGTTAGTAGGGGGATTCATTATCTGATTAAGCCCGGGGGTCCGAGCTGTATCCTTTTTCGGACAGCTTTGCCGATACCCGGCGCCAGTTTTCAGTAGAAGTTTCAAGAGAATTTTCAGGAAATTTTCAGGCCAATTTTCGGGGCAATTTTTCAGGGAGGATCAGGGAGGAATTTTCTGGCAGCAGTTGACAGCACTACCATCAGCCTATGGGATATACTCACCCTTTTGTTTCTGTTTTTCTTTCTCTACGCCGTCATCTACCCACAGTGGCAGCTCAAGGTTATCCGCATGCAGCGCCAGGCAAGGCTGAAGCGGATGGAGAAGCGCTGGGGCAGCAGGGTGCTCACCATGATTCACAGGCGCGAGGCGATCTCGATGTTCGGGCTTCCCGCCTACCAGTTTATAGACGAGGAGGACGCCGAACAGGTCCTGCGCTGGATCCGGGCCTCCAGAAAATACCCCCTCGACCTGATCCTGCACACCCCAGGGGGCCAGCTCCATGCCAGCATCCAGATCGCCCGCGCCCTGAAAAAACACCCGAAAAAGACCAGGGTCATCATCCCCCACTACTCCATGTCCGGGGGCACAATGATAGCCCTTGCAGCCGACGAAATTGTCATGGACAAGGACGCCGTAATCGGCCCCATCGACCCCCAGATAGGAGACTTCGTGCGAGGGCTCTACCCCGCCCCGTCCTGGATCTACGCCGCAGACACGAAAAAAGAAAAGGCGGATGACAGCACCCTCGTCATGAGCGACATCTCAAGAAAATCCCTGGAACTCACCCGAAAGGTGGCAAAAGAACTCCTGGCTGATAAGCCGAAGAAGGCTGATAAGCCAAAAATGGCCGATATGCCGGAAAAAGCTGATGAACCGGAGAAAGCTGATATGCCAGAGATAGCCGATAAACCAAAGATGGTTGATAAACCGGGGATGGCTGGCAAGACCGGATCTGAGCAAGGAAGAGAGATCTGGGTTGATGAAGCTGTTGAAAAACTGGTAAGTGGGGAAATGATCCACATTACGCCCCTTTCGGCTGAGGAAGCAAAGCAGCTCGGGCTCAATGTGAACACGGATTTTCCTCCTGAGGTGCACGAGTTCATGACTTTCTTCAGGCCGGCAAAGATGAACGTGGAGTATGTGGAGTAAAGTTCCCTGCACCAGGTCATGTTCCTTGCAACAGGTCCTCTGAATAAAATCTTCTGCATTTCGTATCCTGGATTTAATTGAAATTAGCAGCTTTGGGCTACCGATTGAAGTTCTTGTCTCTAAAAAAATTTGAGGCAATTCACCCTGGAAAAAGTTAAAGTACATGGCATGTATAATATATAGTATGTATAATACATGAAATGTATAAAATATTCAATTGAATAAGCTTCGAATCCCCTGTACATTATTTCCGTTACACCGGATCTTATTGATTTAATTTCACAGCCTGGAAGAAGGTTTTCCGATGAAGTTCTATGACCGCGAAAAAGAAATGGAAGTATTGAAAAGGGTCTGCGGCCTGAAAGGGTTCAGGATAGCGGTGATCTCGGGGAGGAGGAGGATAGGCAAGACGCGCCTTGCACTTGAGTTTCTTAAAGAGAAAAACTTTGAGTATATATTTGTGCCGAAGTACAAGACTCTGGAGCTTTTCCTGCAGGAGCTTTCCGAAACTTCGAACCTCCCGGCATTCCAGAGAGCAGCAGACCTCTTCAGGTATCTTTTTGAGACCCGGGAGTACATCTTCCTGGATGAGTTCCAGAATTTTTACGACATGGATAAAAGTGTCTACTCGGACCTCCAGCAGCTTGCGGACGAGTTCAAGCAGAAAGAAAAAGATTGCTGTGTTTTCATAAGCGGGTCAAGCTATTCGCTGATGAACAAAATATTTGTCGACTCTGCCCATCCCCTCTACGGAAGGGCGGACACCATGCTGGAGCTCGGCCCTCTTGGCCCTGGCACCGTGCTGGAAGTTCTCAGGGACCTGGGAATAAAGGACCGAAAAGAGGCCATCAAGTACTATTCCGTCTTCGGAGGCATCCCGAAGTACTATGAACTCCTTGAAGGGATCGGCCCCGTTCCTTTTGAAGAGACTGCAAGGCTGCTGTTCTTTGACAGCATGATGCCCCTTCTGAAAGACGAAGGGCGAAATGTACTGGCAACGGAGTTTGGCGGGGAGTACAAAACGTATTATTCAATTCTTGAAGCCATTTCAAGAGGGAAAAACACAGTCGGAGAAATTGCCACCGTCCTTGAGGGCGAAAGCGGGAGGGCATCAAGGTACCTGGATATTCTCCGCAGGGAATACAACGTCATTTCAAGGGAAACTCCCATCCTGGACGATCCCCGGAAATCAAAAAGGGGGATTTATTCCATAAGGGACCCTTTCCTCAGGTTCTGGTTCGGCTTCATAAAAAGGTATGACTCCTACTTTGAACAGGGGAGGACAGACGAACTGTTTAAAATGTTCTCAAGAAACTTCGATACCTTTGTTGGCTTTGCCTTTGAAAGGATAGTCGAGGAATTCCTCCTTGGAAACAGGCAATTTGTCCCCTTCGAGTTCGAGAGAATCGGCCGCCAGTGGGGAACGATCAGGGGCGCACCCGGAGGAAAAAACACTTATGAAATAGACCTGCTGGCAGTGAATGAAGGGATGAGCAAAATGCTCCTCATGGAATGCAAATGGCAGGACCTCAGTGAAAAAGACGCCCGCCTGATAATCAGTTCCCTGAATGAAAAAGCAGGATACCTTAACCCCCGTGGAACGCCTGAATATCACTATGGCATCTTCGCAAGGAAGATTGAGGGGAAGACAGCCCTTCAAAAAGAGGGGATACTGGCTCTTGATCTTGATGATATGAGAATTTAAGCTGCGGTAAGTGACGCCGACTTGTAGCTTTCTCAGCTGAAAGTAAAAACGTCCGTCTCCAACTTTCCTTAACCCCGGAAACCTTTCTTCAATAGGATTGAGAGAAAGTGCCTCCGCCAGCTTGCCTGGCGGCCCTCACCAAAAAGAAATGAAAAAGAGAAATGAAAAAAGAGTATTTTTCAGGCTGTATTTTTTTCTGTTTATAGTCCCGAAGGTAATTATTTTCACTTACATTATAACCACTGAAGACACGGAAAGCACGGAAGGATTGTGCCCCTATTTCCTTTATCCGTGTTTTCTGTGCTTTCTGTGGTTAAACTTTCGCTTGAGATTGGTGAAGAAATTTGGGTACTTAACTATAGTTTGTGTTCTTACCGTTTTTTCGGCATTTTTTTCTTTTTTCTTTCTCTTTCCTTTTAACTCTGGAAAGGCCGTTCGCCTTCGGCGACCGTGGAAAAAAACCACGGGATATTCCTAATTCCGGTTGCATGGGGCACAATTCATGCTTTCGAGCCAGCCATTACTTTCTTTTTCCACCATCTTCAGGCTTTTTCCTTCCTGACCTTTGCATCATCCTCACTGAGCCCAACCCAGCTAACCTTATACCCCAGCTCTTCAAGTACAGGGTAATAGAGGCTCCTGTCAAGCCCGAATCCCTCAAAGACCTTTACGGCATCGGCATATGTGCCCGAATTTTCGAGTTTTGCAAGTTCCCTGTCAACTTTTTCAAGGAGGTTCCGGTGAAGCACGTAGTTTTCGAGCAGCACGTATTCTTCCAACCCCTCTGATTCCCTCGGCTCTTTCGATTCTTTTGCTTCCTTAGATTCCCCGGATCCTTCAAGCCGCTTCAAAAGCACGTCCTTCAGGGCATCGGTCCCGATTCCCTTTTCTTTTGAAATCGTTTCAAGGCTGATTATCTCTCCGGTCAGCGGAATCTCCGCATCCTGCACCTTTTCCCTGTCCTCTGCACGTTTCTCAGCCTCGTAGCGTCTGAGGATCTGCATTACTTCATTGACCGGGATTTTTTTCTCATAGAAGATCACGTCCCTGGCAGGAAAGTCCTTTTCCGAACACTTCAGCTTCCGGTTGATCAGCAGGATGACCGGTTCCCTGACTTCTTTCAATTTTCCGATCTTCTTTTCCAGGTACTCCGAAGTCCAGAAGCCCACGATTTCCAGGTACACGACCGTCCCGTCCCGCTCCAGGGCAAAATCAGGGACAAAGGCATATTTGCCGGCTCTCAGGACGGTGGGCTCCCGCCTGATCTCCCAGCTCCCAAGTTTCAGGCCGCCGAAGATCTTTTCCACCGCACTGTCGTAGGTGATACTTTCCTTTTCGTCCGGGATTTCCATATCTACTTTTGGTATGCCGACCCCGCCACGGGTTTCGTACCCTGCTCTTGCTTCTCCAATCCGGGTCTCTGAGGCTGAGGATTTGGATCCGGATGTGGCTTCGGGGTATTCAGGCCCTGCAGGCAGCGGCGGCATAAAAGCCTTTTCAGAACTGTCAAGGGCAAATTCCAGGAGGCGCTTCCCCTGGTATCCTTTGTGCAGGATTCCGGCTTTTAGTTTCCAGTTTCCGGATCGAAGAAGGACCGGGAAAAGCCTTGCAAAAGAATTCCCGTAGCGTTCCGACATTTTGAAAAGGGAGGCTGGCCCGTCCAGGTGCAGGTGAACACCTTCTTTTGTTCTCTTTCTCACTCCTGTTTTCCTTCCCTTTCCTGCTTTTTCTTCTTCTCCGGCTTCTTCTTCTTCTTCTTCTTCTTCTTCTTCTTCTGTTTCCCCTTCATCTTCCAGGGTGTACATAAGTCCGGTCTTGAGGATTCTCCAGAGGATTTTCTGGTAATCCCCCGTGATCCGGATGTCCATATCCACGGCTTTGAAAAGCAGGGTCTGGGTCAGGGAGATGTTGTATTTCCGCAGGAGTTCGGGTGGGGAGATGGGCTCGAAACTTTTCAGGACCTGGTTTTCTTCGAGGTCGGCCCAGAGGGCTTCTTCAAGTTCGGGGACGGATACCGCGAATTTTTCGGCTGCCTTTTCCAGGGCAGTATTCCTTTCCGGGATGGAAAGAGCCATCCCTTCGCAGGCTTCGAAAACGGCTTCCCTGGCGGCAGTGGGGTCCACGGCTGCATCGGTTTTGATAACTGTTCTCCTTCCTAGGAGCTGGGCAAGGCCCCGGATGAAGCGGTAGTTCATCTCCTCAAGGCCTTCCAGTTCGGATAGGAGGTCCCCGTAGGGTTTTCCCACATGCTGCTCGAAGGTCTCGATCAGGAGTTTTGCAAGTTCCAGGTTTTCGACATCATAGGAAGCGTATGTGGGTTTGATTTTTCCGTAGGAGATGCGGGTTACCAGGAGGTCGGATGTGAGCAGGTCACTCACCTCCCCTGGGCTTTGCCTGGCTTCCGGGCTGGCTGCCTGCGTTGTCCAGAGCTCCTTTTCTCCTGCGGGCGGTCCCGGTTTCCGAGGTTTCCGAGGCTACGATTTCGTAGAGCACGGCTTCTTTTCCTTCTTTTTTCCGGAGGATGCGGCCCAGACGCTGGACGTAGGCTCGTTTGCTCCCGGTCCCGCTCATGATGATCCCGACGCTTGCTTCCGGGACGTCGATTCCCTCGTCGAGCACCCTGGAGGTTACCACTGCCCGGTAGGTCCCGTTTTTGAACTTTTCGAGGATGGAGTTTCGTTCTTTTGCAGGGGTCCGGTAGGTGATTGCGGGGATCAGGAACTGCCGGGAGATCCGGTGGACGAGGCGGTTGTGTTCGGTGAATATGAAGACCCTGTCTTCCCGGTGTTCCCCGAGGATTTCGCTTAGCTTTTCAAGTTTGGAGGCGCTGTTGAAGGCAAGGTCCCTGGCTGCGTTTCTTGCCAGGAGGGCTTTTCGGGCTCCGGGGTCCCGACCGCTTTTCATGACCAGTTTCTGGAAGTCCTGCGGGCTCTTCATTATGATCCCGGTTTTCTTGAGGTAGTTTAAGAATACGGAATAGTGTTCCTCGTACCCTTCCCGCTCCTCGTCCGTGAGCGCCACGTTTACTTTTTCGATTCGGTAAGGGGCAAGATGTCCGCCTGCAAGTTCCGAGACTTTCTTTTCGTAGACCTTCCCGCCGACCAGCCGGTTCAGTTCGGTATGCAGCCCGTCTTCCCGTTCGTAGGTGGCGGTAAGCCCAAGCCTGTACGGGGCTGCGGAAAATTCGGCAATGCTCCGGTAGCCTGCAGCCGGGAGGTGGTGCACTTCATCGAAGACCAGGAGCCCGAATTTGTTTCCCAGGGTCTCGGCGTGGATGTAAGCGGAATCGTAGGTTGACACGGTTATCGGGAGGAGTTTCTTTTCCCCACCCCCGAGTTTTCCTATTTCCATTGAAAAGGCTTCTTCAAGCTGCTTTTTCCATTGCTCAAGCAGGTCCAGGGTCGGGACGAGTACCAGGGCAGGGGTGTTGCAGCCGGCAATGGCCCGGATTCCCACAAGGGTCTTTCCACTCCCCGTGGGAAGCACAAGCACACCCCTTTTTTCGTTCTCCCCCCAGGAGACGAGGGCTTCGGCCTGATAGTCCCGGAGTTCCAGCTTTTTCCCCGAAGCCTCGTAGGCTACCCGGAGGTCCGGGCAGGGAAGGAGATCCAGGACGTCGTCTTCAAACCCGATCCCGGAGTTTTCCAGGTAATTTAAAATGTCCCGGTACTGCATGGCGGGAGCCCTGAAGCTTTTGCTGCGCTCGTCCCAGGTTGCGTTGGGCACCCGGACGTTTCCCTCGATGAGGAGAGTACCCTGCTTGAAGCTGAGCTTGATCATTGTTTATTAAAAGTCGGGGCATGATATATAACGGTTAAGGAATACAGAGGCTCTTATTCCGGGTTTTGAGATCGGATTTTAAGCCGGGGATTTCAAGGAGGGATTTCAAGGAGGTTTTTAAACTGGGTTTTGGGCCAGTTTTGCACTTTTCCCGAAATTTCCCGAAATTTCCCGAAAGTTTATTAATTTTTTAAGGTTCACGGGATTGAAGGAAATGATTTTAATCCTTGATTTTTCTTTTAATTTGCATTTCGACCCCCCCTTAAAAATTAAACATAATTTATTTTTTTATAATATTAATTACGGCTTCAAATGGATTTTTTTGTCAAAGTGTTTCTTTAAATAATATCTTTCAAATAATATCTTACATGAAAAAAACGGATCAAAAAGCAAAAAACAAAAAACTTTCCCCTTCTGCAGAAGGCACTAAGAATTTTAAAAAAATATCCCAACTTTTGAATGACAAAAAAATCTCACAAAAAACGGAAACTCCTGTTGTTTTAATCGTTTGCAACCAGTTTCTTGATATACTTGGTTTTGACGAGATCATCAATGATAATGTTAAGTGGGATAAAGACCAGTGGGCAGTTTCTCCTGCAACACTTGCAAGAAGTATCATTTTAACTCCCTTTTTAAGAGATGATAAAAGATGTCCTCTTTACCTCATTGAAGAGGCACTTGAAGGTCTTGACTTGAAGCTTCTTTTTGGTGGGAATTATCTCCGTAGTGATTTCAATGATGATCATCTTGCGAAATTACTGGATCGGATTGCTGAGGCAGGTAGTACTGGATTATTTAGCAGAATAGCAGCTAATTCTTATGTGAATTTCAAAATCCCTGTTAGCCATATACTTCATGCAGACACAACGTCCCATGTATTTTACGGAGAATGTAAGGTTTGTGAACAGGAAGGATATGAAGGGTTGAATGTAACTCATGGACACAGTAAAGACAAGCACCCTGAACTGAAGCAAATTATGACTGGAATGCTTACAGATGAGTATGGGATTCCAGTATATGAACAAACACTTGATGGAAATACTTCCGATAGTACCTGGTTTAAGAGTGCAATACAATATTTGCAGGAACTTCTTGGTGATGGTTGTGGTGGCTATACATTTATAGCAGATTCAAAGCTGGTTAACAAAAAGAATATAGAGGTTATATACGGAGATAAACATCCAATAAGGTTCATATCTCGCTGTCCTTCCAATTTTAACTCTAAAATTGCCGAAAAGTCAATAAAACAGGCTTATTTGCTGAATAATTGGGAAGATCTCGGAATTTGTTGTGAAGATGAAAAATCAAAAAGGGCTGCAAGATATGACGCTCAAGGTTTTGTGGAAACTATCTATAAAAATAAGTTTCGATTGGTTGTAATCAAGGGTGACGATGCGGAAAGCAAAGTAAAAAAGAGTATTGAAAAAGAGAAACAAGCGATTGTGGATGATGTTAAGAAGTCGTTTAAGGAACCATTTTCCTGTGAACCAGACGCAGAAAAAGAAATTGCTGCGTTCCTTAAGAAGCATAAAAACTCATTGCTTGACATTAAACTTAGTGTCGAAAAGGTAGTCATAGAAAAAAGGTCGAGAGGAAGACCTTCTAAAGATCAAAAGCCTCCTACTATTATTGAAAAATTTGTAGTCAAGCTGGACAAATTAACCGAAAATGAGGAACGTGTGAAGAAGTACAAACAAGACAAAGAATCCTTTGTTTTGATCAACAACATTCCAGTAGATGAAAAAAACAATAAGCAGATACTTCAGGATTACAAAAAACAAAGAGTTATCGAAACCAATTTTGAAGAATTGAAAAAACCTACGATGGTATCTACCATTTTCCTGGAAAAACCTGAGCGTATTGATGCGTTGATGATGTTACTTCATGTTTCACTGCTCATAAGGGTATTGATGAGGGTCATCACCAGAATGAATCTTGAAAATGAAAGTGAGCCACCTCTAATTGATTTTGCAGGGAGACCCTTAGTGAAGCCTACTGCAGATAAATTGCTAAGATTATTTTCACTACATAGTATCGTCACTATGGGGGATGAACATATTATTTATTCGAAGTCTGGGAAAACAGATCATCTCTGCAAGTTGTTAGAACTGTTGGGACTTCACTCAGAAACAGGATAATCTCCTTTAGTTGTAAAGCACGTAGAACATAAAAATCAAATTCCACAGCGGAAGCTATGGAATTTTAGGTTGAATTCAATAGAGGGGAGATGAACGAATGAATATTTTCAAACAATTCGAATCCAAAAAGGGGCAAATACTACAAAGTCTACGAAAATTCGGTGAAAAAATTAAAAGGGGGGTCGAAATGTAAATTTTAAGGAAATAATTTTTCTTTTTTCAAAATAAACTTTTTATATTTGTGTGACACAAGTTAATTGCCAAAAGACCATTGTTTTTAAAATCAGTAAATTAGTTACTTTCAATTATATAAAAACGGGCATTAAAGTATGTAATTATAAGCTTGCTGATAATGGAAAGATTGGGAATTAATATAAAAGGAATTCCATATGTGCCCGATAGACGATCCTGAGTGGAAACATAAGAATCCCGGGTTGAGAAATAACAATCCTGTAAGAAAAAATTTCGTTCCCGAACCCCTGTCCCTGGAGTCCCTCTACTCTAAGTACGGGATCGAACGCAGCCATGCCGATAACGTGGCCCGGAATTCGCTGGAACTTTTCGACCTGCTTGCCCCTATCCACGGGCTGGACCTGAAGTACCGGCAGCTCATGGAAATCGCGGCCCTTGTCCATGATACGGGGATTTCGACAGACCTGGATCAGCACCATAAGGCAGGAAGGGACATCCTGTTTAGGTACCCTCCAGCAGAACTCCCGGAACAACTCCGACCGGTGGTTGCCTGGGCCGCGTTTTTGCACAGGAAAAAAGCCGGAGAAAAAAAGCTGGAAAAGCTCCGGAAAACCTCTTTTGCAGAAATGCCTGAAGAAATACAGGACATCACCCTGAAAGTAGCTGCCCTCCTGCGGCTTGCCGATGCCCTGGACTACAGCCGGCTGGAAAGCAGGCTGGGAAGTTCAAAATTCGGAAAAAAAGCCGTCGTATTTGAGATAAAAGGCCCGGGGGCTGTAATCGATGCTGAACGGATGGCAAAGAAAGGAGACCTCTGGCACCTGCTTTTTGACACGAAACTTGAGTTCAGGCCCGAATCGAAAAAATGAGCCGGAATGTAAATTTTTGAATACAAATTTTTAATACTATTTTGAAACGATTTATAAAACGATTTTTGGATGATTTTGAGATGATTTATTGAAACGGTGGCTTAAATGACTTATCTGGTACTTGTCCGTCACGGGGAAGCCAGGCTGAACCTTGAAAAAAGGTTTGCCGGCTGGCTTGACACCCCGCTTACCGAAAAGGGGATCGAGGATGCTTTGCGCTGTGCATCTGATCTTGCAGGAATCGACTTTGACCTTGCTTTTACCTCCGGGTTGATCAGGGCAAGGGAGACCCTTTTCCTTATCCTCTCAAGGCAGAAAAAAGCCGGGATCGTTGTGCATGAAGCAGAAGCGGAAGGTGAAGCTGCTTCACACCGGGAACGGTATTCCTTTCCTGAAAAGCTCCTGGATGAAGTGATCCCGATTTATTCAAATGAAGCCCTGAACGAACGCTATTACGGGCTTTTGCAGGGAAAGAAAAAGAAGAAAATGAAGGAAAAATACGGGGACGAGCAGATTTTCATCTGGTGCAGGAGTTTTGAAACCGGGCCTCCGGGAGGAGAAAGCCTCAAAGACATCTCCGCTCGCGCAGTTCCTTTTTTCGAAAAGGAAATCCTGCCTGCCGTAAAGGAAGGGAGAAACGTCATAATCTGCGCCCACCAGAACAGTTTGCGGGCACTTATAAAACATATCGAGGATATTTCCGACGAGGATATTCCGTCAGTAGCGCTTGCAACGGCAACTTCCCTGGTTTACAGGTATTCCGAAGGCAGGCTGGTGAAGGACAAAAATTGATTTTCGAGGGCGGTTGATTTTTAGAAAGAAGATCTGGAAACAAAACAGAGCCTTAACTATAAAAACTCAGTTCGATTTAAAAATATCTAAAAGTTTTTAATGGATCGTGCCCTCTATAATCTGTTAAATGGACGTGGTTCTAATGAAAAGAGTTTTATTAGTGCTTCTTATTTTGCTTGCTCTCTGCCTTTCCGGCTGTACGGAATCTCCTGAGGAGGGGGAGCACACCGACGCTGGATCAGGGGCAGTAGTTGAGGAAAACATCAGTGAGGCTAGCCCTTCCGAAACTGATGTCTCAGAAGATTCTGATGTATCTGAAGTCTCTGAAGGTTCCGGTACACAGGCCTACAGTGAAACCGGGCCCGAAGCAATCGTCGAGGAAAGTTTCAGAAATGATTACAGTTATGCCGAATTCGAAGGCCGTTTTCTCAGGCAAACAGGCTTTGAAGCCGACCCTGCGCTGGAAGGCCGCTACACCCTGACCTACCTTTATGATGTCAGGACTGATAAGCTGCCCAAATCCGTAACCGGCTTTTCCGTCGAACTCATAATCGAGGACGGGAAAATCGTGGAGAAAACATATACCAAACTTCTTGAAGACGAATATCCTTCCCTCTTCTCACAGAAAATCGACGTCCAGCACGTAAGCGTCCACAATGAGGTCCTGCTTGAAGGCACAAGCACCCTGCCTGAAGCTACGGTACTCAGGAGCCAGCTTTTCGCCGATGGTGAGCCTGAAAGCTGGTGGCCCAAAAATACAACTGCGATCGTAAGAAATGGGAAATGGAAGCTTGAAGTGGCTCTGGGAGAAGCTGGAAGGCCTGAGAAACTCAGCACAGAAGCCGAATATCTCCTGCTGGCCTGGAAAGAAGATGAACCGGCAGTCAGGTCGGGGATGTACTTCGACCTGTCAGGCCCCCCGACACCTGAAGAGTAAGGGTTTCCGGTTACTTACTCCCTTTTTTTGTTTTTTATCAGGTTCTCTGCTTAACGGGATTCTCCTGCTTAACGGATTCGAGGTTGCTTTTTAGATTGATTTTACTTCTCAGACGTAGCCCAGCGGCATTATATAAAGCGGGTCTTCGTTTGCCGGGAGCTTGAGCGCTTTTCTTACTTCCTCGTCCTCAAATGCCCCGATGGCACAGGTCCCGATCCCGAGTTCCGTCGCCAGCAGGTAAATATTTTCGGCTACGTGCCCCGCCTCCATGACCGCGTAGCGGATTCCTCTTTTCATGTATTTGCTGGTGATGCGCGGGTACACTGCGGAAATCACCAGGCTTGCAGGAGCGTTCCTGATCATGGGCTGGGAAAGGGCAGCTGTGGCCAGCTTTGCTCTCAGGTCTCCCGAAACGTCCTCGATAAGAGAATGCTCTTCCGAGATGTACCGGTACACTCCCGGCTCGATCCCCGCCACGTTTCCGGCAACAAGGTGCACTTCCAGCGGGTAAAGGGCTCCAGCTGACGGGGCTGTCCTGAACCCCTCTTTCGAACTGATCCCCTGGGCAGCCCAGAGGAAGCGGGCCACGTCCGATTCGGAAAGTGCCTTTTCCGAGTATGAGCGAATAGATCTCCGCTTTGCAAGAATTTCTTCAAACGAGCTCCTGCCTGCAGCTTCCCTTTCAGGCAGTTTGATTTTCATAGGCAGGTCTGTAAGACCCTGATCTCCCATATCTTTACCCCCTTAATTTCATACCCTATTCTATTTCATAACCGAATCTATTTCATACACAATTCTATTTCATACCCTAATTTAAGACCCCATTCGTGACTGTTAATAACATTTCATTCCTTTTCTGTTTCATGCAGATAATTTCGTGATCATTTCGGATTATTTCATGATCATTTCATGATCTTTCCCACCGCATCTTCCGATATCCTGGCAGGCGTCCAGGGCGGGTCCCAGACAAGTTTGACTTCGGCTTTCTCTATGCCTTCCATTGCCTCAACTTTCCGTTTTACGTTCTCGGCTATAACTTCCCCCATCGGGCAGCCCGGCATGGTCAGGGTCATTTCAATATGGACATGATCACCTTTTACCTCAACCCCATAAACAAGCCCGAGGTCAACGATATTGATCGGGATCTCAGGGTCGTAAACGGTTTTGAGCACTTCGATAACTTCGTCTTTGCTGACGATAGACACTCCCCCTTTTATAAAAATACACAGTTGAAAGTTAAATACATTT
Source organism: Methanosarcina sp. MTP4 (assembly GCF_000970045.1). Taxonomy (NCBI): domain Archaea; kingdom Methanobacteriati; phylum Methanobacteriota; class Methanomicrobia; order Methanosarcinales; family Methanosarcinaceae; genus Methanosarcina; species Methanosarcina sp. MTP4. The sequence goes on from NZ_CP009505.1 coordinate 2,521,877, forward strand.
CTGCTAAAAAAATCTAAATTTGAGGTTTAAAAGTTATGGAGGTTAAAAGCGCCCGGCTATCCGGATGAAAAAAAGTGCAATGAAGACCTGGCTTCATTGCTTTTGTATTATGCTTCTCTTCTTCTTTTTCTTCTTCTTTTTGTCCTCTCCCCTTCTGGTTTTTCCTTCTTTTTCATCATCCGACGTTCCGCAAATGTCCATAAAAATACAATTATTTTTATTCAATAATCAACTGTCCAATAATAATTGACTTATGTTAATGGCAAATTCGTTGATTCTTAAACACAGCACAAACTGAATTTGTCACTATACTCATATTTTTTATATTGTAGAGCTGATATTTCCTAAATTCTACGACAGCATCCGCTACTTGTGCTGTCTGAAACTTTTGATATTTCTTAGTTAAAGAGCTTATACCCTCATTCAAAAATAGTATTTTTCACAACTCTTTCCCATCAACCTTATTAACTTCTCTTTGATTTCATCCAAGTTGGCGATTTGAATTTTAGCTTTTGATTTCTTTTTTACTTCCACTTCCGTAATCCCTTTCATCAGCATGAAAACCCATTTCAATGTCGGCTTTTGAGTTTGTTTCTTAACCTGGTTCGGTATTGATTCCCCTGTTTCTTTTAGTTTTTCTCTCAGCTTCCATTCTGCTACCGAGTAAACCATCAGAGTTAAAACCATGATCATTGACAATGCTTCAATTCTCTCAGGTTTCTTAAGATAAACTTCAGAAACCCTGAAACTTTTGTCCTTTATGAACCTGAATCCTTTTTCCACTTTACTCTGGTTTTTGTATTTTTCCAGCATCTCTTCAGCATCAAGATTCAAGTCACTGCTGCCGATTATAAATCTTCCATGATACTTCATTTCATGCAGTGCGAGTTCTTCATTCTTGATGGCCTTCGCATCTACAACATAATGGGTAACAAGCTTTTCACCTTTTTTTGGCCTTCCTCTCTTGCCTTTTTCCCTTTTTGATACCGTTGAGATATCCACTGTTTCCAGCAAACAGTAGGGGTTCTCTTTCTTCCATCTTTCCAGAGCTGCTCTTGCGTCTTCTTCACATGCAAAATCTATTTGTTTCAGCTCTTTCAGCTCTTTCTGAGCTTTCTTAAGTATCTTTTTGATTTTCTTTTCAAATGTAATGTCTTTTCTTTTATGCATCTCTTTGGAGTGAACAACTACCCATTTTTGTTCTATGCCACCATATTCAACCATAGTTTCGTAAAATAAGTAGCGTGGGTCTTCTCCCTGTTTAAACTCAAAATCAGAAGTCAGCAACTCTTTACAAAGATTCAGAGTTGAGGGAACACGGGTGATCCACTTCATGTCTTTTAATGCTTTGACATTATCTTCAGAATACAGAGAACTATCAGCTATGAAGTAAACGTCATCAAGGAAATCGATGTTTTCCTTAAGTCTTTTCATGGCTTCTACTATGGTTTCTTTGTCGGATGAGTTCCCAGAGTATGCTTGTGTAAATAATGGCATTCCATACTGGTTTGTAATCATCCCCATTGAAAAACGCTTCAAATCATATCTCTTATCTTTCGCGTGACCATAAGTGAGTTCAATGGCAGAGCTACCATCTTCAGGCTCATAGTCTCCATGAACGCTGAAATTGGTATCATCGCAATGAAGTTGTATGACTTTAAGGTTCACAACTTCCATCATACTCATGGAAAGTTTCATGAACAGTTGAGTAGGATCTGCTTCGTATATCTTATCAAGAGTTCGCCCTAAAACGTCATCAGTAAGATCTGACGCACTAACTCCAGGACCAAGTAACCTTTCAACTGGAAGATTTTCAAAATATTGAGAGTACAGGTAAAGTCGGCTGTCAGTGAATCCAAGGCAATTAAGAATCATTGCTTTTATCACTGTTGAATGAGCTAACTTATGCTGCCCAATTTTGGGAAGGACTTCATCGATAATACTTCCAATTTCAAGTTCATCGAAAATTCCACAAACTATACCGTGATGGTCCAAGGAGTTAGTAGTAATGTGCATAAAAATTCAAAAATTCAATAGCAAGTTACCTTATTTACAGTTTTCCAATAAAAATGTCTGAATAATAATCAGAGATGTGCGGAAAGTCGGATCATTCTTTTGCAGCAGCTTTTGCCGCCTCAGCCATAGCCCTTATATTCTCGAGCTTCGTTCCGGGGGGAATCCCGCAGCCTGGAGCGAGGATATTCACTCCCTTGGCAATGCATTCGAGAGCCTCTGCCCGGACGTCTTCTGGCTTTCCCAGGAAGAGGGTGTCCGGGGGGTTGATGTTGCCTATAATTGCAACCCTGTCCCCTACCAGTTCTTTTGCTTTTTGGATGTCTACCAGATGGTCAAGGCTGACACCTGCAACTCCTGTGTCTGCCATCATCCCCAGAAGAGGGGTTGAGTCCCCACAGATGTGGAGGATGGCCGGTTTGTCCAGGCTGTGGACAAGTTTGGAACAGGGAGGATAGGCTGCCTCCTGGTAGAAGTCACATCCCAGGAGCTCGCTGCCTGCCGAAGGATCGATGACTACGATCGAATCGGCTCCGGCTTCTTCAAGGGCACGCCCGTAACTTATCAGCAACACGGTTGTGAAGGAGAGCAGGTCCTTGAAGAAGTTTGGGTTGTCGAACATGTCCATTAACAGGGCTTCGACACCCCTTATCTGCCCGGCAAGGGTAAAGGGCCCGGTAATCCCGGCTATGATCGGGAGGCCTGGGTCCTCTTCTTTCACGAGCTTTATTGCCTCGAGCACCACGGGCATCCTTCCGGCCTTGGAGGGATCCGGGACTTCCAGGGAGTAGAGTTTCTCCGGATCACTGAGAACCGGATCTTTGATGGAAGGCTGGGAATCGGATTTTCCTCCGTGTATGGCAGAGCCCAGAGCTTCGGCTTCGACACAGAGATCGAAGGGAACCCTTACGCTTTCAATTCCTCCTAACCGGTTGGCGGCAAGGGCCAGTTTTGCCATCTTCTGTGCGCTGGAATGTGCTTCGGGCCAAGATGTCCCGGTTTCCTCCATCATCTCAACAGTTGCGGTTTGAAGAGGACAGGCTACAGAGACCCTGTCCACTTCTTCTCGCGCAAGGGCAGCAAGAAAACGTTCTTTATTGTTCATTACAATCCTTCATATACATTTTTTTAGCTATGTAGCTCTATGCTTCTCTTTTTGCTTGTCAGTTAGCTTTCTTTGCTGCTACGAGCTCTTTGACAGCTTTGATGGCTTCCGGGGCATTTTCGGCGTATGCATCCGCACCTATATCATTACAGTAGCGCTGGGATACGGGGCCTCCTCCAATCATGATTTTAGTGCTCGGGATTTCCCCCCTCGCAAGTTCGACCACTTCTTTCATTCCCATCATGCTTGTGGTCATGAGGGCAGACAGCCCGATAACATCTGCATTGTGCTCTTTTGCGGCCTCGATAAACTTTTCGGGGGCAATATCCTTTCCCAGGTGGTGGACCGTGAAACCTGCGGCTCCCAGCAAGCTGACTACCAGGTTGATCCCGATGTCATGGACGTCACCGAAAACCACGCCTGTGACCACATCTCCCGGTTTCTCCGCTGATTCTACGTTTACATGGGGCTGAAGGATCTCCACGGCCGAGTTCATGGCCCGAGCTGCAATCATAATGTGAGGGACAAACATTTCCCTCTTATCATATTTGTCGCTCACAATGCTCATTCCATGAGCACAGCCTTTCATGATCGCTTCATAGGCATCTACCTTTTCTTCGATCACTTTGTTTGCAAGTTCCACACAAAGATCCTGCTTGCCTTTGACCACAGCTTCTGCCAGGCTTTCAAAAATTTCCTCTTTAGAAGTCATATTACCACTCTGCCTTTTTAATGAACTTTTTCCCGGCCCTCGTGCTTGAAGTGAAATACAAGGGACGGTTTTGGGTCTGTTTGAGTTTATCGATTTTCCTTTTTCTTCGCATGCTTCGTCTGTTAGTCTGTTTGCCTGTTTGCATGCTTCTTTTTACTCTTTTTTTGTCAGGGTTTCACATTTTGTGGTGCAGATAGTGTGATGAGAACTATGGTGCAACGTTCTCATTGCAAAAGCTGTTTTTACGGCATTTAAACCATCCTAAGCCGCAATTATTCATAGCTTTTATATATGGTACTGGCTGGTGTCCACCTCCCATGACACATATATAATTTAATTTTGTAGTTGCTCCAAATCCCTCGAAGTATGGAAAAATAGCATTGTGCGAAGTGATATGAAAAAAATTGTGACTGGCCAGATTGATAAACTATAAATATGATGGATTAGGTTGAAACATTTATTGCAATGTCACTATAGGGAAACAAAAAGATTAAAGCTAATTTTTTGGGCTTTATTGAAAGCCATTCTGGCAGGTCTGACTAATCGTGATATAAAAGCTTGTTGGCAATAAATCCTCTAAAATAGCATTTTCAGGGAATTTTTGTTTCACTATCCTGCTAAATCCTCCTGATAGGGCGCAGGAGACCTATCATGACTTTATGTTTTTACCGTTTTTGGCGCTGAATGTTTTTTAAAACTTTCTCAGAATATTTTTTTGAATTAGTCATGTGGATTAAAGACAGTGTACTTTCTCTTTTTAGTAAAAAACTTTTAAAAATAGTATTTCTGGAGATTTATATATGCACTTGATGGAAAATAAATTAATAGTGATATATAGAATTAATTAATATAATGTTAACATTGAATACCTTCACCAAGTCCATCAACTTAATTTATGGGGGACAAAAATGGATTCCGACAATCTAAACCCTGGTCTTACCGACCAGACCGTAATGAAAAAAAATGTTCCTCTTGTACAACATTCAATTGAAAACAGTATAGAGCCCATTTTCTGGATTAATTCCGAAGGTCGTTTTATCTACGTCAACAAAGCAGCCAGTAGATATTACGGCTATTCCCGAGAAGAACTACTTGCAATGATGGTCTTCGATGTTGAAACTCAATTTTCAGAAGATAGTTGGGATAAAAATTGGGAAAAAGCCTGGAAAAGTCATAAAAAGGAAAAATTAGTAGTGTTTGAAGGCTATTACCGCAAAAAAGACGGTAGTGTTTTTCCTGCCGAGACAACGTTAAACTATATTGAGTTTGAGGGTGAAGAATATCTTTTCGCATTTATTAACGATATCACTGAGCGCAAAAAAGCCGAGGAGGCGCTTCAAAAATATGCGGAAGAAATGAGGCGTTCTCATGAAATGAAAATAATGATTGAGAACGTTATAAATAATAGTCCGGTAGTCATTTTTTTCTGGAGGGCTGAACACAACTGGCCTGTGGAATTCGTATCTAAAAATATTAATCAGTTTGGGTATGCAGCCGAGGATTTCACATCCGGAGAAGTTTTGTACGGCGACATAATTCACCCCTCCGACATCCTGAAAGTAAGGAATAAGTATACCGGGAGTCTGGAAGCCGGTTTGAAAAACTACATTCAGGAGTACAGGGTCTTGACGAAATCCGGCGAGGTACGCTGGGTTGAAGAAAGGACTTTTATCGAGTATGATGAAAATAATACGCTCACTTCCATTCAGGGTATTATCGTTGACATCACAGAGAATAAAAGGAGCAGTAAGTTCCTGCAAATTCAGTGCGACCTTGGAAATGTCCTTGCTTTCAACAATAATTTACAGGATACATATAAACAGGTACTCGAATTGGCTCTCCATATAAGCCCCTTCGATTCCGGCTGCCTTTATGTGTTCGATAAATCCACAGGTGTCCTGGATCTTGTAGCCTACAAGGGTTTGTCTCCCCAATACGTTGAAAATGATTCCCACTACAATGCGAATTCTGTCTTTGTCCGTTTGCTCATGTTAGGAAAACCCGTGTATAAGACCCATCCGGAAATCAGTTCCATGACGGCTGTTAAATTTCCCCCGGATGAAAAATTGCGTGCTACAGCCCTCATGCCAGTGAAATGCGGGGGAAAAATTATAGCTGTGCTCAAACTTATATCACACAGCAAGAATGACATTCCGGAAGCTTCTCGCAGTTCGCTTGAAACTATTGCTTCTCAGGTGGGGGTAGTTATTGAACGTGTAACGGATGAAGCAGAATTTAATAAGAAAAGTAACGACTTTCAAAATCTGTTTGATGTACTGGAAGATTTTCTTTTTATACTCAGCCCGGACGGATGTATTGTCCACTGCAACCCGGCATTTGTTAAACGCCTGGCTTATTCAAAGGAAGAGCTTCCGGGTATGAATATTCTTGAACTTTGTGCCCGTTCTCAGATGCTGGAGGCAGCCAGGGTCTTTTCTGACACTGCGGCTGGAAAAAGGTCTTTCAGCGATATTCCGTTTCTCGATAAAAATGGAATAGCAGTTCCGGTTGAGACCAGATCTGTTAAAGGGGAGTGGAATGGTTACGAGGCTATAATATGCCTTTCCCGGGAAATCCTTGACCGAGGTGAGCAAATTGGGATTTGATTTGTATTTGATTTGTAACCCTTCAGTACTTATTTTTGGAGCTACTCCGGACAACGATGCTCATTCTCATGGCAGGGAGTTCAAAATTCCGGAGCATGATAGCCCTATCACAGCGCAGGTGCAGCCCTGAGAAGGGTTGGGTGTGCAAAATCTCTTTTCCGGGCTTTGATTGATAAGCAGGCTTTTATAATATGAAGAAAAAAACCAAATTATTATTAATGAAATATTAATCTCTTTTTAACCTGTTTTTGTAATTATTTTGCAAAGTGGTGTTATTTATTTTTTTTAAAAGATGCATCTCATATTTATAATTTACTAAAATATCTCATTCCTGATTTTTAGTATCCTGGCTTTCAACGTATCGTTTTTGCCAGATTTCCACGGACTTGCCTGAAGTTAGTTAACTTTTATTATTTTATTTTTAAGTATCCGCAGTATTTGAATAGGATGGGTTTCTGATAATTTGGAAGCGTTTAAATTATTTTTTTCAGCATTTTAATTTGTAGCTCTTCGAAGAGCTTCACGGGTGGAATCCTCAGGGTGAAATCCCGGATAGTGTCCCACAATTTCTGGAAGGTCAAAAACCCCGAGAATTACAGGCTGGCAGATTCGCTCTCGATAAGGCCAATACGGTAAAACGACCAAAAAACGGTGAATTTAAAAAATCTATGAAATTTAACCCCTTGCTTGCAGAAAATTAGGGACACTGCCACCTCATTGGAGTGAAGTTGAAGAGTTCCGATGAAAAATTTCAATGGTGCGCAATAAACAAATCTGAATACATTAGCTAAGTTCTAAAGTCTGAATAAATTTGCTGAGTCCTGAAGTCTGGACAAATTAGATGAATTCTGGTCTTTTGAAGTGGACCAGCAGTTATACCCGGGTTTCCGGCTTTACAGGTGCATGTAAGTGCGGAAGTTTATGTGATTGCAGAAGGTGTGCTGAAATAACGTTGTGCTGAAATAACGTAAAACTGGCTAATAAGACGGCCAGCAATTTGTAAAAAAATTCGAGGTGTATGTATGAGCACAAAAGAAGAAATGAGTCATGGAGAAAGGGTCAAAGCAGCAATAGACCTCAAGGAGCCAGATAGAGTTCCGGCGTTTTGTACACTTAGCTGGGCAGTAAACTTAGCAGGTAATAACCTGAACTGCATCGGCAAAAAAGAAAAAGATGTCAGCATGCCCCAATTCCTCAACACACCGGCGATTCAGGCTGAAGCTCATTTCAAGGCAACTGAACTTTTTGATGCTGACTTTGTCTGGTGTTATTCGTCCAATCAACCTGTGGCAGTTGCCCTTGGATGTGAAACAAATCAGCCTTACTGGAGCACGACAGCGATTTCCAGAACGGCAATCGATAAAGTAGAAGACTGGAAAAACCTGGAGTTTCCGAACATTGAAAAAGACCCTACAACCTCTACGCAACTTGATACGATCAGGCTGGTGGAGAAGGGGCTGCATGAAAAAAGAGGAAATGATACTTTTATAGACGGGCTCACAAACGGACCTTTTACGATAGCAGGGCTGGTTTTGGGTATTGAAAAATTGATGTTTGCCATGGTCGACAGACCGGATGATACAAAAGAGTTTATTGATTTTTGCACGGACGTAGCCATAGAAGTTGCAAAAGCCCAGCTTGATGCCGGTGCAGACCAGATTTTCTGTCCCGACCCTTCAGCCTCAGGAGACCTGATCCCCCCGGATTTCTACAAGGAATTTGCACTACCTTATGCACAGAAGTACTGTAAAGCGATTGTCGGCCATAAGGATAGGTATTCTTGCATGTATCATATATGCGGGGACACGGCTGACAGGTTGGAAGACCTGGCTTCAATAGGTGTAAGCTTCCTCAGCCTGGATTACAAAGTTAGTATGAAAGAGGCTAAAGAGAGGATCGGCGACAAGGTCTGCCTCTGCGGAAACGTAAACCCTGCGGAGACCCTTTTCCTGGGGACTCCTGAAAAGATCGAAGAAGAAGGGCGTCAGTGCATAAGGGATGCAGCTCCCGGTGGTGGGTACATCTACTGGTCGGGATGCGACCTTCCCATAGATTGCTCCCTAAAAAATGTGAAGGCATTCATGGAAGTTCCGATAAAATACGGAAAATATCCCATAAATTAATAAAAGTCATGCTGACAGTGCCTTTAATAACAATTTAAAGGACACTGATTTAATACCCCTTCAGCGTGTGAAAAGTGATAAGACCTGCCATAATTCTCCTGTGCAATTGCATGTTTGCCATTTTGGTGCTTTTGCACAGGGTTTTTTGCTTCTGATCAGGAATTACCTGGTAGAAAAGGCAAATAGCTTTTTTCAATTGCTTCAGGCCAAAATCTGCTTTTTTACATCTTCCGGGATCCTTCCCGATATCCTGGCCGGCGTCCAGGGCGGGTCCCAGACCAGTTCGACCTTCGCCTGCTTCACCCCTTCGATTGCCTCGACCTTTTTCCGGACTTCTTCCGTGATGAACGTGCACTTTGAACAGCCCGCTTTTGCAAGTGTCATCCTGATATCTACCCTGTCCCCTTCAACGTCCACGCCGTAGACAAGCCCGAGGTCCACTATGTTGATAGGAATCTCGAGTCCGTAGACGTTTTTGAGAACTTCGATAATTTCGTCTTTGCTAACGGTGATAGCACTTCCCCCTATGAAAAATACGGAATTGAAAGTTAAATGCATTTCTGTGGGGGATGAATTGAAGTTTAAGACCGCAAGTGGGTATTTAAAGGGCCGGCAGATGGGTATGATTTTAAAGAGGTTCTGAAAAATAGGAAAAAAGAGCCATGAAGGGATTCACAACACATCATGGCTTTCTTTGAGTTTCCAATGCATTCCCGTAGTTTCAGCCCTTCAGTGGGTATTTTCCGTATTTTTTGGGCATTTCGTAGAAACGATCGATGTTTTCAAGGGGGCAGTCCAGCGGGAAGTCGCAGCCTGACCAGAGGATGAAGCCGCCTCCGGGGCCTGCGTCCGCGATGCACTGTTTGCTTTCGGCTTCGACTTTTTCGGGAGTACCCATGAAAAGGGTGTCAGCCGGGTTTACGTTTCCGCAGAGGCAGACTTTGTCCCCTATCCTTTCCTTTGCTTCTTTGAGGCTTACCTGGTTGTCCAGGCTGAGCACGCTCATGCCCACTTCAGCCAGGATTTCCAGGCGGTCGGCTGTGTTTCCGCAGATGTGGTAGTGGTGGGCGTATTTGTCCTTGTATTTGCGGATTGCTTCGGACTGGCGCTTTGCGGCGGGGAATGCAAGCTGCTCGTAAAAGTCCGCAGGGATCAGGTCGCCCGAAGCTGTCGGGTCAGGGGTGAAGATGTGATCTGCCCCGGCATCGATCTGGGCTTTTGCGCATTCGAGACCAACGTCAGCACAGAATTCCACTAGCTCCCTGGTTTCATCGGGCTTTTCGATCATGGCAAACATCAGGGGCTCCACACCCAGCAGGAAACCGGCAAGGGTCAGGGGGGCAATAACCGTTCCCGTGACAAAGACATCGTCCCCGCGCTTTTCGTGCAGTTCTTTGTCAAGCAGCCTGATTGAGGAGAGCTGGACAGGGATCTTCCCGTCGGTATCCATGTTGGGGAATTTCAGGTTCTTCCAGTCCTCTACTTTTTCGATGGCTTCTCCGACGACCTGAGGGATGCCCCAGGGTGGTTCGGCTTCTTTGCAGCCCATGGGAAGGGCAAGGACGTTGGAGCCCACAAGGACATGGACGAAATCGAAACCGAAACGGTCCAGGGCTTTTACCCAGGCGTCGGCGTAAATGTCTGGATTGTGGACGAATTTAGGGAAGTAAACGTCCTTTTCAGGCTTTCCCATGCGGTTGACGTTGTCTCCGGCCATGTTTACGCCCCAGCTGCAGGGGCCGAAACTCGGGACCATGTCGGGTTCTTTCAGGTCGATTGCTTTTTTGATCCGTTCTCCACTACTCATTTCGTCCATTTTATGCCCTCCTTTCGGTCACGAGCCTTTTGACGGCTTTAATAGCTTCAGGAGCGTTTTCGGCATAGGCATCCGCACCTATATCGTCGCAGAATTTCTGGGATACGGGCCCTCCCCCGACCATAACCTTTACGCCGGGAACCTCTTCGCTGGCCAGTTTTACCACATCTTTCATGCCAAGCATGCTTGTGGTCATGAGAGCCGATACCCCGATTACGTCTGCGTTATTTTCTTTTGCAGCCTCGATAAACTGTTCGGGGGAAACGTCCCTTCCCAGGTGGTGCACGTTAAAACCTGCAGCTGCAAGCAGGCTGTTTACCAGGTTGATCCCTATGTCATGGATGTCGCCAAAAGCCACCCCCATGACCACGTGCCCGGGGTCTTCGATACTTTCAACATTCACATGAGGCTGAAGGACTTCCACGGCCGAGTTCATCGCCCGTGCCGACATCATGATATGGGGGACAAACATCTCTCTTTTGTCATACTTGTCACTCACAATGCTCATCCCGTGAGCACAGCCCTTCATGATCGCTTCGTAGGCATCAATGCCTTCTTCAATTGCTTGATTTGCAAGCTCCACAGCAAGGCCCTGCTTTCCGCTGACCACAGCATCCGCTAATCCGTTTAAGATTTCTTCCCTGGAACTCATAAAATCACTCTGCTTTTTTACTCTGCCTTCACTCTGCCGTTTTTAGAAGTTTCCCGGACTCCGGACCTGGGAAAAGCCCGGAACCGGGTTTTTGGGTTTTTATGCCTTTTTAAATTTACGCCTTTTTAAATGCCCGTTTTTCAATTTTCAGGCGCCTATATTCATCTTCTGGGTTTTTGTGGTGTGTATTTTACGGTGTGAAGATCTCATTATGAGAACGTGAACTTTCGATGTTCTCAACGTCAACCCTCCCACCTATTAATATATTAGAGGCTGCATCAATTTAATACCTTTGTAAATTGCTTAATTTCCCAGCTATTTTAAAGGTCTGAAGTCGGAATTTTGCAGTCCTGAAAATTAAAAATATTTTTTTTAGTTAGCCGTTTTATGACTTCGTGGGAAAAACAGCTTCTTCCAACTCTGTATAAAAAAAATGAATATTATTTCGCATGAGTTAAATATAAATACTATTATTATTTCAGGAGCCTCAGACGGATAGGCTTTGAAACCGATCCCGTGCAGGAAGGCTGCTATCCTAACCTATCTTTATGATGTAAGAGCCAGCAGATGCCTGAATCAGTCACAGCTTTTCGATCGAACTTATTATCGAAGATGAGGAAATCTTATAGAAGACTTATAGCAAACTTATTAAATAAGAACACACTGTTCTCTTTCAACAGGAAATCGATACCTGTGCGTAGGTGTTAATTACAGCATCCTGCTCGAAGGCACGAGCGCCCTCGTTGAAATTTCGATGCTTATGAGTCAGATTTTTCAGTTCCTCCGTTCTTTTGGAGGCAGATTCCGAAATATAGTCCCTGACGTAAATATTTACACTTGCTTTATGACCACGGAAGACACGGAAGGCACGGAAGGATTGTGCCCCTTATTCATTTTATTCCGTGTTTTCCGGGCTTTCTGTGGTTAAAATTTCAATTAAGATTGGTGAAGGAATTTAGGTTCTTGACTATAGCTAAAAAATATAGCTTCAGGACATTAAGGAATTAGTCAAATATAATATCAAGGATTTCAAAATTTGAGAATAAACCACAGATGAACACAGATGAACACGGATGGTTTAAATCTGTGTCTATCCGTGTCCATCCGTGGTTCTTTAATGGGAAACTCATTAATAGAGCAATTCCCGATCAGAAAATCTGAAGTTATATTTTCACCATTCCTAAATGTCATGGAATATTGCCAGAAAAGGCAAAATGATCCTGACTTTTCAAGGTATGACCTGAGGAACATCCTGAAGCCATTGAAGCGAGTTATGGACCTCTCTCACCTGGAGGTTAGGAGTGGAGAGGTATCTGTTATCATCCCGGAAAGCTCCTGTCCGAAACCATCTTTCCCGAGTGGGAAATGGCAAACCAGTTTGAGTTGATGGAGCTAACCCGTAACCGGGGCTTTCCGATCGGACACAAAATCCTGTGCAACGGCATAAATGGCAAATATGCAGCTACACAGGGGAGGTTTTGCAGGTCTTTTACTCACTTCTGGGGGATATTTGACAACAGTGCCATCTTGATGGAGAGGGGTATGGACAGGCGCTGTCATCAGCGTGATTAAGCTTCTTTTGTACCCGTTTACAACTGCCCAGTACTCGGCATGGATATGTTTTCCCGGGGCATAAATCCGGGGAAGCTTTGAGGAAGGAGAAACTGAAAACAGCACTTCTGGCTGAAAGGCTTAAAGCTTCGTATTAGGGACTGCTTTCAGTAACTCACAGAATCTTTACCCTCTTAAATCAAGTTCCCGGTGCACTTCATTAAGTCGCACAAAATGTATTAATCAGTTGCTTTCATCGATTCTTTGATGTACATTGTTAATCCCAGGAACCCTGCTGCAAATCCACTTATAAATCCGGTTATTCCGTTTCCAATACCGTTAGCCAGGGCATCAACCGGAACCGGAATAATAAAGTAGTTAGCCGCTCCACCAAGTACCAAGCCTGCAATGCCCCCGATAAGTCCAAATTTCAATGGTTCATTTGACACAGTTAATTCCTCCTTTAATCAAGTATCAGATTTCTTACTCACCTGTTTTCTTAAGTTAAGTTCAGTCAGTTCAGCTCAGTTTTCTTCTCTTTGATGTACATTGTTAATCCCAGGAACCCTGCTGCAAATCCACTTATAAATCCGGTTATTCCGTTTCCAATACCGTTAGCCAGGGCATCAACCGGAACCGGAATAATAAAGTAGTTAGCCGCTCCACCAAGTACCAAGCCTGCAATGCCCCCGATAAGTCCAAATTTCAATGGTTCATTTGACACAATTAATTCCTCCTTTAATCAAGTATCGGATTTCTTTCTCACCTGTTTTCTTAAGTTAAGTTCAGTCAGTTCAGCTCAGTTTTCTTCTGAAAAGTAACACCATTGAAAAAATACTCAAAGCAGCAAGCGGTATTCCAAATCCCGGTGCACTACTTGATTTTGCAGTTTTAGCTTCCTCGCTATTTTCCTCAGCGATCGTGTCTCCGGGGATCGACTCTTCGGTTTCAAGCGCATCTACTTCACTCATGTTAATGACGATAAGTTCTTCAGACTCGATTTCCTCTGCTACTGGTTCTTCTGCGCCTGTATCTTCAGATAGTCTATTCTCTTCTCCTAATGTTACTTCCATTGCAGGATAGATGACATATCCGCCATTCGTCCCTTTGCCCATATCCGAGATCCTGAAATACCATTCGTCAGTAAGGTAACACTTTGCATCCCTATCTACCGTAAACTTGATTCCTTTCTTGTTGGACATCGTAATGCCCTCCTTCGCTGCGGAATCTACCGTGAAAACACCATACTCATAATCTTCATCAACAGAAAACGGTTGATATTGGTCTATCAGGAACGAGTATTTGAAATTGGCAAACTTATCGGTGCTCCCCTGGAAGACGGAGTCCACGAATATTACAAAGTATATAAGGTCGGAACTGCTGCCGACATCCGCATTAGCCGTGTAAATCTTGTCGTTAATGTCACCTGTACCTGTGTCCACTATTCCTGATTCTAATAGCTCGCCATCTTTGCACAGTGAGAAATGGCATGTATTTCCTTCAATGTCTACATCGTTCAGGGTTAGGCTGTAGCCTTCCGGCCATTCCCATGTTTCTCCTACTTTGAGCGTTTTTCTGTCATCAGGCCCCTGTGCAAAGACTAAGGTAGCAAGATTGGTAGCGTCATATCCAGCTGCGATGTAAACCTTGCCGAACATGTAAAAGAATGGTGCAAAATCAATTTTAGTCACACCAATTTCATTGTCAAAAACTTCATATGGGGTGTCGATTGGCTGGGTATAATAGATAAGTTCTCCTTCATCAAATGTATGAGAAGTAGGATTTGATTTGCCAAGCGCAGGGCTTCCACCTTTGTCAGTATAATAAAGCCTCTCCGGGATTACTGTCGTAACATAGCCGTAAGGAGCTCTTATGCCATATATAAATCCATCAAATGTTCTAAAATCCCATGAAAGGTCATCTGCTTCTACACTCCCGGTGTCGTACGTGGTACCACGAATTTCCAAAGTGTCTGCTGAACACGGAGAAATTCCTGGTAAAAATACACATAGTACAACCAGAGCTACCGCTATCAGTTTAAAATACTTCAAGTTTACAACTCCCTCTTTTGCATTACTTGTTGTTAATACAATAAAAGTGGGTGATTGGTTTTTATTCCCTATCACCTTTTAACATGAGACTCTGCAACGCACACTTTTTTAATCATCCGTTTTTACAGTTCTTTGAGTTATTTGCCATTTAGCTACACACTTTTTTTAATCATCCGTTTTTACAGTTCTGTGAGTTACTTTCCATTTATTTTATATGAGAAATTAATTCTACAGGATGAAGCTTCATGGGCTTCTACTCTTTGATCATTTTTCGACTATTTTTGCCGCCTCAGCCATAGCCTTTATATTCTCGAGCTTCGTTCCGGGGGGAATTCCGCAGCCCGGGGCGAGGATGTCCACTCCCCTGGCAATGCATTCGAGAGCTTCGGCCCGGACGTCTTCCGGACTGCCCAGGAAGAGGGTGTCCGGGGGGTTGATGTTGCCTATGATTGCAACCCTGTCCCCCACCAGTTCTTTTGCCTTTTGGATGTCCACCAGATGGTCAAGGCTGACACCTGCAACTCCTGTGTCTGCCATCATCCCCAGAAGAGGGGTTGAATCCCCACAGATGTGGAGGATGGCCGGTTTGTCCAGGCTGTGGACAAGTTTGGAACAGGGGGGATAGGCTGCCTCCTGGTAGAAGTCACATCCCAGGAGCTCGCTGCCTGCCGAGGGATCGATGACTACGATCGAATCGGCTCCGGCTTCTTCAAGGGCACGCCCGTAACTTATCAGCAACACGGTTGTGAAGGAGAGCAGGTCCTTAAAGAAGCCCGGGTTATCGAACATGTCCATTAACAGGGCTTCGACACCTCTTATCTGCCCGGCAAGGGTAAAGGGCCCGGTAATCCCGGCTATGATCGGGAGGGTGGGGTCCTCTTCTTTCACGAGCTTTATTGCCTCTAGCACCACGGGCATCCTTCCGGCTTCTGAAGGATCCGGGACTTCCAGGGAATAGAGTTTCTCCGGATCACTGAGAACCGGATCTTTGATGGAAGGCTGGGAATCGGATTTTCCTCCGTGTATGGCAGAGCCCAGAGCTTCGGCTTCAACACATAGATCGAAGGGAACCCTTACGCTTTCAATTCCTCCTAACCGGTTGGCGGCAAGGGCCAGTTTTGCCATCTTCTGTGCGCTGGAATGTGCTTCGGGCCAGGCTGCCCCGGTTTCCGCCATCATCTCAACAGTTGCTGTCTGAAGAGGACAGGCTACAGAGACCCTGTCCACTTCTTCTCGCGCAAGGGCAGCAAGAAAACGTTCCTTACTATTCATTGTAATCGTGCCTTAGTTTTTAGCCCTGGAGCGGGTATTTCCCGTATTTTTTGGGCATTTCGTAGAAACGTTCGACATTTTCAAGTGGGCAGTCCAGCGGGAAGTCGCAGCCTGACCAGAGAATGAACCCGCCTCCGGGACCTGCGTCTGCGATGCACTGTTTGCTTTCGGCTTCGACTTTCTCGGGGGTTCCCATGAAAAGGGCGTCTGCCGGGTTTACGTTTCCGCAGAGGCAGACTTTGTCCCCTATTCTTTTCTTTGCATCTTTGAGGCTTACCTGATTGTCCAGGCTTATAACGCTCATTCCCACTTCGGCCAGGGTTTCCAGGCGGTCGGCTGTGTTTCCGCAGATGTGATAGTGATGGGCGTATTTGTCCTTGTATTTGCGTATCGCTTCCGACTGCCTTTTTGCAGCGGGGAATGCAAGCTGCTCGTAAAATTCCGCAGGGATCAGGTCACCCGAGGCTGTCGGGTCAGGGGTGAAGATGTGGTCGGCTCCGGCGTCTATCTGGGCCTTTGCACATTCGATTCCCACATCGGCGCAGAACTCAAGGAGCTCCCTGGTCTCGTCGGGCTTTTCGATCATTGCAAACATCAGGGGCTCGACTCCCAGCAGGAAACCTGCAAGGCTCATAGGGGCCATAAACGTTCCTGTGACAAAGATATCGTCCCCGCGCTTTTCGTGCAGTTCTTTGTCGAGCAGCCTTATTGCGGAGAGCTGGACAGGGATTTTCCCGTCGGTGTCCATGTTCGGGAATTTCAGGTCCTTCCAGTCCTCTACTTTTTCGATAGCTTCGCTGACGACCTGCGGGACACCCCATGGTGGTTCGACTTCCTTGCAGCCCATGGGAAGGGCGAGGACGTTGGAGCCCACAAGGACATGGACAAAGTCGAAACCGAACCGGTCCACGGCTTTGACCCAGGCGTCGGCGTAGATGTCCGGGTTATGGACGAATTTCGGGAGGTAAACGTCTTTTTCAGGCTTCCCCACGCGGTTGATGTTGTCCCCGGCCATGTTTACGCCCCAGCTGCAGGGGCTAAATGCCGGGACCCTATCAGGTTCTTTCAGGTCGATTGCTTTTTTGATCCGTTCTCCATGGCTCATTTCGTCCATTTTATGCCCTCCTTTCGGCTACGAGCCTTTTGACGGCTTTAATGGCTTCAGGAGCGTTTTCGGCGTAGGCATCCGCCCCTATATCGTCGCAGAAGTTCTGGGATACGGGCCCTCCCCCGACCATGACCTTTACGCCGGGAACCTCTTCGCTGGTCAGTTTTACTACATCTTTCATGACCAGCATGCTTGTGGTCATGAGGGCCGATACTCCGATTACGTCAGCGTTGTGCTCTTTTGCAGCCTCGATGAAATTTTCGGGAGCAACGTCCTTTCCCAGGTGGTGGACGTTGAAACCGGCAGCTGCAAGCAGGCTGTTTACCAGGTTGATCCCTATGTCGTGGATGTCGCCAAAAGCCACCCCCATGACCACGTGCCCGGGGTCTTCGATACTTTCAACATTCACATGAGGCTGCAGGACTTCCACGGCCGAGTTCATCGCCCGGGCCGACATCATGATATGGGGGACAAACATCTCCCTTTTATCATACTTGTCACTCACAATACTCATCCCGTGAGCACAGCCCTTCATGATTGTTTCGTAGGCATCAACGCCTTCGTCGATTGCTTTATTCGCAAGCTCTACTGCAAGGTCCTGCTTTCCGCCGACCACAGCATCCGCTAATTCGTTTAAGATTTCTTCCTTAGAACTCATAAAACCACTCTGTTTTTTTTACTCTGCCATTTTTGGAATTTTCCGGCCCTTTAACTTCATGAAATGGTGAAAAGCAAGGGCCGTATTTATCTGGTTATTTCTGTTTTTGAGAAAATTTTCCTTGGAATTTCAGATTTCGTTTTTCCATTTTTCGGGTTTTAGTAAATCTGTTTTTATGGTGTACAGATTCCTAAGATGGAATTCCAGCGGTCTGTTCTCAATGCTTCGAACCCCACCTAATGAATAGTTGGATGCTACCGTATTTTAAGCTCCTTAAATCGCATCATTTCCTAACTTATTTAAGGACAACATTCCAGAACTTGCGGATTAGATCACAATAAATATAATTAGATAGTTTTTTTTCAAATCTGCTCATATGAAAAAAACAGCATTATGTGCCTTGTTATCAAAAAAATAGTCATAGTTTTGCCTTAGAAAATTATAAATAAGAGTATTATTTAATTGAGAATTATTAATAATATACCGGCAAGAAAAATAAAAAAATATACTTGCGAGTAAAGGACAAAGTTTTCTTTGAAGCAATTTATACCAAAAAGATTTCGCACTTTAAATTTCTTTTACAATTGTTGAATAAGGACAAGGGTGACCTTTTATTTTCTCACAACTTCAAACTCGTTCCACTATTTGCACTTAGAGCCTATCCGAAAAGTCTCACTGCTCTGAATGTTATCCATGCGCATGCGAAATGAAGTATAGCAAATTAATTCTCAACATTTCAGGATACAACACAAGCAAAAGATGAGTTTTTATATATAACAACTGATTGGAAACTTCCCTGAATAGGCAATTGTATAATTTTTGTTTATTCACCCTCAGCGGTTTCCTGCGCGGGACGGGAAAGGCTGATCAGGACTTCCCTGTTTTTCCAGTTTCCTCTGCTTATTCGGGTTTCAGTCAGTATTTCTTCTCCTTCTTTACTTAATAAGGGAAGACTAAAAGACTTTTTCCCTTCAAGAATTTCCGATAAATTCTTTGCTACTTCCAGTTGTTTTTTATAGGGGAGAAGGGAGACTACACTTCGCCCGAGAAGTTCCTCTTCCGTATACTTCAGTCTTTTCAAAAATGCATGATTGCATTTGACAATACAGCCATCATCATCCATTATGAAAAGGAGGTCGTCCAGGGTATTGAAGAGCCCCTCAAGATCTCTACAGGTTTTCTTGAGTTCGGCTTTTTCCATTATCCTTCCGATAGCGGTACCTAATTCGGTTGCTATGGTTTCAAGGGTCTTACGAGCGTTTTCAGGGATTTCATCTTCCGTGTGGGAGGTAAGTTTGAGGGCTGCCACAAATTCTCCTTTATAGGAGATTGGGATAAAAGCCGCAGCCTTAAGTTTTTCATTAGGCTGGAGTTTTACATTTGTCAGGGAGCAGATCTCGGAGTGGTGCTTGTATACGGGCTGCCCGTTTCTTGCCAGCCGTGCCATTACGGAATTCCCGTCATAGTTAGAAGCAAACTTCAAAAAACTCGGAGATAGCCCCTTCTGGGTTTCCATGGAGAGAGCTCCCGTTTCTTTGTCCACTAAGTATAAGCATCCCGAATCGATTGGGCTTACCTGCAGCGCCAGGTCAAGCAGCTGTTTAAAGGTTTCCTTAAAATCGTCCGTTGTGATGAGTGCAATTCCCATTTCGCATTGGATCCGCAGGAAATCGCTTTCCTGCTTGCGTTCGGTGATGTCCATGATAACGCACTGCAGGTAGGCAGTTTCCCCTTTCTCATCCGCCTGGATGAAAGTCCGTTCGTCCACCCAGCGGACCTGCCCGTCCCCGGTCAGTATGCGATATTCCTGGCTGAAATCGGTCTGCCCTTCCAGGCAGTTCCTCCTCAGGTTGTCTTTGACTTTTTCAAAGTCAGATGGATGTATGATGTCGCCAAAAAGCAGCTTCCCTTCTGTAAAATCTTCAACCCTATACCCGAACTGGCTGATGTTCTCGGATATGAATTCCACAGGCCATTTGTTCTCGGGACTGCAGAGAAATACAACAACCGGACTGTTGTTTACAACAGTTTCCAGGACATTCCTGACCTTCATGGCATAGAGCAGGTCTTCCTTCGTCTTTTTTTGTTCCCTCATGTCCTTTGCAACCGTCAGGACCATGGTCTTTCCGTCATATTCCATGATGTGCGTATTCAATATGATGGGGAAGATAGATCCGTCCTTTCGCATGTGTACGGTTTCGAAGTTGTACTCCCCTTCCCGATAGATTCGTTTGAAGATTTTCGGGAGGCTTTTTTTGTACTTCGGATCAAGGTCATAGGGCGTCATCTGCAGGAGCTCTTCTCTGCTGTACCCGAGGCGCTTGCAGCTTGTCTCGTTTGCTTCCAGGAACTTCCCGTCTCTGTCGTGGATGATGATGCCGTCGTCACTGTATTCCAGAAGGGCTTTGAACTTCTTTTCCGAGTATTCCAGCTTTTCTTCAAGCTCTTTTTCTTCGGTGGTGTCCCTGATGAAGCCGATATAATCTCTTATTCTCCCTTTCTGCCCGTACCTTACAAGAGTCCGGTCCTCTACCCAGCGCACTTTCCCGGCCTTTGTTAGAACACGGTATTTCTGGGCATAGTCCCTGATCCCTCTTTCGGAATTGCTGATTACGGCAAAGCCGAAGGCTTCCAGGTCTTCAGGGTGGATAAGGTCTGAGTATAGGAGTTTTCCGTCCTTGAAATCCGCGGCCTCATACCCGAAAAGTGAAACGTTTTCGGAGACAAAATCCACAGGGAACCCTGCCTCTGCTTTTCGCAAAAAAATAACTGAGGGAATGTTTTCCAGAACAGCTTTTAGCTCATCAAATGACCCAAAAGCCTCTAAAAAATCAGGTTTTTCACTGCCGGTCTTTTTCTTTCCGGAAAAACTGTTTTGCATCTCATTTCTGGTAATAGTGGTCCCCCTCGCAAGATTTTTCAGGCTTATCTGCTTGTGGCGCCTGTCCACAGTATCTCTATTATAAAAAGGAAATTTATTCAATAAAAACTATTCTTTTTGATAACCATTCCTTTTGTTCATCCCGTCAGCCCGGTGGAAAATTCAAAACAGAAGGAATGGTAAAAAGGAATGAAAGAAGGAATGAAAGAAGGAATGAAAGAAGGAATGAAAGAAGGAATGAAAGAAGGAATGGAAAAAGGAATGGAAAAAGGAGCTTACGGCATTTTTCGCTTGCTTTAAGCCTCTCCAACTTCAGAATAGATCCGTGAAAGCCCCTGGAGTGTAGAAAATCCCTTTCGGGTGATGATGTAGTCTCCACGTTCGCTTCTCTGCAGGATCATCCCGGTGTCGAGGAGTTTCTGGAGGTGGAAGAGGAGGTTTCCGCCCCTGAGGCCGGTCAGTTTTGAAAGCTCGGAGAAGGTCTTGCTTTCCCCGGAAAGAGCCTTTAGCATAAGAAGGCGCTGTTTGTTAGCAATAGGCTCGCAGATTTCGGAGACCAGCTTTTCGGGTGGCATTTCGCTGATATTTCCTTTTTTGCCTTCTTCTTCCCGGTCCTCGTAGATCTGGAGGGAGCGCATGAGCTTGACCTGCTTTTCAAAGAGGGAAGTTGCTTCCGAAAAGCACTTGCTGCACTGGGGAGTTTTTGCCTCTTTCCGGAGTTCCTCCAGCCTGCTCCTGTACTGCTTTACGGTCTCTGAGTCGACCTTTCCCCTGCCAACCAGCCCAGCAGTTTCCTGCAAGATGTCCTTAAATGCCGTTTCGCAGAACTCCCGCATCCCGCAGTCCCGGGTCATGTTGTTGTGCATCCTCTCGTTTGCGTCCTCACAGATGTAGTCAACCATGGGCTTCATGAAGTTCTTTCTCATCTCTGTCAGCATCCCTTCGATATGCTGCTGGTTTGCCCGCTGCAGGAAGCGGGAGAACTCGTTTCGAAGGGAGGTAACTTCTTCTTTTATGGAATGCAGTTCTTCAAAGTAACTACTCTCAACATCATATTTCAAAAAATAGTCAGGGACATTTTCAAGTGAACTTATGGGTTCCCCGGTTACTGACTGGCTATTTTTTCCGCTCAGGTTTGGACTCTCTGTTAGGGGTTCGGAGTTCATGTCAGGTACCTTCTTTATGCTATATTTTGCATTGAAAAGGTTTTAACTTTTTCGTAAACTTCTTCTAATTTATTGTGAACGTTCTCTTTAAAAGGTCATTTTTCTGTACTGCGTGCTATTTGTACATAATCATGACGCTCAAATTTATATGTATACAGCACATTTTTAAAATATGTAAACTATATATTGTACAATATATGGAGGCATTGACATATGGAAATAGAAGAACACCACGCCGCATGGAGGCGTTTTTGCCGGCCATCGGTCTACGAAGAAGTACAGTCTACCCAGGAAGAAGAATGTGTGATTTCGAGTTTTATTGACACTACGGACTCCGCGCACCCCATCACTGCTTTTGTTTTGAATGCCAGTGACGAACAGCTTGAAGCCTTCGGCTACCTTAACCAGTGGATGCAGCACTACGGAATCCGGTTCTGCAACTCAGACTCCTGTGAGTGCGAGCACACAGAGGTCTTCCACGGAGCCTTACGGCTTGCGGATCAGCGCCTTGGTACGGATTAAGTAGATACACAACCCTCAATCTGCTATAATGTGACTGATTTTGAGCCGTTTTTAATATCTACACACCACACCGTGCAGCGACCGTGTACCTACTTTGTTTACATAGGGCTTGTGTGACCTGGCAGATAAACTGCCATTTATCTTTCAGGCATTGAGCCCTAATATTTTTATGTATGTTCTCTTATCAATATTTTACCATATTGACCCGCTTTATTATAATAAACACTATTATTTTTCCTATTTATATATTACGCCTGGGTTTCGTCAACTTCCCCCATATTTCACCCAGGATTTCATACCCCATCGTGCTTAATCCCATCCTTTTTATGTTCTCCACCCACTCATTTTCCAGCTATTAAATTTGTCCGCATAGCCAGACCGCCGTATTTAAAAATAGTTCCAAAGTTCTGCTTGAATTTTTTACTACTCTCTTCCAGTTGTCACTCCCATTTTATTGTCACTTTCTTCTCATTGTCTTTCTTATCAATTACTTTTGTATGCCTACATGATTTGGAATAAAAACCAGAAAAAAAGATCAGGAAGAAAAGAGGAAAAACTCAATAAAAAAGTCCAGAAGAGGGTCAAAAAGCAGACAAATTTACCATAAATGTCCTCTATTTTAAATTTTTAAGGTCATATTTCTGTACAAAAAAGTGACGTGTACATAATTATGACGCTCAAGTATATAAATATACACAACACTTCACTGTTTGGTGATAATTCATGGAGTTAGAAGACATTAACAACTACGTACAGAATGCCAGTTCCGAAGAACTCAAAGCCTTTGGTTTCCTCGGACAGTGGATGATGGAAAACGTCCCAAAGTACTGCACATGCCCCTCAAAGTGCTCCGAAAACTGCGAGCTTGCAAAAGCCCTCGGTGGAGCCCTGCAGGCTGCCGGTCAGAAGTTACAGGGACAGTGAACGGAATCCATCAGGATTCTACTGTCCCTTCCTTTTTTATTCATTGGATCTAACTCAACTTTTTTAAGAATTAATTCAAAATTGACCTGTTCTTTTTTTGGCACTTTCCCATAGCCCATGCGATCTACTTTGTGGGCAGGCTGGAAGCCCCGACCGACATGCTCGAGCGCCTTTATGCCATCACCGCAGAGAAGCTGGAGGATGAAAGGCTTTCCCGCTTTCCTTTCAGGAACGTTGACGAGGCATTCCACTATTTTGCGGACAGGAAAGACCTGGTGCTCATCCTGGACGAGTTTCCTTACATGGCGAGCACGGAAAGCTCCATCCCTTCGGTTTTGCAGGACTACTGGGACCATAAGATCAAGGACACAAAGAGCAAGATCTTTGTCTGCGGCTCTTCCATTTCCATGATGGAAAAACAGTTTTTCAACTACTCATCCCCCCTTTACGGCAGGAGGACAAAGCAGGTCAACCTCCAGCCCCTTAAATTCACAAGCCTGGGAGATTTCTTCCCGGACGCCAGCCTGGACGAGCTAATCGCAATATACGCCGTCCTCGGGGGCACTCCTGCCTACCTGCTGGAATACGAAGGCGATATTTTCGAGACAATAAAAGCCCGGGTCCTGAAAAAGGAAGAATTCCTCTACAGGGACGCCGAATTCATCCTCCGGGAAGAACTCCGGGAGCCAAGGTATTATTTTACGATCATCCGCTCGATTGCCTTCGGGAACGCAAGCTCAGGCAAAATCATAAACGACACCGGCCTGTCCAAAGACGTGGTCGGGAAATACCTGCAGGTACTTCAGGAACTGGACATCATAGAGAGGAGAATTCCGGTAACAGAAGGAATAAAGTCCAGAAAAGGGATCTACCGGATAAAAGACAGCTACTTCAGATTCTATTTCAGGTTCATCTTTCCGAACATCGAGCACATCGAACTGGGGGACAGGGATTTTGTCCTGGACAAGATCAAAAGCGCATTCAATAAATACCTGGGACCTGCATTCGAAAACATAATGCTCGAAATCTTAAAGGAAAACAGAAGCCTCCTCCCGATGAAGTTCAAGAAAATCGGAAGCTGGTGGAAAGGAGAAGACGAAATTGACCTTGTAGCTATGAATGAGAAAACGGACGAAATCCTTTTCGGCGAGATAAAGTACACGGCCAGAAAAACGAGTGTCAAAGTCCTTAACGATCTCAAAAAGAAAGCTGGAAAGGTCAAGTGGGGCTCTGAGGGATGCAAAGAACATTACCTGCTTGTCAGCATGAGCGGGTTCGATGAGGAACTGCGGGAGCTTGCGGCTGCTGAAAAAGTTACATTGATTGACAGGGACGTGCTCGAAAAAGTAGTTTTGAAATGAAGAAACCAGAACCAAGCAGGCAATATGAAAAAGATTATTGTGAACACAATAATTGTTGTGACAATAATAATTAACAATAGGTTTGTTGACTGGTACGGGGAAGAGAGGAAAGAGTATTTTGCGGTTTTTTTGAGGAAAGGTTTTACAAAAAAAGCGATGGAGTTTGGCAGAGGAAGAGGGTTTTTGCTGTTTACATTGAAAGATTTTGACTGTGTTGAGAGAGATTATCAGGCATCAGGAAGTAACTAAGTAGTAATTAAGTATTTAAGTAATAATAACTAAGTAGTAACTAATAAAATAACCAATAAATAGCTGATTAATAACGAAGAAGATAACTAAGTAGTAACTAATAAAATAACCAAGAAATAGCTGACTAATAACGAAGAAGATAACTAAGTAGTAACTAATAAAATAACCAATAAATAGCTGACTAATAACGAAGAAGATAACTAAGTAGTAACTAATAAAATAACCAAGAAAGAAATAAGTAGTAACTAACAAAATAACCGTGATAAGGGGTAAGCTAATGAAATCTGAATGGGGGATCTGATTGGCGCTTCCGGTTAACGTCCACGAACTCATCACCGGGCTCACAGTCGAATGGGAAAGGCTGGAATTCAAAGGATCCTGGAATCCCGAGTCCATTCTTCACTCGATGTGTGCTTTTGCAAACGACATCAACAACTGGGGAGGGGGCTACATCATTGTCGGAATCGAGGAAAAGGACGGAAGGCCGATCCTTCCACCCGCAGGCCTTGATCTCGGCCAGATTGATGCATACCAGAAAAAGCTTCTCGAACTCTGCCACCTGATGACCCCAAATTACTTCCCGGTAGCTGTGCCCGAGGTATTCCAGAAAAAACACATTCTTATAATCTGGTGTGCGGGTGGGGATACACGGCCGTACAGGGCACCCAGAACTCTCGGCAAGAAATCCGAATCCGTATATTACGTCCGGCGCTTTTCCTCTACGGTCCGTGCCAGTTCCTCCGAGGACCAGCAGCTATTCAAACTTGCTGCCAAAGTACCCTTTGACGACCGGATAAACCAGAACGCTGACCTGGAAGACATGAATTTTACCCTTATCAAAGCCTTTTTGAAAGAGGTCGGAAGCGACCTCTATAAAACCGCAGATTCCATATCCTTCAAAGGCCTCTGTCTTCAGATGCAGATAGCAAGGGGACCTCCCGAATACCTTAAACCTGTAAACGCAGGCCTGCTCTTCTTCAACGAAAACCCGGACAGGCTGTTCAACGGGACCAGAATAGAAATCGTCGAGTACTACGATGAAATAGGAGACCGCTTCACGGAAAAAATCTTCACGGGACCCCTCCACATCCAGCTCAAAAACGCCCTCCAGTATTTGAAAAATCTGGTCCTGAAAGAAGAGGTAAGGAAAGTCCCGGACCGGGCAGAAGCCCTCAGATATTTCAACTATCCTTACAGAGCCCTTGAAGAAGCCCTCGCAAACGCCGTCTATCACAAAAGTTACGAAGAAAGGAGCCCTATCGAAGTAAACGTCCGCCTGGACAGAATCGAGATCCTCTCCTTCCCCGGTCCCGTCCCTCCCGTAAACAACGAAAAACTAAAAAAGCCCAGGGTAGCTGCCCGCAACTACCGCAACCGCAGGATAGGGGATTTCCTGAAAGAACTGCACCTTACCGAGGGCAGGAGCACCGGCATCCCCAAGATCCGCCAGGCAATGAAAAGAAACGGCTCTCCACCCCCCATCTTCGAAACCGACGACGACCTCAACTATTTCCTGACGACCCTCCCAATCCACCCCGCGTTCATCAGCCAGCCCCTGGCCGACAGGACTGCCGAAGCCAGATCCGCATACCTGCCCGATGAAAGGTCCCTGGAAATCCTGGAATTCTGCATTAAGCCCAGGAAAAGATCGGAAATAATGGAGCACATCGGACTCACCAACCAGACCAAGAACGTCAGGACATCAATAAAGCCCCTGCTTGACCAGGGATACCTTTCATACACGATTCCCACCAGGCCGAAGGATAGAAACCAGAGGTACCGGACTACGGAGAGAGGAGCAAAGTTGCTTGACGTGTTCTATGAAGAAAAACCGGAACATGTGAGCAGCAGCTAAAACATTAGCATGAAAGCTAATAGGCAACTAACAAGTAACTACTAAGTAACTAACAAATAACTAATAAGTAACTAAGTAAATATAAACCACTCTCAATACTTCCGCACCATCTCCGCCTGCCACTCCGTTTCCGGCCACCCTCTCAACCCTCTTGACTTATTAATCCTGTCCAGGTAGTCCACCACCTCATCCGCGGAAAAACCAAGATCCCTGAGCACACACCCTATAACCGTTCCTGTCCTGCCTATGCCCCCCATGCAGTGGACGACAACTCCCTCTCCTGCATCAATTTTTCTTCTCACCAGAACCGCTGCCTTCCTGGCAAGCCACTCCTCCGTTGCAGGGTCCTGCGGCGGATTCCCATAGTGCAGGTCTTCCATCTCCGCAGAAAACAGCACCTTGAGGGGAGAGGGGTTGTAAGAGACCTCCGAGTCGCAGAGGCAGACCACCCCGGAAAAGCCCGCAGCAGCAATCTTTTCCCAGGGAGTGAATACTGCAGGATAGGTCATACCGGCAAGAAGCGCCGGCTCCTTTAGCACGATGTAGAGGTTCCGGGGCATTCTGATGCCGGCTATTACGGGCATCTCCAGCGAGGTTGGTAGTGAGGGCATCATGGAAGAAGTAGGGAGGATATGGGATATAAATTATCAGTGGGTTGGGGATGGGAGTGTTGGAAGGAGTTGGGATCTAAAAGCCGTATGGTGGGGAGATAACCCGAATGAAAATTTATATCACTCATTTAAAAAACTTGAAGGCGTAATCATCAGATCAGCCTTTGTTTGAGGCATACCCCACCAGGATTATTTATTGGAACTATTATGAATAATATACTCTTTTTTGACCAAATAATCCCAAATTTTAAAACTCTGGGGACAATTTAAATACTAACTACTAGTTATATACATGGTATGAATAACAATCAATTGGATTTACGATGAATGTGAACCACTGCAATCGTGATGATGGAGTTATAACTACAGCATTACTATTGGCAGCTGGTAAGGGTAGTCGTCTTTATCCTTTAACACGCGACACACCAAAATGTCTTACAATAGTTCATAAAGTATCCATACTTGAACGACTTGTCATCAATTTGAAAAATCAAGGCTTCAAACGTCTTGTTGTGGTCACAGGGTTCCAGGAAAAATGTATTCGTGATTTTCTGGGAACGCGGGCTGGCGGAATGAAAATCGAATATATTTTCAGCCCCCTTTATGAGACCACCAATAACATATATTCGCTCTGGATGGCCCGTAAAATTATTAATGAACCGTTTCTCCTGGTTGAAAGTGATCTTGTTTTTGACGTATCTCTTCTGGATGACATGTGTTTTCCTGACAGAATTGCCGTTGCACACATGCAGCCGTGGATGAATGGTTCCACTGTCACAATCGATCAATCCCAGGATGTTAAGAAGTTCCAATGCGGTACTCTCAAGCCTTTTGATGAGATCAGATACAAGACTGTTAATATTTACAGTTTTTCGCTTTCTTCATGGCATAGTATTACAAAAAGACTGGACCAGTACATTTCAGCCGGCAGAGTAAACGACTATTATGAAACCGTATTTGCGGAAATGGTGGCTGATGGTAGTCTCTCTCTTAAAACCGTCTCTTTTGACAGCAAGCGATGGTATGAAATAGACACAGTTAAGGATCTGGCAGAGGCTGAGAAACTATTTTCGGCGGACAAATCAAAAACAATAATTCCTAACAATATCACGCCGCATAGCTCTGGAATATCAAAGTCGTTTTTTCAACAAACAAAAAGAAAGGAGAAGGATACGATTACTCGTTCAATTTCCGGTTTGAGGTCATTCCCTCCGTCCAATTCTTTAAAATTAAAGCCAATTCTTAAGGCTAAGACTCCAAAAACAGAAGTGCCACCTAAAAACAAATAAAGAAGGAAAATACATGATGCAGTATAACTATAAGACTCAAACTGAAAAATACGAATTCGTTTCCGGACAGCATGGTGGTTACTATCATCATAATTTCATAGACCATGCTTATCTTTACAATCTATATTTCCCGCCAGAGGCAGTTTTTACAAACTTTAAAAATCAAATTCACGACATTGTCCTTAATTACCCGATTGCACAGGATGCTCTTGCCGGCCTTATCGGTAATCTGATCCATCAACCTGCTGAAAGAATCGTTGTGGGAAACGGCGCTGCCGAACTTATCAAAATTATATCCGGCCACGTATCCAGCAAGTTGATCGTTCCAGTGCCCTCTTTTAATGAATATGCTAATGCAGCACCGGCAGGCCGGGTAGTTGAATTCCCCCTTGAATTTCCATCTTTTCAATTGGATGTAGATAAGTTTGCTGCTGAAGCGATCAGGGTTAAAGCAGATGTTGCTGTTGTGGTAACACCTAATAATCCAACATCTATACTGGTTCCTAAGTCCGATCTAATAAATCTTGCACAAAAACTTGCAAATCATGATTGCATGCTGATCGTCGATGAATCCTTCATGGATTTTGTACATAACCCGGATCAAACAAGCCTGGAACATGAAATCGAACGTTACCCAAATGTGGCAATCATTAAAAGCATGAGCAAAGCCTATGGCATCTGCGGTCTCAGGATAGGTTATATGCTAACTGCAAATTCAGCATTTGCTGAAGCTGTAAGGAAAGGCGTACATATCTGGAATATTAACGGATTTGCCGAAGAGTTTCTTCGGATTTTGCCCGATTACAGACAGGAGTTTGTCGAAAGCTGTAAACAGGTACGGATCGACAGGGACAATCTGTATAAAAACCTGTGTGCTATCCAGGGAATGACTGTTTACAAACCTGATGCAAACTTTGTTTTCTGCCGCCTCCCGGATTATGCACAAAGTGGCCCTGAAATCACGCGGCAATTGTTTATTGAGCATAACATGTACATAAAACACTGCCAGGACAAAACTCTACCTGATTCTAGCCGTTATGTTCGTATTGCCAGCCGTACTGAAACAGAAAATTGCAAATTAGTTGAAGCATTGGCAGATATCATTGACTTGAATAAAACGGAAGTATCCAGATGAAAGATTCGCAACATCAACAATCACATAAGACAGGAATGCTTACTTTTGCCAGAGACCTTCCAAATATCTGTTCGCTTGCAGGGCTATTATGTGCGGTCCTTAGTATATACTATGCTATATTAGGCAATTTTCCGGTTGCGATAATTGGAATGGTTTGGGCTGTTTTTTTTGACTGGGGGGACGGAATCATTGCCCGTCGGATGAAGGGGCGAACTGATGAATATCGAGCTATCGGGGGACAGCTTGATTCATTGATAGATATTGTAAGTTTTGGAATTTGCCCCGCTGTATTTCTCTTGAGCTATGGAGAATTCAGTCCATGGTTCTTACCTGGAGCATTCGTGATTGTCGCTGCCAGTGCAATACGCTTGAGTTATTTCAATGTTTTCGGCCTGGTCGATGATTCGACATACATGGGATTGGCACTTGACAACAATGTCATTATTCTTGCTTTTGTCTTTCTGTTTAACGGTTTATTCGGCCATACAATTTTTTCAGTCATTATATATACAATGTTTATGTGTATGGCTGTCTTTAATTTAGCACCGATCCGAACGCCCAAGTTTAACGGAAGGTGGTTTTATGCTCTCGGGGTTTATGTCACGGGATTAACAGCCATCTATAGCTGGATACTGTGGGGCAAGTATCCGTAAAAGGAGACATTAATCGTAATAATTCAGCCTGGACAAAACAACATCAATAGCCATCTTAATTAAAATTCAATGGACAAATTTCAAAAACCGTCCACTGTTAATACTTCCTCACCATCTCCGCCTGCCACTCCGTCTCCGGCCACCCTCTCAACCCTCTTGACTTATTAATCCTGTCCAGGTAGCCCACCACCTCGTCCGCGGAAAAACCAAAGTCCCGTAGCACACATCCTATGACCGTCCCGGTCCTGCCTATGCCCCCCATACAGTGGACAACGACTCCCTCTCCTGCATCAATTTTTCTTCTCACCAGAGCCGCTGCCTGCCTGGCAAGCCCCTCCTCAGTCGCAGGGTCCTGCGGCGAATTCCCATAGTGCAGGTCTTCCATCTCCGCAGAAAACAGCACCTTGAGGGGATGAGGATCATAAGAGACCTCCGAATCGCAGAGGCAGACAACTTCGGATAAGCCCGCAGCAGCAATCTTTTCCCAGGGAGTAAAAACTCCGGGGTAGGGCATTCCGGCAAGAAGCACCGGCTCCTTGAGTACGATATAGAGGTTCCGGGGCATTCTGATGCCGGCTATTGAGGGCATTTCCAGCGGGGTTAATAGTGAGGGCATCATGCCAAAGAGTACGAAGGGAGGGGATATAAATTTTCAGTGGGTTGGGAATGGGGTGAGGGAGAGTTTGGAAGGTAAAGGACTAGCCATCAACAATTAAAAAAATTATGAAACAAAAAATGCAATTTCAAATTTCATAAAAATTAGGCAGAGTTTTAAAGTAATCTCGATGGAATTTCAGTTCAATATTAAGAATCTCGTCATCAAGGGTTTTATTTAATGCGTAAACAAATTTTTTCAAGAACTCAATCTGATCTTGTGCATCACTTATAGAAGGAATGGTTGTACCTGACCCGCCATGAGCAAATGAATTTCTTAAACCGATGAATTCTTCCAATTTTGTTTCAACACCCCCCACATAATCCAAGTCATTAAAAGTATCACGGCTAAATATATTACGAATACCTATGTCAATAAACATTGTTCTAATTGTATCTTTACCAGGATTAGAATTTGTGATTGAGAAAGACTCTTTGACAAAAATTGGTTTATATTCGCAATTTTCAAAAGACGAAGCGTAAATCTTAACTATCTTTTCATAATCTGAATTCAATTTTTGTTCATTAATTAATTTTAGAACCTGTAATGTTTTCCTTTTATTTGTAATCAAAAGTTTTTCATCAATATATTTAGTTGGAAGATTCATATTATTAATTTGCTCAATAAATTCCATAAAAGACTCTTTAAGGTATTTCTCGAGAAATCCACTACTCATTATGATTGCACTTCTTGAAGCCACGGACCAAATTATTCTAAAATTTTCAGTATTCATTTTACTAGCGTAATCTAGCAGAGAATTTACCTCTTCAATTTGGTCCAAAAAATGAATATAGGAGGCATTTATTCTATAAAATTCAGTGGAACTATGAGAATTAAAAGAGCTCATAATATCACACTACTGATGAAAGCATGTCCAAAAATTTTTGGATTCTTGTTCTGTTTGCCTCTAAGCTATTTGTTCCTTTTCTAATTGATTCAACAAAATCAGTATCTTCAAACAATAATTTAGTTCCA
Organism: Methanosarcina sp. MTP4; assembly: GCF_000970045.1. NCBI lineage: Archaea > Methanobacteriati > Methanobacteriota > Methanomicrobia > Methanosarcinales > Methanosarcinaceae > Methanosarcina > Methanosarcina sp. MTP4. The sequence goes on from NZ_CP009505.1 coordinate 2,553,820, forward strand.
CTTATTATCTGGTCTTCTTTTCCTTTTATTGAATCCTTACTTACTTTTGAAAAACTATACATAATAGCATCGTAAAATGGGGCCGAAATTGTGGTCCATTCACTTTTAGAAGTGTCCCATTTTCTGAAAGCTTGATTTCCATAAATGCTATACACTTTATCGACAGTTTCCGTGAATGAAATTCTATTATCTTCAAGTTCCTTGTCTGTGACATTAGAATTTTTTTGTTCCATATATTTATTCATGGATGTTTTTAAATTTCCAGTAACTTTTTCATAATCTTGGAGCAAAAAGAATCTTAAAACTAATTGGACATCGTCCATCCTTTGATATATTTTAATCTTCTTAAGCTTGTCAAAAGACGTTGGAAGCCCTAAACATTCTCGAAAATAGTTTAGCTCTGAAAGTTCGACCAAGAGATCATTAAATTTTCCACGATGAATGCAATTTCTGACCTCTTGTGGAGTTAGGTTTTCTCCTCCAGTATTAATTCTTTCGAAAACATCAAACTTTATATCTAAGTCAGATTCATTTAGCAAAACAACGGCAGAGATCGAACGTCTTTCAATAGCATTTCTTATAGTTTGATTCAATTGACTAAATTTTTTCCCATTAAGCTCCCCCCAAAATGTAAGACCAGATAGTGCAAATTTATCAGTTAAATACATGTTAATTGCAGTTAGTCTCTGCTTACCATCCATAACTGAGTAAGTATTATATTCTTCTTCTGCAAGAAATATTGGAGGAATTGGAACAGCCATTATTATAGATTCAATAAGCTTGGATTGTTGTTTCACATTCCAACGATCTCGTCTTTGAAACTTAGGCTCAAGATCTATCACTTTGTTTTTCAACATGTCTTTTAAGCTTGGTATGTACAGGTCCATCTTTTGACTAACGAGCCTTTTTTGTTCTTCCTTGTACTTCTCTGTGATGACAAAATCTTCATCTTCAATAGCTTCAATTTCTTCATCTTCTTCCATTTTAATCTCTCAACTTATTTGACCAGTACATTTAGATATGAACGTCAAGCTTTTAATTATTTCGTCAAGAATTAACAAATTGAATCTTAATAAAATATGAAAGATTACAAGATTTTTAAAAGTTTGTATTTGTTCCTCGGATATTTCAAATATCCAGATATTTATTACTCGTCTACCCTCAATCACAACCTCCCCTCATCCCATACCTATTAATATTTCAATCACCGTACCTATCCCAGAAAAACACGCCGTAAATCCCATATATAGGTGACTTTACCAATGTATTCCGACCGAATCAACGCATTACCCCCATACCTTTTTGCAGCGATCGATGAAGCAAAAGCCGAAGCTAAGGCTAAGGGAGTCGACGTGATCGACCTTGGGATAGGAGACCCGGACCTGCCCACCCATCCGCATATTGTGGAGGCTATGTGCGAGGCTGTCAGGGACCCGAGGACGCACAGTTATCCGTCCCACAACGGGCTTTATGAGTTCAGGAAGTCTGCGGCTGACTGGTGCGAGAAGTATAAGGGCGTTAAGCTCGACCCGGACAGCGAGGTCCTGGCCCTGATCGGGTCCAAGGAGGCTGTGGCACATATCCCGCTTGCTTTTGTCAACCCCGGAGATGTCGTGCTCTATACCGACCCCGGCTATCCTGTCTATAAGATAGGGGCCGAGTTTGCGGGCGGAGATCCGTACCCGCTGCCCCTGAAGGTTGAAAACGACTTTTTGCCTGACCTTGACTCCATCCCGGCAGATGTCCTTCAAAAGGCAAAGCTCTTCTTCTTCAACTACCCGAACAACCCGACCTCGGCTGTTGCGGATATGGCTTTCTTTGAGAAGGTCGCAGCGTTCTGTAAGGAGCACGACATCATTGCCGTGCACGACAACGCCTACTGCCAGATGGTCTACGACGGCTATGAATCCCCTTCCTTCCTGGCTGCAAAAGGCGCAATGGACATAGGGATCGAACTCTACTCCCACTCCAAGACCTACAACATGACCGGCTGGAGGGTCGGCTTTGCTGTCGGGAACAAAGACCTGGTCAAGGGCCTGGACAAAGTCAAGTCCAACATCGACTCCGGAACCTTTGAAGCCGTACAGCTCGCAGGCGCAGCAGCCATGAACGAGTCCCAGGCATGTGTGGACGACACGAACAAAATCTACACCGAACGCAGGGACACCCTGATCGAAGGGCTCAAAGCCATGGGCCTTGAAGCAAAACCGCCCAAAGCCACCTTCTATATATGGGCCCCCGTCCCCGCAGGCTTTACCTCCATGGAATTCTCAAAGGTCCTCCTTGAGGAAGCCGGAATCGTAGCAACTCCGGGCGTCGGCTTCGGAGACGCAGGCGAGGGCTTCATCAGGTTCGCACTCACCCAGCCCGTACCCAGGCTTCAGGAAGCTGTCGAGCGGATGAAGAAGCTGCAGTTCTGATCCGGCAGAGCAACAGTTCTGACCCGAATTAAACACAAATTCATTCAAAAGATCTTAGTCAGGCGGCGTGATCCTGAAATCCGCCGCCCCCTTTTTTCGTTTTTGATGAAATTTTGCCCCCGTTTTATCTTCGTTTTGTTCTAGTTTTCTCCCCGGTTTGCCCCTGTATGTTCTTTTAATCAGCCTGTTACCGGAGCACATTTAATTCAAACATTATCAGTAGCCAGGGGCCTCACAGGTTGCCAACCCCGTCAGCAGTCCCGCTCGCCGAGGCGAGCGGCCTTTCCCTGAAAATTGTGGAGAAGAAGAAAGAGCTGAAAAACCTGAAACTGCTGCAACCGCACCATACCAGACCAAAACAGCAGTTTTCATTGCCAGTGGAATATTTGTGGCTAAACTATTAATTCTCAATGAAATGTTTTAAAAACCCGAATCAATCACCCCTAACTATAGTCAATTCCCCAAATTTTTTCACCAATCTCAATTGAAAGTTTAAACCACAGACAGCACGGAAAACACAGAATAAAGGAAATAGGGCACAATCCTTCCGTGCTTTCTGTGTCTTCCGTGCTTATATGTAAGTGTAAATCTTTGCGTTCGGTATAATCACCCCTCACAACTAAGATGAGCTCCAGAAATCTCAAAGAAGAGATCACAAAATAGGGAGAGTTTCAAGCTCGTAACGAAGCTTGAGTACTCTTATTTATGAGCCCTCACATAATTAAATAAGGAGTTACAGGAAAGGGGCCAGCCATGATAATGAAAGTAAAGTTTCTTGACTCGGTGCAGGAAATCACAGAACAGCCGGAAATTGAAGTCAAGATCCGGAAAGGGGATACCGTATGTACGGTCCTGTGGGCTCTTGCCTACCATTACGGGCATGATTTTTATGCAGTGACCGTCGGAGACGAAAGCGAATACCCAAAAATCAGGGTTCTGCTGAACGGCAGGGATATAGAAGAATACTCCAGCTGCCTGGAAGCCGACGTGAAAAGCGGGGACATACTTGAGCTGCGGGAACGGAATTGAGCTGCGGGAACGGAATTGAGCTGCGGGAACAGAATTGAGCTGCGGGGACATACTTGAGCTGCGGGAACGGAATTGAGCTGACCCTAGGGAAGCCTTCAAAATGAAATTCCCAATTAATTTCTAAACCGTCCTTACTTTGATTCAGAACTCACCCGGAAACAACAACACCGAATAACACTTAACAAAATGCGCTTTTAACAAAATACGCATATGGACACATTTTTACCCCAATAATTACAACCGAACTTACTCTGTTTCTGATTTATCAGCGTCTTCTTTTTAAATTACTGCCTGCTCAAGCCTCGCTTCGCTCGGGACAAAAACGACGGTAGATGCTATTCCGGTTGCTCCGGCTTTTTAAGTCAACCCGAAAAAAATCCAACCCTGAAGATCCTTCACCCCCCATAGCCCGAAAAGCACTTCTTTTTTAAGCCATTACTTCTTTATCAGAACAGCATGCCAGAACCCGCTAAAGCGCCCGAAAAAGGATCTGTAAAGTCCACTATCAAAGAGCATTTCCAGCTTAAGGAGACCATCGTCACAATCGCAGCTGACGAGCAAGCCCACATCGAAGCTGCAAAAGAAGCAATCCGTTTTCACCGCGCAGCCCTTGAGAACTACATCCTCTCAGACCCTTTTTTCAAGCTCACCCTTGAACCCCATACCTATCCTCCCGACGCCCCGGAAATCGTCCGGCGGATGGTTGAAGCCGGGAATTCCATGGGAATAGGGCCCATGAGTGCGGTTGCAGGCACGGTCTCGGCTCTTGCCGTGGAAGCCATGGTCGAAACCGGAGCTTCGTATGCGATTGTGGACAACGGCGGAGACATTGCTATGATCAACGACAGGCCTGTAGTTGTGGGAATTTATGCGGGACAGTCCTCCATCAGGAACCTGGGCTTCGTCTTCGAGCCCCGGGACTCGGTCACCGGGGTCTGTACCTCAGCCGGGACCGTGGGGCCTTCAATCAGCTTCGGGATGGCAGACGCTGCTGTAGTGTTTTCCGAGGATGTTTCCCTGGCAGATTCGGCTGCAACGGCTCTCGGGAATGCCGTGAATCCGGGGAAAGAAGCTGTAGAGAAGGCTTTTGACGTGGTTAAAGAAATTTCCGGAGTCAGGGGGGCGGTCGTGGTCCAGGGAGAGTACATCGGAATGTGGGGAGAGGTGCCGAAAATCACGAGGGCGGACGTGCGGTATGAGTGCATTACTAAGGCGTGAATACTTTTATTTAGTAACCTTAACATAATAATATCTGAGATATATTCAATTGCATATCCTGTTTAGATTCATACCCCAAAATTGACCTCGTATTGGTCCGGCAGACACTTTAAAAGTGGGAAAATGATTACATGCCGGAAAAGCTGAAGAACTCATTGAAGAGCTCATTAGAAACTCATTCAAAAGGAGGATTTCCATGCTGGGCGGTTATGTAGGCAAGATTTTAGAAGTTGACCTTGACAGTGGAGAGCTTAAAGACTCGCCGCTTGATGAAGAAATGGCACGGATGTACCTTGGAGGAAAGGGACTCGGCCTGAAGCTCGTATACGACGAGTTCAGGGCTGACATGCAGCCTTTTGACCCGGACAACCTGCTCGCCTTTGTAACCGGACCTGCTACGGGAGGGAAGCTTCCGACCAGTGGACGCCATCATGTCGTCTGCAGCAAATCCCCAGAGACAGGGACCGTCGGGAGTGGAAACTCGGGCGGGAAATGGGGAGTCCACCTCAAGTTTGCCGGCTACGACGCCGTTGTGGTCCGGGGGATTTCAAAGGAGCCGGTCTACCTGGAGATCGTTGAAGGAAAAGCCAGGCTTGTGCCAGCCCCGGAACTCTGGGGCATGACAGTCCACGCGGTCACGGATGAGCTTGTCGAAAGGATAGGAAACCCGAAGAAGACCTCCGTTGCCTGCATCGGGCCCGGTGGGGAGAACCTGATCCCCTTTTCCGGCATCATGAATGACAAGTACCGGACCGCAGGGAGGACAGGGCTTGGGGCTGTCATGGGCAGCAAGAAGTTGAAGGCAATCGTGGTTTCGGGAAACAAAAGGGTTGACCCTGCAAACCCGGAACTTTTGAAAGAGAAAGTCGCTGAATCCATGGCAAAAATCAGGGAAAACCCGGTCACGGGCCCCAAGGGAGGGCTTCACACCTACGGGACTGCGGTCCTTGTGAATATCCTCAATGAGAGCGGGGCCTATCCGACCCGGAACTTCCAGGAAGCCTACTTCCCCGAAGCCGATGAACAGAGCGGAGAGACCCTTGTCGACAAGTACCTGACTGGCAGGTCTGGCTGCTGGGGCTGCCCGATTGTCTGCGGGAGGAAGTCCGATGTGCCGGAAGGTCCCTACAGTGTTCGGAATACCGAAGGGCCGGAGTACGAGACCATCTTTGCGTTTGGAGCCAACTGCGGGATAAAAGATCTCGACGCTCTGACAAAAGCCAATCACCTCTGCGACGAACTGGGGCTTGACACCATCTCCATGGGAGGCACGATTGCCTGTGCCATGGAACTCGTGGAGAAAGGAAAAATCCCGGAAGAAAAACTGCACGGTATGAACCTGCGCTTCGGGGACGTCGGCTCAATGATCGAAGCCATCTGGAGGACCGCCTACCGAGCCGGGATCGGAGCCGACCTTGCCCTGGGCTCGAGAGCCCTTGCAAAAAAATACGGGGCTCCGGAACTTTCAATGACGGTCAAGGGCATGGAACTGCCCGCTTATGACCCCCGCCCGATCCAGGGGATAGGCCTGAACTACGCAACCGCAAACCGCGGCGGCGACCACGTTTACGGCTACACGATCTCTCCCGAAATCCTGGGGCTGCCCGAAAAGCTCGACCCCTACGCCGTTGAGGACAAGCCCAGATGGACCATCATCCTCCAGGACCTGACTTCAGCCATCAACTCGTCGGTGGTCTGCCTCTTTTCCTCGTTTGCCCTGGGACTGCCCGAATATGCGGGGATGCTGGCAGCGGTTACGGGCTTTGACCTTGACGCTGATAAACTCCTGAAACTCGGGGAAAGGGTCACAAATCTGGAGCGGCTGATGAATAACAAATACGGGCTTGACCGGAATGAAGACATCCTCCCAAAGCGCCTTACCGAAGAGCCGGTCCCTGAAGGTCCAGCCAAAGGCCAGGTTTCCCACGTCCCGGAAATGATCGACGAGTACTACGCACTCCGGGGCTGGGTTGACGGAAAGCCCACGGAAGAGAAACTGAAGGAACTGGAGATTATCTGAGCCAGAGGATTGCCTCAAAGCCTTCCTCTTCCTTTCCATTTTCCTTTCCATCTTCCTTTCCATCTTCCTTTCCATCTTCCTTTCCATATAACGTTTCATCTAACGTTCCGTCTTCCCAGCTTTAGCTTTATTTCCTTTAGAGTTTTTCAGGAGAGATAGACTTGAAAGTCCGCGTAAAGTTCCTTGCCACAATCCGGCAAATCACAGGAGAGCCCGAAATCGAGCTTGAGATCCACCCTGGCGACAGCGTGGAAGCTGCCTTGCAAGCCCTTCAAGCCCGCTACGGGACAACGTTCAAAGAAGCCACAACAGGCACAACCGCCGGTGGAATTCCAAAAGTGAGGTTCCTGGTAAACGGGAGAAACACCGACTTTCTCGAAGGCCCTGAAACCAAACTGAAGGACGGGGACGTTATGGTCCTGGTCCCCCCGGTTGCCGGCGGATGATTTACCCCGGGAACCGTTTATCAGTCCAGGCGCTAGAGGAATCCCCCGCCAACTTGCCAGAGAAGTAAGCCCGTTTACCCCGGGAACCTTTTTTCAGTCCAGGTGTTTCAGGATATCCCCGCCAGCTTGCCTGGCGGCGCCTCCCCAAAAAGAAATAAAAAAGAGATCTGAAAAAAGAGTGATTTTTAGGTTGTGACTGCTAGCACATTAATTTCAAAAGCACACTAATTTCAAATTGAACCCTTGTATTTTTTACTGAAGTCTTCCATTCAGTCAACTGGATGCCATTTGTATTTATAAGAATGCATTATTAAGTTATTGAGATTCTTTTTTTGGTCATCTCAATATCCTTTATGGCTATACCAATATTTTTTATGGTCATACCAATACCTTTTATGGTCACATCAATACCCACATGGTTACACCAATACCCTTTATAGTTATACCAATACCCTTTATGGTTATACCAATATCTTTTTTGGTTATCTCAATTCACTTCTCAATCATCACAATAAACTTCAGTCATTACAACGAACTTTTTACTCATGAAAATGAACTTTTAGGTCATCTGTTTACTCTTTTGCTTGTCTACATACACTTTATTGAAAAGGCCGGTCAGCAAGCTGACCGGTGAGAGCGTCGTTACCTGAAAAGCAAATCGAAAAATGTTTCATTTATTTCTATTTACTCAAAAACACCAACCTCGTAACGTTGGGAGATCGACAAAATAAACCTTAAAAAAATTAATTAAATGATTTATAATATTGACCAAACTTATAAGAAAGAAATCAAAAAAGAAATCAAAAAAAATGGAAGGGAAAATGATTTCCCCTCACAGTATAGCGTTTCAGGTCATATTTTATCCTATTTTTCTCCTCCTTACTTCTTTTTCAACAGGAACAGTACGAAAAGAATTCCCGCAACTGCAAAGACAAGCCCAAAGCCCGGACTTTTATTTTCTTCTTCAGAGGTTGCTTTCGGAACTTCGTTACCCGTTACTTCCTGTACTTCTTCTCCGGAGCCGGGTGTTTCTGCTAGCGTTATCGTAATGGCACCTGTCTTTTCTCCTGTAATCGAATAGTAGGAAAAGCCCGGGGTTTCGGCCCTGAAGTAGAAGAATTCGGCGTCTTCTCCGGTTTTTTCAGTTGTAAGCGGGACCCAGACATCGTTATGGAAGCGGTTCAGGACGATGCTTGCTTCATCGACCATGTTTTCTTCCACCCAGGTACGGGGGACCTTAAAGTCGATTACCGCACCATCAAACGTCCCGGATTCCCCGAAAAACTGGCTCCCGACAATTATGTTCATGTACCGGTATATCTCGCCTTCCGGAGCTTCCGGAACCGTTTCAGGCAGGCCTTTCAAAGCCTCCACTTTCCCGGTTACAGTCCCTGCACTGGTCCTCGAAACAAAGCTTATGCCCGTAACAATGCAGTCGGGTTCACTAAATCTGAACTCTGCCTGCTGGCCTGCAAGAACCTGCTGCCTGGAAAAGCTTGCTGTAAGGACATTGATAGAAGGCACTCCCGAGACGCCACTGAAAAGAGCTGCACGGCTCCCACTGCTTCCACTGTGTTCTATTTCGTCTTCTTCGTCTTCTCCGTCATCGGTAACTTCGGGAGCTTTGTAGAGGGGGAGGCTGTCAAACTGGTTTCCGGATCCCGGAATCTCGTAAGGGGCATCACAGAACCCGTCTTCATTGGCATCAGGTGTGACTTCGGAAAAACCTGTCCCCTGCGGGTTTGCCCAGCAATTGCCCCCGATATACGGGTCCCCGAGGATATTTGGCCCCTCGGTCTTGCTGATGTTCCAGGTGTTTCCGGAACAATTTCCCATGAGTTGGACGTTAGCCAAATTCATGAAAAGATTGTTGTAGATGCTGTTATTGCAAGAATCGTAAAGCACAAGCCCTTCATCGTTACTGCTAATATGATTTCCTACCAGACTTGAATTCGTAGTATTGTAAAGGCTAATGCCGTACATGTTGTGCTCAAGCACCAGGTCCCTGATCGTTATGTTTACACAGTCAAAGAGATACACTGTCCCTGCATTTGAGGCGGCATCAAGTACCCTATCGGATTCCCCTGTAAGGTAATAAATTGGCTTTCCGTCCGCAAGGTTGCTTGTATCTATATCAGCGGTTCCGCCTGCTATAAAGGGCAAAGCTCCGAAGTTGTACTCGTTGCCTGAAATAAGATTGTTTCTCAGGACGCTGGAATAGGAAGCAAGCATTAGTCCAAACTCATTTTCCGAGATGCTGTTGTTCTCCAGGAAGTTGTTTTCCCCGGCAACAAGATAGATCCCATAAATATTATTCTCCACGGTGTTGTTTGAACAGTTGCCGTCGAGGTCTACCAGGCCCAGAATCCCATACTCGTTGTCGGATACTGAGAGGTTGTAAAGGGTGGAATTCGAAGATTCGGAGACAAAAACCCCGAACCCGTTCTTTTCGAGCACAAGGTCCTTTATCGTTACGTTTTCACAGCCCATAAGATAGACAGTTCCGGCATTTGAAGCCGAATCGAGGACAAGGTCCGACTCACCCACAAGGTAATATATCGGTTTTCCGTCCACCAAGTTGCTGGTATCGACGTCATTTGGAGGGAGATATCCCAAAAAGAAATATTCGTCCATGAAGTCGAAAGCATTGGCCTGCATCGAATTGTTTCTCAGGACATTTGCCCCCGAACCCGAAAGCCAGAGCCCATAATAGTCACTTTCGCTTATAGTGTTGTTGTGCAGGTCGTTTTCATTACTCATGCCCAGGACCGCAATCCCGTATCCATTGTCCTGCAACTCGTTTCCGGAGAGTTCGTTTCCTGAGGCTTCTTCCAGCCAGAGCCCACAGGTAGAAACCGAATTTATGCTGTTTTCAACTGCAGTATTGTTATCGGAGCCCTCAAAGTAAATCCCGAACCTTCCTCCGGCCACGGTATTTCCGGAAAGGGAACAGTTTTCGGACTCACTTAACCATGCCCCGAAATAGCTATCAGAAAGGACATTTCCGCTTAAATCGCAGCCTGATACTCCATCCAGATAGACCCCTGCAGCATTCCCTTCAGCATTTTCTCCGGAAGCCCCGGACACGGTAAACCCGTTGATGCTTACGGAATCGACAGTCACGTTGAAAACGTGTTCATCAGGAACAGCCCCACGGACAATTGTGTCTTCAGGGTTCCCGGATGAAGAAATGATGCTAACGGATTTGTTTACCTGCACGTCCTCCGTATAAGTTCCAGGGCTTACAAGCAGAGTATCCCCTTCCCACGCAGCATCCACACCCGCCTGGATCGAGGGGAAATCTTCATCTCCGTAGCCTATCGTAAAGGTAAGCGGGACACCCGGTTCCCTGGTGAGAGGCAGGTAATCCCTGCTTGAGGTGAGGGAGTTGACAACGTAGGGAGTATCCCCCACCCCATTTCCGTCAGCGTCAGAACCCGTATAATCGCTCCAGTAGTTCCCGATCATGGTGCTCCAGATGTTGTCGCCGCTGTCCTCAACGTTCTTTGTGTTGTTGAAAGAATTTCCGTAGAGGGTGTTATTTTCGGCTACTGTAAGCCAGATCCCGAGTTCCGAGTTATTTGAAACCTTGTTGGAGCACAGGACGTTATCCGCAGTCCAGGCTTCCCCGGCCCAGCCCTGAAGAGTAATTCCGCGGGAGTTATCCAGAGCGGCGTTCCCCGAGAGGGTGTTGTGCCGGCTGATGGTCAGGTCAAATCCGCTTTCACTGTTTGAATTTGCGGTGTTTGCTGTCAGGGTGTTGTATTCCGAACCAAGCAGAAGGAGCCCGAGAGTATTATTAGAAGCAATGTTTTCCACGATAATGTTTTCATCGGAGTATGCGACATAAATTCCGGCAAAACTTCCGGAGGCGTTGTTGCTGCATATAATGTTATCCCGGGACCCGGAAAGATATATCCCGTATGCCGAATTTTCGTCCAGCGTGTTGTTTGCCAGGGTGTTTCCCGAAGAGGCTGTCAGGTAGATACCCCGGGAATTATCCGAAAGATTGTTTCCCTGTACCGCAATGTTCCCGGAACAGTCAAGGTACACTCCGTACCGGTTACCAGAGAACGTATTGTTTTCGATTGATGCCCTTTCCGTCCCGTAAAGGTAGACTCCGAACAGGCTGTCCCGGAACACCAGGTCCCTGACTGTTACGTTCAGGCAGTTAAACAAATAAACAGAACCTGCATCAGACCCCGAATCCAGGACATCATCGGAAACTCCGGAAAGGATGTACAGGGGCTTTCCGTCCAGCAGGTTGCTTGAATCCATATAGGGCACGCTTTGTGAAGAACAATCCCCATAAATTTCAAAGTTGAATATATTCTCATCCATTCTATTGCAGGAGAAAGATTCAAATTCCGAACCTTCAAGGTAAAGCCCGTAACGGTTTGAACTTGCGGAGTTGTCCGTGAAATTTAAGCCGGAGGAATCTCCTATGTAGAACCCATAATCGTTATCATACGAGCTAATGTTCTCTAAGTGGGAATCCGCTGTATTGTAGAGATAAAGCCCATAGTAATTTCCGGAGAGGTTCAGGTCCCGGACTGTTATGTTCTGGCAATCAATACAATAAACTGTTCCGGCATGCGAACCTGAATTTAGGACAAGGTCGCTTTCGTTTACAAGGTAGTAGATAGGCTTTCCGTCAACCGTGTTGCTTTCGTCAATGTCCTGTTTGGTTGAAGCGCCCGGAATTGCAAAATTGTAAGAGTTGTTTTCCATCAAGTTGTTTCTCAGACTATTCCCTTCCGACCTGTACAGATAGATTCCGAAGCCGTTGGATTCGGCCCTGTTCCCGTTAAGGGTACAGTTCCCTGAAGAAATCACATAAATTCCGCAGCAATTGTCCGAAAGCACGTTTCCGCTTATGTTGCAGTCCCTTACCTCATAGAGCCAGATCCCGGCGGTGGAGTAGGTAGAAGAAGACAGAAGTTCGGACCCCCCACTTACGGAAAAACCTGAAATGTTAACCCCATCTGCCGTTACGTAGAATACGGAATCTTTCGGGTTTGCAGCCTTTACTTCCGTGTACTCAGGCCCGGACTCGGAAATGATTGTAAGAGCCCTGTCAACATCCACGTTCTCCGTGTAAGTACCGTTTCTGACAATGATTGTAGCGTAGGGGGAAGCAGCGTCAACCGCTGCCTGGATGGAAGAAAAGTCCGCAGTCCCGTCGTCGTCCACATAGAGCAGGGAAGCGTCAGTTACGCTTATCAATTCCGTTTTTTCAGTAGTGCTGTATCCGTATTCGTTTTCCACGCGGAGTGTGACATTGTACTTTCCGGCTCCCGCATAGGTATGGGCAGGGAAACGGGCCGTTGAATTGTTTCCGTCCCCGAAGTCCCAGTACCAGGCCGCGGGAGAGTAAGTACTTGCATCAATAAACTCGACCGTCAGCGGAGCCGGGCCCGAGGTCATATTGGCCGTGAAAGCAGCTTCTGCCGCCTCGCTCCGGTTTGTGAAGGCTTTAATGCAGACGCTCATGTTTTCCACAGCAAGAGAAGTGTCCACCCAGCTTTCCCCGTCCGGGCTGAAGAAACTCTCCCCGGGGTTTGCCCTCGCTTTGCTGCTGTGCCCTTCCAGCGGGTATTCAACCGCCACAGGATAGGAATAATCAGGGGTAGTAAATTTTACAAGCACTGAAAAGTTCTGCCCGGGCTCGAGTGGGACTCCGGATTCCAGGGAAACCGTATGGTAACCCGCAAGGGGGATTGTCCCGTTAACGGAAGTTTCTGCCCCGCCGGGGTTTACTGGCCCTTCAACCGGATCAGTGTAGATGTAGATTTCATAATCGGTGCCAGAGGCAGGGGTATAGAAACTCACAGCTTCAAGGGTTTCGGCGGCTTCGGCTGTAAAGACGTTGGCTGCCCAGGCTGTGTTGCTTCCCGAATACCCTATACTTTCGACCCAGCCCAGGGGGTCATACTGATACATATGGGAATAGGAACCGAGGTCTTCGGCCGTATGGACGGCATTCCCGGTCCCGATGGCAGTATCATAATACGAAACATAGAAGAATCCTTTATCTCCCCAACCGGTCCCCCAGGAATTCTTGACAATGAATGCCCCGTCTCCCGGAGCTGCAGGAGTGAATTTGTTTCGGTCAAAAGAATCGTCCCAGCCCACGATGCCTATCATATGGTTTGCCGGTTCCGAACCTGAGTAATAATGACTGCAGTTGAGCGAGTCATAAGCATCGGAAGAAAAATGAATGCTAGAGTCAAGCACCCCGTAATTCATCAGGGCCCATTTGATAAGGTCGTTATCTCCGGAGCCACTTCTTGCCGGGAGGAAGAGCACTTCCTGAATACGCTTCAGGGCAGGAAGGTCTGTCGGAGAGGCCCCGGAGTGAGGGTCATAAGAGTCATCGGTTTCACTTACCGGGCCGCTCCAGCGGGCAAGATAAGCCGTACTTATAAACTCGTTTCCGCCGTCATCATAACTGCGGTCAAAACCTTCAGGATAATCCTTGGAAAGCAGGTTTTTCATGTTGTTTTCGGAAAGGTCCCAATTTTTTCCGTCTGTTTTTTGAATGTAAGATTCAAGGGATGCATAAGCCCCAAATGTCCAGCAGCTTCCTGCGTCCTTCTGGTCCCGGACAGGGCTCACATACCCAAGAGCCCGGAGGTCATAAGAAACGGGAGGCTCATCAGACACATGATAATTATTCAGGCCCTCCGGACTTTTAACAGTTTTCAGGTGTGAGAGATCCACGGGGGCTGGAGTGAGTCCCGTTACTAAATTTTCGGCCCTTTCTCCGGAATTTGCGATTTCAGGAAAGAAAGGTTCACTGGAGGTAAGGAATATCCGTTCTTCACTTAGCTCTTCTTTTTCCTGATACTCCTCAAAATCAGGATTCAAAGGAGCAAGAGTAAAAAGTTCTGAAGAAACATTTTCAGATGTAACATATATATTAGTTTCACAAGATATATATTCATTATTTTCAAATGTTTGATACTCATTATTTTCAAATGTAATATATCCATTTTCTGTATAAGTCAGGCTTTCTGAAACTGCTGCCGCTTGCCCTAGCAGGAGGCATATCGCAGCAAGAGAGAAAAATATAACGTTTTTTTTTAGCATTTTATCCTTTTATCCGTTTCATTTTGATTTTTTAGTTCATTGAAGCTTAAAGAGGTAGATTGGAACCTTATAAGAGCCTTAAATTAAGGATTTTCGAAAACTTTTCAAAAAAAACATGCTACTTTTTTACATTACAAGCAAATAAACAATTCATGTTTTTTATTTTTTAGATGCTATTAAGCTTTTTATTCTTTTCGTATGTACGACAGTTTACCAAAAAAACAGGCTATCCGTGAAAAACAAAATATTCTCCCACCACAAGCCTGCACCATACCGGAATTTCAGGGATGAATCCATGAATCGCAAAGAAAACCTGCCTGAGAAAAGCTAAGAACGGGACCCTGGGGTAAACTTATTTTGAATAACGTGGATTAGGGTAAAAACGAAGATAAGGGTGAAAGCTTGAAAGCACTGGTTATCATAGACATGACTAATGACTTCGTGTTTGAGAAATACGAACATGAAAACAAAGAGTATGAGGGGCGACTCGCAGCCCCACTGGGGAAAACAATCATTGGCCCGATAGTGGAACTTGTGAAAAAGGTCCTGAGCAGGGGAAATGTCGCAGTGCTCAGGCTTCCGAAAGACCATTACAACGCCTTTACAAACCCGAGACTCGAACTGGAGCTTGCGGAACTGGGCATTGGTGAAGTGTTCATAACAGGTCTGGTTGACGAGGTCTGTATCTACCACAACTCTCTAGGCTTTCTTGAAAGGGGTCTTCGGACAAACGTCGTGAAGGGCTGCACTGTCCCCTTTGATGAGGAAAAAGGAAAAGAAGCCCTGGGGGAACTCAAGGTCTGCGGGGCAAAGATGGTAGACGACATTCCCGACGATATTGAACTCATCCTGCTCCTTGAAGACGAACACGACGAAAACTCGGAAGAAATTAAATCAGGGGACTGGCCTCCCCACAACATGAAAGGGACCCCCGGGGCTCTTACGGTCAAAAAAATAAGGGATGCTCTTGAAGAAAGGAAATAAGAGTATCAAATAAGAGTATCAAATAAGGGTATAAAATAAGGGTATAAAATAAGAGTATCAAATAAGGGTATAAAATAAGAGTATAAAATAAAGGTAAAGATTCCGGTTCAGAGCCATTTCTTCTTCTTAAAGTAGGAAAACATGGAGATCCCGATCAATATCATGAAGGCCATGACTGCCGGATAACCCAGTTTCCACCTTAGTTCAGGCATGTACTCGAAGTTCATGCCGTAAACGCCTGCGATGAAAGTGAGGGGGATGAAAATTGTGGCGATGATGGTGAGGACTTTCATGATGTCGTTCATTTTGTTGCTCACGCTGGAGAGGTAGACGTCGAGCATGGAGGAGAGGATATCCCGGAAAGCCTCAATGGAATCGATGACCTGGATTGTGTGGTCGTAGACGTCGCGCAGGTAGATCCGGGTTGACTCTTTAATAAACCCGGACTCCACTTTCTGCATTCCGTTAATCATTTCCCGGAGAGGCCAGACGGACTTCCGGAGCAGGATCATATCCCTTTTATATCTCTGGATGGTGTGCAGGGTTTCAGACCTCGGGTCGCTTATCAGTTCGTCTTCAAGGTCTTCGACCTTTTCCCCGAAATTCTCGAGTATAACGAAGTAATAGTCGATAACGGAATCTATCAGGGAATAAGCCAGGTAATCGACCCCGGACTTCCGGAGCCTGGAATCGGGTTTCCTGAGCCGCTCCCGGATAGGGCCAAAAACATCCCCTTCCCTTTCCTGGAACGAAAGAAGAAAGTTCGGACCCAGAATGATGCTAACCTGGTCCACGATTATTTCTTCCAGGTCTTCGTCCCAGGTTTTGGAAAGGAGCATCATCTTCAGGACGGTATAAATATAAGACTCGTAATCCTCCATCTTGGGCCGCTGCCCGGTATTCAGGATGTCTTCCAGGGTAAGGGGATGAATTCCGAAACAGTCGCCGAGTTTTTCGATAACCTCGACCCGGTCAAGCCCGTCAACGTTGATCCAGACATTAAGGTCGGGCCTGTCTTTGAAAACCAGGCAATCGTCGACAGTTTCCAGCTCTTTTTCTATCAGCTCACTCTGATTGTAAGCCCAGACCCTGACCACGACCCTCTCGGCCTTTTTCTCCCCCACATGCACCAGCGTACCGGGAGCCATGCCGACTTTCGATTTCTTCCTTTCAAACATCCTGACTTTCACTGTTTTATCCCCTGTTCCCAAATGGAAATTGACACTGAAATTAGTTTAAGTTTCTGTCCAAACAATTTTACATAAGTCCCTAGTTTCCCCTTGCCGGAGTCCCGGCTCATCCCTTACCGTAGTTCGGGGTCATCCCTGCTACTTGCAGCTGTCATGATAAGCCGGATTCGTACAGGTAATCCGTTTTCAAAAACAGGCCCTCCACAAATCTCAGAAAGCTAAATCTCAGAAAGCTAAATCTCAGAAAGCTAAATCTCAGAAAGCTATATGTATTATATACCGGATAATATAATATGGAGTATATATAAATTGGAATATTTCTCCAAAAAGGGGTAGCTTGAGAAATAATCCTGAAAAGTGATCCTTTAACACAAGCGATATTGGGAGTGGTTATTATGGCTGAATCGGAAATCATGAATAGTTTACTCACTATGGTAGACCAGTTCATTGCTTTTATTCCGACCCTCGTAGTGGTTATCCTTCTGCTGATCGTCGGAAAGATCGTGGGAGTGGTTCTGGGTAACCTGGGATCGAAGGTTCTGGATAAGATAGGACTTGATGACCTCGTTGAAAAAACGGCTATCGGTGGCATGATAAAAAAAGCAGATATGAGTACGGTTGGCTTTTTTGCGGCCGTTATCCGGTGGTTCATCTACATTATCTTCGCAGTGATTATTATAGACCTGCTGGATATCCAGATAGTAGCAGACTTCATCACCCAGGTCATCTACTACATCCCACTTGTGATCTCAGCTTTCATTGTCCTGCTCATAGGACTGCTGATCGTTGATTTCATTAGCGATACGGCAAAAAAGCTACTTGTTGCAACCGGGGTTGACGATAAATTTGAAAGTACTCCCTTCGGGGATTCATTAAAATCTGGAGGGTTGACGGCTTCGGGAATAGTAGCCGGGTTGATCAGGCTCTTCGGCTATCTGCTCTTCATTACGGCAGCAGTGGACATTTTGAGGCTGCCTCTGTTCACGGCACTTCTGGTGGACATAACCCAATACCTGCCACGGCTCCTTATTGGAATTCTGATCCTTATGATAGGGGTTCTGACCATTGACATTATCATGGACTACCTGAGCAACATGGTAAAAGGTATGGAAATCGAGGGAGCGAATATCATAATTCCTCTCTTGAGAGGCTTTTTGTTCCTGATCGTGGTCCTTCTCGCCCTGGACACGATGCTTATTGACACCGGTATCCTCTACCTCTTCTTCGGGCCTCTGGCATGGGGTATCGCATTCGTTGTAGCCTTTAAATACGGAGTCAAGGACGCAATTGTTGCGTATGCAAAGGAAAGGAAGTAAAACCCTTCCTTCCCCATTTTTTTCCTGAATCCGGCTTAAAAATGGCTTTCCTTTTTCTGCTTACCCGAAGGTTTGTTCCCTCTTCTATTATTCTCACAACTATCTCTATATTTTTCTCGCAACTTTATGACAGGTTTAACCGATTTTACGGCACATTATTTAAAAATCACTTTGTGCACTTTACAGCACAAGAAAGAACTAATAGACAAATGTTATTGTGCCGATTATAATTTTGCACAGTTAACAGATGTCTTTTTTATGACATGTTTAGCCACTCTTAGAGACACTTTAAGACAACGTTTCCAAGACGGGAAAAAGATAAAAATTAACTAATATATCTGATTCCTGTAGCACAGTTTCGTAGCACAGTTAACTTTTTTACATGTATGAAGTTCCAAATACAGGTTTACTGACAAAATCCCCAAAATCAATAATTCCGGAAAAGGGATCTGTAAGTGGAAACAGGAATTTTGGAGATATGCTGGAGCATAGAAGAAAAAGTATGATAAAAAATAGAATTAAAAGATTTTAGAAGTAAGTGAAATCAAGAGCAACTTCCTATTTTATAATAGTCGCAAGAATTTTTATAAAAAGATTAATATTCATTATTAAATAATATAAATAACAAAATACAAATACTTTTCTTATGATATATTAGATTGGAATTAATACATATTCACACAAAAAAAAATCAGTCAGATCAGAACAGGGTTCGTGTCTACTGAAAGAAACAAGTGGGGGAATCAAGTATTAGATAGGAATTTAACTGTTTAGTACATACTTTAACAATTTTGTTACTTATAAGTATGGCTTCCTGCGCCGCGGCGGCGCCGGATGGGGAAAACAAAAATATTGCAGAAGCAATGGCAGAGGACGGAAACTTCATTATCCTTTCGACTGCCTTCAATGCTACAAGCCTTAATATAACTCTCAGTGAGAATGGCTCGTACACGGTATTCGCCCCGACGGACGAAGCCTTTGCAGCCCTGCCGGAAGGGACCTTGGAAGCGCTTTTGAACGATACGGAAGCACTGACAGAAATCCTCCTCTACCATGTGGTTGATGAAAAACTGATGGAAGCGGATCTGGTAAACCTGACAGAAATAACAACTCTGCAGGGAAGTAACCTCACCGTGGACGCTAAAGGGAGCGCAAAGGTGCTTATTAACGAGGCTGAAATAATCATCTCGGACATCGAAACAAGCAACGGGGTAATCCATGTGATCGACGCCGTCCTGATCCCTCCGGAAGAGGAAGAGGGACCGGATGTGCGTTTCGATGACGACGTTGTCCTTATCCCGGGGAACTTTACCTTCGTCCCGAGCAACAATGAAACTGCCAGTTATGAGCTCGATAACTTCACCGACATTGGAGCACTTAACGCCAGCGAGCTTTCCTTCAACGCTTCGGATGAGGAGTTCAATGAAACCGGGGCATTCATCCTTGAGAGCATCGATGGAATAGAAAACAACGCTACCAGAGGAGAATTCTGGTTCATATTCATAAACGATGAATTAGCTCCGGAAGACTTCGGCCTGAACACGGTGAACATCGGCGACAATGTAAAATTCCTGTACACTCTTGACGAAGGGGGAGACCCGGTAATCGAGGAAGCTAGCTACGAGGTGAACATCACCATTGTAGAACCGGAACCCGAGCCAGAGGAAATGGACATCATTGAAACGGCAGAAGCGGACGGAAACTTCACAGCTCTCCTGGAAGCGCTTAATGACACAAACCTGACAGAAGCCCTGAAGGGAGATGGGCCCTTCACGGTGTTCGCACCAACGGACGACGCATTTGCAGCACTGCCAAACGAGACTATTGAAGCCCTGCAGAACGATACCGAAGCCCTGTCACAGATCCTGCTCTACCATGTGGCGGACGGGAAACTGATGGCAGCAGATGTCGCAAACCTGACAAGCATAACCACGCTCCAGGGAAGCAACATAACGGTAAACGTGACTGAGGACGGAAGGGTCTTTGTTGACGAAGCGGAAATAATAGTCGCGGACGTCGAAGCCAGCAACGGAGTTATCCATGTGATCGATGCTGTCCTGGTCCCGCCGGAAGAACCGGAACCCGAGCCGGAACCGGAGGAAATGGACATCATTGAAACGGCAGAAGCCGACGGAAACTTCACAGCACTTTTGGCAGCACTTAATGCCACAAACCTGACAGATGCCCTGAAGGGAGATGGGCCCTTCACGGTGTTTGCACCAACGGACGACGCATTTGCAGCACTGCCAAACGAGACTATTGAAGCCCTGCAGAACGATACCGAAGCCCTATCACAGATCCTGCTCTACCATGTGGCGGACGGGAAACTGATGGCAGAAGATGTCGCAAACCTGACAAACATAACCACGCTTCAGGGAAGCAACATCACAGTAAACGTGACTGAGGACGGAAGGGTCTTTGTTGACGAAGCGGAAATAATAGTCGCGGACGTCGAAGCCAGCAACGGAGTCATCCACGTGATCGATGCTGTCCTGGTCCCACTGGAACCGGAACCCGAGCCAGAACCCGAGCCGGAACCGGAGGAAATGGACATCATTGAAACGGCAGAAGCGGACGGAAACTTCACAGCACTTTTGGCAGCACTTAATGCCACAAACCTGACAGATGCCCTGAAGGGAGATGGGCCGTTCACGGTGTTCGCACCAACGGACGACGCATTTGCAGCACTGCCAAACGAGACTATTGAAGCCCTGCAGAACGATACCGAAGCCCTATCACAGATCCTGCTCTACCATGTGGCGGACGGGAAACTGATGGCAGCAGATGTCGCAAACCTGACAAACATAACTACGCTTCAGGGAAGCAACATCACAGTAAACGTGACAGAGGACGGAAGAGTCTTTGTTGACGAAGCGGAAATAATAGTCGCGGACGTCGAAGCCAGCAACGGAGTCATCCACGTGATCGATGCTGTCCTGGTCCCACTGGAACCGGAACCGGAACCGGAAGAACTGGACATCATTGAAACGGCAGAAGCCGACGGAAACTTCACAGCACTTTTGGCAGCGCTTAATGCCACAAACCTGACAGATGCCCTGAAAGCAGAAGGGCCCTTCACGGTGTTCGCACCAACGGACGACGCATTTGCAGCACTGCCAAACGAGACTATTGAAGCCCTGCAGAGTGACACCGATATGCTAACAGAAATCCTGCTCTACCATGTGGCGGACGGGAAACTGATGGCAGAGGATGTTGTGAACCTGACAGAAATAATGACATTACAGGGAAGCAACATCACAGTAAACGTGACAGAGGACGGAAGGGTCTTTGTTGACGATGCAGAAATAATAGTCGCAGACGTCGAAGCCAGCAACGGAGTCATCCACGTAATCGATGCGGTCCTGGTCCCGCCGGAAGAACCGCCTTTGATATGGTACTTCTTCTCGATTCCCTTCGAAGCCGAGAATACAACCGTTGAGTCCCTGCTTGATGGTGTGGATTACAATGCCCTGCTCTATTACAACGCTACAAGCGAACTCTTTGAGACACCCACTGACCTGGAACCCCTGAAGGGGTACTGGATCAATGCCCCGGCAACGGTCGAGTTTGATGCCTCCGAGCAGTTCGCTGAAACCGAGAGAAAGGTGGCTGCTGTCCCGCCGAGCATGAAACTGAACCAGGGATGGAACGCAATAGGATCTCCGGTAGAAGAAGCCCTTC
This sequence comes from Methanosarcina sp. MTP4, assembly GCF_000970045.1. NCBI lineage: Archaea > Methanobacteriati > Methanobacteriota > Methanomicrobia > Methanosarcinales > Methanosarcinaceae > Methanosarcina > Methanosarcina sp. MTP4. The sequence continues at coordinate 2,575,216 of NZ_CP009505.1, forward strand.
CGGCAGATACGGTACTGCTTTCCATAGCTGACTATTACGCAAAGGTCATCGGACCCTGGGTCCCTGACGAAGAAGGCACTGGCACCTATGCCTTTGTGGGTTACAACGGCCTTAACGGCACACTGAACGAAAACCAGGTTGGGACCGATATCTTTGAAGTGGCACCGTACGAAGGGTACTGGGTCTACATGAAAGAGGAAGGAGGTTTTGCCTGAACAGGTTCTTTCAACAGGAGAAAACGAACAGGAGAAAGCTGGCAGAATAGAACTGGCAGTAATGAAAAAACAGAGCCAAAAGACCTGAATTGCCATATTACATTTTTTATGGCTTTCATTTTTCCTTTTTTTTCCGGAAATTGTTTTATGATCGAATCTTCATTAAGGTTTATATAAAGCCTCTAACAAACATCCGGTACCATGCATTTCCCGCAATCTGCCATTACCTTAAATCTATCTCAATATGATGATGGGATTGGCCAGACCTTTGACTGGTTTTCAAACAACCTGGACACACTCGTCTTTATTCTTATAGTGACAGTGAGCACCATTTTCTTTGCAAGGCTGGCAAACCACCTGATGCAGAGTTACCTGAAAAACGCAAGTGATCGGCTTCATGTGGATATGACCACATTCAGGATGTTCCGGCATATTACGGTCGCTGCAATCTATTTCATGGGCCTGCTGATTATCATCTTCAGCATCCCTGACCTCCAGAACATCGCCACCGCCCTTCTTGCTTCTGCAGGACTTGCAGGTATCATTATCGGTTTTGCGGCACAGAGCACGCTGAGCAACATTATCGCAGGGCTCTCCCTTGCCATATTCCAGCCCTTCAGGGTTGGAGACAGGGTCAACATAATGAACGAATACGGGAAAGTAACGGACCTGAACCTCAGGCATACGGTGGTCACCACCTGGGACAACCGGCGCCTTATAATCCCGAACTCCATAATTAGCGAAGAATCCATCATTAACTGGACCATCGAAGACCCTGCGATTATCTGGCCCATAGACATCGGGATCAGCTACGATGCCGACATCGACTTCGCCCGGAAACTTATGATCGAAGAAGCCAGGAAACATCCCAACGTCATGACCCCCCAGAAAGTGGAATACAACATTTTAAGGCCGGGCTTCAGGAAAAAAGAGTCCCAGAAAACGGGGCTTCTGGACATTTACCCTGCACTGTACACCGTAGACCCTGACTTCCGGGAAAGGGGAGATATTGAAGTCTACGTAACAGAACTCGGGGATTTCGCAGTGAACATGCGGCTGCTGGTCTGGTTCAAGGACCGGAGCGTTTCATACGGTTCAGGATGCCAGATAAGGGAAGCTATCAAGAAGCGCTTTGATAAGGAAGGCATTGAAATCCCCTTCCCATACAGGACCATCGTTTACAAGAAAGACATTGAGATGGAAAAAGAAGCTTCCGGAACAGGCGGCGGTCCGGGAGAAATTCCCGGGCAAAATGCCCCTTTCAGGACCTGCTCTCCCGAGAAAGGAATTGATGGGGATTGAGGAGACAGGGTAGAGTAAAACAAAAAAAGACAGGGGAAAAATAAGACAGGGAAAAGCCCCTGTTAATAAATGAGTCAGAAGGTGATCGGGAAACTCAAAAGTTGATGAAGAGGGACTCTCAAAGTTCCCTTTCGTCAAACACCCTTTTGCTCTTTTTCATGCTTCTTGGCAGGTCCCCGATTTTCACGGCCTCGACATCGACACTGACCCCGATGAAGTCTTTGAAGGCTTTTTTCAGGGCTTTTTCGGTCTTTGCTTTTCCATCAGGGTCATCGGCACCCTCAATTTCAACCTTGAAGAGCATGGAGTCCCTGCCTTCTTTGCGGGTCAGGAAGATCTGGTATTCGCTGCTTACCCCGGGGACTTTGTTATGGATAATGTCCTCGACCTGGCCAGGATAGATGTTTACGGCCTTGAACTTGATTCTGTCATCGCTCCTGCCCAGGATCCGGTCGATCCTCGGGAAGGGACAGCCGCACTTGCAGGGACCGGGAATGATTCGGGTCAGGTCCCGGGTCCTGTAGCGGATCAGGGGAGCGCCTTCCTTGGTGAGCGTGGTGATTACCAGTTCTCCCAGGGTGCCTTTCGGAAGCTGTTCTCCCGTGATCGGGTCTATGATCTCGAAGAGCAGGTGGTCGGACCAGTAGTGCATTCCTTCATGCCGGGAGCAGTCCAGGCCAATCCCGGGCCCGTAGATTTCCGTCAGCCCGTAGATGTCAAAGGTCTCCATCCCGAGTTCTGATTCGATCCTGTTCCGCATCTTTTCGCTCCAGCGCTCGGAACCCACGATCCCTACCCTGAGGTGGATCTGGTCCTTTATCCCACGCTTTTCGATCTCTTCTGCCAGGAGCAGGGCGTAGGAAGAGGTGCTTGCAAGGGCTGTCGACTTCAGGTCGGCCAGCATCTCAAGCTGCTTTTCGGTATTTCCCGGCCCTGTGGGAACCGCCATAGCCCCGAGTTTTTCGGCCCCGAGCTGGAATCCTATTCCTGCGGTCCAGAGCCCGTACCCGGGAGTGATCTGGATCCTGTCCAGGTTGTTCAGGCCTGCCATCATATAGCAGCGCATCATCATCTCGGCCCAGACGTCCACATCTTTCCTGGTGTAAGGGATGATCACAGGCTTGCCAGTGGTCCCGGAAGAGGAATGGATCCTGACGACCTCAGAATCGGGAACTGCCTGCAACCCCAGGGGATAGGCGTCCCTGAGCTCTTCCTTGGTCGTAAAAGGAAGTTTTTTCAGGTCTTCCAGGGTCTCGATTTCCTCGATGTCCACATTTGCTTCCTTGAATTTCTTCTGGTAGAAAGGACTACCTTCGGCTACACGCCTCAGCAGGCTTTTCAGTTTTGAAAGGGTATCTTTTTCCGAGAGTTCGGGACTATAGAGCTGGGCCTGCGGATCAAGCTCAGAATCCACGGATACTTCATACATTTCTTTTCACCTTCTGCTCTCCGCTCAGGTTTCGGAGATTAGCATAAATTTCTGGAATTAGCATTTTGGGAATTAGTATTGAAACCAGATTCTGGAAATTATCTGGAAATTGTCCGGAGATTGGGATTATTCCCGTATGTATAAGGAATTTCCAATTCAGATAGGAGATTCAGGAAATACCGGAAACCTCTTCCATTGCACGTTCAAACGCTGTGCTGTTAACTGCCCTGTACTTTTCGGGAATTTCAGCCTCGAGCACTGCCTGAAGAGTCTCTTTTGAAAAAGGCAGCACTCCGGTCCCTGCAACGGCTCCCAGCATGGCAACATTTGCGGCTTTAGGCGTTCCGGCTTCCCCGGCAAGTTTTGTGAAATCAAGGCAGAGCAGGCCCGGACAGCTTGCTTCCAGGAAGGAAAGCAGGCCCTCGGGGTCGTAGTCAGGGCTTCCGGGAGGCTTTGAAGCAGGGGGGATCTCGTGGGTGTTCACGATCACCTGCCCGCCTTTTTTCAGGAAAGCCAGGTTCCTCACGGTTTCCGCGGGTTCGAGGCCAAAGAGCAGGTCCGCCTGTCCAACCGGGATCAGGGAACCCGAAATTTCGTCCCCTATCCGGATATGGCTGCTTACCGAGCCTTCCCGCTGGGACATCCCTATGGTTTCAGCCGTACTCACATGAAAACCCGCTTTCATTGCGGTAAGGGCAAGCAGCCGGGAAGCAAGCACAACGCCCTGCCCGCCGACCCCTGCAATCAGGATATCGAATTTCACCTCAGCACCTCCTCAGTCTTTATGGCTCCGGAAGGGCAGATTTCGGCACAGAGCCCGCAGCCGCTGCAGTTGTCCAGGATCTGCGGTTTTTCACTCTCCGCGTTCCCTGCATTCCCTACGCTCCCTGCCTTCTCTGCATCCTCTCCGCTCTTCCCGACCGCTCCACCGGGAAGGGCCAGGGCAGGGCAGCCCAGCTGTTTCACGCAAAAGCCGCAGCCGGTACAGAGGTCAGGGTCGATTATGCAGCGTTTGTCGGATTTCGTTATCCCGACGCATTTCCCTTTGAACACAACAGCCGAAGGCCCCCGGAATTCCATGGCAGCTTTTGCGGCTTCCACACATTCGGCCAGGCTTTCGACTTCCACGGTCTTAACAAACTCGACTCCACAGCTCAGAACCACATTTGCAATGTCAATGGCTTTCGAGCTGCTCCCGAGAGCTGTCACCCCGATTCCGGGATGAGGCTGGTGCCCTGTCATGGCGGTTGTCCGGTTGTCAAGGACAGCAAGCGTGATATCCGCCTCGTTGTAGACTGCGTTTACCACTGCAGGGATGCCGGAATGGAAAAAGGTCGAGTCCCCGATAAAGGCGACGTGTTTGGCCTCAGGGTTCGTTCTGGAAAGCCCGCCTGCAATGCTTACCCCCGCCCCCATACAGAGGCAGGTGTCCACCATGTTCAGGGGATGGGCATTTCCCAGGGTGTAGCAGCCTATGTCCCCCGAGAAAATCGTATCTGTCTGAACTGCCTGCACTGTCTGCTCGGTATCCGGTGCTTGCAACGCCTTCGTTTCTTTTCTGAGCTGTTTTGCGGCCTGCTTGAAAGCGTAAAAGACGGTCCTATGCATACAGCCCGCACAAAGGGTCGGGGCCCGGATAGGCAGGGGAGGCAGCTTCTCCCGCAAAACTGCAGGGGACGCATGGGAGAGGCGGGAAGCAATTCCTATAGTTTCCAGCACTTTGTCGATGCCGTCGATCACGAGGTCCACGGAATATTCCCCGCTTACCGGGAAAAAGCCGTCCTTTTTCCCGTAAACGTCCACCTGGAGGTGTTCTTTTCCGATAAGCTTGAGGGCCTCTTCTTCGAGGTAGGGGTCCAGCTCTTCAATTACAATCAGGTTTTCGATCCCTTTCAGGAAGTCAAGAGCAGCCTTTCCGGGAAAAGGATGGACAGTCCCTATCCTGAAGAGGGTAAATCCGGCTTCAAAACCCCTGATAGCTTCCTTTGCATAAAGAGCCGAAACTCCCGAAGCCATGATCCCGATTTTTCCCTGCCCCGAAACCGTATTGTAAGGGAGGGCGGAAAAAAGCTCCGAGAGCTGTACCTGCAGCCCCTCAAGCCAGGGATGCCTCTCAGCCGTCAGCCGCGGAAAAATTGTCCAGCGCCTGTCTCTTGTGAAGCCTTCGAAATCCCATGCAACGGGTTTTATCTGTCCGGCTTCCATTCCGGCATCCATCCCGGCTGACGTCCCAATCTCCACATCCCCGGAGCCGTGAGAGACCCTTGTGGTGGTCCTGAGGATCACGGGGATTTCGTACTCGTGCGAAAGCTCAAAGGCCAGCTTTGTGAGCTCGTAGGCTTCCTGAGGCGTGGCAGGGTCCAGGACCGGGAGGTTTGCGAAATGCCCGAAAGCCCGGGTGTCCTGCTCGGTCTGGGAGGAATGGGGCCCAGGGTCATCGGCAACCAGCAGGACAAGGGCTCCCTTTACCCCAATGTAGGAAAGGCTCATCAGGGGGTCGGATGCAACGTTCAGGCCCACCTGCTTCATGGTTACAAGCGCTTTTGCCCCCGAATACGCGGCCCCGACAGCCGTTTCAAGTGCCACTTTTTCGTTACTGGACCACTCGGTGTAGATTCCACCCTTCTCCGAATACCTGATTACGGTTTCCAGAGCTTCGGTGGAAGGCGTACCCGGATACCCGGTAGCCACCTGGACTCCGGCTTCTATGGCCCCAAGCGCAATGGCCTCGTTACCCATTAACAGTTTTTTATTACTCAATGATACTCATCTCGGATCCGTAGGTGATAAATTGGAAAAACTCGATAATTAAATCGAGGGTTTACTTAAATTGAGGAGTCAATTAAATTGAGGAGTTGATTAAAGAACTAATCAAGTGGTTAATTAGAACTGATTATAGTAAGGTTTAAAGAGAAACTGAAATTCCCAGAGCCTTACTTAAAGCTTTTTTAAGACTCAGTAAATACCAGTATAACAATAAAGCCCATACTGCACGGTTTTTGAAAATGATGCTCAACTGTGTACAGCGTTGTTGAGACTAGTACGTGAAATTCCAATATAAAGCTTTTGATTTATCTACAGAGAGTTATAAACCGGTATTCCGCAAAAAAAAGGTCCACAACCCTTTTTAGGCAGGGAAGAAACAAGCAGATAAAACGAGTGGAAAAAAATAGAGGGAAAAGAAAAAATTCAGCTCTGTGAAGCTCTATAAAACGCTCTTTTAGGGCCAGACCCAATCGTCATTCAAGTTCAGAATCACCTCAAAAAGTTCGGTGATTTGATTTCATTCATTCGGACTCCCCGGGAAACACACTGTTCGAAAAAACCCGGACTCTCAACGGTCGTGCGAGTATGAACAGCTTTTTCCACAAAATATATTTGTATGACCAAAAAGGGTATTCAGATGACTAAAAAACACAGATTGATACGGTCCGGGGGTTTAAGTCCAGCCTTCCAGAATAAAAAAGCAAAAAGTAAAGTTTCACTGGCGAACCTTGAACCCTCAACGATTATTTCTATCCAGTTTTCTCCCAAACATCACTGCAAACTGATAGTACTTATATATACAGCTAACATCACAAAAACCTGCTTCTCTAAGCCAATCGAGCTGCTGGTCTAATCTTGAATCCTTATCAAGTTTAACCCTTTCATAAGCAGCCAATATTTCTTCTTCGGGCAAGCCGCTACTTTCGATCCGCTGTCTCCAGGTCGTCTTATTCAGATTTTCTATGAAAGGGGTTTCTCCATGTACCTGATCAGCGTTAATAAAAACCCCGTTCTCTTTAAGCATGGAATAGCTTTTTTTGTAAAGTTCCTTTTTTTCTTCATCCTCCAGATGATGGATAGATACGGCTGAAACTACCAGATCATATTTTTCCGTGAAATCATATTTTGAATAGTCTGCTGCAATGTATTTTACGTTTGAGTTATTTCCGAACCTGGCTTTTGCCATGTCCAGCATTTTTTCCGATATGTCAATAAGCGTAAATGATGCCTCCGGATATCTTTCCATCAGAAATGCCGATAGAAGCCCTGTTCCGGCACCTATATCCAGAATGCCTGGATTTTCCGCATCTACTGATGCCACGGATACCGCGATTCCATAAAAGTCATCGAAACAGGGTATAAACTTCTTTCTCTGTTCATCATACTTTTTTGAAATAGCATCAAACTTTCGTTGAATTTCGCTCATTTTTCCCCTCCAGGTTTTAGCAACAGGGAATGTTTCTTCTTTTTCTTCTTACTACGTTTTTCCTTCTTACTGCGTTTTTCCCTCTTACTGCATTTTTCCTTCTTACTGTATATGCCTTTGTACCGCACATAATTAATTCATTATTGACCTTTTGTCCGTATCCGATATTTGATTTCGATCCCTCAAAGTTAATTTAGGCAGAGTCTCTATAAAGCTCAAAAAATAATCTATTTATATTTAGTGGCACTGTTAGAAGCATGCATCTTGAAGATGAAGAAACAGTAAATGACGAAAAGAGCCGTGAATTTGGCGTATTGGGAGATGTTCTGCGGGAACTGCAAAGGGAAGAAATGGAGGAAACTGAGACATGTCTGGTGGAAGTCCAGGAAACCATTATAACACAAAACACGATAGAGATTCTGACAGAGATCAATGCAACATTAAAAGAAATGGCAGAGACGCAGAAAAGAATATTAGAAGAGATTAAAAGGAATAAGGCCGAATAACCCCTGATCCCTTTCCAGTTCATGACTGAACTTATCAGATCCAGATAGAAAGGTTGAGGAATAGAAAAATGTGAAAAAACCTGTCTCACAAACAGAGCTTTTTCAACTGGAACTCAAACCTCTCACGCTTCTTTTTCCAGGACATGCCTGGCAGAGCAGCTTTCGACGGATGCCCCTGCAACGGCTTTTGCGACTACCGGGACCACGTGCTTGTCAAGGGGCCCCGGGATTATGTAGTCCTCGGAAAGCTCCTCGCCCTTCACGATACCTGCAAGGGCATAGGCTGCAGCCGTCTCCATCTCCGGGGTTATCTTCCTGGCACAGGTGCTGAGAGCCCCTTTGAAAATACCGGGGAAGCCCAGGCAGTTGTTGAGCTGGTTCGGAAAGTCGGACCTGCCCGTTGCCACGATCCTGGCTCCTGCCCGTTTTGCGGCCTCGGGCATGATCTCGGGGACCGGGTTTGCCATTGCCATGACAATTGCGTCCTTTGCCATGGACCGGACCATAGCCTCGCTGACGATCCCTCCAGCCGAGACCCCGATAAAGAGGTCTGCTCCGGGAAAAGCATCCGCAAGGCTGCCTTTCAATTTTTCGGGGTTTGTCAGCCGGGCGATTTCTTCTTTTACGGGGTTCATGCTCTCTTTTCGGCCCTCATAAACAATCCCCCGGCTGTCGCAGACAAGCATTTTTTCGGGGTCTGCCCCTTCCCGGACCAGGAACCTGAAGATCCCGACCCCGGCAGCCCCCAGGCCGGACATGACAATCTTCAGGGCTTTCAAATCCTTTCTAACAAGCTTAAGGGCATTCAGGAGCCCCGCAAACATGACGATAGCCGTCCCGTGCTGGTCGTCGTGGATAAGGGGGATGTCCAGCTCTTCCCGCAGCCGGGTCTCTATCTCGAAACAGCGGGGAGCGCTTATGTCTTCGAGGTTGATCCCCCCGAAAACGGGGGCCAGGTACTTTACGGCTTTGATAATCTCCTCTGTTTCCTGGGTATCGAGACAGATGGGAAAGGCGTCAATCCCGGCAAACTCCTTAAAAATAATGGCCTTTCCTTCCATCACCGGCAAAGCCGCATGCGGCCCGATGTTTCCAAGGCCCAGCACGGCAGACCCGTCCGTGACAACGGCGACGGTGTGACTCTTCAGGGTGTAGAAATAGGCAAAATCCGGGTTCTCACTTATTTTCCGGCAGGGCTCCGCAACCCCGGGCGAATAAGCCACACTCAGGTCATGGATCGTGCGAAGACGGACCTTGCTAGCCGTCTCGAGCACCCCCCTGAGAGTCCTGTGCATGTCAAGCGATTCCTCATAAAGCGAAGCGTGAATATCTGCAGCCTTCTTCGGCTCCGAAGCAAAGCGCGTACCTCTCATCCCGATCCCCCGTAATCAAAAACCCGGTGTACCGGACCGGCTATCTTACCCGGACCCTTACCCCCGAATTGTACATTTGCTAATTGAATTATACAATCTGCTGGTTGAATTATACAATTTGCTGCATAATAATTTGTTGAGAACCTAAATAAAACAACCGTTTGCACTATAGTGCATACGACTGAACAGAATCACATCATAATAATTTATATCCGAAGCAGGGGTAGTTGACCAGGGATGGACACAAAATGAGTGAAGCCCAGGCATAGCATAACTGAGGTTTTTTGATGGGTACGTATGAAGAAATCCTTTCTTGTTTTCCTATGGAAGAGACCAGGCCAGAACAGCGACAGATAATCAAAGGCATTGTCGAGGCTCTCGACAAAGGACTGAAATACATTCTGGTCGAAGCCCCTACCGGGAGTGGAAAATCCCCGATTGCGATAGCTATTTGCAAATATTTTGGAAGGGGGCATATCTGCACCGACCAAAAAAGTTTGCAGAAACAATATTTGCGGGATTTTGAAGACTGTACCATACAGGCTATGGGCAGAGCGAATTTTGTCTGCAAACAGGCATCAATGGAGAAGGAAGCAGGCGAGGAAATCATGTGCAACAGGGGGACTTGCGTTCTTGATAAAAAGTTCAAATGTGTAGGCTGCGTTGTTGCAGGAGATGATCCAGAACCAGACGACCCTTTGTTTGCGGCATATTCTGCCTCAAGAGGCCCCCTTTTCTGGAAAAAAAAGGCGGAAGAATCCCAAAAATGCAATTACTGGCTTCACAAGACCAGGGCACTTAACAGCGACATAGTTATCCATAATTACCCTTACCTTTTAACTGAGGGAAATTATGTAGGGGATTTTGGGGTAAGGCCGGTCCTGGTTTCGGATGAATGTCACAACATCGAAAAGCAGATCATGAGCTTTTATATGATTTCATTCACCGAAAAGCTTCTTGAAGATCTTGGTGGTGTAGATTTTCCCTACATTGAAGATGATACTCTGGGTACCCATGACCAGATGAAGTACGGGCAGGAGAAGTTGCTCCCGTTGTGGATGGGGTGGCTGAATGACCTGTACATGAAGATTCCCGGCATGATAGTGAAATTGAATGCTATCAACCACTTTATCCTCAGTTTACCCAAAGATCAAGAGAAAGTTACGGAAGAAGAATTCCCATTCGACGTTCCAAAATCGTGCGAAGGAAAAACGAAATCAGAAGTGCAGGAAACGATTATAAAACTGATTGAGAACCTTGAAAACAAACACACAACAATATCTTTTTTCTTAGGCGATTACTCCGAAAACCCTAAAAATTGGGTTATCCAGATCGAACAGGAAGGTTCCGATATTGAAAAAGGGGAGTTCAAACCCGTCAGGATCAACAAGTTCGCTCAAGAGACGTATTTCAAATTCGGGGAAGTCAATATCTTGATGTCTGCTACCATCCTCGATTTTGATAATATGGCAAAGGACCTGGGAATTCCAAAAGGAAAGTACGCAACCATTAAAATTCCTCCTGTTTTCTCGAAAGAATCAAACAAACTGTATCACCTTCAGGTCTGCGACCTGGGCTATGAAAACAACCGTCTCTTCAAGGATTATGAAGCCAATATGAATAAAGTTGTGGAAACTATCGATGAAATTCTTGAGATATTTCCCACCCAAAAAGGAATTATCCACTGTAACACCTACAAAAACCTGCACTTTATAAAAAACCATTCGAAATACCGGGATCGAATCAAGGGACATACCTCCCTTAACCGGGAAGAGGTCCTGAAACAACATGAAGAGAGCGAAAAACCTCTCGTTTTATGTTCCCCTTCGATGTCTGAAGGAGTTGACCTCAAATCTGACACATCCAGGTTCCAGATAATCATCAAAGTCCCCTACCCTTTCCTGGGAGACATCCAGATCAAAGCACGAAAAAAGCAGGATCGGAAATTCTATAAAAACAGGACCGCCCTCTATCTGGTGCAGGCGATAGGCCGTTCTGTCCGGGATAAAGAGGATTGGGCTTACACCTTCACTATCGATTCGAGGTTCCCCACTTTCTGTCACGGACATCAAAAATTGCTGGAAAACTTCAACAGGCACGAAAGGCCAATTTCGGAATTTCCAGAAATAACAAAAAAACCAAAAGAATAAAGCAGTTGGAGTCCCACGCTCCCCAGACTAATTCCTCAAAAATCTACATGATGAAGACGAAGGTGAAGGAGAAGAAGATCTTCAGAAAACAATTATTCCAGAAACAGATATATCCCTTCCGGGAAAACTTACCAGTATGCAGATTAAGGGAATTGCCCGCGAAACCCTGGACTTCGTCCTCGAAGCCAGCAAGTCCATGGCTCCCCTGGAGTTCGCCGGCCTCCTGCAGGCGACGGACGGCGTCATTACCGAAGTCCTGATCCTCCCGGGCACCGAGTCCAGCAACAAAAGCGCAATTATCAGGCTCTACATGATGCCAAACGTCAAATCCGCAGGTTCCGTCCACAGCCACCCCGGTCCCAGCCGCCGGCCTTCCCGGGCTGACCTGCGCCTCTTTTCAAAGACCGGAAACTGCCATATCATCGTGGGTTCCCCTTATGACAGGAAAAGCTGGACCTGCTATGACAGGGAAGGAAAAGTCAGGGAACTCCCGGTGCTGGATGTGGATTTTGAAGAAGATTCGATAATTTAAAGGGTTTAACTTGAGCTCAAAAACGCCTAAGTGCGACGCTCGACTATTATTGCGCAGCAGCGGTGAGGTCTGAGACTTCCTGAGCGATCTGGATTAACCGGAACCAGGTGTTCAGGGCCGAGCGCATGGAAACGGCATCTTCGGCTCTTACTGTAAGTACAAGGCGGCCGTCGGCTTCAAGGGAGAGCCCTACAAGAGAGCGGTCGGAAAAAGCATCGTTTAGTTCGGGAAGGACAGCCATGTAGATTTTTTCGGCTTCACCGGATTCGAACACAAATTCTGCGGAAAGTTTCAAGGAATTCCTCCTTAGAAAAATTGTTTTTTAATTTGGAGAGGTTTCTGGACCCCTCAACTTAATTTTTAATTAAGAATAGATATTAAATCAGTACGCTTTAAAACTTTTGATATTGAGCTTGAAAAGGGACTTTCCTTCGTCCATGCAATCGATTTCTTCCTCACCAACCAACATAACGGGGACATCGCAAGGAGCTTCTTTAACCCTGTCGAAGGGGAGAAAAGATGCAAGAGCATTGGCAATTTCGCCTCTGCCAGAGAAGAGAGGTTCCAGTTCCCGGAAGCGGTGGGAATCGATTTTTGGGGAATAGGACTCCGTAAACCTTACAGAAAAAAGAAGTTGCCCGGCTTTTCCGTAAAAACCAAGTTCTCCGGGATTTCCGTGGTACTCTCCCACGAGTATCAGAGGTTCGGCTCCTGCAGACTCCAGAAGCTGCTGCATGCTCATCTTGCCGCGGTTCACATAACTTGCACCGGTGAAGCGCGAGAGGTACTTGCAAAGCGTCCGGGTCTTTGCAGAAGGTTTGCGAGAAGAAGTAATGAACATAGTTCTCATGATGGGTATGAAGTATTTTTCACTTTCCCTCCGCCTGGAGGCAGCTTATATTTTTGCATACATAGGATATGAGAATATGGGAATGCCAGGTTCATATTTTTCCAAAGGGTTGCGTTGTATCGTTCAATTCTTTTGTCCCCATTTTGCATCGTAATTACAATTATTGAGTGGTAATTGTACACAACGCATATGTAATATAATTGTGTCAATTTCTTATACAATACATTGCTATTGTAACACTGTTGTAATGGCAATTACACGACGAAAAAGCACTGTAAACGCAACGGTGTCTCCAATCCTTGCGAAAAAAATAGACGAAGGGATAACATCCGAAAAATATTCGAGCCAGAGTGACATCGTTTCAATTGCATTAGCAGAGCATTTCGTCCACGAAGAACAGCGCGAACACGAAAAAAAGATGGCACAATTGTATCAAGTTCTTGTAGAACACGAGGAAGGCAGGGCACTCCTGGATGAAGTTCCAAGGACTGCAAAAGAAAAAGCTGAGGCATTGACTAAGGCTGGAATTGCGCATGTTGAAGCTGGAGAATATGAGGAAGCTAAGAAGTGCTTTGCAAAAGCGAAAGAACTTGAAGGGAAAGATGATCTGCCTTCGACTATGAAAAGCAAAGTTGTGATTGAATAATATTTTTTCGTTCAATCAACTGTTTATATATAATCAAATTGAAAACGTGAGTACAATGAGTAACAAGAAAAAGAAAATAAAAAAAAAATATCGTTTTGAAATTGCGTACTTTTTGTTAGTTATTATGTTTTTTACAATGTACTTTATAGAATTAGAACAAACACATGCTGTAAGTTCATCTCTGATAACATCTTTTTTACTTTTGATAATTACTTTTTTTTATGCAGAATTCACAAGAAGATCCTTAATTTTTGAAAAGAATAAAAGCGATATTGAATTAAAACAAAAGCAACTCGAACTTTTTTATTATCCACTTTTTCAATTAATTAATGAGTATGAGAATCCTTCTGAAGTATCAAAAAAAGGTATCAATCGTCTCTATAAATATCAGCATTTAACTTTAGACTCCCCTTTCAGGCAAACTTTTCAAAAATATGCATCTGGAAATTTTGAAGGAACGCAAAATGAATTTAAAGAATTCAAAACAGGAGTAGATACTGAAATTAAAAATATTGAATCTGGACTTAATGATCTGTATAAAAACGAAGTCAAAATTTTGGACAAGGGATCAGAGGCTGTAAGGAACGCCCAGGGGTCGGGAAATGTAAGAGGTAATTTTATGGCTTTGTCTCCAATGGCAGAAATGTTCTTTGTAATATTCTTTGTAATTGCCGTATTTGTTATTTTAGGAAAATATATTCCTGAAATTCCAGTCAAATCCCTTAGTGGGATTCTGGTTGCTATCGGGTTTTTCGGAAAAGGAATCAGATAATGTAAGTAAAAAGGGGTCCAGGAAAGGACGAGAGGAGTAAGGGGGATATGCCTCAGGCGGTTTCGAATGTGTTATTTCGGAAGAAAAAGTTGTGATTGGATAACAAATAGGCAAATTTATTTAGTACCTAGTCTAATTTTTTTCAAATGAATTAATCGATCATAAAGAAAGGGGAGATTACATTTGCTGACTGAAAAAGATATCTTTGAGTCGTTTGAAAGTGGGAGGTGCCCATTTTGCGGCTCTGAGGATTTTAGCGTGGTTATAATCTGTCCCTTTTATGGTGGTTACACTACCGGGTGTGAAGGCTGTTTTGATGGTGCTTGTGCTCATTGTGCACCAGAAGACCGGAAGATCGATCAGGATGTTTACATGTGTTGGGACTGTCACAAGGGTTATAATTTTAGAACGAAATGTGTAGTCACTGATCAATTTATACACTATCTGGGTCCTGGGAATGCTTTTAGGCAAAATATTGAAAAATTGAAAGAAGATAGCTATTGATCTTTTTTGTTTGGGCTGAGTAGTTACTTTTAAACTTGACAGCAAATTCTGAGGGAAAAGTTTCAAAAGCTTATGCGCCGGGGGTTTGGGGGAGGGAAAGAAAAAAGAGAGGAGGGATAAGAGGATAAGACCCGGAATCCTTAAGTTTCTACAGGAGTTTTACAGCCTGGCTGCATGCCGGAGCTCCGGGTTCTCCGGCTTCTTGCAGCTTTTGAATGTATCTTTATTTAATGCATTTCCCATATTGAATAATGTTTAACCTCCCAACATATTCATATTTTTTGGGGCCGCTTATATCTTGTTGCAATTGGGTTTACCGCTGTTGGCCCCTATGGAAATGTCGTTTCCAAGGGAGGTTCTGATGTGCCAGTATGGTTCCGTGCATTCAGGAGTCAACGGCCAGGAGAGTGTCATGGCTACAAAGACATCTCCGCAGTTCATTGTGTTCAGGATCTCAATTGCTTTTTTGAAGTCAATTTCGTAGGAATCAAAGGTTTGTATTCCAAGGGGGCAGAGTATTGGAACCGCCTGTGTCAAGCCGATTAATGGGAATTGGGCCCCATAAAAGCTGTAGCAAACTCCATCATTTGTCCGGAATATATAGTCCCAACCCAGAACATCTTCGGGGGTACGTCCGGCTCCATTCTTGATCCGGGCTTCTTTTAACATAAGCCCTTTAAATTTTACGTCTCCTAATTTGGCAGATGCTTCATCCATAATGTCTTTTAAAGATACCATAATTATTCCCTCTTTTCTATTTTTGTTGATATTCCAAACATAAATATTTTTTAAAGCAACCCTGTGTAAAACTTCAGAATTTGCTTAGACAAACATTTGAAATATTATTTACAAAGATGGCAGTTATTGCATATCAACTTTGCTACAATTAATTATTTTATTCGAACTTCATAATACATATGCAAAAAAAAATAATATTTAGGAGGGAGGGATTGGAGAAAAAGACCAGAATAACATACTAGAAACTAATCGAATTGAGATAACTCGAGGCCGTGAAGACTTTTTTCTTTACTTTTGACAGCCGTGCTGAGGCTTTGAGCTCCTCTGGATCTGCCTGTCCCGGCCTGGCTGTATTCCAGAGCTCCACCTGATCTCCCCAGGGTGGATCTTCAACGACTTGACCTTATGACGGCCTCGTTGTTTCAAAGATATCAAAAGCTTATACGCCGGGGGTTCGGGGGAGTTTTAGCAGGCCCAAAAGTGTAATTTCTACAGAAAAACTTGTGATTGAATAACAATATAGGAAAATTTATTTAGTTTCACGTCTAATTTTTTTCATAATTTCTAAAGTTTAGGTGTGGCGTGATGAAATTAGTAACTAAAGTTATCGTTCTTTTTGTAATCTTTGCAACTTTATTGGCTGTGGGGTGTGTGGGGTCAGCTGACGAAGAAACTTTGAATAATTGTGAAGAGAGTTTATCGGGATCAGCTGACGAAGAAAGTTCACTACAGGTTGAGGAAAATTCACCCCAGTCCAACACATCCACATATCAAGATGAAGAATGGATAGCTTCTGCGAAAAATCAATCAAAAATCATTCGAACTGATTTTGCAGGGATAAGCAGTGCCCGGGAGTCGTTTGACGCTGACGTTTTGGGAAAATGGGGTCAGAATCTTGTAAACGATACCCGGGAAGCCAAAGAAGAAAATGATAACTATACGGTATCCTCCACGCTCCAGGACGCTCAAAAACAATGGGTGTTAGCTCTACAAGATTACAATAAGGCAGGTAAATTCATAGTAACAGGGGCGGATGCTTACAAAAACGGTCATATCATATCAGCTACAAACGATTTCCGAAAAGCAGCTACATTCGTGAAGACTGGTACCGAAAGCGCAAAATTGGCCGCGGCTTATGTTGAGCCGTGAATGTCATTTTTTAGGCTTCTTGAATATATGTGGGGGTTGGATTGAACGGGAACAGGGGTTGAAAAAAGAGAAGGGGGATAAAGAAGATACGCCTCAGGCGGTTCTAAACGTGTAATGTCTAGCGGCTTTGTGTAAAAAGATTTTTGCTCTGATTTTTTACACAACGCCGAAGCTCTAAAAAAAATATTTGCGTTCTCACCCAGGAAAACCTGGAAGCCTCGAACGGTGTTCAACGGAGTTTTTTGTAGGAAAGATTCAAGGTGTTGAATTCGGCGTATGGTTGTGCTTGTGTTGATTTTATGTTTGTCCCTAATACCCAATGTTCATTCTTCGATGTGTGGAAATGCTTGTTGTGGAGGCGACGAGATGAGAACGCAATGTGTACTACGACCCCCCATTATTTAATACTTTTGATTGAAAATTTAACACTTATTAATACGAATGAGTTTTTTTATTACTGCCATGTCCCAATGTATCAGCACTCCGGCGGATTGATCCATTGCGGGGCCCTCGTTGTGTCTGAGATATCAAAAGCTTATATGCCGGGGGTTCGGGGGAATTCTGATTTTTGAATTTTATAAAAGATTGTTAGGGGTAAAATATTTATCAGAAGTAAATGAACTGTAACAGCGGGAAAAAAATAAACAAGTGGGGAATTATTAAATGAAGATACGTGTAGTTAGTTCCAAAGAAGAGATTTTTACGCTTGATCCTAATGAAAAAGTGGTTCACCTGGCGTTTCGCCCCTCGAACATGGATGTTTTTGCGCTTGTTGAGGCCTGCCCGAAAGTTGAGGTAATTCAGCTTCCTGAATCTTACCGTCAGACGGTTTCAAAGGCGATCGAAATGTACCTGGAAATCCAGAGAATCCAGCTCATGGAAGGGGATGTATGGGGTCACAGGAAAGACATCTACGAATACTACATCATCCCGATTTCTGTTATTAAAGATCTAAAGAAATTAGAACTGGAAGGCGCACCCTCAGAGGAGATAGAAAAGATTGTAAAGGAAAACAAACTGACCCCGGAAATGATTACGTATATGCTTTCCAGGGATACATAGCCTGAGTTTGGGGGAGCACGGAATAACTTTATTTACAAAGATGGATGATTACTAATAGGCCAGTTTCATAGATCCGACTCCGAGCTCTAAGGCATTCCATGGTATCTTTTCAGATACACTTTCCTGATCAAATGAAGCTGGTCCACCTCCGTTCTATTCTATAAATTGTATTTAGCAAACTTAATAATTATATCGTAAAGTTTTTTTTCAGAAAAGAGCTACCAATCTTTTATAGAGAAGTAGGTGATTGAGAGGGCAAAGGGTTTCCTCTCAATCTGAAGGGGTTAAATCATTTCGGACGACTGTTTTTTATTTATACCGTTTTTCCAAGTTTTAGAAACTTGTAATTCGCCATAGGTTTGAAAGAATAAAAGTTTTTCCTAATGTACCCAAATGAAAATATTTTTAAACGTAGACAAATATTGCATAAGCAAGTTTTAAAATTTTTGATAAAAGATATCCGAAAGAAAAAAGTTATAGAAAAGTAAGGATCGAGAGGATAAAGGGGTTTATCTCTCAATCATTGGGGTTAAATCAAATTGGGAACGTGCGTTTTTCCGTTTTTAAAATTCCCTCTCAGTCCGAGGTGTTGGACCATCGTAAGAGGAAATCCGTTTTTCCGTTTTTTAAAATTTCCTCTCAATCCATGGGGTTGGATCATATTGGGAGGAATTCTGTTTTTCCGTTTTTCTCAATGTATTAGCTCCATCTGATAATATTTATATTATATATAATTTTTTGACACTAATAATACCTCATTTTTTATAAATATAGATTTCATATAATCTTCTGCTTTTAATCCGTTTTGAGATAATTTTCAGTTGTAAATTTTGAAAATATCCATACATATTTAAATTTCTTCTCGATTACTTTCAGCCCGCTTAATTATTTTTTATATATGTCAGACTGTTTTATTCACATGTAAATTATGGGGGTTTCAAAAATGTATATAAAAACACAATGCCCTGTATGCGGTACAGACCGGTACCACAACATTAAGTTACACGCCCTGGAAAAACAGTTCACGGACCTGGAAACCGTGACCAGGTATACGGTCGAATATATTGAAGTGTCTGATAAGGTGACAGAAGAAGAGCTTGCCAGGGAGGTCCTGGAGAGTATGCGGCCTTATGTGCACGATGGGGTCGAGGTCCGGGAACTCTGGCGCATCTTAAAAAAGTACTACGGAGTTGCAGCTACGTACTGCTGTGATCTGTTGCCCAGGCTGAAAATAGAGATGGAGATTTACTGTCCTGATCGCAGACATCTGTTTTTTGTCAAGGCTATGCCTTAAAATGAAAAGAGAAGGGCTTATATCAATAGAAACCCTTCATACTATCGACTACTCCGTACTCGTCAGCCAGAGTAATGAACATAGTTCTTACTCGGCTTTGATCTGCTTTATAGTAGTCGGACGCTCCTTCACCAGGATTCTGTGTCCGCAGTACGGGCAGCGTATGCCTGTGTACTCGTAATCGATTTCCACTTTCTGTTTACATCGAGTGCACTTGTAACCCATACAACCTCACATACCGGTAATCCGGAATTATTTTGCCTCAAGGGCGTTCTTCATGGTGCGCAGAAGGTTCTGGCCAACACTGGTGGAGGGGATGTAAGTTCCGCCAGCGAAGGTATGTCCGCACTTGCTACACTTCCAGATACCTGTACCGATCCTCTTTACGGTCGGACGGGCACACTTTACACATACGTGGGGTGCACGCATGCGTTCTTCGAGATCTGCAACCAGCTTCCTGTCTTTTCTCCCGTACCTGGTCCCGAATCTACCTGCAGATCTGCTGACTCGTCCTCGTCTAGTATACTTTTTTGCCATCGTTATAAACTCCTTGAACTGTAAAACCTGAAATGTAACACTTTTAGGTCCAAAGGGACTGGCCTAAGTTTAATAGCTTAAACTTAGACCGTAATACAGGCATGTAATATTTATATTTAATTAATCCTGCCCGATGAATACTGCCCAATGAATCCTGCCTGACTTTAGTCCTTCCTTTCAAGGCCTACCAGGAATTCTCCCCGGATTTCTTCAGCCTTTTTGCGTGCCAGCTCAATTGCTTCCAGCAACTCATCCTCGGTAAGAGGGGCAGAACCGATCTTCTGCATGCCGTTAACCGACCCGTCCGAGCTGGACACTACTGTCAGCTTTGTTTCACAGACAGCTTCCTCGTCCCTGCCAGGGTCCACCATAAGCTTCCCTCCGATCTTGGCAATGGTTACACCCACCGGCATTTCCTTCATTGCCAGAGGTGCGTCTTCCCCAATGCCCGCCATCTCGTTCGGGACAATGGTGGTCATGAGGGCTCCAATACCAGCAAGGCAGGATGCGTCAATGATATTCCCTTCGTCATTCAGGACATGAATGTCGATAAAGGCGATCCATACGGATTCGCCTTCCGTTATGCAAAGCTTCTTTATATCAATTGCGCCTGATTCCCTGATTCCCCTGTCCACGACACGGGCCATCTCGATTGCTTCTTCCCTGGGGGGTCCGGGCTCAAAGCTCGGGGAAGCTATGGGATTCAGTTCCAGGTTTGTAATGATCACACCTTCGTCCCGAGAATCAGCGAAAGGAGTTCCGGTCTGGAGCTTTACGCCCACAAGGACCTGGGTTTTCCCGAGGGTCACCTTCGCAGAACCTTCAGCTTTTGCAATAACGTTTGTTTCAAGCTTGATGTCCCTGAAATCTTCGAACCCACGCCCGTCCAGGCGCTTACCTTTGACCATGAGATTGTAAATATAATCTCCCTTCAGGGTAGGAATAACATCACTCATCGTTTTCACCTCCGTTCCCGGCTTCAGGATCGAGAGGGTCCTTGACAACCTTCCAGGGCCCTTCGGCCTCTTCCTCAGCTTCCTCTTCAAGCTCTTCTGCCGGAATTTCTTCTTCCTCTTCGTCAGCTTCGAGCTCTTCCTCAGCCTCTTCTTCGGTTTCAGCCTCGAATTCTTCTTCGAAGGATTCTTCTTCAGCTTCCTCTTCAGATTCCTCTTCGGATTCCTCGGCTTCTTCCTCAGATTCCTCTTCGGATTCCTCGGTTTCTTCCTCAGATTCCTCTTCGGATTCCTCGGCTTCTTCCTCAGATTCCGCTTCGGATTCCTCGGTTTCTTCCTCAGATTCCTCTTCGGATTCCTCGGCTTCTTCCTCAGATTCCTCTTCGGATTCCTCGGCTTCTTCCTCAGATTCTTCTTCGGATTCCTCGGCTTCCTCTTCCTCGGAAATTACTTCATCAGATTCCTCGGCTTCTCCCTCAGATTCCTCGGCTTCCTCTTCCTCGGAAATTACTTCATCAGCCTCTGCTGCCTCTTCAACTTCGGTTGTGCCCGCATATTTGGCGGCCACTTCAGAGATTTCGGCTTCTGCAGCTTCAACGGCTTCCTCTTCCTCAAGCTCTTCGGCTTCCTCTGCTTCCGGAAACTCGAACTTTGTCCTGAGGGCAGCCTGCTGGAGTGCAAAGATCTGGCTGCAGCCTTTCTTCACAAGTTCCAGACCCTTCTTAATTTCATCCTGGGTGAGGTGCCCGTCCATCTGGACCAGGGTAATTTCCCCATCTTGAGTCAGGGCCACCGGGAAATCAGCATCTCCGTAGTTATCCTCATCTTTGCTGAGGTCGAGAACGACCTGACCGTCTACCTTTCCAAAAGCACAGGAAGTCACAAGCCCCTTCATGGGAATGCCAGCATCGGCAAGAGCAACAGATGAAGCATTGATTGCGGCGGTCCTTGTCCCCGCATCTGCCTGGAGGACTTCAACAAAGATATCAATAGCCGCTTTCGGGTACAGTTCACTCATGATCACAGGCTCGAAGGCATCCCTGGAAACCTTTGAGATTTCAATGCTCCGCCTGCTGTGCCCGGGGCGGGCGCGGTCTTCAACGGAAAAAGCAGCCATATTGTATCTGTAGCGGATAACTGCAGAGTCTGGACGCTGCATTCGACGGGGGTGTGCTTCTCTGGGGCCGTATACCCCTACCAGGATCTTGTTCCTGCCCCATTCAAGATAACAGGAACCATCGGCTCTTGAAAGTACGCCGACTTCTATTTTCATGGGCCTGATCTCATCCATACGCCTCCCGTCAAGGCGCAGCCCGTCATCAGTAATTAATTTTTCAGGTTTACCGCTCATACTTTAATCTCCAAACATCCTAAAACAAACTTCTTCTAAACACCGAATTTCCTGGAAATATTCCTTTCAGGTCCAAACCGGTCCGGATCTCAAGCTTTCGGGTCCAGCAACACATCGATTTTTCTGTATGTTTCCTCAGAATGACCTTCTTCAGAAGGTTCTTCTTTTGTGCCGGTCACTTTTTTCTTTTCGCTTTTAAAAAATGCAGCAGGCTTTGGCTGCTTTTGCATTTCCAGCTCATTTTTCAAAAAGCCGTAGACACGATCTGTCAATCCGGAACGCCGGGCTTCAACTTGAATCAGCTGAAGGGCCTTTTTCAAAAGCTCCATATCCTCATCTTTTCCGTCGATCCATATTCTTCCGTTCTGACCAACGAAAATATTACAGTTCGTCTCTTTCTTCAGCATTGAGATCATGGAGCCGCCGTGACCTATTACACGGGGGACTTTCATAGGCTCAACTTCAACAATCTGGCCTGTCCTGAGCTTTTGAAGGCTTGAATCCCGCAGGGCAAGTTCGACTTTCTTGGAATCGTCCACGTCTTTAACCCTGAGGATTGCGGCATCGCCGATATTCAGGATTGAAGGCATATCTGCGGACTCGACTCTTCGCGGATACTCGGATACATGGAACATCCCATCGTAGGGAGCAGCAATATCCATAAACCAGTTGGAGGGGGTAACCGTAACAACGATCCCTATAACCATATCATTGGGGGAGGGCATATAGGTACCCGCAAACGGGATCACTCCAACCTTATCCTCTCTGCTGCTTTCAATACCACACAACGAAGAATAAACCTTACCGTTCTTGACATATGTCCCGTGTCCTGCATTTTTAGCATTCTCGGACAACAGGTCACCAGGGATCACTATCTTTTTTACCATCCAACGTCCTCTTATAAAAGTTTAGTTTGAGCCTCTCCCTTAGTGAGATGATTTAAAAGAGAATAAAAATCATTCTGGATTCCTGCCGGAATCCTGACCACTGCAACCCAGGAGCCGTCATTCTGCCATTCTTCCTTCAAAATACTTCCGCTCCTGGAAATATCTCCGTAAGCCTTGGGAGCATACTCGGGAGGAATTTTTACAGCTACATTGATTTCTTCAAAGCGTATGGGGATCAGAGGCCTGATGGCTTTCATGGTAATTTTTACCAGCTGGTCCACACTTTTTAAGGGATCTATATGCACCTTTGCTTCTTCCATTGCCCTTTCGATACGGGCAGGAGGATGCGGTGCTCTTGTCTGGGGATTTATTGCATTCCTGGAAATGGTGTAGATGACTTTTTTCCTTTTTTCTTCAAGAATGTGCTTTCTCTGCTCTGCGGTTAGCTGAAGCTCTCCGTTTTTCAGAATCAGGGACGCAATCTCAAAGGGGTCGCTTGTCTCAAAAGCATTAATAATATCGGATTCAGCTGCCCGATCTCCTCTGTTCGCATCTTCGAAGATGGTCTCGACTGCAAGGACATCTTCCAGTTTTACTTCCTCGCCCCGCTTGAAGGCCAGGGCTCCTTCAGGTTCGACCAGAAC
Organism: Methanosarcina sp. MTP4; assembly: GCF_000970045.1. Classification (NCBI taxonomy): domain Archaea; kingdom Methanobacteriati; phylum Methanobacteriota; class Methanomicrobia; order Methanosarcinales; family Methanosarcinaceae; genus Methanosarcina; species Methanosarcina sp. MTP4. The sequence continues at coordinate 2,598,302 of NZ_CP009505.1, forward strand.
CTCAAAATGCTTGCTTCCTCGCTTGAGCCGTGCAGTCACTGCTTCATCCAGGGACACCATTTTGAATACCTTCCCGAAAATTTAAAATAGAGAATCAGATTTTCTCTGATTACTCATTCTCGAAATGTTATATAGGTTTTATTCTTCACTCTCAGATCCGCTGTGCTTCTCAAGAATCTGCTGGACATAGTTTCCCACTTCTTCAGGCACGAGCTTCCTGAACTGTTTGTCTTCCAGGGTCACCACGCCAACTTCAAGAGTGCTGGCATCGAACTTGCCCTCGGCGGCTTTATAGAGAGCGTCCATTCCCAGGAGAATTGCAGCATCAATATCCATGTCTTCCTTATAATCCGCCTCGAAGACTTCAACAACCGCATTTCTACCTGCCCCGATGGCCGTTGCCTTGTACTCCAGAAGAGCCCCGCTGGGGTCTGTCTCAAAGAGCCTGGGCTTGCTGTCATCCACTCCTGCGATAAGGAGAGCAGTCCCGTAAGGGCGTACCCCGCCGTACTGGGTATAGGTCTGCTTGTGGTCGCAGATCTTCTTGGAGATAACCTCCACACCTATGAGTTCGTCATAAGAGACCCGGTTTACCTGGGCTTCTACCCTTGCCCTGTCAACCAGGGAGCGGGCATCTGCCACCAGGCCTGACGTAGCAGCCCCAATATGGTCATCTATCTGAAAAATCTTTTCAATTGATTCGGCTTCTACCAGCCTGCTCGTTATTCGCTTGTCAACCAGCAACACTACCCCATTGGCTGCCTTGATTCCTACGGCCGTAGTTCCCCTTTTAACTGCCTCACGGGCATATTCTACCTGGAAAAGTCGTCCGTCAGGGCTGAAAACAGTGATTGCCCTGTCATAACCCATCTGTGGTGCCATCTGCATATTCCGTATCTCCTTGTTAAATTTTTTATAAACGCATATCGCTTCAAGCTTTCCCGACCCCATGCCGGGATTTTTTTCTCTTCAAGGGATCTCAGATCCGCAGATCGTCAGGAAAACGCCCGGGGCTGAAAAAGCATTTCCAGCCAGCGGACGAAAAACCTGTACGAAATTTCAAGAGTTTTGAAAGCTGTAAGCTTCAGGTCCGGGCATCCTGGAAAGGATACCGATTTCTCATACCTTATACGGTTTTATTGATATACAGTCTTTTTTCAAGCCTTTTTCCGGGACATCCTGCCCTTACAGGCTTATTTAACGAAGCCAGAGGAAATTACCCCCACTAAAGGGAATTCAAAGGCATTTACGCCCTGCAAGGTATTTTTTCCAAGCGAAATCTGGATTCGCATCTTTGAAAGACCTTTCAGCATGGCTGAAGGCCCGGATACAACGTTAACTAATCCGTTAATAAAGTGTATTTACTCAGTTATAATGCTTGTGAAAGACCGGAGCTTTTCCGGCCCTCAATGTCTGAATTTTTACACCTGTTGTATCAATCAATATATAATCATTTGTCCCTCTAATACCCATTCATCATATTATATGTTAGAGAGCTGTACGTTAAGGGTGTTAGGGAGATATAAGCTAGCGTATTGGAGAGCTATAAGCTAGTGTATTGGGGAGATATAAGCCAGTGTATTGGAGAGCTATAAATTAAAAGCTTTAAACAGCTTTGGAAAGCTTTAAACAGCTTTAATCACCCATTACACCACACATATCGCTCAAAAGCATTAATAACCGGGATTTATTTTGAGAATTACTCATAAATAATCCAGCATCCATTGTTTATCCTTCAACAACTTTTCAGTTATTCTTCAATAGCCAATCAGTAATTCTTCAACAACCTTTCAGCTATTCTTCGAGAACTTTTAGGTTATTCTTCAATAGCCTTCAGGTTGGGTTCGAAGACCACGTAATCATTCAGGTACTTTTCCGTTGCCCCTTTTATCGTGCCGGAAACCCCCAGCACATGCAAGGTTGCACGCAACCGGTTTACCCGGGTAATGGCGGCAAGGGCAGCTCTTGTTTCCGTTACCTTCGAATGGGAGCATTGTATGATTCCTCTCCCTGCTTCAAAGCCGAGCACATGGATATCACATTCGCTCGCAAGGACATCTCCCAGCAGGGCTGAAGCTGATGAAAGGACCTCCCGGACCAGTTCACCTCTGTTCACCGGTTCTTCGGAAAACAGTTCAAAGGCAAGGTAGCGTTTCTTCGAACGGAGCGAGGGCATCAGGTGTTTCAAAGGAAATCAACCTCCTCAACTACTTCCACACCCGCCCGGACATTCCCCGGGGAGGGACGGTTTTTCGCAAGGATCCTTTCCGGCACCGTGCTCAGGGCATCAACGGCCTCGCTTTCCTCCAACCCGAAAAGTTCTGCCAGGGCCAGAAGCTCCCTGGGGGAGCGCAGGTCATAACAGGACATGGCATCGCTTGAAAGGACAAGCTGGACGTCGTATTTCCGGGCAAGGTCGAGGTTAGCCCTCAGGTCCGTTAGCAAGCGGATGCGCCTTGAACCCCTGGAATGGAGAAGGGGCCTCATGTTCAACCCGATAGCCACGTCATTATCGGCTGCGGCTTTTGCAAGGACCTGGTTAATCCCGCTGCTCTTATCAAAAGAAGGGTGGTTCAGGATATCTACACTGGAGTTCTCAACAGCGGCCCGGTTTACCTTTTCGGACCCACCGTGCACGATAAGGACGTCCGCATTCTTCCTGAATTTGCCTACCAGCCCGTGTAGTTTCGAGGGGTTCTCTTCTACAAGCTCAATGCCCCGGAAAATTTCGAAACCTTCCAGTGAAGGCAGGGCAGGTTTCTTTTGAGGAAGTTTGTCGGAATGGTTTGTAAGCGCAAAACCGGCATATCCGAAATGCCGGGCAAGAGAAGCGAGTTCCTCGACACTATTATCCCCGTCAGGAACGGCGTGTACGCAGAAATCGTAAAATTTCAGCTTACCCAAACAATTCCTCCACAATAGCCCCGGCTTTTTCCCGGCTCTTCGGATAGGTTGCAATCTTGACTTTTGCGGTGACCGCATCCGAGGAATCCGTCAGCCGGACCTGCTGGAGATAGGCCGCCTGCTTGTCAAAGCGAAGATGGAATAATTGAGAATCGTCCAGCCTTTCAGGCATCTCTTCCTTGAGCCGTTCTACGTCTGATTCGGGAAGGTTTTCCCGGACAAAACGGGCAAAGCCTAGGCAGTCGGCCTTTTTATTAAGCTGTACGCTGATGATAGTGATAGGATTTCCGTGGTGCCCTTCAGCCGAAAGCTCTTCAATCAGCTTGCTTCCGTCCCGGACTCCGGCCCCGGATAAAAAAAAATCCAGAGCCTCGCGGACTCTGGATGTGTCTTCGGTTGCGTGAGCAAGCACACGCAGCATTATGTGGTGAATCACTTTCCTCGACTCTGGTGCGAACGGATGCTCGGCCTGGTCTTTTCAGTACCCTTGCCGCGCGTAGCCAGGCCTCTGCCCTTCCGGCCAGCACTGGTCTTACCTCTGGTTGCCCTGCCACTTGAAGCTTCACAGACCCAGTTAAGGTTCTTGTCGCTCTTGATTACAGGGTGATGGGGGTCTACAAGGATGACTTCGTACCACTTCTGCTTTCCGTCCTCTCCTACCCAGTAGGAGTTCAGGACTTCCAGGTTAGGGAACTTGCGGTCAGCACGGGCTTCAGCGATCCTCTGGATGCTCATGCCTCCGGTGATCTTGTTCTTACCCATCCTCTGGGTCCTTCTCCCGCGTATGTACCTGGACTTTCTGAGCCCACCACGGCGCACTTTTACCCTTGCGACTACAATGCCCTGCTTGGCTTTGTATCCGAGGGAGCGTGCCCTGTCAATTCTGGTCGGCCTTTCGATCCTAGTAACAGATCCCTGCTTTCTCCAGACCTGCATGCGTTCCCAGCGGAGGTCATTTACGTAAGTCTCACCAGGCTTTTTCCATGCATCAGCTACATATTTGTAAAAAGATTTAGACAATTTTATAACACCAAGTTTCACTTCTTGTTTCACGGTTCAGCCCGGGTCTCGAGCCACATTCCTACGGGAGCTAATCCCGAAAATGAAACATGCGTTAGAACTGAATCATCTGATTTAAAGCTTTGCCCGCAAAAAAACTCCCTCAGGACAGCCACGGCCCCTGAAACCCGTCCTGGAAAAACCAGGAAAAAACCAGGAAAAAACCAGGAAAAAACCAGGGAACCGAAAAGCACAAAAGAACTAAAAAAATATAATGCCCCGGATAATATGAATGGATAAAATGAATGGATAAAATGAATGGATAAAATGAATGGATAAAATGAATGGATAAAATGAATGGATAAAGTAGGCTGGTAAAGTAGACTGGTAAAACAAACTGATCAAATAAACCGGCGAATTAGACTAGTCAAATATAGTCCTAAACGTGAATATTTACACTTACATTATAACCACGGAAGACACGGAAAGCACAGAAGAATTATGCCCTGATTTCCTTTATTCCGTGTTTTCAGTGCTTTCAGTGGTTAAACTTTCACTTGAGATTGGTGAAGGAATTTGGGTCCTTGACTATAAACGGGTCAAATTAGCGAAGAATAAGCAAACAAAACAAGCAAATAAAACGGAGTAAAGGACAGTGGACATATCCCGCCTGCTAGATGAGATCAAAAAATCAAGACGCTACGAAAACCAGATAGTACACGTAGAAAAAATCCCTCCCAGAGAAGCGCAGTACTCTTCGCTGGAACTAAAAACCCCGGTAAAAGCAGCCCTTGCAAAAACAGGAATAAAGGAACTCTACACCCACCAGGCCGAGGCCATCGAAAAAATCCGGGACGGAAAAGACATCGTGCTCTGCACGACCACGGCAAGTGGAAAGTCCCTGACATACATGCTCCCCATTTTCGAAGCCGTGATTGAAGACCCGGAAGCCACCGCTCTCTATATCTCTCCCCTGAACGCCCTGGTAAACGACCAGATGAAGACCTTTCTCGAATTCGAAATGGAACTGGGCTCCGGGACCAGGATTGCCCGGTACACGGGCGCCCTTTCGGATTCCGAAAAGCGAAAGGTAAGGGAAGGGAGGACAAACGTGGTCTTCACAAACCCCGAGATGATCCACATGAGTTTTCTTGCCTGGCACCATCTCTGGAGGCGTTTTTTCTCAAACCTGAAGTTCATCGTCGTGGACGAGAGCCACTACTACAGAGGCGTTATCGGGAGCAACATGGCAAACCTCCTGCGCAGGCTGGCCCGGGTCGCCGAATACTACGGGGAGGGGACCCCGCAGTTTGTCTGCTGCTCGGCAACCATAGGAAACCCGAAAGAGCACACTGAGACCCTGATAGGGCGAAAAGCCGAAATGGTCGAAAACAACGGCTCAGGGGCAGGCCCCCAGCAGTTCGTGTTCTGGAACCCTCCCCTCTACATCAACAACAGGGGAACCACCCTCAGACGGAGCAGCTTTTCCGAAGCCTCGACCCTTTTCACGCGCTTCGTCCAGGCAGGGCTGCAGACCCTGGCTTTTACCCGGGCAAGGCAGAGCGTGGAGCGGATGTACAAAAGCTGCAGGGAACTTTTGAGGGAGGGAGCGCTTTCCTCTGCGATCTGTTCTTATCGGAGCGGCTACTTCGACAAAGAACGCGAGGAAATCGAGAAAAAAATGGCTTCGGGGGAACTGCGGGGTGTGATTTCCACCAATGCCCTGGAACTCGGGATAGATATAGGGAGCCTGGACGCCTGCATCCTGGACGGCTACCCGGGAACAGTCATGAGTGCGCGGCAGCAGGCAGGCAGGGCAGGCAGGAGCGGAAACGAAAGCCTTGTTGTCCTGGTGGCCGGGACAAACGCCCTTGACCAGTACTACATGCGAAACCCGGGCGACTTTTTCGGGAGGAACAGTGAAAACGCCGTCCTGAACCCCAAAAATCCCTACATCCTGGCAGGGCACCTGCTCTGCGCGGCAAAAGAAATCCCCCTGAAAGCTTCCGATTCAAAGCATTTCGGAGAAGGCTTTTCCAGGGTTACGGAACTCCTGGAAGCCGAAGGGCTGCTTGCAGGCGACGAAAAGAAGTATGCAACAGACCCCTTCCCATACAAGCACGTCTCCCTCCGTGGGATAGATAATAATACGTATTCTCTCCTGGCCATTGAAGGGAAGAAACGCTTCCCGATCGAAAAGGATATGGAAGAAGCCCTGGCCTTCCGGGAATGCTACCCCGGAGCGGTCTACATGCATAGGGGAGAGTCCTACTACGTGAACAGGATCGACCACGAGAAAAAGGAGATCCATGCCGTAAAGACCCATGACAGTTATTATACTAAGCCTATGATCGACTCTTCGGTTGTCCTGCAGGAGGCTTACGTTGCAAAAGCCCTGGAAAAGGCTCCTGACGTGGAAGTCGGGCTAGGGGAAGTGGAGGTTACGGACAGGGTGATAGGGTACAGGAAGATCCAGTCCCACAGCAACGAGATCATGGCCGCCCATGAACTGGAGATGCCCCCGGTCACCCTGGAAACCGTTGCCCTCTGGCTCAAGCTCCCTGAAAGGCTTCAGGAAAGGGTAGAGGAGCACAGGCTGGACTTTGCAGGCGGGATCCATGCCGTGGAACACGCCATGATAGCCATGTACCCCCTCCACCTCCTTGTGGACCGGAGCGACGTTGGCGGGCTTTCCACCCCTTCCCACCCCGACCTGGGGGGCAGAAGTGCGATCTTCATCTACGACGGGCACAGGGGCGGAGTCGGGTATGCCGAGAAAGGCTATGACCTGATCGGTCAGGTCCTGGACGGCACCCTGAAAGCTATCGAGAGCTGCCCCTGCGAAAGCGGCTGCCCGAGCTGCATCCAGTCCCCGAAATGCGGGAACAACAACGAGCCCCTGGACAAACACGCCGCGATCATGCTCCTCCATGACCTGCTGGGAAAAGCCCCTTACGTCCCCCCCGAAAGAAAAGAAAAACACCTCTCCGAAACCACCGCAGGCCGCGGGCCGGAAAAGAAGGACGCAGGAGCCGCCCTGGACAGGGTCAGGCGCCAGCTCAGGCGGGAAGCCCTCAAAGACGAAGTTATCCCCGAAAACGCGAATAGAGAAAAGGAAAAGACCTTTGTCATGACGGATGTGAAAGGGGGAATGCTCGGGGTAATCTCCGCCCCTGCCCCCGAAAAAGCGGCAGCGAAGGTTTTCAGGGAAAAGCTTGCCGGGAAAATAAAGGCGACAAAAGAAAACCCCTTTGAAATCCGCATAAGGGACCTTGGAGCAGGCAGCAACTACCATTTCCAGGCCTGGACGGAAGTTGTAGAGAACCGGGCAGCTGAAAAAGCCGGGAACTGCGAAGGAGCCGGCGGGAAAAAAACTGTGAAGAAACTCGTTATTAAAAGAATACGGTGAGAAACTTCCGGCGCCGGGGTTCTAATCAAGGAGATAAAATTTTTAGGCATGGCACTATTAAAAAGGAGAAGAGGAAGAAGGAGATTCCTGTTATCCCTTGCAAAATATACGTTGTGTATTTAAAATAGAGTTTGTGTTATGATTGAAAAATTACAGTTTTACATACGGAACATGCCAATACTTATCGGAAACTTTAGTTCATAACTCCCTAGTTTCTAAAAAAAATGAAAGATTCATATAGTACAACAATAGTATATAGTTAATGTAGTGTTATATCAATCAAATAATTTCAGCCAATCGAATAACTGTAGTTAATCAAGTGAAAGGACCCGTTTTTTGCTTATGATAAAGCCTGTTCCTTTGATTTATGGTTCCTTCTATTTACAGTTCCTTCGATTGATTGCAAAATATACTAGTGTAAAAGTTGGGAGGGGTTAGTGATATGAACAGGTTATTTCCATTCATGATGTTTGTAATGGTGTTTATGGCTTTCATGTTTGTGTTTACCATAACTATGTAAACTTGAAAGTCTTCTTCAAATGTTTTCCCGGACCGGATTTTACCGGATAAAAAGGAGTTCCGGAGCATAAGGATAGTGGGCTTTAGCCGGGCTAAAAGGCACGTTTTTTATGTTAGGGGACCTTTTATACTCAGGAAGGAAAAGCAGGGTATAAAAGACAACAGGAAACTTGTTGTAAAATCTGGCAAACTTAATTTTTCATAGATACGCTAAGTTTCCAGGGATGAACTCAGGGATAAACTCAGGAATAAACAGTGGAACTCAGGAATAAACTGATTTTCCAGAGATACGCTGGAACTTCTTACGGATTCTAACGGGGATACGGCCATGGTTAGGGAAAAGCAGGTTTCTGCGAAGGAAGGAGACGGGTCCGAATACGACGTACTGGTCATAGGGGCAGGGCCGGCAGGGATGTTTGCGGCTAACGAGCTTGCAAAGCAGCCGCTGAAAGTCCTGATTGTGGACATGGGCAGGGATATCGATAAGAGGCACTGCCCCATGAAAGAAAAAGGCTACTGCGTACACTGCACCCCCTGTGACATTATGTGCGGGGTGGGAGGCTGCGGGACCTTTTCGGATGGGACGCTGAACCTGCGCCCGGACATAGGGGGAGACCTGGCAGCCCTTACCGGAGACCAGGACAGGGCCTGGGAACTCGTAAACTGTGTGGACAGGACTTTCCTGCGCTTCGGCGCCCCCGAAGGAGCCCTGCTGACGGTGGGCCCGAAAATCGAAGAGCTGAAGCGAAGGGCAGCTTCGGTCGGAGCCCGCTTTATCGAGATCAAGCAGCGGCACATAGGCTCGGACAATGCCCCGGCCGTGATAGGGAATTTCAAAAAGGAGCTTGTGAAAAAAGGCGTGGACTTTTTGCTGGAAACCGAAGTTGCCGACCTCCTGGTTGAGGACGGGACCTGTTCCGGAATCGTCCTTGAAAACGGGGAAGTGATCCGTGCCCGCTACGTGCTCCTGGCCCCTGGCAGGCGGGGCTGTGACTGGGTCTCCGAACTTGTGACCGGGCACGGAATCGATGCCCACTACGGTGGAATCGACATAGGGGTCAGGGTGGAAGTCCCTGCGATCATCATGGACCCGATCACAAAGATCAACCGCGACCCCAAGTTTCACATCCACACCCGGCGCTACGACGACTTCGTCCGGACCTTCTGCACCAACGAGCACGGTTTCGTGGTAAAAGAGGAATACGAAGGCTTCATCGCCACCAACGGCCACTCCATGACAAACACGGAATCCGAAAACACAAACTTCGCCTTTCTGGTCCGCATCGAACTCACCCACCCCATGGAAAACACCACGAAATACGCCCGTTCCATCGCCAAGCTTGCCAGCACAATCGGAGGCGGAAAACCAGTCCTCCAGCGCATGGGAGACCTCCGGCGCGGCCGCCGTTCCACAGACGACCGCCTTGCCCGGAACCTCGTGACCAATACCTTAAAAGACGTCACCCCCGGCGACATCTCAATGGCGCTTCCCCACAGGATCGTCATGGACATAATCGAAGGCCTGGAGACCCTGGACCGGATCATCCCCGGCGTTGCCTCGGACTACACCCTCCTCTACGCCCCCGAAGTCAAGTTCTACGCCATGCAGCTCCGGGTGGACCGCAAGCTGGAGACCAGCATCAAGAATCTCTTTGCAGCCGGAGACGGCGCAGGGCTTTCCCGGGATATCGTTAATGCGGCAGCAACCGGAATTATGGCGGCACAGGGGATTATCGAGGTTGAGAGGGAGAGGGAAAGAGAAAGCTGAAAATTTCAGCCGCCCCATGAATAGATAAGTTGAGAAATAGTTTTCAGTTGTAGTTAAAGGTTTATTTACATATGTAAGGTTTAATGTCCCTTACTGTAAGAGTCTGATATTTTCACAAAATATCCGTATCAATAGACCACTTAGATAAAATATCACGGTACCGAATCTGATATATTCAGAAAAATTAATCCCGAATCTATATATAGAAGCGTTTCATTTTTTTATTAAGGGATATAAGAAATGAAGTATATTTTTTTGTATGTTTTAATTCTCATTTCAGTGCTTTGCAGTCCGGTTTTAGCTGCTGCCAGCGATTCCGCCGATGACACCTATGCCGCCGATACCGGCATACTCGAAACGGATGGTCTGAAAGCAGAGGACATAAACGAAGAATTATTCAGTACGGACAAGTTTGCCGTTCTGAAGTATAATGTTGAAGTTTACAACCGGAACGTCGATAATCTCCCCCCACACATTGCAATTTTCAAAATGCTGGTCAAAGACGAAGACATTCTATTAGTCATGACCCAGGATGACGGCTCAGAACTGTACATCCGGGCTGTCGAAGAAGACTGCAAGGTGGTCGTGTTTGAAAAAATAGAAGACCCCGAAGGTCTGGAGCCAACCGTCACGTGCAGGACCGATAAGGAGACCCTGCGTGAGATCTATCACTCTCCGAAACCTTTCAAAGCCCTGGCAAAGGCGCTGAAGGACGGAAGCATAGAGACAGAACATGCAGGCATTTATGAGAAAATAGGTATAAAGATACTGAAAAGCTCCTGGGTAATCGATTTCTTTAAAGATGCCGGATTCTGTATCCCGGGCCTTAATGTAAAGTAATCGCAGCTGCGGTTATTGCTACCTTTTTTATTACCGTTTTTCTTACCGGAGTATTTTTCACCAGGGTTTTGTTAGAATCCTTTTCTGAATATATCTTTAGTTTTTCAGCAAGTCAGCCAGTTCCCATATGCGAAAACTTTCGGCTTCAAGGACCTTTCTGCCCTCTATTTTCCTCGCGACAAGTCCTGCTTCGGCTTAAAAGTGCGGAATAATTATGATCATAATGATTATGAATATAATTATTCTTGAGGAAGCCAGACTTGAACTTAACTCCTGAACAGGAAAACCAGTAAATATTTTAAGGGTGAGCAGGTTAACAATATGAATATATATTGTCTGCTATGATGAAAATCCGGAAGGCAAACTATGGTTCAGGAAAGGGGAAAGAAGCCAGAGGAAGAAGCCCGCGAAAACATAGACAAAAAAGAACTGAGTGAGCGGGATATCTGCACGAAGTTCATCACGCCGGCGCTCAGGAATGCGAAGTGGGACATACGCACTCAAATCCGTGAAGAAGTGAAACTGACAGACGGAAGGGTAATTGTAAAGGGGAACTCCTCCGGACGGGGAAAACCGAAATGGGCAGACTATATACTCTACCATAAACCAAATCTCCCCCTGGCTGTCATAGAGGCAAAGAACAACAGGCACAGCGTCGGAGACGGCATGCAGCAGGCCCTTATGTATGCCGAGATGCTGGACATACCTTTTGCTTTCAGTTCCAACGGGGACGCTTTTCTGGTGCATGACAGGACTGGCACGCTTGGACAGGTGGAAGAGGAAATCCCGCTTGAGAAGTTTCCTTCCCCCGAATTCCTCTGGGAAAAATACTGTGAGTGGAAAGGGTTTGATGAAGGCAAGCAGAAGGTTGTGACCCAGGACTACTACTCAGGCTCCGGCGGGAAGACCCCTCGCTACTACCAGCGGATAGCAATCAACCGGACCGTGGAAGCAATCGCAAAAGGACAGGACAGAATTTTGCTTGTGATGGCTACGGGCACGGGCAAGACTTTTACGGCTTTTCAGATCATCTGGAGGCTCTGGAAGGGGGGAGTAAAGCAGAGGATTCTCTACCTTGCAGACCGGAACATCCTGGTTGACCAGACCAAGATCAACGATTTCAAGCCCTTCGAAAAGGCAATGACGAAGATCAAGAACAGGAAAGTCGATACCGCATACGAGATTTACCTTTCGCTTTACCAGGCGGTCACAGGCTCGGAAGAGGAGAAAAACATCTACAAGCAGTTTTCCCCGGACTTTTTTGACCTGGTAATCGTGGACGAATGCCACAGGGGAAGTGCAGCCGAGGACTCGGCCTGGCGGGAGATCCTGGATTATTTCAGTTCAGCAACGCAGATCGGGCTAACCGCCACGCCCAAGGAGACAAAGGAAATCTCCAACACTGACTATTTCGGAAAGCCGATCTATACGTATTCCCTGAAACAGGGAATTGAAGACGGTTTCCTTGCCCCGTACCGGGTTGTCCGCATCGACCTTGACAAAGACCTTGAAGGCTGGAGGCCGGAAAAGGAAAAGACGGACAGGTACGGCAGGCTCATTGAAGACCGGATTTACGGCCAGAAGGACTATGACAGGGGGCTTGTGCTCGAAAAAAGGACTGAACTGGTCGCACGGAAGGTCACGGAGTTTCTGAAGGAAAATGACCGCTTTGACAAGACCATCGTGTTCTGCGAAAACATAGACCACGCCGAAAGGATGCGAAGGGCCCTTGTAAACGAAAATAGCGACCTTGCGGCCGAAAATCGCCGCTATGTGATGCGGATTACCGGGGACAACCCGGAAGCGAAAATCGAACTTGACGATTTCATAACCCCTGAAAGCCGCTACCCCGTGATTGCCACGACATCCAAACTCATGAGCACGGGGGTGGACGCCCAGACCTGCAAACTGATCGTGCTTGACAAGCGCATCCAGTCCATGACCGAGTTCAAGCAGATCATAGGCAGGGGGACCCGCATCCAGGAAGATTACGGGAAATTCTATTTTACCATCATGGACTTCAAGAAAGCCACGGAACTCTTTGCAGACCCGGACTTTGACGGAGACCCTGTGCAGGTTTACGACCCGGAAGACGGACCTTTCAGGGGAAGGGGGCCTCTCGAAGGGGACGGGAGCGAGAAGTACTTCGTGGGCGACGTTGAAGTAAATGTCATAGCCGAGCGCAGGCAGTACTTTGGCCCGGACGGCAAGCTGATAACGGAATCCCTCAAAGACTATACACGGAAGACAGTACTTGAAGACTTCGAGTCCCTTGACTCTTTTTTACAGCACTGGAACGAAGCCGAAAAGAAACAGGCAATCCTTGCCGAACTTGAAGAGCAGGGCCTTTTGCTTGACGCCCTTTCCGAGGAAGTAGGAAAAGACTTCGACCCCTTCGACCTTATCTGCCATGTCGCCTTCGACCGCCCGCCCCTGAGCCGGAAAGAGAGGGCTGAAAAAGTCCGGAAAAGCGACTACTTCAGCAAATACGGAGAGCAGGCAAAAGAAGTTCTCAGTGCGCTCCTTAACAAGTACGCGGATGAAGGGCTTGAAAACCTTGAAAGCATGAAAGTGCTCAAAGTCCGGCCTTTTGACAGGATAGGAAGCCAGCTTGAAATAATGAGGATGTTTGGCGGCAAGAAAAGTTATCTTGATGCGGTAAGAGGGCTTGAGAACCAGCTCTATTCAGTCGAGGTTTGATTCGAAGCACTTATCAGGGATTATTCAGTAGTGATCCCCGGAGATTTTTGTATAACGATTTGAATAACTCGTAAGTCACACTTTAAGTCACACTTTACAGTCACACTTTACAGTCAATACCCCAAATTCCTTCAACAATCTCAAATGGAAGTTTAACCACCGAAAGCACGGAAAACACGGAATAAAGGAAATAGGGGCACAGTTCTTCCGTGCTTTCCGTGTCTTCCGTGGTTATAATTATGTGTAAATATTTACATTCGAGACTATGAATCACGCTTTAAATCACGCTTCTTAAAAACACCCTTAAATCAGCAAAATTATCCGATTTACCAGATCATGCAGGAAGGAAAAAATGTCGTTAAGTACCACAATCAAGGGAATCCAGGACATCATGCGAAAAGACGCAGGCGTTGACGGGGACGCCCAGCGGGTCAGCCAGCTTGGATGGATGCTGTTTTTGAAAATATTCGATGCGAGAGAAGAAGAATTCGAGCTTGATGACGAAAACGAATACATCACCCCTATCCCGGAGGAACTGCGCTGGAGGAACTGGGCTAAAGACCCGGAGGGGATTACCGGAGACACCCTCCTGGACTTCATCAACGAAAAGCTCTTCAAGACCCTAAAAAACCTCTCCTTTTCCGAAGGTGACGACCCGAGAGGCCAGGTGGTAAAAGACGTCTTCGAAGACTCCTACAACTACATGAAAAACGGAACCCTGATCCGCCAGGTCATCAACAAGATCAACGAGATTGACTTCACAAGCTCAAAAGACCTGCACACCTTCGGCTCGATCTACGAAAAAATCCTCAAAGACCTCCAGAGCGCCGGAAACGCAGGCGAGTTCTACACCCCCCGCGCAGTTACCCGGTTCATAGTGGACATGGTTGATCCGAAAATAGGCGAGCAGGTCCTGGACCCCGCCTGCGGGACCGGAGGTTTCCTTTCCAGCACAATCGAACACCTGGACAAAAGCAAGAAAAACATCGACGATTTCAAACTAATTCAGGAAGCCATCCACGGCATCGAAAAAAAGCAGCTCCCCCACCTGCTTTGCGTAACCAACATGCTCCTCCACGGAATCGAAGTCCCCTCCCGGGTCCGGCACGACAACACCCTCGCCCGCCCCCTCAGGAGCTACGGCCCGAAGGACAGGGTGGACGTAATAGTCACAAATCCCCCCTTCGGAGGCATGGAAGCAGACGAAATCGAAACAAACTTCCCCGCAGCCTTCCAGACCCGCGAAACCGCCGACCTTTTCCTCGTCCTCATCATGCAGCTCCTCAAAGAAGGAGGGCGATGCGGAATAGTCCTCCCTGACGGAACCCTCTTCGGCGAAGGTGTAAAAAACCGCATAAAAGAAAAACTCCTCCAGGAATGCAACCTGCACACAATCGTCCGCCTCCCGAACGGCGTCTTCAGCCCCTACACCGGCATAAAAACCAACCTCCTCTTCTTCACCAAAGGCGAGCCCACCAAAGACATCTGGTACTACGAACACCCCTACCCCGCCGGCTACAAGTCCTACTCCAAAACCAAACCCATGCGCATCGAAGAATTCGAACCTGAAAAAGCCTGGTGGACCAACAGGGTCGAAAACGAATATGCCTGGAAAGTCTCGGCTGCGGATGTTATTGCTAATAACTACAACCTCGACATCAAAAACCCAAATACTGTGGAAAATGACCACGGCGATCCCGAAGAACTTCTGGAAGATTACAGGGGCCTGCTTTCTGAAATCTCAGAAACCCGAACCGCCCTCAAAAATGAACTTATGGATGCGTTGGCAGGGAAGAAAGCATGAATCAGGATGTTTTTTTTGAGAATTTTGAGATGCTGGCAGAAGCACCTAATGGTGTGCAGGAATTAAGAGAGCTTATTTTGCAGCTTGCGGTAATGGGTAAACTTGTGGAACAGAATCCAAATGATGAGCCTGCTTCTATGCTAGTTGAACTGATTAAGGCTGAAAAGAAAAGACTTGTTACTGAAAGTAAGATCAAAAAATTAAAAACATTACTGATTACTGAAGATGGAGAGGTTCCACATGAAATTCCAAGCGGTTGGAAATGGGTAAAATTTGATGAAATTCTGTTGAGGATATCAAATGGCTATTCTGGAAAACAAAACAAGAATGGAATCGGAATACCTGTTACAAGAATTGAAACCATCGCTTATGAAAAAGTAGATAAATCTAGATTTGGATACGTTGAAAATTTATCGGAAGACATTATTAACAAATATAAACTCGAAAAGTACGATATACTTTTTAGCCACATAAACAGTGACAAACACCTCGGTAAAACTGCAGTGTACTACGATGAAAATTTTTTAATTCATGGAACAAATTTGCTCCTAATCCGATTAATAAATGATTACACTAATGCAGACTACATAAATATTGTAATGAAACATACGCGTGCATCTGGTTTTTTTGCTTCAATTGCTCAACATGCTATAAATCAATCATCGATCAATCAATCAAAAATAAGGAATATACTTATTCCTCTCCCACCCCTCGCCGAACAAAAACGCATCGTCTCAAAAGTCAACGAACTGATGGCTCTCTGCGATCAACTCGAAGCCCGCCAGCAAAAGAAGAAAAAACTCCGAAGCAAACTCAACAGCGCTGCCCTTGACAAAATGCTCAGCGCCGAAAATCAGGACGAATTCGAAGAAAAATGGCGGCGCATTTGCGAAAACTTTGATCTTCTCTATGATAACCCTGAAAATGTTGAAGAACTTCGAAAGGCGGTTCTTCAGCTTGCGGTTCAGGGGAAGCTTGTGGAGCAGGATGAAGGGGATGAGCCGGCAAGTGTTTTGATTAAAAACATTGAGGCTAAGAATAAGAAACTGATTAAGGAAGGGATGATTAAGAAAACAAAAAAATTACAACCTATCGGCACCGAGGAAACACCCTATAGTCTCCCTAATGGATGGTTATGGACTCGCTTTGGGAACATTGCTCCATATATAGAAGCAGGTTGGAGCCCAATGTGTGAAAAAAGGCCTAAAGAAGGCGATGAATGGGGCGTTTTAAAAATAAGTGCAGTTTCATGGGATATATTCAACCCTTCAGAAAACAAAGCACTTCCATCGAATCTAAAGCCAAGGCCGGAATATGAAGTAAAAACAAATGATTTTCTCATGTCAAGGGCAAACACATCAGAACTTGTAGGAAAAAGCGTTGTTGTTGAAGATACTCCTTCCAAATTAATGATCAATGACAAGGTACTAAGGTTATTTTTTTCCAGTTTCGCATATAAAAAATTCTATAACATTTTCAACAACAGTCAAACAGCGCGTTTTTATTATTCGAAAGAGGCATCCGGAACAAGTAGTTCAATGAAGAACATCTCCAGAGAAGTAATATACAATATGCCTGTTCCTCTCCCACCCCTCAATGAACAAAAGCGCATCGTTGAAAAAGTAGATCAGCTCATGGGTTTGTGCGATGAACTTGAAAGGAAACTTAGAAAGGGGCGGGAAGAGAGCGAGCGACTGATGGAGACGGTTGTTCGGGGGTTGATTGAAGGTTCCGCCGCATAAATATAATAAAAAAGTTATAAAACTTAACGGATAGTCCTCTTGAGCGCAGCGAAAAGGATGCCGTGCTCCCGAAGCGGAACTCGGGCGGGAAAGGCCGTTCACTTCGTGAACGGAGCTGCTGACGGGAACTGGAAAATAGTGAGGGCCGCCGGTTTTGAACTGCTGGAATAAAAAACAAAGCCGGGATACTCAGACTAAGATTCTCAGAAAACAGGGCGGCCGGAATATTGTATCAAACCGTTTTTGTCCCGCACGCAGTGCGGCTATAGGAGGAAATTAATGAAAAAGACAAAAATGAAGCAAAAATCTCATAACCACAAATTCTAACGGTTCATGAAGTCATCAATTTCCTCGAATCAAAGCTGATGCAGGATTAATTAAAAAAGTAAAAATGAGAAAGATTTAACTAAACTCAAGTGAATTTTACTCTATTTTCGCTTTCAACTCCATTTCTGGTCGAGGAATGTAAGATTCAGAGATTTCAGTTATACTCTCAACATACAGTATGTATACCACTTTTCCTCCGATTATTTCTTTAGAAATTTTTCCATCAACATCAACGAATTTACGGCAGAAGAACTCAAGATAGTAATCCGGTTCCCATAAATTCCTGTCTGCATATTTTAGTAGATATTCCTGATCCCATGTCTGAAGATAATAATCCGGGCCTTCACTTTTGCTTCCGATCCTTCCATGTTTTACATAAACAAGTCCTTTTAAAGTTCCCATAAAAGATTTCCTCCTTTTGATCTGCAGTCTCGCTTAAAAAGAGTGTGCATTTTAAAAAACAGAAACTGCATAAGTTAATAGCACATGTAAAATATAACTATCTTTTGGAGATTAATTCAACAGTAATTAATAAAATATTATAAATTAATAAGAATTTATATTAATATTATTTACATATGTACAACAGAAGCTATAAAGAAGTCCGACATTCCAGGGACACTCTACGAAGCCCTCGAAACAAAAAGAAGAAGAAGTCTGTTTGAGTGAGCAGAGTAAGTGAAACATACCCCGAGCTCCCGAAGCGGAACTCGGGCGGGAAAAGCCGTTCACTTTGTGAACGGGGCTGCTGACGGGAATTGGAATTGGTGAGGGCCGCCGATTATGAGTTTCTAAAGTAAAAAACAAAGCCGGGATACTTAAGCGGATTTTATCAGGGAACAGGGCGGCCGGAATACCGTATCAAACCGTTTTTGTCCCGCACAAAGTGCGGCTGTAGCAGGAAATTGATGAAAAAGAGGAAAATGAAGCAAAAACCAAACATCCTCAAGTTCTAACGGCTCACACACAAAAAAACGAGGAGCCAAAAATAATGGTGATATTGGGGGGGTGGGCACCCGGATATTGGGGAGTGGGGGTATTGGGGAGTGGGGGTATTGGGGGGTTGAAAAGAGAATGAAAAGAGGGGTCATGAAATGACCTTCCCGGATGCCCATATTATAAATATTCTCCATTATATATAATATTAAAGGAGTACTGAAATTAGTTGTATATCACGGAAGCACTGTAAAAAGTATTACAGTGAACCATAAAGGTTATTTTTTATGTAGTACGGGGAACGGCTATGCAGTATTTGCAAGTTTGAAAAAGGAAGAAAGGGACACAGGCAGTTGGTAGAAGCCATGGTTCAAAGGTTGCTGAGGGAAGTACCGGGTGAAATATAAAAAGGAAGTTATGATGCCCCTGCCAAATCCGTCCTCTTGAGCGCAGCGAAAAGGACCCCGTGCTCCCGAAGCGGAACTCGGGTGGCGGAACTCGGGTGGCGCAACTCGGGTGGCGCAACTCGGGATTCAATATTTCCTGTAAATCTTGCTTCGGTGTCCGATTTCAATGACAAAAATAACCAGTTGCTGGTTTTCAATCGTCATAATAACACGGTATTCGCCAACCCTCAGGGAATAAAAAGGAGCTGTGGGTGAAGCTTTTAATTTTTTTACGTGAGAATAAGGGTCGTTCTTTATTTGTTTAACAGCGCTGTAAACTCTCTGGGCTACTTCGTGGGGAAGTTTTTTCAGATCCTTGCGGGCTGCCTCGGTATAAATCACGGAGTACATTACTCAAGCCCCAGTTCGGCAGCGATCTCCTCTTCGGTGTAGTACCTTCCTTTTTTGATCTCCTCAAGCCCCTCTTCAATCCTTTTAATTGTTTCTTCACTCAGGGGTTCAGGGTCAATTGCCATGTTAACAAGCCTCTCAACAACCGAATTGTAGGACTCCTGGGGATGTGTTTTCAGGCTTGCAAGCATCTCTTTAATTTTTGGGTCAAGACAGATTGTTGTTGAAGCTGCCATATAGGCTCCTATAGGTGTCTATAGGATATGAATATTTGCACCCGCAGTGGAGAAAAAACTATAAATAGAACTCTACGACGCCCTCCAATCAAAAAAGAACCCATAATAAAAATAATAATAATAATAATAATAATAATAATAATAATAATAATAAAGTCCGCTTGAGGGAGCATAGCGACCGAAACGGACACCGTGCTCCCGAATCGGAATTCGGGTGAGAAAAGCGAATGATGATGTTGGGGGAATGGGCACCCGGATATTGGGGAGTGGGGGTATTGGGGGGTGTTGAAAAGAGAATTAAAAGAGGGGTCATGAAATGACCTTCCCGGATGCCCATATTATAAATATTCATAATTGTATATAATAGTAAAGGAGTACGGAAATTATTTGTGTATTGCGGAAGTACTGTGAGAGTTTTTACTGCACACCATGAAATATGTTTGATAAGTGGTCAAGGGAGCGGTTAAGTCAAGGGTAATTTTTCAATCAAATTGAATGGGTCAGCAATGGGTCATAAACGTGCCAGGCGACTCAGTTCCAAAATCCAGTGATTGGTGTAAACTAAAAAATCACTGGATTTTGAAATTTGTTGTGGTCCTTTGAACACGGCCTCTTGATTGAAGTCTTTAGATTCCGAATATTGAGTTTGATTGAAGAACGAATTCTTCCTGCAAATTCATTGTTCCAATCAAAAAATGCAAAAATCACTAGATTTTGGACCAGAGTCTCTTCCCGCCTTCGGAGATAAAAAGTAAATAGATACCCCTGCACATAATATTTACAAAATAAAGGGGTGACAAAATGTTCTGCTACCAGTGTGAAGAAACAATGAACGGGGAAGGCTGCACAAATAACGGCATGTGCGGTAAGAAAGGGGAAGTCGCAGACCTTCAGGACGAGCTCATCTATATGCTTAAGAGCATTGCATTCTACAACCAGAAAGCAAGAAAGGCAAAAATTTCTGAAAAGAGCACTGATGAATTTATGCTCGATGCACTGTTCTCAACCATAACGAATACCGATTTCAGAGCGAGCGGAATTCAGGACCGCATTGACAGAGGATTCAAAGTTCAAAATGAGATCAAGCAGAAACTTCTGGATAACAATTTGCTTGATGAGAGCGATCTGCCCGAGATCGCAACTCTGACCCCGGAAAACCTCAAGGAAAGGAACACCGGTGTACTTGCAACAGAGAACGAAGATATCCGATCATTGAGAGAACTGTTGATTTATGGTATCAAGGGAATTGCAGCATATGGACATCATGCCATAATGCTTGGAAATTCCAATAAAAAAGTCAATTCGTTTATAGAGGAAGGCCTTCTGGCAACCACTGATGACAGCCTGACCGATGAGAAACTCATCTCATTGGTACTGAAATGTGGGGAACATGGTTTTGATGTAATGGCAGCCCTTGACGCGGTAAATACCACTACATTTGGAAATCCGGAACCTACACAGGTCAATATTGGAACAAGAGGCAATCCCGGTATTCTCGTAAGCGGTCATGATCTAAAGGACCTGAAACAGCTATTGGATCAGACTGAGGAAACCGGTGTAGATGTCTATACTCACGGTGAGATGCTGCCTGCAAATGCATATCCTGAATTTAAAAAGTACAAACATCTGGTAGGAAACTACGGCGGATCATGGTGGCAACAGCGGCAGGAATTCGAGAGCTTCAACGGACCAATATTACTTACAAGCAACTGTATAGTCCCTCCAAAAAAGACCTATATTGACAGGTTATACACTACGGGGTCAGTAGGTTATGACGGCGCCACACACATCGTGGCTGAAGATGGTAAGAAAGACTTCTCGGCCATCATCGAGCAGGCAAAGACCTGTGAACCTCCGGTACAATTAGAAAAAGGGACTGTTATGACCGGTTTTGCTTACAACTCCATACTGTCTAATGCAGACAGGATCGTTGATGCCATCAAAGCAGGCAAGATAAAGAAGTTCATTGTCATGGCAGGTTGTGACGGACGCCACAAGGACAGGCAGTATTACACAGATTTCGCAGAAGCATTGCCCAAAGATACTATCATACTTACCGCAGGATGTGCAAAATATCGCTACAATAAGCTTAACCTTGGGGACATTGATGGAATTCCAAGGGTACTGGATGCAGGACAGTGTAATGATTCATTTTCACTGATCATCATTGCACAGGGACTTATGGCCAGGCTTGGATTTATAGATGTTAACGAAGCCCCGATCTCGTACAATATCGCATGGTACGAACAAAAGGCAGTCCTTGTGTTGCTTACCCTCCTGAGGCTTGGAATACAGGATATTACCCTTGGCCCGACACTTCCCGCCTTTGTCTCACCGAATGTCCTCAATGTGCTGGTGGAGAAGTTCAATATAACACCGAACAGCACCATAGAAGAAGACCTGGAGAGACTCTTAAAATAAACCCTTAAAAATGGAGACGAGGAAATATTAAAGACGTTTCAAATAAAAAGTGTCGAATTCCCAAACTCCCGGAATACCGAAACTATATAGCAAGAGACCATAAGTGCGGTCAGGCCGTCATAAAAAAAATTCCATAATAATCTTCCCTGACTTTGATTTCGTAAAAACCTTTTTCGTCAAGGAATTCAGCTGTTCGGGTCCACTCTTCCGGACCCGTTTTAATAGGACTCCCTGAAGCTTCTATTGCTTCTTTTAGCGCCGGGTATTCATTTAGTTCTTCTTCAGTGACGACCGCGTATTCATCAGGCTCAAAGTCCAGTTTCTCAGCCTCGATCCATTTTGCACTGGAATGGCTCTGAGCGCTCAGGGCAAAGAAACCCACCGAGAGAAGTAAAAGGGCGGCAAAAGAGACAGCAAATGCCTTCAATGCAAAACCGACCGAGCGCTCTCTGCAAAGGACGATTCCCAAAGCAAGCAGGGCCAGGTAAATCAAACCCATCAGATAAATTGACATTGGGGCATGAACCCCGCTCAGCACATAGCCGCTCAGGAAAAACGTAAAAATCCCCAGGAAAAAGAAAAGCACATATTTGTCCGCTTTACTGTCCGAATCATCCATGCAGGCGTCATACCCCCATAATTATTCCCATACTTGTTCCCATACTTGTTCCCATACTTGTTCCCATAATTATTCCCACAAGGAACGGGTAATTTAAATTCCTCCAATAAAAACTTCCCGTAATAATATACACACTACGTATTTGCTATTTTCTCCGGCCTTTTCGGAATACCCCTGAAGCTTCCTTAGTAGTTTCAAATACCTTTAAATGGTTTGCAGACATTTTATATAAACAAAAAAATATTAATATTTGTTTAGAACGCCGGATCCGTGAAACGGGGGGTTGAGCGGATGAACTTCGGATTCCATATCAACAAAAAAGGGAACAAGAACGAGTATAAAGAAAAGGATTCATACCCTGGCAGCAGTCCTGAAACTCAGGTGTTCACCTTTGAAGGGGAGTTCAGAAAAGGGTTTTTGCTTCAAGGAGCGGCTCCTTCGATAATCAGGGCTTTTGGTGGAAACAGGGGAGTCATGGAAGTAGTCTACTACGGGCTGACAGCTTTTACTCTATGGTCGTCCGTGGTCCTGGCATTCGGGTACTTCCCGGCTTTCCTGGGAGAAAGCAGGCTGTACAGGTACCTGGTAATAGGGCTGGTTTTCGGAATATTCCTATTCTCCAAACAATTTGCAAGGGTTATTGAGTACCACAAAGAGACCCAGTGCAGGAACTGCGGGATGAGCGCTGCCTGTGAAGAATTCAAAAAACCGGTCCTTAAAAAAGAAATCAGCCCCGAAAACGTAACAATCACCCTAACCTCTTACTGGAAATGCGGGCTCTGCGGGTATGAAGATACCAGGACCTACCATTCAACATACAACACGGAAGGGAAACGTGAGGCAACAAAAACCCTGGCTGACCCCGTGCCAGTAGAAGAAAGAAAAAATCCCTGACCCTGTTTATGCCCTATTGGAATGAGAGAAAACAAAATCATGTGGAGTAAAACAAAACCCGAAAAAAGTTCCGAATAACTCAAGAGACTTTACTCCTGAAACCCAGCGAATCCTGCTACTGAAACTCAAGGGAACATCCTCCCGAAACCCAGGGAACCCTACTCCTGAAACCCGAGAAATCTCCCTCCTGAAACTCACGACACTCTTTTCCTGATACGCTCTTTTTTTACTTCTACCCGCTCATGTCCGCAGTATTTGCACCTGTAGTAACAGGTCTTCATAATTATCGGTCCGGTTTCAACGATATCCGGCTCACCTGCCTGTAAAAAAGCAAAAGCCCTGCCACATTTTTCGCACTTCCTGACCTGATAGTAGTCCTCCACACCGAAAAGCACTCCCGAAATAGCCAGCATCAGCAGACCAACCAATAAATTTCCCACCGATTCCTGCCCGAAACCGAATAAGGCTGCAATCATACCGGCAATCAAAAACCCTGCCGCCATAAAAACAAGCTTTGACTCCCCAAGCCTGGAAACCAGATATTGAGACAATGTCTCCATAAGAGAACCTTGCTCCCCCACCCCAGGCCCCCTCTCATCAGAACATCCGCCTTCCCGGCACCTCCTCTCCAACACGGTAAATTTATCCACCAAGAAGAACACCACCACTTAAAAAGCTCCACTTAAAACGCCCTTTTCTAAAAATTAAGCTGGTAAAATCCCCCTATAATAATATGTTAGCAATCAGGCATAACCCTACCTTAAGAAGTCAAACACGGAAAAAAGTCAAAACCAAAAAATACATCAAAAGCGAGAAGACTCCGGAATTTGGGCATCTGTTTAGAAAGTGGTGAGATATTGGAGTTGCTAAAAGAGGTGCTAAAAATGTGCTTTCTATAGCATACCTTTTCAGATGCCCATAGTCCACTTATTCTTTTCAGTATATAATATTAAAGGTATCCTGAACGATAGCATCTATTCCGGCAGTACAGTAAATTTATTTAATTGTTAAGAGGAAGAAATTCCTGAAATATATCCGTAATAAGAGCCCCGGACTTCAAAACCGGCAGGAAATACGGTACCGGACCGGAGTTTTTCATCAAAGCGCATATTTCCAGCCGTCCTTTTTCAGCCCCTCCCTATGGGTCCTGTAATCCGGCATGAGCTCCTCAACCAGTGCCCAGAAATTGTTAGAGTGGTTTTTTTCCTTAACATGGCAGAGTTCATGCACCACAACATACTCAAGCTGCTCGGGCGGGGCCATCATAAGCTGGAAATTTATCCTGAGGACATTGTCAGCAGAGCAACTCCCCCAGCGTCTTTTCTGGTATTTGACTCTATAGGAAGGAGGAGATATGCCCATTTTATCAGAATATACCTCTACCAGCTCCCCGACTTTCTCATAGGCACGCCCGAGGTACCACTGCCAGACCGCCTCTTTCACAGGAGCCGGGCCCAGGGGTTCCGGCACCTTCTCCGGGATCACGACTTCAAGCACCGGACCTTCCAGGCCTGCCGATAGTACCCTGCCGCCGAAGGTCAGTTTCAGGGGGTACTCCTTCCCCCGATACAGGAATTTTTCACCCTCAAAATACCGCTTTTCAGGGTTAAGGTTCCGTTTTCCTTCAAACCCGTCAAGTTTTTTCAGGACCCAGTCTGCTTTCTTCCTGACCATCGTCCTGATAGTTTCAGGGTCCAACCCGGGGGGAGCCCGAAACTCAACTTTCAGGTCAGGGCGAACAACGATTGCCGCGCTTTTCCGCCTCTTGCTGTAGATAATTTCATAGGCAATTGTCCTGCCACAGGCTTTGATACTATCGTTGGCTTTGATACTATCGTTTTTCCTCATCATTCACCTCAATTCAAAATTTAGCTTCCATTCCTCTACTGTCGTCCTCTTGCCGATAGGATATCATTAACGAGACATTTGAAGAAAAGTTTTTCCAAAATGATAGAAAGGGAAACCCGGAATAGAGAAAATCTTGAGGTACTATATTCATAGATACAAATGTCATATTTTATAAAATCGATAGTATATGGATGGTTTTTCAGAGTAGAAATTTTTAAGAGATTAGATGGAACAAGGTAATATTTCAGAGAACTATTATATATTTTCGAGTATAATATAAAGCACATTTCCAAGCAAAAAACCCATTCAGGGAGAGAGGAGACTTTTAGATGAAATACAGCATGGGCATTGACGCGGGAGGCACATACACCGATTCGATCATCATCCGGGACTCGGACGGAAAAGTACTTGACTCGAACAAGGCGCTTACCACCTACCCGGACCTCCTGGCCGGGATCAGGAATTCCATCGACGGGCTGGACCAGAAATACCTGAAGGACATAAAACTTGTGTCCGTTTCCACGACCCTGGCAACGAACACTATCCTCGAAAAAACCGGGTACCCTGTGGGCCTGATTTTTGTAGGGGACTATGAACTCCCGGAAAAATTACCTGTTGACTACTATACCGTGGTAGCAGGCGGACACGATCACCATGGGGCGGAACTGGTACCCCTGGACATGGAAGCTGTGGGAACCTTTGTCCGGAAACTCGGGGATAAGGTCTCGGCTTTTGCCGTCTCCTCTTATTTCAGCGTCCGGAACCCTGCTCATGAGCTGGCTATAAAGGAAAGTATCCAGGAACTTACCGGGCTTCCGGTGGTCTGCGGGCACGAACTATCCCTTGACCTCGGAGCCTACGAAAGAGGAGTCACTGCTTACCTGAACGCCCAGTTGATCCCGATTGCAGACCAGTTCATCCGCTCGATCAAGGAAGAAATGGAGCACAGGGGAATGGATGCCCGGCTGCTCATGCTCAAATGCGACGGGTCGGTAGTGGGCATCAACGAAGCCCTGGAAAAACCCATCGAATCCATCTTTTCCGGCCCTGCCGCAAGCCTTGTAGGGGCATCCCATCTCTCGGGCCTGAAGACCTGTGCCGTTATCGATGTTGGAGGAACCAGCACGGACGTCTCCATGGTAGAAGACGGGCTTCCCGAACTCTGTCCGGAAGGGGCAGTCGTTGGAGGCTGGCAGACCAAGGTCAAGGCCATCCGGATGGAGACATCGGCCATGGGCGGGGACAGCCATGTCTGGGTAAAGGGCATGAAAATCAACATAGGTCCCAGGCGGGTAATACCCCTCTGTGTGGCAGCTGTCAAGTACCCCGGTTTTCTGGAAACCCTGAAAATGGGCAAGACGCCTGCTGCCCTCCGGCTTGAAGAAAACGTCCAGCCCACCAAGTTCTTCATAAAAACCGGAGTGATGCCCACAGAACTTGGAAAGTACGAAAAGGAGATTTTCGAACGGGTAGAGGACACCCCTACCTCTCTTAGCGACATATTCTGGAAGCTGGAAAAAAAACCGTCTCCCCACCTGCTTGATTCCCTGATTAGAAAACGCCTTGTCCAGGCAATCGGCTTCACCCCAACCGACGCCCTGCATGTGCTCGGGGAATATACCGCCTGGGATGCGGAAGCTTCAAGAGTGGGGGCAAAGCTCCTGGAACGCTATACCCAGACAGATTCCCTGGAACTCTGCAAGCAGATAAAACAGGAAGTCGCAAGGAACATGGCACTGAACCTCATGTCATATATCCTGAAAGATGTGCCCCCCCGGGAAATTGAAAAGATCATCCTCTCGGATAAATTTGCGCAGTTTAGGATGAAACTGCCTGTTGTCCTTATCGGCGGCCCGGTTGTCGCTTTCACGGAGGAGATAAAACAGATCCTCGACGCCGACATTGTGGTCCCGAAATACGCGGAAGTCGGAAACGCCGTGGGAGCTCTTGTAGGAAAAGGCATAAAAAGAGTTGAAATCCTTATCAAAAACACCCATTCCAAAAACCGGAAAAGGCTTGTCCTTGTCTTTTCCCCGGCAGGTAGGGAAACCTTCGGAAGCTTCCCCGAAGCCCTGGAGCGTGCAGACACCCTCGGGAAAAAACTCGTCATGGATTACATGACCGAAGCGGGCCTGGACAAAGGCCATGTCCAGATAAGCGTGGACAGAAAAGACATTTCCCTCAGCGAAGCAGGAACAGTACCCGTTGAAACAAAGCTTGTCTTCGTAGGAGTAGGCATGCCTAAAACCTGAAAGCCGGGCCTGACCCCCGGCAAATTTATATTTACCCTCAATTATGCAGATATTACAAATATAGATAAAAACCGTAAAACGGGTAAAAACCGAAATTTCGGTTAAAACCAAGATTTCTATAAAAGCAGGTTTCTGATTCTGGAGCAAAAAAATTAATGGCCAATCTTATGGGACATTTAAACCCGCTCCAACGGTAAGAATGGCTGTAACTCATAAAAATGGCGCACTAGAACAGTTTACAATGATGCATTCAATGGCAATACATTTGAAATGATGAATTTACTATGATACATTCGAGAAAGAATACGCCGTGGATCAGAGATTACTGCAAAAAAGGATTCACAGAAAGGAGTTATTAAAAAATGGCATACAGTTTAGGCATTGACGCCGGCGGAACCTATACGGACTCAATTTTAATCCGGGACTCGGACGGCGCTGTCGTTGGCTCGAACAAGGCACTTACAAGTTACCCTGATCCTCTGGAAGGGATTACGAACTCAATCGACGGGTTGGACCCGGAAAAACTAAAGGAGATTACCCTGGTCTCGGTTTCCACCACCCTTGCAACCAACGCTATCCTGGAAAAGACCGGATTTCCGGTCGGGCTGGTCCTGGTAGGGGACTATGAAATCCCCCGGGACTCCGGGATTGAGAATTATATTATGGTTAAGGGGGGGCACGACAGCCACGGGAACGAGATCGAGCCCCTTGACCTTGAGAGAGTCAGGGGTTTCATACTCAGGCTTAAGGACAGGGTTGCGGCTTTTGCGGTATCTTCCTATTTCAGCGTCCGAAACCCGGACCATGAACTGCAGGTAAAAGCCCTGGTCAAAGAGCTGACAGGGCTTCCCGTGGTCTGCGGGCACGAACTTGCCCAGTCCCTGGGAGCCTACGAAAGGGGAGTTACGGCTTACCTAAACGCCCAGCTTCTGCCGGTAGCCGAAAGCTTCCTGGAAACCGTAGTGGGTGAAATCGAAAGGAGAGGAATCAATTCAAGGGTTGCCATGCTTCGTTGTGACGGTTCGGTCGTTCGCATGCAGGAAGCCATGAAAAAACCCATCGAATCGGTCTTTTCAGGCCCTGCGGCAAGCCTTCTCGGGGCGTCCTACCTATCAAAACAAGAGACATGTGCCGCAATCGACGTCGGAGGGACAAGCACTGACGTTTCCCTGATTTACAAGGGGCTTCCCTACCTGAGCGAAACGGGAGCCGTTGTAGGGGGCTGGCAGACCAAGGTCAGAGCCCTCCGGATGGAGACCTCGGCAATGGGCGGAGACAGTCACGTCTGGGTCCAGGGCAGCAATACCAGTATAGGTCCCCGCAGGGTCATTCCCCTCTGCAGGGCTGCAGTACTTTACCCGGACTTCATGCACACCCTGAAAAAGCGCTGGATCCCCGACCGCCTGAAACTGAACGAGCACATCCAGGCAACAAAATTCTTTGTCCGGACAGGGCGAAAACCCATAGAACTGAGTGGAGAAGAAAAGGAACTCCTGACCCTGATAGGAGACGAACCCAAATCCCTGAACGATGTCTATTGGGATCGGAAAATCCTTCCGTCCAGACGGGTGATGGACTCCCTGATCCAAAAGCGGCTGGTCCAGGCAATTGGCTTCACCCCCACAGACGCCCTCCACGTACTCGGGGACTACGACGAGTGGGACTCCGAAGCCTCGGTCATAGGGGCAACCCTGCTTGCAAACTTTGTGGGGGTGGACAAGTACGAGTTTTGCACTAATGTAAAACGCCTCTTTGCCCGGAACATGGCAAAAGACCTCCTTGCTTTCCTGATGGAAGGAGTGGATAAGGCCGAAATTGAAAAAGTGCTTGAAGGAAACTTCTTTTCCCGCTTTAAGGTGGACGTCCCCGTCGTGCTCCTGGGAGGGCCTGTCAGGGCTTACCTGGAAGAACTCAAGGAACTAATTGATGCCGAAATCCTGCTCCCCGAATACTCGGACGTCGGAAACGCTGTGGGAGCCCTTGTCGGAAAAGGCATCAAACGGGCCGAGATATCCATCCGGACCATGTACAGCGAGTCAAAGTACGACCTCAGGACAAAAGGGATCTTCGTATATACCCCGGTGGGAAGAAGGCATTTCCTTACAAGAAAAGAAGCCCTGGAATATGCCGAGGGCTTTGGGAGAAAGCTGATCCTTGACTACATGGCCGAGTCCGGGTTGAGCCCCGAGCAGATCGAAATCAACATCGAAAGAAAGGACATCTCAGTCTATTCTGGCGGAGTCCCCCTTGAGACCAAACTCATTTTCGAGGGGATTTCGAAGTCCGATGTGTATGAAAAAGCCGTAGGGGAAAAAGAAACTGTGACTACCTGAATACTCGTTTTCTCCGATATTTTTAAATCCCGATCATTCATTACTTAGATACTAAAAATAGTATCCACTGACCAAAGTTTATTGGCCGTCCAGACACGGCTAATCAGCGAATATAGAAAAACATATGAGGAATTCACATGATCCCTAAGAAAGCTTTTCTGACCAAGGGCACCGGAGTTCACAAGGACAAATTAGCCTCCTTCGAACTTGCCCTTAGGGATGCAAAGATTGAGAAATACAACCTTGTAAGCGTTTCAAGCATATTACCTCCTAATTGCAAAGTTGTTTCCAAAGAGGAAGGTCTAAAAGAGTTAAGGCCGGGGGCTATTGTCCACTGCGTGCTTGCCAGAAATGAGACGAATGAACCGGAACGCCTAACAACCGCAGCCATAGGCACCGCGGTCCCGGTTAATGAAAACAACTACGGTTATATTTCGGAACACCACTCCTTCGGAGAAGATGAGGAAACCGCAGGAGAATACGCAGAAGACCTGGCCGCAACCATGCTGGCTACGACTCTTGGAATCGAGTTTGATGTGGATTCGGCCTGGCATGAAAGGGAACAGGTGTACAAGGCAAGCGGTCATATATTCGATACGATGCACATGTGCCAGACTGCAAGAGGCGCCAAAGGCGGGAAATGGACCACCGTTGTGGCTGCAATGGTCTTCGTAACAGAATTTACATACTAAAACGGTAAAAAAGCTCGAAAATAACTTAAAATAACTTAAAAAAACCATAAAGGGGAAGTGAGAGAAAACTCAAAGCTTCCCCGGTCTCGGGGGCATGAAGGTCTGGAAAAGACCCGGCCTGCGCCTTCGTGACAGCCTGAATAATCTATTTTTTCCGGGCAGAGGGATACTGCCTTTCAAGCTTACAAGCAGTCCTCCGCAAAGGATGAAGCAGCAGCCAAATAGGGTGTTTGCCTGAAGCGGGTCCCCGAGGAGGGTGCAGCCAAAGAAAATACTGCTTACCGGTTCCATGAGGCACAGCACGGCTGCGGTTTGCGCCCTGATGTGGACGATTCCGTTCATGTAGAGGAGTGTTCCGACTGCCGTAGTAATGATGCCCAGGGGCACGAGCCTCCCGAGGTTTTCAAAAAGCACTTCCCCGGGCACCGAAACCCCGAAGGGGAGGAGCAGGAGCAGTCCTACCAGGGTGGACCACAACAGCTGTGAAGTGCCCGAATAATCCGATTTCAGGTGGTTGACGGTAAGGATTGAGCAGCCGAAGGAAAAGCCTGAAAGCAGCCCGAAAAGCAAGCCCAGGAAATAAGTGCCTTCTTCCCCGGACGCCACGGTCCCAATGCCCATATGCCCGGGGTTTACCGTAAGCAGGATTCCGGCCAGGGAAAGAGTCAGGGCAATCATGCTTCGAGCCGTGATTTTTTCCTTGAGGAGAAACGGGGAGAGAAGGGTCACGTAGACCGGAGCGGTGTAAAGAAGGAGCACTGCTACTGGAATACTGCTGTACTTCATTGCGGAAAAGTAAGAAAACATGGTTACAGTGTTCAGAACCCCGAGCAAGAAGAGATAAGATTTTTTATTTCCGAGATGGAACCCTTCAAACCTTCCTGCAGCTATAAGATATGTTAAAATTGTCGCAAATCCGAAAAAAAGGCGGTAAAAGAGAATAGGGGCTGTTCCCATCCCATTTATACCTTTTACAAATATTCCAACCAGTCCGAAGAGAACACAGGACAATATAAGTGTTGAGGAAGGGTTATTAGTTTTTAAAACTGTTATGGGCATGATGCTGCATGAATAAGAGTCCCAGCATATATAATTTTTTAATATAATCAATAATGAAAGATTAAAACCTAATTAAAGATACAATCTCTGCTAATTGATTATTAAAAACGATAATAATTGTTTATTAGATAATTAATGGCAATAATAATGGATATTTCTAGATAAAAAGCAGTTAAAAGAGATATTATTTAGATAAAATGGGTTAAAATCGGTATTATTAAGAAAAAATGGGTTAAAATGGAGATTTTTAAGAAAAAATAAGTGAAAATAGATATTATTGGAAAAAATAAAGTAAAAGTCGGGTTAGAATTTAAAAAATGGAATAAATGAAAAACTGAAAATATCTTTCCAGCCCTAATCCGATTATTTCATTAGGGGAAGCGTCCTCTCAAAATTCATTCATTTATTCATCATTCGTTCATTCATTCAGGAATGCCGCCGTCATTCCGCAAAATAAATCATTTCATTGGGCATCCGGGTAAGCTCATTGCTTTCAATCCCGGACCTTATCAGACTCTCGATCCGGTCCCGTGCATTCTTACGTGTGATTTTAATCCCCAGTACCCTTGAAGCCTGGATCACAAGGTCGTCCAGGGGAGTAGAGTACTGGTTGTCAAGAACAAAGCGGACAGCCTCCCGGATTTCCTCGTCACAGATCCATTCGATCTTCGGAGGAGTGTCCCCGTCCCGCCTGCGGAGGAGGTATGCAGGTTCGGATACGGGCCAGAGGAAGTCTCCTTTTACCCTGAGCCTTTCCGCCATTTCAGCCGAGGTGACGGCATCCAGGATACTCTGCTTGATCTTCCCAAGCATCCGGGGGATTTTGCACTGTATTTTTATCCGCTGGAGCAGCTCTTCCACATGGACAGGCCCTTCACAATCAACAATCTTTACCACGACAGCTTCGAGCTCTTCAGCCGAAATGTCCAGAATGCCGCAGGACTCCGAAAGCCCGAAAGCCGTGCAAACCGTGTAAACAGGCACCCTCGTTTCCAGGGAATCTTCATTATCCACAGGCAGTTTGCTGCCGTTCCCTTTATCCGGAGAAACTTTATCCGATTCCCCTGTATCCGAAACTTCGTATTCATAAGAAAGGAATTCAGACCCGTTTTCAGGTTCGGTTTCGGGGCCAAAATCAGTTTCAAGTTCAAACCCGGGTTCAGGTTCAAGTTCGGGTTCAGGGCGAGCCCTGTATTCCGGGCCTGGAAAACCGGGTGCTTCAATTTCAGCTTTGATTTCAGTTTCAAACTCAACCCTTTCCCCGGTTTCAAACCTTTTTTCAGGCTCAAATTCGGACTCCAACCCGGAAAGTTCCGGCTCAGCTCCTGGCTCAGGACCGGAAACAGGCTCAGTATCGGAATATGGTTCAGAACCGGAAACAGGCTCAGAATCAACATCCGGCTCAAGTCCCATATCCTCGGGGGACCCGAAATTGTAGACAAAAGGCTTCCGTATCTTCTTTCCCCGGGCTCCGGACCAGTCGATAGGATCGATTTCCGGAGATGCCTCGAAAAAGTTCAACTTTTCAAAGTCCGGTTCAGGCACGAACTTTGCCCCCTTCCCAGAGACATCATCCGGGTCACACTCGTTTTCCGCTTCAAACTTCAGGAGTTTGCTCTTCCCGGACTTCCGGGGAGAACGGGTTTTCGAGGTTTCTGATGTCAGGGGCGCTATTGCCTCTGCTTTAGAAGTCAGTTCGGGGAGAAAGTCCCCTCCCACAGCTTCGTCATTTTCGAGTTCAAGCCCGGACACGTCAGAATCTTCTTCTGCCCTTTCCCCTGCAAAATACAGGGGTTCCTCTCCGACCCTGGTGATAGTTCTCTGCCCCTTATTATTTCGGGTTTCGGAGGTATCTTCATTTGATCTAAGTTCAGGAGATTCTTCTGATTCAGGCTTTATTTCGTTTTCCATTTCGGCGCCTGAAGAGGTCCCGGCTTCAAGCTGTGCTGTGGAAGTTGACTCTGTCCCGAGATCTGGCTCTGCCACAGACTCTTCCTCTGCCCCGGGATCTATGAATTCCACAGGTTCAAAAACGTCCCCTACTTCCATCTTTGCCGCCTCGAACTCCTTTTGGACCACCTCAAGCAGGGCAGCTTTGCTTTCCTTCGGGCGGAGGTACCAGTCCGTAGACCAGACCCGGTAAAGGTTCCAGCCAAGCCCTTCTAGGACCTGCTGACGCAGGCGGTCACGGTCCCTGGCTACCGGAGAGGAGTGGTAACTTGCCCCGTCGCATTCGATTCCCAGCAGGTACCTGCCCGGATAGCGGGGGTCGGGGACGGCAAGGTCAAGCCTGTACCCGGCACAACCAATCTGCCTGTGGATTTCAAAGCCGTTTTCCCGAAGGAAATCCGAGACTGTTTCCTCAAAGGGGGAATCAAATTCTTCCTCGCTTCCGGCAGGGGTGGGAAGCCTTCCGTTTTCCGCAAATTC
Source organism: Methanosarcina sp. MTP4 (assembly GCF_000970045.1). Classification (NCBI taxonomy): domain Archaea; kingdom Methanobacteriati; phylum Methanobacteriota; class Methanomicrobia; order Methanosarcinales; family Methanosarcinaceae; genus Methanosarcina; species Methanosarcina sp. MTP4. The sequence goes on from NZ_CP009505.1 coordinate 2,631,831, forward strand.
AAGGAAGACTTTCAGGGCCCGGAGCCCGAAAGAGGAATTTTCGTCCAGGTGAAGGTCCCTTGAGGTGAAATTCGCAAAGACAACACACTTTTCCCTGGCCCGGGTGATAAGAACGTTCAGGCGGCGCTCCCCTCCTTCCCGGTTCAGGGGCCCGAAGTTAAGGGAAAGCTTGCGGTTCCCGTCAAAGCCGAAACCGACACTCAGCAGGATCACGTCTCTTTCATCCCCCTGGATGGTTTCCAGGTTTTTCACGAAGAAATGTTCCCCTTCCCGGGTTCCGGAATTCAGGTCGATTCCGGGGTTGGCTTTAATGAGGACTTCGATCTCTTCCTGAATGGCTTCCTGCTGCTTCACGTTGAAGGTCCCGACTCCCAGGCTCTTATCCGGGTACTTGACCACATGCTCGAAAACAGCCCTGGCAACAGCCTTTGCCTCCACCCTGTTCGCCCCGCTCTTGCCCCTGTCGTAGACGGCGTCTGGCAGGTGCATGAATTTCAGGCCCAGACGCTCATCTTTCTGCATGGGGGAGGGATAAACATAGAGCCGGTTGTCGTAGAACTCCTGGTTTGAGACCGCGATAAGGGACTCGTGCCTGCTCCTGTAGTGCCAGCGCAGGGTCTTTATCGGGAACCCACGCTTGCAGACGTTGAGGATACTTTCCATATCCCCGGCTGTCCCATAGTCATCGGGTTCGGTTTCCGGGGTATCGATCACCGTATCGAAGAAAGCGGTCGGAGGAAGCTGTTTTGAGTCGCCCATGACCACAACCTGATTTCCGCGAAGCAGAGCCCCGACCGCGTCTTCGGGCCGGACCTGGCTGGCCTCGTCAAAGATGATCACGTCAAAACGGGTGCTCCTGGGGTCCAGGTACTGGGAAATCGAAAGGGGGCTCATCATGAAACAGGGCTTGATCTTCTGGACCAGGCCCCCTGCCTTTGTCATGAGGGTTCGGATTGGCATATGCCCCCGTTTCCGGTTGAACTCGTTAAGGAGAATCCCGGCTTCGGACGCCCGGGACGCCCCGGAGGTAAGTTTAGGGGTTTCCTCGTAAGCGGAATGGATGATCCTCTTCCGATTTTCCAGAAGGACCTTCCTATCGAGTTCCGTGAACTTGTTTATCCTGCCTTCATGGAGTTCCCGGATAAACGTGGAAAGGACGGGCCTTTCCTTAAAGGCGTTATGGAGAAGGGTTTCGGCATAGTTCCCCTCAAAAGCAGGGATCATGTCCTCAGGTTCGATTTTCCCTGCCTCGATATCCTTGACCATTGGGGCTGCAAGAGTGCCGAGCCCGGCTTTCCTGTACCCCAGGTACTGGCTCCAGAAAACAAGGGACAAAGTTTCGTTTCCCCAGCGGGAAATCCTGGATTTAAGCGTCCTCAGACTTACTTCTTCAAGCTCTTTCCCGAACATCTTCCCGAAATCAGCCCCTATCCGAGACCCGAAGTTTCCAGAGGACTCTATAAAAGCCTGTTTCGCCCCGGACACCGCTTCAAGAGCAAGCTCGAATTCCCCGGCTTCGACCCCGGCAGTTACAAGCCCGAATACCTTATCCGTGAATACGCCCTCAGCCACATATTTCCTGAATGGGATGATCCACCGACCGTATTCTTCAAGCAGGGCCGGGTCGCTTTCAAAGCCCTTCCAGTATTCCCCGAAAAACTTCTTTCCCTTTGCTCCGGCAGCCTCAAGCTCATACTTGCGGGTTTCGCACTCGGAGAGGCAGGAGAGGTCAAGGAGAAGCTGGCTGTCCTTTGAAGGGGCTCCGAAGGCATAACAGGCTGTGATTTCTTTTTTCAGCTTGCGGTACTTCGGGTTCAGGAATTTAAAGAGCCCATGGGACAGTTCCTCGAATTCAGAAGAATCAAGATCAAAAATCGAGGGGTAAAAAGTTTTTTCCACAAAGGAGTGCAGTTCCCTGTACTGCCTGAGTTTCGAGACCAGGGCTCCGGCTTCGGTCCTGGAACTTTCGGACTCCCATTCACGGTTTTCCAGCATCTTTTTGTCCAGGGGCTTTGAGGCGGCAACAAGTTTTGCGGCATTGACCACATCCGAAAGTCCTTTAAGGGAAGCTGGCTTTGACGTTCCGGAAAGGTCGTTCAGGGCCTTGATCGCTTTTTCCAGAGCTTCAATGGTTTCGGCGCATTCCCCTGCAAAGGGTTCGAGTTCCTCACAGTCCTGGGGAAGCACCAGCCCGGGTTCGCAGCCGTACCAGGGATTTTTCCGGACAGGCCCAAGAACAGGCAGCACCTGGCCCAGCTTTTCCAGGACGGACTCGGCTTCAGTCCAGGCATCGAGGCTCCAATTCTCGGTCTCCTCGAATTTGAGCCCCGGCATTTTCCTGTCTTTTGCTTCGAAATAAGCCCTGGTCTTTTCCCTTACGCCGTAAAGGGTGTAGAGGCTGGAATAGAGCTTCCCTTCCGGTTCCCCGAGAGTCTTTGCATACTCATTAAGTTCCTTTTTCAGCTTTTCCAGTTCATTGATATCCCTGTCAGGGCTGATAGCCGCCGGAGCTGACCGGTTCAAGGTCTTTGACAACTCTTCGAGCACCGCTTTTTTCCGGGTCTTGTGGCTGTGGATTTCCAGGCAGAGGTCGCCCAGACCCGCAGCGTCCAGCCTGCTCTTCACAACCTGGAGGGCGGCCATCTTTTCACTGACAAAAAGGACGCTCTTCCCTATAGCCAGCAGCTCGGCAATGGTATTGGCAATGGTCTGGGACTTTCCGGTCCCAGGAGGCCCTTCGACCACAAGGTCCATTCCACTTTTCACATCCTCCGTAACAGCGATCTGGGAAGAGTCGGCGTCCAGGATATGGTAGGTGTCTTTTGCAGAGAGTTTCAGGTCCACGTCCTCTTCCAGAAAACCCGCTTCGACGCTTTCGGGGTCTGTCGGATTGAAGATCCTCTGTACCAGGGGATGCTCTGCAGGGGACATTTCCTCGGGCCAGGTGGCAGGGTCCAGGTCCTTATACATGACAAATTTCCTGAAGTTGAAGAAGTCGAGGCAGACCTCGGGAAGGACTTTCCAGCCAGGTTTTTCAGCAATTGCCTTGAGGACGTCTCCCAGATAACTGTCAATGCCTGCTCCCTCTTCCGGCATCTCAAACTCAGAGAGTTCGATTCCGAGCTCTTTCATCTTGGCCTGGAGGGTAATCGAGGTAAATATCTCGTCCCCGGTCCACTGCAGACTGAACTTACGCCCTTTCCCGATCCGTTTCAGCTCGACCGGGACCAGGACAAGAGGAGCTTTCGGGTTTTTCACGGAAGACCTGCTGTCCCCCCACTGCAGGAAACCGAGGGCCAGGTAGAGTACGGGGTAACCCTGTTCCTCAAAAATGGAATTTGCCTGGTTATGGACATAGAAAAGTTTTCTCTCAAGGGTTTCACTGTCCTCGGGAACATCCAGGAAAGGCTCGAAACGAGAAGAAGGAGCCCTGTTTTTTTCATCGGGAGTAAAGATTTTCCCGATCGTCTTAAACAGCTTGCTTTCCCCTTCGGGACCGGCATCCTCTCCAGCCCCCCCACCAGCGGATTTCCTGCCTTTTCCGGGCCCTTTTTTTGCCCTGAATTTCATCGACTTTTCCTGCAGGACAAAAATCTCGTAGATCTCTGCAGGCGTTTTTCCCGTGATCGAAATGGTCCGTCTCTGCGAAGGGCGGTAATTGAGAAGGTTGTTTCGAAGGGAAAGGTCAAGCAAATTCTGCCTTAATGCTTCCAATTCCTGAGCTACGTCTACCATAGAAATACCAGGCCCTGTTCACATGATCAATGAATATTTTTCATGTAATCAATAAAATATTTAACACGTAATCAATTAAATATTTAACACGTAATCAATAAAATATTTTTCACGTAATCAATAAAATATTTTTCACGTAATCAATAAAATACATTGGGATACTGGATAAGAATACAGGATGATTGCTAATAAATTTTGTCAATGTTACGCAGGGAAAATTACGGGGAGAGAAAAATACTCCCTGTTCCGAAAAGAAAGTTTTTCCCGGAAATAATTTCTGCACCTCATCTTTTAAATTATTTTTTAAATAAAACTTTCTATCAATATATCCGCCAATCATTCCAGTAATACATTCAAGTAATTATTCTCAGGTCTTTAACTTACCGATCTTTACCTGCCCGTCTTCCTGCTATTTACTCCCGGTTTTATCCTGCCCTTCCCCGGAACGCCTGAATAAGCCGGCTGGTTTTCCGGACAGTGAAACTTCCCCGCCGGAATTCCCTTCGGCAGCCTCCTCCCCTTCCAGGCTCACCAGGAATGAACTTGAAAGGATCAGGGCGCAGCCCAGCAGGGTGCTCCGGTAAACAGGGTCATCGAGAATAAGGTATGAAAAGAGAATGGCACTCACCGGTTCGAGCAGGGAAATGATACCGGCGTTCTGGGCTTTCACGTGCATAAGCCCCGTGAAGTAAAGGATTGAACCAAGAGCGGTGATCATCACCCCCAGGAAGAGGAGCACTAACAGGTTTTCGAGCAGGGAGGAAGCAGGAGCTCCCAGTGAATAAGGAAGCAGGAGCACAAGGGTCACGGCTGTCGAAAGGAAAAGCTGTTCCAGGCCCGAATATTCATCCCTGAGGTGCCGGGAGGTCATGATGATACAGGCATAGAAAAAACCCGCCGAAAGCCCCATCAATATGCCGAAGAGATAAGCAGAACCAGAGATTCCCCCAACGAAAGAGAAATTTTCCGGTCCCACCACAATTGCCACTCCGACGAGGGAAAAGACTAGAGCTGCAAAGCTTCGTATATTCGGCTTCTCCTTCAGGAAAAAGGGAGCCAGAAGAACCACGTAAATAGGGGCGGTGTAAAGGAGCAAGGCGGAAATCGAGACATTGGTGTAGCGGACAGCCGTGTAATAAGAAAGCAGAACCCCTGCCTGCCAGACTCCGAGGAGGAAGAGGGTTTTTCGTTTTCCCTTTAAACGTGTCCCGGAAAGCCGGCCCGTGGCTGCCATGTATGCGGCAAGGAAAAGGAACCCGAAAAGGAGCTGGTAAAACACCACCGGCCCTGCAGCCATATTCTTTATGTACATGAAAAAGATACCTGCAAACCCATAGATTACGGATGCGGCAATAACCTGGGCGCTGGCCTTTACTTGCCGGGATTCCATGACCTGCTCAATACGGGGTTTAATTAAATAATACTTTCCTGAGTGTGCTGAAAGTACCATCCTGAGCTTCCTGTTCTCCGCGGTTTCCGGAATACTCCGGGAGAAAATATTGGAAAAGGAAAAGAGGGAATGTGAAAAAACGTACCATGGACCCCGTATTTGAACAAAATACACCTCGAAATTTAGCAAGAATCCCTGTAAATTGATGTATAAAAACAATTTTATAAAATAGTTTCGATAACATTAAATACTGCCAAAACAATTATTTACATGAACAGGCGAGTGCGGAAACGGAGAACTAGGGGCGTGTTTGGGTTCTTTAATGACTATCATCACATCACCCCCAAACACGCCCATGCCCTTCAATCCACACAGCTTTTTCAACCCTGATTAAAGAGAGACAAAAAATAGAAGCCCTGCCGGAATTTGCTGTCAACTTTTCTGTCTGCCTTAGTTGTTCTGTCTGCTAAATAAGAAGCCATCTAAAATCCTTCCTGCCCGGCAGGGCTTCCAAGTTGCTTTTTTTAATGAGATTCTTTTTCAACTATCCATATTCCATACTTTAGAATTCCATACTTTAGAATTCCATACTTTAGAATTCCATACTTTAGAATTCCAAAATTTCGATTTTCAAGCTGCATCGATGCTGTTTCTCTTCTTCACTCCCAGCACCCTTACGACCACCATGCTGATCTCGAAAAAGATAACCATGGGAATGGCTACCATGAACTGGCTGATGACGTAAGGGGCATTATCGCAGCCCCTGCAAACTCTTGTTAATAGTCTGGGTTCCACATTTTTAAGCGCATATCTGTCTCTTGATGTTGAATTATGCGCTTAAATTTAAGCACGTCACCCTCTTGGAGGGATTTCAAAATCGGCATCAATGAAGATCATGGATTCGTAAAAATGCCCATACACGCTTAAAAGTTGGGAAGTGATGCTATTTTTTAACAGACATACTCATTTTCCATTTAGGATTCTCCAAGTTGGTTTTTGCGAGAAGTGTTCTCTTATCCCTTAAGATTCGCTAGCTTACATGAATTTTGCCAAAGTATAGACTCAAATAAATAATATACTCCTGAAATATATTAAACTCTTGAATTATATATTAGTCCTGCACAGTGCTATATAAATCCAACTATTATTCCTTTAACACTTATACATAATTTATAGATAAACTTCAAAAATATTTAAATATTGGATTAAAGATGGGATTTTTAGATGATGCCTTTGAATAACAGAATAGTGAAAAAATGAAGGGTATTTTTAAAGGCACTCCTTAAAGAAATTCAACTCATGCATTATATATTAATCTTGCACAGTGCTATATAGTTTTAACTATGATTCCTTTAAAACTTATATATAATTTATATATACTTCAAAAATATTTAAATATTGGATTAAAACTGGGCTTTTTAGATGATGTCTCTGGATAACAAAATAGAGAGAGAAGAGAGGGTAGCTTTAAAGGCACAGTTAAAAGATGAAATCTAAAAGAAAAAGTGAGAAATATCTTATAAATTGGGTGGGATTTAAAATGGAACGTAAAACAAATAAGAATAACTGTAGTTTTGCAGTAATATTTACTTTCTCAATATTAATTATAAGTATGCTTGCAATTCCTGTGTATGCAGCCGATTGGCCGATGTGGAGAAATGACCAGGGAAGTACCGGAGCTTCGGCAGAAACTATCAATTTACCACTGACAGAAAAATGGCATTCTAGTGCACCTTCTGTGGAAGAAAATGGTGCAGTTGTTTCAAATGGAATTATATATATGTCTACTGATGATGGTAAACTATATGCCTTTGTAGTTGCAACCGGGACAGTAGTACCCGGATTTCCAGTTGCTACAGGATTCAACTATGGTTCACCAGCAATTGACGTTTCAAATCAAAAAGTATATGCTTTAGCGAGTAGCAAATTATTTGCTTTCAATTTGGACGGAACTAATGCATGGACCCAGACCGTAGGAACTATTGGAACTAATTATAATGAAGGACCTGTAATTGATGAAGGATATGTGTATATAAAAGCTGGAAATCAATTACGAAAATATAGTTCTACAGGAGTATTGCAATGGAATTCTACAACATCGGGGACTAACACACAACCGTCAATAATGGGCAACTATGTGTATTCAAATTCTGAATACGGTCAAATTAGAAAATATGATAAAGCAACTGGAGCTGAAATTATAGGCGGAGGCTTCCCTATTTCAACATCATCTGGTGCCTCTGTACCGGCTGTTGTAAATGGAAAAATATTCTTTAAAGGAACTCAAACATATGCATATGATGCTAACACAGGTGCTTTGCTCTGGCAACAACCCTCTGGTGGAGATAGTACCTGGTCAGGATCTCCAGCTGTATATAATGGAGTCGTATATGTTTACGGTTGGGATGGAGTAATGTATGCATTTGATGAAAATACAGGTACTCCTATGGCAGGTTTCCCGTCAACTATTTTAAATCCAAGTGGTGACCGTAATTGGAATTCACCCGCAGTTGCAGGCGATAAAGTGTTCATCGGCGCTGGAACCAGTCAAAAATTGAAAGTTCTGGGAGCTGCAGGAACAGCAAATGCTGGAGTAGTATTAGAAGAACACCTTGCATTTTCAACTGATCCTCAGGGTTTCGATCTGTGCTCACCTATAATATCCGATGGTGTTGTTTTTGCAATGCTTGATGGTGGAGGACTTTATGCATATTTCGACAGTGGGACAATTTGGATCGGTGGAGCTATAGTGATAGAGAATGATGAAGATTGTACTGAATCACAGGATGTAACACTGGATCTTGACAGAGGTTCTAATAATTTAGTTACTGAAATGAGAATTTCAGAAGACCCATTTTTTGCAGGAGCAGTTTGGGAACCTTATGCAACTAATAAAATGTGGACTCTTTCCTCAGGATATGAAACCAAAACCGTATATGTTCAATATAGAGATTCAAACGGCGAACTCTCAAATGTATTCAATGATCAGATAGAATATTCCGAAAACTGCGGAGCTACTCCTTCAGTGGAATCCGCTGACACCGATGGGAAGAAAAAAGATACTTTCGTTCAAGGACAGTCGATCTACGTTATAGGAAGCAACTATGATCCTTCCACTACGTATGATCTCTATGTGGTCGAAGACACCACATGGAGTGATCACTTGACAATTCCTGAAAGGGTCTCATTAACCGCTAAATGGGTAACCTCAGATAGCTCAGGTAATTTACCTGTTACAAAAATATGGGACGACTCAGTACTTGGCACATATGATGTAATTATTGATGTCAATAGTAACGGAATATATGATGTGGGTATCGACGCTATAGACGACATGGACGTGAACAATGCAGGCTTCTCGACAGAAGTCCCAGAGTTCCCGACAGTTGCACTCCCGATGGCTGCAATCCTCTGCCTGGCATTTGTGTTCCAGCGCAGAAAAGACTAAAATCTTAAATCTATATAAATTTTAAAATATTCGGGGCTTTAAGCTCCAATCTTTTTTACTTTTATGGTCGTTTCTCTGTCACTCATTTTCAAGCAAAATTAGCTCAAATCCTCTGTCGCCCTCAGTTCATTGTTTTTCTTCACTCCCAGCACCCTCACAACCACCATGCTGATTTCGAAAAAGATAACCATGGGAATGGCTACCATGACCTGGCTGATTACGTCAGGAGGCGTTATCGCAGCCCCTGAAAACAGGAAAATGATGTAGATGTGCTTTCGGTAGGTTACAAGAGTTTCATACTTCACGAAACCATTCCTGGTAAGGAAGGTTAGCACGATTGGAAGCTCGAAGATCAGCCCGAAAAGGGCTGTTCCTGCTGCTGCAAAGGAGATGAACTTGAAGACCGAATAGGTCGCGGAAATCCCTGATCCTGCTGCGTTCAGGTAGAGGTATTTCAGGAAAAGGGGTAGCATTATAAAGTAAGCGTAGGAAGCCCCAAGGATGAACATGACAAGGGAGGCCGAACTTAAGAAGACGAACTGGCTGCGTCTGACAACTACCGGATTCCTGAAAGCAAAGCGCTGTGAAATGCCCCTGTAGATGTAAAAGGCAATAAAAGGCAGAGCTAACAGGAGCCCGATGATGACAGAGAGCTTTAGCTTGAGCATCATCACTTCCAGAGGGGTGACGTAGACAAGTTTTGCACCTTCCGGGAGGAGATCCTCTTTCATCCTTTCTATCAGGGGGCCTGTAAACTGGAAAGACAGCGCAACGCCCGAAAACAGGACTGCCGCGATTAATACCAGTTTTTTTCGCAGGGTCAGCAGGATTACGCTTAAACTTTCAATAGCTTCAGACATATGGAGTACCTTTTTTGCAACGCAAAAGCGCTTTTATATCGTTTTTCATCCACTTTCTTTTTGTCCCTTTTTATTACCCACTTTCTTTTGTTCCACACCATTTCTTGTAATATCCTTATTTCTTGTAATATCCTTATTTCTTGTAATATCCTTATTTCTTGTAATATCCTTATAAGAGATAGCAGGAATATCCGCGGAGTAGTGTCGGGAATAAATGTAATATTCTGTTCCGATATTAATATATTTATTTAAGTGCAGTGTAAAGACAGTAATCATGAATTCTCATAACCCCGGAAACCAGACCCCTGCCGGAGAAGCCACCGGCCCCGAAAACAAGCACTTATTCGACCACGGGTCCGTACACGCTAAGGGCTCTGCATACGCAAAGGGATCCCCGTCTGCAGCCGTTTCAGGGGTTCCCGGGGACATAGAAGAACCCGTCATGGGCCACCTGTATGAGCTCAGGAACCGGCTGGGGATCGTCCTGATCTGGCTTTTCCTGGCAATGATGCTTGCGTACCCGTTTTCGGAGAAGGGGATGCTCCTCATCTGGAGAGAATTCATAAGCCCCGAAATTAGCATGGCAGTGTACTCACCCCTGGAATGGGTCTTTGCCAGGCTCAGGCTCTGCCTGGTCTTTGCCCTTGCGGTTTCCATTCCTCAAATTTTTTACCAGCTCTACAGGTTCGCAGGCAAAGGGCTCTATCCCCATGAGAAGCGCTTCTTCCTCAAAGTCGTGCCTGCTTCCTTCCTGCTCTTTATCCTGGGAACAGCCGTGGGTTACTTCCTGGTTCTGCCGGTGATGTTCAAATATGTGATCTTCTATTCGGGAGACCTGGCTTCAGCGCAGCTTTCGGTCCACAGCACCCTTTCAGCCGTGACCACGATCCTTGCAGGTTTCGGTATTGTGTTCCAGGCACCCCTGCTTGTTATCTTTGCCGTGAAAATGGAGCTTGTAAAGTACGAAACCCTCAAAAAACAGAGGATTTTAGTCTACAGTGCAATTCTGGCCCTTTCTCTGTTCCTCTCCCCGGACCCGACCTTCATTGCACAGTTCCTAGTCGCCTTGCTGCTGGTAATCCTCTTCGAATTCAGCCTGCTTCTGGTCCGGCTCTTTTGAAAGCCGGAAAAATCGTTATTTTCTTTTGAACGTCAGCAAATCCAGGTTAAAAAATGTAGCTCCAGCTCAAAAAGCCGAAATTCGTTCCTTTTGCAAGAATTTTTATATTTGATGGTTAATAATAGCCGACAATGATAGGGTCCACTGAACTGATCGCAATTCTAATCGCTGCCCTCTTCCTCTTCGGACCCCGGAAACTCCCCGAGCTTGCAAAGTCTCTCGGGAGTGCCGTAGGGGAATTTAAAAAAGCCCAGCGTGCGGCAGAACTCGGGCTTACCGACTTTGACCCCTACATCCGGAAAGTCAGGCAGGAGGGCAGCCCCGGCGAAAACGGGGAAAATAAGGAAAAAGAGGAAAAGGAAGTAAAGGAAGTAAAGAAAGAAGAAAAAAACAAAAAGAAGGAAAATTCCGACCTCGGAAGCGTGCTGGAAGCAAAATCTTCCCTCCCGGAAAAGGAAGGAAAAGGGGAGAGCTGAATTTCCGCCGGAAACAAAACGGATTTTCGAAGCAAATGCTGTTCAAAGATAAGTCCCACAGACAAACCAGCAAGCAGACAGAATACTAAATATGATTAAGCCAGATATTATTATGGCAATCAGATTGTCGTTTATTGAAATCAGATTATCGTTTGGGAAGGGAGTAATATACAGTGATAATAATAAAAGTTGATCAAATAATAATTAAAAAATAGAAACTTTATATATCATAAAAAATCCATTCCCTACATAAAGGTCAGAGTAACTTTTAAGATCATAATAATTTTTTAAGATCATTTTTAAGCTGCCAGAACCCCAGTACTCTTTAAGAAAACGAAAAACTTGAGGTCTAAAAGCCATGCTACCAATAGGCACAAGTGAACTGATACTGATATTTGCAGTGGTTATGCTCCTTTTCGGGGCAAGCAAACTACCGGAACTTGCCAGGTCCATGGGAGGTTCGGTGGGAGAATTCAAGAAAGCCCAGAAAGAATCCGAACAGTCCTTTAAGGAATTTGAAAAATCCATAAAGGAGCCCACGGCTGAAACCCCTGCTGCAAAAACCAAAGTTCAGGAAACTGCTGAAAAGCTGGGCATCGACATCAAGGGCAAAACCGACGACGAACTTCTGGAAGAGATCCAGAAAGCCGCCGAAAAGCCCAAAGAGGTCGCAGAGCCCTGAATAAAGAAACTTTAAACTGAAAACATTAAACTGTAAACTGCAAGTAAAAAAAGCCGGATTTCTTTTTGAAATCCCGGAGTTTTTTATCTCTTTTACGCACGGCCCGGAATACGCAAGAACACGGGGTCAAGGCTTTCAAATCCCACACTTTCAGAGTTCGTGCCTCGAACCCGCATACTCACAGACAATCGGGATCTTTTCCCCGCACCTTCAGAGTTCGTATCTCGAACCCGCTTATTCTCCTGTAATCGGAATTTTTTCCCCGCACCTTTAGAGTTCGTATCTCGAACCCGCGTATTCTCCCGTTATCGGGATTTTTTCCCCGCACTGCGGACAGGTCTTTTCAGGGGTGATTTCGTATTTTTCGATCTCGAAGAGCCCGCGCTGAATAAGCATTTTTCCGCAGTTCGGACAGTAGGTGTTGTCGTACTTGTGCCCGAAAACGTTTCCAACATAGACGTAATTCATCCCCTCTTCGCTTGCTATTTTGTAGGCCGTATCGAGGGTCTCCACTGGGGTAGGGGAGAGGTCCTGCATCTGGTACTGAGGATGGAAGCGGGTGAAATGGAGGGGGGTGTCGGGACCCAGGTTTTTGTAGACCCAGCGGGAGAGTTCCCGGAGCTCGTCAGGAGAATCGTTACGGGTGGGAATGACAAGGTTCGTGATTTCCACATGAAGCCCCAGCTTCTTTGCAAGCACGGAAGACTCGAGCACCGGAGCCAGTTTAGCACTTACGACATCGTGGTAGAATTCTTCGGTAAACGCTTTGATGTCAATGTTTGCGGCATCGAGATAAGGAGCAATATTTTCAAGGGCTTCAGGGGTCATGTACCCGTTTGTCACGTACACCGTTCCCAGACCCGCTTCCTTTGCAAGTTTCGCGCTTTCATAGCTGTACTCGTGCCAGATCGTGGGCTCGTTATAGGTCCAGGCAATGGACTTCGACCCTGACATCAGCGCCCTTTCCACCAGGTCTTCGGGAAGAATGTCCCTGGTAAAGGAATCTTCCACACAGGTCTGGGAAATCGTCCAGTTCTGGCAGTGTTTGCAGCGGAAGTTGCACCCGACTGTCCCCACGGAATAAGCAAAGGAACCCGGGTAAAAATGGTATAGCGGCTTTTTTTCAATAGGATCAACAGCTTCGCTGGATACGGAGCCGTAGATCAGGGTATAAAGGTCTCCACCCCGGTTTTCCCTGACCCTGCAAAAGCCCCTTTTTCCGGGTGCTATTTTGCACCTATGGGCGCAGAGTTTGCACTGGACCTTATCAGCATCGAGTTTCTCATAGAACATGGCTTCACGAATCACAGCAATCCCCAGTTAGAGATTGTTTTTTTGAGTAATAACGGTTGCCTTCAAACTTTCCTTTTCCTTTAACAAAAAAACATTAGAGAGGCCATATTTTCAATAAAATTTTTTATGATAGTGAATTTTCACGAACCTATTTCGCACAAAGAAAATATATTCGTCAATCCGAAATTTTTAAATAATTGCTACTACATCTAGTAAAATAGAAAAAATTTCGTTATTACGAATATTTTATGGTGAAATGAAAAAAAGAGAGACGATCGAAAAAACCTTGAACATGCTGGAAACAGGCCGTAGAGCTCGTGTTATTCAGGTAAAAGGCCAGGGAAGTTCCCTAAAACGGCTCTTTGAGATGGGCATGGTCCCGGGAACCTTTCTGGAGGTAACTAAAAAAGCTCCCCTGGGAGACCCTGTGGATTTCAAGTTAAAAGGGTACAACCTCTCTCTTCGAAAGCAGGAAGCTGAAATGGTAATTGTTGAAGTAATAAATGAAGTGATGAATGAAGTGATGGATGAGTAAAGGAGAGCTGAATTTGGCTGCACAGATGCCGCGTACAATGCTCCCTAAAGGAGAAGGCTGCAGGGTTAGGGATGTTCGGCAGGCAGGAGTCTCAAAAGAAGACTCTCAGAGATGGACTTTACACCCTCATCCTCTGTCCGGCTTGTCGGAAGAGAAAGGGGTGCCCTACTTGTGATTGTGAACGGCGTGTGTTATGCCCTTGGCAGAGGTATGGCGATGAAAATTATGGTAGAACCCAACTTTGATCAGGGAATAAAATCCGAATTTGATCGGGAAATAAAACCTGACTTTGATCAGAGAGCAAATCCTGACTTTGATCAGGGGGCAAAAATTGACTGAGAACAGGATAAGGGTTGCAGTTACCGGAAACCCGAACGTGGGAAAGACGACTGTTTTCAATGCCATTACCGGAGCCAGGCAAAAAGTAGGAAACTGGCCCGGGGTAACAGTGGAGAATAAGGTAGGCACAAAGGAATATTCAGTGCACGTGCTTGAAATAGTGGACCTTCCGGGAACCTACAGCCTCACGGCTTATTCGGCGGACGAAGTTGTTGCCAGGGACTGTATCCTTGAGGAAAAACCGGATGTTGTTGTGCAGGTTATTGACTCCACAAATCTGGAACGCAACCTCTACCTGAGCACCCAGCTTCTGGAAATGGGCAGCAACTTGGTGCTTGCCCTCAATATGTCGGACCTTGCGGACAAAAGGGGCGATAAAATAGACATTCCCATGTTTGAAAAATTCCTGGGAGTTTCGGTAGTCAGGACAACAGCATGCCTGGCTGCTGCTTGCGGAGGGGTATGAGAAGTGGACACTGCTTGCAGGCTTCAAACCCGCACTGTACCTGGGCATACTTTCTCTTGTAGCATACACGAGCTGGAATGGGAAGTTCGGGCTCCGGGGATGAAGGGGATACAAACAATGGTTCTTGGATACATGTATGCATTAAAACAGATGGTGGAAATGGAAAAGAATGGAGGGATTTCCTTAAAAGAGCTCTCCATGCAATTGAATACAAGTACTCAGAAGCTTAAAGACTTGTTTGAAATTATGGAAAGAGCAGGGCACATTGAAAAGCTGGTTGACAAAAATGCCGGCACCCTTTCTGTTTCATCTCAGCCTGCATGTTCAGGTTCCTTCAGGACCTGCGTTCTTTGCGGAAACTGTGGGCAGTGCGGAAGAAACGCCGTTTCTAGCGGCACGATTTACAGGTTGACTGAAAAAGGAAGGAGAGTCTGTAATAAGCAGACGGGTTGAGCTTTAAAAAGTCATGATGAACAAAAGCTGGAAATCTCAAATGCTATGGTCAACCTTCCCTGCCCATAAAGTTTTACAAACAGACTGAATAGCGAATGGATCAAAAATCTTGCGACCATGAAAAATGACCTCTGTATAGCAAAAGCTGGCATCAAACAATGTAAAACTTTAAGGTACAGGAAGGGAAAAGTCCCTGGTTTTTGAAAATTTCCGGATCAATGGAAAGAAAGAGCAGAGAAAAGAGTAACTCCTATCTGGATGAAATTCCAGCTTTAATAGAATTCATGAAACTGAAAACATAAAAATTCCCTGGTCTGCTTTTCTTTCTACATAACAAAAATAAAACAATTGAAACAAATAAAAAATATCCAGAGATGTAAGGCAAAGTAACACTTTTTGCTTACATCACTTGCGTTTCATTCTTCATAGTCTGCCCTCTGGTGGTAGACATGATAAATGAAAGCCGGAAATCTCAAATGTTGAGGCCAGTCGCACCTGTTCATAAAGTTTTGTAAATAGATAAAAGCAAACGGATCAAACAGCAAACAGACCAAACAACAAACAGATCAAACAGCAAACAAATTAAAAAACAGACGACCAAAGAAAAACGACCTCATATAGCAAGAACTGGCATCGAAAACGATGTAAAACTTTAAGGTGCAGGAGAAAAGTCCCTGGCTTTTGAAAATTTCCGGATCAATGGAAAGAAAGAGCAGAGAAAAGAGTAACTCCTATCTGGATGAAAATCCATCTTTAATGGGAAATTATACGGACTGAAAACTGAAAAACTCCCGGTTCTGCCTTTCTTTCCAAAAAATACCAATATAAAGGTGAAATAAATGAAAATGCCCGGAGATGGCGGGAAAATGAACACTTTCTTACTCTCATCACTTGCATTTCATTCTTCATAGTCTGCCCGCGGATGGCAGGCATGACAGGTATAATCACAAATTCCTCACAGATAAATGCCGTTTACCTGGCTGTGGCAGGAACTCTTATTTCTCTTCCACTAATTGTGGCAATGGTACTTATATTCCAGAAATACGGACTTATGGCATCACTTGCTTTTTCAGCATTTACGGATCCTGGAGCTGCGTATTTCATGAAAGAAATAAGCTTGAAAGCAGGATTTGAAACTTTTATTATATTTTTCTTCGTAGTGGCGGGTTTGAAAGTAGCTTAAAGAGTTTCTGCTCTTTTGTGAACCTGTTCCTTTGTGAAGGCTTGATTTCAGCTTTTCTATTTCGATTTTTCTTTTCAGGACTCTGCAACAAATAGTAATTAGTAACTGTAATCAAAGTTGCGCTGGCGCACCCCGCTGCAAGCAACGGGGTATTCGGCTGAAATAAACAGTTATATTTATATTTCTTTCATGCATAATCGAATATGATTCGGCATCCCAAAAAAGGTTCGATTTTTATGACAACGGAAAGAGATGAAGACTATTTGAAAATCATAGCTTCAATTGTAGAAGAAAAAGGATATGCCAAAGTCAAAGATGTGGCAAAAGAACTGGACCTTGGTCCTTCTACCGTAACGGGCATGTTCAAAAAACTTGACAAAGAAGGCTACATAAATTATGAAAAATACGGAGGAGTAACCCTTACTGATAAAGGGGAGGAAATCGCCAGGAAGACAAGGGAAAAGTACAGCATGCTCAAAGCCTTCCTCACCAGCCTGGGTCTTGACGAAAAAACCGCGGAAAAAGATGCCTGCAGAATCGAGCATATCCTGGACCCAAAAACAGCAGAAACACTGGAAAAATTTGTCGAATTCGTTAATGCCAAAGGCGAATCAAAAATCTGGATTGAACATTTCAGGCATTTCACCCGGACTGGAGAATATGTAGAATGCAACCCCGAAAAACGGGATAAATGTCCGGTTCACGGCAAGGAAAAATGAGGTATTTTCTTTCTTCACTTAGTTTGCACTTCAACAAGAAGCCTCTCCATAAAATATGAATTACTCCTTGAGCTAAGACATCATCTTTTACGTTCGCGACGATGACCTATTTTTATGAAAAAAAATTGAAATTGGATTTATTAATTGGATTTATTGACCTTCCTTGCAAACACCATCCTTGACCCTTCTTTCATATCCAGGGTCCTGAAGACTTCAAGCCCGTAATCACCCAGCATTCCAACATATTCATTGAAAGGTACGCTGTTTTCAAAGCAGTATCCTGTCCCTCCTTTCTTTGTGTCTTCAAAAGTCCAGAGGTTCCAGTCCAGGTTGAAGAGGGGATTTGATTCCGTATTTTCTTCCGGGACCTGCCGGGTTACGAAAACTCCTCCTTCATTCAGGGCTGAAGCGATTTTCGGAATAAGTTCCGGGACCTTGCCGCCCGGGTTAAAGGATGAGAAAACCAGGTCGTACCCGGTCCCGAGTTCGTCCTTGAAAAAGTCCCCTGGAATTACGTCCACGTTGGAAGCCCCGTATTTTTCAATGTACTGCTTCGTCTTTACGGTTACCGGGGGAAGATCGAATACGAAAGCTTCAAGCTGCTCGTTAATTTTTGCAAAAGCAATGGCATAGAGCCCGTGCCCTCCTCCCAGGTCCAGAAGTTTCCGAACATTTCCGAAATCAACATTTTCCATGACCGTCCTGACGGTTTCCTGGAGCAGCCCACAACGGGCATTTTCAGCCATACAGCTGATAACCTCCCCAAAAAACGGGCCTTTTTCGACAAGTTCCGGACCCTTCCTCATAAGCTCGGGCAAACGAGCCCAGAGCGCAACGTTCCTGAACTTTTCGGAAAGGTAATGCTGCTGGGAAAACGGACTTTCCTTAAGGAGATATGCAGCGCTAAGTTCCGAATTCACATACCAGGGTGAAACCGGGCTTTTTTCAGCTTTTTCAGCTTTTTCGTCGCTCTCTTCCACCTGCAACTCTTCCTCAGCCTCACCTATCTCCTCAAAACTGTCCAGAAGCCCGAGCCTGACGAGAGCTTCACAGAAATGGGGAACTAACACAGGGTCACACCCCAGCCTTTCGGCAAGTTCCCCTGCCTGTAGAGGGGTTTTCAGGGCTTCAAAAACTCCAAGTTCAAGAGCCGTTTCAATTAGCCTGTACTCTCTAAGTCCCCTGATCGAGTCGTCCATGAGCTTGAAGAAACGGTCTGCACCCAGAACCGGAGTTTCCATTATGTCATCATTTACTTTCAAGTTCAATCTCCTTTTAACGCTTTTTTCGTCCTCGCCTTTAACATAATTGCCTGATGTAACGTAATTACCATCAAGTAAATCCCAATATGAAAGAATCAACTGGAAATTTATGGAAATAAGTTGGAAATCTGTTGAAAACTAATGTAAATTTATTGTAAATAAGTTGGAAATCAGTTGGAAACTAATGTAAATTTATTGGAAATAAGTTGGAAATTAATGTAAATTTATTGGAAATCAATAAAAAGTCACCTGAAATCAACTATTTTTCCTCCCTCCATAACCGCGATCTCATCGCTCATCCACTCAACGACTTCCATGTCATGTGAAATAAACAGGAAGCTGATCCCGTAGTCTTCCTGGAGGCTTTTTAGCAGGGAGAGGATCTGGGCCTGGACAAGGGGATCGAGCATGGAAGTGGGCTCATCCGCCACAATGAATTTGGGCCTCAGCCCCAGGATCCGGGCAATTGCAACCCTCTGGAGCTGTCCTCCGCTAAGTTCCCTGGGGTAACGAAAAAGCAGTTCCCTGTTCAGGGAAACAGCATCAATCAGTTCCAGAATCCTGTTTTCTTCGGCTTCTTTTCCGCAGAGCCCGTGGATCCTCAGGGGCTCGGCAATACAGTCGTAAATCTTCATCTTGGGGTTGAGGGTGGATTCCGGGTGCTGAAAAATAATCTGCATTTCGGTCCCGAGTTTTTTAAGTTCCCTGCCCTTCAGCCCGGAAATGTCCCTGCCCTCGAAAAAGACCTTTCCCCCCGTGGGCTCCATCAGCCTCAGGACCGTTCTGCCGAGTGTGGATTTGCCGCAGCCGCTTTTTCCGACAAGCCCCAGGGTTTTGCCCTTTTCAAGCTCAAAACTCACATCGTCTACAGCCCGGTTCACTTGCCTGCGAAAGAGCCCGGAATTGTAATACTTTTTCAGGTTCTCGACTTTTAAGAGCGTCACTGCGTATCCACTCCAGTATCTTGCTCTGTCTCCTGCCATGCATCTTGCCCTGTCTCTTGTCCCATCTCTCGTCCTGCATCTTTTTCATAGAGCAGGCACCTGACCTGCCTTCCTCCTTCAAGTTCCAGGAGCTCGGGCCGGGTTTTCGGGCAGGCTTCTATCCGGAATTTGCAGCGGGGATGGTATCTGCAGCCGGAAGGAGGAGAAACAAAACTCGGGCTCTGGCCCGGGACGGCACGAAGCCCTTTTCCGGGCAGGGACTCCAGGAGGGCACGGGTGTAGGGGTGTTTAGGGCTGGAAAATACTTCGCCGGCATCCCCGGTTTCCACGATTTCCCCGGCATACATGACTGCAGCCCTGTCCGCAACCCTCTCCGCAACTTCCAGGTCATGGGTAATCAGGAGCAGGGAAGAACCCTCCCGCCGGACAAGCCCGGAAATCAGGTCTGCAATCTGCTGCTTTGTCTGCGGGTCGAGCCCTTTGGTAGGCTCATCAGCAATCAGGAGTCCGGGGTGCAGGGCAAGCCCCATAGCCACCATGACCCGCTGGAGCATTCCCCCACTGAACTGATGCGGGTATTCGGATTTTTTCGAAGGGTCGATCCCCACGAGTTCGAGCAGCTCCCCGGCTTTCTTTCCGGCATCCTTTTTTCCGCAGTTTTCATGGCAGCGGTAGATTTCGGCTATCTGATCCCCTACCGAAAGCACTGGGTTCAGGGAAAGGGAAGGGTTCTGGAGCATGATCCCGATTTCTTTGCCCCGCAGATGCCTCATTTCCTTTTCGGAAAGGTCCAGCAAATCCCGCCCCTTGAAAAGGATTTTGCCTTCGAGCTTCACATTCCTCGAAAGCAGCCTCAGAAGAGCTTTTCCAAAAGTCGTTTTTCCGCACCCGGTTTCCCCGATGAGAGCAAGGATTTCTCCCTCTTTAACCTCCAGGAAAATGCCCTCATTGGCTTTCACGGGACCCCTGGTTGTATTGAAAGAGACGTTAAGGTCCTCTACCGAAAGCAGGCTCATCCAGCCATCACCTCCCGGTCCGTCTCCGTATCAAGGCAGTCCCGGAGCCCGTCGCCGGCGAAATTGAAGGCCATGACCGTGAGCATGATCATCAAACCCGGGAAAAAGGTCAGGTGGGGAGCACTACGGAGGTACGGGATCCCGGCTTTGAGCATCGCGCCCCATTCGGGATCAGGGAGCTGGATCCCGAGTCCGAGGAAACTAAGGGCTGCCGCAAATATGATCACATGGGCTATCTCCAGCGTCCCGAGCACGACCACACTTTCCAGGCAGTTTGGCAGGATATGCCGGCGCATGATATAGAAGTTCGAAGCCCGAAGCGCCTTTGCAGCTTCCACGAAAGCCCTTTTTTTCAGGGACAGGACCTGCCCCCTGACAAGCCTTGTGTAGACCGGCCACTGGGTAAGGGAAAGGGCAAGTACGACATTAGTAAAACCGGAACCAAGCAGCCCTGCAATAACAAGGGCAAGAATTATGTTGGGAAACGCAAGGACTATGTCCACGCCCCTCATTACGATTTCGTCAAACAGGCCTCCCCTGTACCCGGAAAGCACCCCGAGCAGCGTACCTGCAATTGAGGTTGCAGCGACTACCAGGACCCCGATCCCGAGGGAAAACCTTGTTCCATAGACTACTCTTGAAAAAATGCAGCGCCCCAGGTCATCCGTCCCGAAAGGATATTCGAAAGAGGGAGCCTCAAGCCGCCGATCAAGCTTTAGATCAAGAGGGTCATGGGGGGACACAAAGGGGGCAAAGATCGCAAGAAAAGAGAGCAGGATGATGAGCAGGACTCCAAGCACTGCAAGCCTGTTTTTCCGGAATTCCCGGATATTGAGTCTTTTTCCTGTCATATTTATGCACTTCCTCCCACTTCAGTCATTCTGCCCGTTTCTATCATTCTGCTTGCTTCAGTCATGTTTGCCATACCTTATCCTCGGGTCGAGCACTGCATACAGTATATCCACTGCCAGGTTGGAAAGCGAAAACAAAACGGCAATAAAGAGCACACATCCCTGGACCAGGGCAAAGTCCCGTGCAAAGATGGAATCCACAAGCAGCATTCCAAGCCCCGGCCAGGAAAATATTGTCTCAACAATTACTGCTCCTCCCAGGAGATAGCCAAGCTGCATCCCTGAAAAAGTAAGGACAGGGAGAAGCGCGTTTTTTAGAGCATGCCTGATAAGGATTGTCCTTTCATCGAGCCCTTTTGCCCTGGCAGCCACGATATATTCCTGTTTCAGCACCTCCAGCATACTTGAGCGGGTAAGCCTTGTGGTTACCCCAGCCATAGAAGTGCCGAGGGTAAGAGTCGGGAGGACCAGGTTATCCAGAGTACCGTAACCGAAACTTGGGAGCATGTGGAGTTTCAGGGCAAAAAGCCAGATCAAAAGGAGTCCCAGCCAGAAATTGGGGATGGAAACCCCTAGCAGAGACGTGAAAACGCAGGCACTGTCAAGCAAGGTGTTTTGCCTTAGCGCACTCACTATGCCTGCGGGAATAGCTATAGCCAGGGAAAGCAAAAGGCTTGCAAGGGCAAGTTCGGCAGTAGCTGGCAGACAGCGCAAGATCTCTTCAAGGATATCATCGGAATTTATAACTGACTTTCCAAAATCCAAGTGCAGGACATGTCCGAGCCAGTTAAGGTACTGGACATGGGCAGGTGAGTCCAGGCCTTCAGCTTCCCTGACGGCTTCGATCTGCTCGAAGCTCAGGTCCTGCCCGTACCTGGCAAAAGCAATGACCTCGGCAGGGTCCCCGGGAGCAAGGTACATCGCAGAGAAGGTAACGAGTGTCACCCCAAAGATGACTACAGAAATCAGGAGCAGGCGTTTTGCTATGTAGTTCCACATTTTTCTCGGTCCGGTTTTTCCTCAGATATGAATAGAAACAAGGGAGCCTAAAATAAAAACGAAAGTGGAAAGGGTTCGGGATTTTCACTCCTTTCCACAGCAATTCGTTTTTTATCCACAGCAATTCGTTTTTTATGAATTATTCATTTTCCAGATACACTCCATCAAGGTTCAGCCAGGGGTCCTCCGAGGTAATCGTGTACCCTTTAACACAGGAGTTGGAAGCTACGATTTTTTCCTCGTGGACCAGGTAGAAGGCCGGGACTTCTTCGATGATAAAGTCCTGCAGGGAATAGTAAAGTTCCTTCTGCTTTTCCTCATCCGCAGTCATGTCAGCTGCGTTTACGAGCTCATCGTAAGTAGCGTTCCTGTAATGGGAAAACGGAGACGCGGAATGGTGCACGAAGAAATGTTTCGGATACGGGCCCCAGACAAAGTGGCCGGTGCGCAGGATTATGTCAAAGTCCCCGGAATTTTCAAGCTGGGTAACAGCCCCTCCTTCCAGGAGCTTGATTTCCACATCAATTCCCACTTCCGCAAGTTCACCCTGAATTGCCTGGGCCATGGGGTTGTGCCTGGACGCCCAGACCCCATTGCTGACCAGGAGGGTCACACACAGGGGTTCCCCGTCCTTTTCCACTATACCGTCCCCGTCTGAATCTCCCCACCCGGCTTCCGAAAGCAGGGCTCTTGCCCTCTCAGGGTCCCGGGAATAGGTCTCAAGGTCAGGGTTGGAGTACATCATGACAGGGGAGTAAGCCCTTCCGTTTGCGGCTTCTCCTATGCCTTCAAGCACCTCGCTGGTAATCATTTCCGTATCCACGGCATAGGCAACACTCTGCCTGACCGCCTTATCGCTGAAAGGAGCTTTTTCGCAGTTAAACTGCAGGAAGTCGGTGAAGGTAGTAAGTTTTCTGTGTACTTCGATTCCCTCTTCGTTTTCGAGCCTCGAAACGTCATATTCGGGAACCTTGATGATCATGTCCACTTCCCCGGTCTCGAGTGCCATAACCCTGGTGGAAGCTTCGGGAATCACCTTGAAAGTGACCTTTTCAAGCTCGGGCTTTTCTCCCCAGTACTCCTCGTTGCGAGAAACTACGATTTCCTGGTCCTTTGCCCGGCTTTCGAACTTGAAAGGACCGGTACCCACAGGGCTTATGAAGTTTCCTTCGGCATCAACAGAGCTCGGGCTCATTACCGGCCAGGCTACGTGGGTCAGGTAGAAAGGCAAAGGCATGGGTTTTGCCAGCACGAACTTCACGGTGTGGTTGTCAAGGGCTTCCACGCTCTCAATGGGCCTGAGCACGGCCTGGGTGACATAGGACTGCGTGGAGTAGGAAAAAACAACCGCATCCGCATCAAAAGGTGTCCCGTCATGGAAGCTTACCCCTTCCCGGAGGTGGAAGATCCATGTAGTACCGTCATCCGGCGTTTCCCAGGACTCGGCGAGGCCGGGGACGATGTTCAGGTCAGGGTCAAGCCTGACAAGAGTCTCATAGATCTGGGACCAGACAAAACGTCCATCTCCGTCCGGAAATTTGTCCAGGTACCAGTTGTTGACATCCGTACTGATTCCCACGGTCAGTTCCTGGGAAGAGACTTCGGAACCTGCCCCTTTAGCAGTTCCGTCCTCTTCCCCACCTATGCAGGCACTGGCACTGATTACGGCCAGCAGCATTAAAGTGAGCGTGATAAGCTTGAGTTTTTGATTCATGGAAGATCCTCTTCTGGATAGAGCAGTTCCGGGTAGAGCAGTTCCGGGTAGAGCAGTTCTGGAGAGATATAATTCCCAAAACTCCGATTCAGTCCATCGTTAAAGGAACTAGTTAAAGAAAGACAGACTGAGCCTGGAGCCCCAAACGAGATGTAAAATCAAAACACCCTGTTCAGGCACAATCCAACATAATTTTTTTCAAAACATTCACTTAACATATTTATTATTAGAGACATTTTATTTCTATAAATGTTAATTTGTCAAAATATTGTAATACTCAATATGATAAAAGAGTTTTCTTATATGAACAAATAGTAAACAGTGTTAACAAAAAGTAGCACCTCATTTTCAGAAAAATTATTTAAAAGAAACAGAGAAA
This sequence comes from Methanosarcina sp. MTP4, assembly GCF_000970045.1. Classification (NCBI taxonomy): domain Archaea; kingdom Methanobacteriati; phylum Methanobacteriota; class Methanomicrobia; order Methanosarcinales; family Methanosarcinaceae; genus Methanosarcina; species Methanosarcina sp. MTP4. The sequence continues at coordinate 2,655,695 of NZ_CP009505.1, forward strand.
AATAAAAAAAATGAGCTATCCTCGCTATCAGGAAAAAGTCTACGAAGATGACCTGAAATTTCAGGAAATCCGAGTAAATTTAAATCAAGGGTAAATCTTAATCTCAGGCTACTTCAAGCTGCTTCAAAGGCAGTACGTAGGGGACTTCGGCATGGGTACTTACGCTAGCCTCGACCCCGTAAACAGAAGCGATGTTTTCAGGGGTCAGGACTGAAAAAGGGTCTCCCATGGCAACTATTTTACCCTGTTTCATCATAATCATGCCGTCCGAATACTTGGCAGCAAGGTTCAGGTCATGGACAGCCATGAGAGCAGCGACCTTCTTTTCTTTTACAAGCCCTCTTACCAGTTCCATGACATCGAGCTGGTGCCAGATGTCCAGGTTGCTTGTAGGTTCGTCAAGAAGCATAACCCCGGTATCCTGCACGAGGGCTCTTGCGATCAGGACTTTTTGTTGCTGCCCCCCGCTAAGCTCATTGAAAATGCAAAGGGCAAGGTCTTCGATTCCAAGCCTTTCGAGTGCTTCCCAGACTCTTTCCTCGTCCTTTTCACCGCTGAACCAGCCCAGGTGCGGACGTCTTCCCATAAGCACGGTTTCGAAAACAGTGCTTGAAAATACCCTGTTGGAACTCTGGGGGACGTAGGAGAGCGTCCTTGCCACTTCAAGCCTTTTCATTTGACTGAGATCTTTTCCTTCCACAGTGATATTTCCTGCCCTGGGAGAAAGGATCCTGTCAATACACTTTAAAAGTGTGGACTTCCCCGCCCCGTTAGGCCCAACAATGCTTACCAGGCTTGAAGCCCGAATGTCAAATGAGACATTTTCAAAAATATTCACGTTTGAATACCCAAACGCCATATCCTTTACCTGTATTTTTACCATCCTATCAGAACTCCTTTTCAGACCGGAATTCATTTCCCACTAGTGGTCCACTATTTGCTTCAGTGCTGCTCCCCTCATTTTACTTTACTTACCAGAACTCCTTCCTCACCAAACTCCTTCCTCACCAAACTCCTTCCTCACCAAACTCCTTCCTCACCAAACTCCTTCCTCACCAAACTCCTTCCTCACCAGAACTTCTTACTTATCATAATCCCCTTTTACCAAGCTCCCTCCTTACCAGAACTCCTTCCTTTTCCTCTTCAGGATCAGATACATGAAAAACGGCACCCCAAGAAGCGAACTTGTGATGCCTGTGGGAATGATTGTCGGCCTTACGATGTTCATACCGATGGCGTCTGCCGAGATAAGGATCAAAGCGCCCAGGATCCCGGAAGAAGGGAGCAGGTATTTGTGGTCGGAACCTATGATCATCCTGGCCATGTGGGGTGCAACGAGCCCGATAAAGGCGATGGTGCCCGTAAAGCATACTATTGTCGCAACAAGGAGGCTTGCAAGCACCATGCTGAACATCCGGACTTTATTTGCGTCGATTCCCAGGCTTTTCGCGTTTTCATCCCCCACTGCCATCAGGTTCAGGTCATTAGCCTTCAGGTAGAGCAGGGGTATGCAGATGGCAAAAAGTCCCAGAAGCAAAGGGAAATTCTTCCAGGAGAAGGCTGAAAGGTCTCCCATACCCCAGCTTACCATAACCCTGAGCTGCTCATCCGTTGCAAAATACTGGAAAAGGCTGCTAAGGGCATTGAAAAGGTAGTTTACGGCTATGCCTGCAAGGATCAGGGTTTCGGAACTTGCCCCTTTAAGGCTTGCAAGCGCGATAATGAAAAAGGCGCAGAGCATTGCAAACAAAAAAGCGTTCCCTACAAGCAGATAGGGCCCACTTACGATCCCGACCCCCATGACCGCCGCAACCGCAACCCCGAAATGAGCTCCTGCCGAGATCCCGAGGGTAAAAGGGCTTGCAAGGGGATTTTTAAGCACTGCCTGCATTACGCAGCCACAAATCCCAAGCCCGAAACCTGCAAGGATGCCGCCCACAATCCTGGGAAAGCGGATGTTCCACACAACCTGGGAGGGAAGCTCAAAAGTCCCGAAATGGCCCGGGAAAAACCTGTCGAGCAAAATACGGTAAACATCAAGCACGGTAATATCAAGCGGTCCGATCGTTATTATGTACCCTGCAAGGAATGCAACCATCAGCAGGAGAAAAACCATGAAACAGAGCTTTCTCCACTTATACCTGTGGTATGCTGCCCGAACGGCATTATTTCCGGTTCGGGATTTCAGTGCACCCTTGATGGGGTTTTCAAGTATTCCTGCCATGCTTTACCATCTCGATATTTCTGTATTTCCGGGCATTTCTCTACGAAGTCCAAAATTTCCGGGGCTCCGTGTCTTATTTCCGGGGTTCCGAGTATAAGTTCCGGGCATTTTCTTCACGAATTCCAAAAGTGCAGACCTCAGCAAATGCAAACCTCAGCAAGTTCGGACTTCAGGACACCTCTTCGGCAAACTGCTGGTATTCGGCAATAGCTGTATAAACCCCGTCTACTCCGAACAGTTTCCTGTAGATCTCGTTGCCTTCCTTTTCCAGGTCAAGGTCCTTGAATTCCTCGGGGTGCAGGCATTTTGCCATATACATCATGTTCAGGAGGCTGCGGTCGATCGGCCTTCCCCTGCAGTACGGGTAGAAGCAGTCGTAGACATGCCCGTTTTTCACTGCCGGGATTTCTGACAGTTCGGGGGTTTCCATTACGAAGTCCTTTCCGGTCTGGCCATCCCAGGTGCTCCAGGCAACGAAAATGTATTCAGGGTTCCAGGCAACGATCTGTTCCGGAGCCACGTTTATCTCTTCCCCCTCGCACTCTTTCGCAAGGTTATCCCCGCCTGCAAGGGTGAGAGGTTCGTACACTGCCTCGGTCCTAGTAAAGTCCCGGCCTTCCACGGAATCGTAAAACCCTTTCTTCGCACCCCTGGGAGCAAAATAAACGGTAGGGATTTCACTTTCATCAAGCTGGTCAGTGACCGATTTTACCATGTCGACCTTTGACTGGACAAAGTTCTCTAGGTCTTCGGCTTCCTCTCCCCGGTCAAGCACCTCTCCTAAAAGCCTCATGAGGGCATAGTCTTCCTCAAAGGTAAACCCGGTACCTGCATCCACGCAGGGACAGCCAACCTTTTCCTCAATCAGGTCTCCGCGGCTGTACCAGAGGGCGTCGAAGACCACGTCAGGTTTCAAAAGGGCCATGGTTTCGTAATCAATTTCCTTGCGCGTATTGGTCTCGGGAAGCTCATCAAGCTGCCCTCCTCCATAAACCTGCAGGCCTTCCCAAGCACCCAGGGCAATTTTGTTGTCATTGACGTCCCTGGGAAGTACGCAGCCTCCCCGCGTGCACTCGTCCGTTGCAACAAATTTGTCAAGGTCACCGAAAGCTATGATAATCCTGGAATTATCCGGGTTTGTGGTTATGATCCTTTCCACAGGCCTGTAAAAAGTTACCTGGCGGTCGTGCATATCTGTGATCGTCTTTGCTTTTCCGTCCCAGAAGCTGTAGATGAAAGCCGCATCCCCTACATCGTCAAGGGAATAGCTCCCTTCCCCGAGCATGTAGGCGCAGACCGCATCTGCCAGTTCTTCTTCGGAAATCTCCCCGTCCCCTCCCCCGCAGGGAAGTTCGGCAGCAGAGGCAGCCACAGGGTTCACGAAAAGCAGCCCGATACATATGAAAAGCAAAAGTCCGGCAAGCAAACCGGATGATGGTTTAGGCACCGATGGCAATTTCATCGCGGATGACAACTTCATCACTTTCTCCCTCCTGATATCTTTCTCCCTCCACCTATCTCTCTTCCTCCGCTTATTTTCATTTTAAATAGAGAAGCACAGATAAGCAAACCAAGGGAAGCAATACCAATCCCAAACCCGGGAGCGGAACTGCCAGATTCCTCGGAACCGGCTTTACTTGAATCAGAGGCTGTTGAAGACCCTGTCTGGCTTTTGCTTCCGCTGGCAGGCAGGATAGAATTAGGGTCGCTTACGCTTTCCCACCTTTCCTTTCCCTCGTTCAGTTCAGGGGTCTGCACGAGCAGGTCAACCCATTCTCCCGTAAAACTGTCCTTTCCTCCGGCAGGTGAGGCTATTACCCTGTACCTTATTTCCGTTTCATCAAGCACGGAAAAAGCGATCATCCCGGCTTCCCGGTCCACTTCGAAATGGGCTGCATCCGAAACGTCGGCATCTTTATCAGGAAAACGGAAACCTTCCGGAATCTTTTCAACAATTCCGACCGCAAGAGGGGCTTCCCCCTCGATATTCAGTACGATTTCAACTTCCTCGTCGGCTCCGAAAGCTTCCGGAGCCACCCTGGTTACGGATTTTATTTCCTCATAACTGGCAGCGCTTACCCCTGCAGGCAACAGCACGAAAATGGCCAGAAGCAGCAGGAAAGACAGCGAAACTCCTGCTCTTATTCTTTCTTTTCTTATCATATGCACCCTCGTCAACATTTTACCCCATTAAACGGATTAAAAATGACACCCTTCATTGCAACGGATACTAACTTGAACAGCAACGGATACCCGCTTCAGCTGGACTCCCCGGAAATAAGGGACCCGACAATGAATTCAATTTCAGGGAGGAAGACCTCGAACTCCCTGCCTGCAAGCCCTGCCTGAAAAAGCTCATCGCTCGGAGGAATGATACTCAACACGCGCTCCTCTCCCACAGCCCCCAGCATTGCAGTCCTGCCACTTCCATCAACTTTGTTAAAGATAAAATGCAGTTTTTTGCCAGCTCTGTCGCACAACTCCGCGACCTTTTCCGAAAGCCTGATGGATTCGTAAGAGGGGTCCAGTACCATTAAAATGAGGTCGCACCCTTCCTCTACCCCCCTTCCGAAATGTTCAACCCCGGCTTCCGTGTCCACAAGCACGAAGTCCCGGCTTCCGGTGGAGATATTTTTCAGGAAGTGTTTTGCAAGCGCACCCATGGGACAGGCACAACCCTCCCCGAAATCATGAATCTTGCCCACTGAAACCATTTTTATGTTCCCGTTAGTAGCCACGTAAGGCCGGGGGATATCGGCGATATTCCAGTTTTCTTCAAACAATTCGGGTTTCTCACCTTTTTTCATCGCACCCATCATCTTCTCAATAAGGGTCTTCTTGCCTCCCAGAAAGTTCATGAAATCTTCAGGTAGTTCAAGCCCAAGCTGCCTGTGAAGCCCGAAATTCGACTCGTCACTGTCCACCACAAGGACATTGTAGCCTTTATCAGCCATCGACTTTGCAAGCAGAGCAGTAACCGTGCTCTTGCCGCTTCCTCCTTTTCCGCAAACCAGAATTTTCATTTTTTCACCTTTTACTCCATAGCAAGCAAACTTAGCAATAAAACAAAGAAAAATATGATCTTAACATATTTTCATAAATAATATGAATACTAATTTAACATAATATTAAATAAATTAATACAAGATCATATTATTTTTTATTTTTTTATGCACAATAGAGAAAAATAGTTCATAGTGATAAAAGTTTCGAAATGGATCAATCAAAGAAAACTTAATAAAAATATTATAGAATATGCGCAGACATATAAATCAAAGATAGTCAGACATATAGGTCAAAAAAGAAGGAGATAAAGAGGACCCGAAAGGGAATTTCCTTAGAAAAGAGATTCGGGACCAAAAGGGCAGATCAAAGCCAGAACCAGCAAGTTAAAAGGGGTAGGAACAAAAAGCAAGAAAACGGAAAACCAGCAAGTTAAAGAGATAGGAACAAAAAGCAAGAAAGCAGGAAACTAGAAAGTTAAAAGGAATAGAAAATCAGATCAAAGAATAGGAAAACAACTTAAAAGGAATAGAAATTGTAAAAAAATAGTTTCAGAATGCTGAATCAACATAATCAACAGGTCGCTTGAAAACAGCCCTTATTACACCATTCTCATCCATTTCGTCAGCGAACTTGATCAGTTCCCAGCCTTCAATTCCCAGATTATTAAGGTCCTCTTTTGTTTTCGACAGATCACTGTATCTAAGCGCTTTTATATCGTATTCCCAAACATTCATACACCAGCATCTCCAGTAAAGTTGGATAATATTAGTTCATATATTAACAGGGAATACATGCTATATGTAACTTTTTAAAAAATAGATTTGCGATGAAATCAAGTAAAATTGCGTATTGGAGATTTCCAAATATTTTTATGTGAATATTTTTACGCATTCACATATTTATTGTTCCTGCATTGATCCGGGGCAGTATTCCCATATGGAGACCGAATTTTTTTGCAGGGATGGAAAATTCAAGCGCCAGGGACAAGCTTTGCACTTGCGACATATTGATAGGATTTTTCGGCAAAAATTTTGATGTCAACGTTGCAGGCATTCGTTTAAAGGTTAAAATACTGCAATAGAAAGCACCCGCCTATATGGTTTCTATTACTAACAGGGTTAATTGTGCTTCGATTGTTTTGTGTGAAATCGGGGGTGTTTATCCGGATTCATATATATACAATATATAAAATTTCAAAAATATTTTATACTACATTTAACAGATACATTTTCAGGATGCAATGCGGGGAGATGAAATTTAACATAACCCTTAAGCCATCTCTTATTAAGCTGGGGTTATTCCTGATCGGAACAGGCATACTCTATACGATCAGCCTTAATAACTACCTGTTCTTTCGCATTGTGGTAAACCAGTTTAACGTCATAATAGCTTACATGGTTTTCATAATAGTATGGAAATCAAAAGTTGTTTCGGAAAACCGATACCTTACATTCATCGGGACAGCACTTTTTTTCATAGCATGTCTTGGGTTTTTACGCGCATTTACATATGAAGGAATAAACGTTTTTCCCGGGTATGGGGCAAACCTTCCGGCACAGCTCTGGATAGCTATAAGGTACCTGGGAGGAGTCTCCTTTTTTGTAGCCCCGCTGCTTTTGACAGGCTTTGTAGAGGATGGAAACCGACATACAAAAACTAATGGAAATGAACAGTTTGCCTGGAAAGTGTTTCTCGTATATGCCGTAATTACGGCAACTCTCCTGCTTTCGATCTTCCATTACAGGAACTTTCCGGACTGTTATGTGAAAGGGGTCGGGCTTACTCCTTTTAAAATCTTAAGCGAATATATTATCTCTTTCCTGCTGATCAGTTCGCTGGTTCTTCTGCATCAAAAAAGAGACAGATTCGAAAAACATGTTTTCAGGATACTTACGGCAGCCATAACAGTGTCTATCTTCGCGGAGCTGGCTCTTACCTACTACACATACACAGAAGAGATTTTCAACTTTATAGGGCACATTTTTAATGTCCTGTCTTTTTACCTGATCTACATAGCGATCGTGGAAACAGGCTTTGACGAACCCTTCAACCTTCTTTTCAGGGAACTTAAATTCAGAGAAGAAGCCCTGAGGAGAGAAACTACTTTCCTTAAGGACGACCAGGGCCGAATCTACAGGATGCTCGGAGTGGAGAAAACCAAAGCTGCCAGTGAGCTTACAGTGGAAGACCTGCAGGCAAAAACCGAACAATACAGCTCATTAGTACAGAACCTCCAGGGACTTATCGGCTTTCAATTTAGCGAAAAAGGCAATCCGGTATTCATCGACGGGGCTGTGGAAGAGATCACGGCTTACAGCAAAAAGGACTTTATTTCCGGGAAATTGAAGTGGGCCGAAATAGTCTTACCCGAAGACCAGCCGCTAATTTTTGAAAACATGAAAATGGTGGAATCTAACCCGGATTCCGCTCTCGAGCTGGAATACAGAATACGGAGAAAAGACGGAGAAATAAGGTGGGTAAGGGAAATTATGCAGCGCATTCCCGGAGATTCCGGAAGCTCCGGAAAATTCCAGGGTTTTGTTCATGACATTACCAAACGTAGAATGGCTGAAGAAACCCTTACCAGGACAGAGGAAGCCCGAATAAAAGAGATCCATCACAGGATTAAAAATAACCTGCAGGTGATCTCATCACTACTCAGCCTCCAGGCGGAAAAGTTCAGCGATAAGGAAATCCTTGAAGCATTTAGGGAAAGCCAGAACCGTGTAGTTTCCATGGCCCTGATTCATGAAGAACTGTACCAGGGAAAGGATATGGAAACCCTTGATTTTGCAGTTTATCTCCGGAAGCTGACTTCGGAACTTCTAAGTTCTTATAGCATAGGAAATGAGGGCGTTAGCCTGAAACTGGACATTGAGCCGATTTATATGGAAATGGATACTGCTGTCCCCCTGGGGATTATTGTAAACGAGCTCGTTTCGAATTCCCTGAAGCACGCCTTTCCTGAAGGAAAAGGAGGAGAAATCCGGATAAACCTGTCAAAATCGGAGAATTATGAAAATGAAAGGGAAGACAGTAGTTCCGAAACCAAAAAAGGCTGCAAAAGTGAAAATGACATGCAGTATGCCCTGAGAGTAGTCGACAACGGGAAGGGCTTTCCTGAAAAAATGGATTTTAAGAATACGGATTCCCTCGGCCTCCAGCTTGTAAACATTCTCGTTGAACAGATAGATGGAAGTGTCGAACTCAAAAGGAACAACGGAACCGAATTCAAGATCAGGTTCAATAAGGCAGGAAATTAAAGGGAAGTAAATCGAAATCAAATTGAGCCAGGACTGTAATTTGCTCAAAAAACTGTAATCTGCCTGATTAAGCTTTTGAAAACCCCGGATATTCCCCGACAATCGGGATGTGCTCCCCGCATTTCGGGCAGGTCTTTTCGGGACTTATGTTGTATTCCTGGACTTCCATGAATCCCCTGTCAATCAGAAGGGTGCCGCATTCCGGACAATATGTATTCTCATGCGGGTGCCCGGCTACATTTCCCACGTACACGAAGCGCATCCCTTCCTCAAGAGCAATCGAACGCGCCCTGTCAAGAGTTTCCACAGGTGTCGGAAACAGGTCTTTCATCATATAATGGGGATAAAAACGGTTGAAATGAAGCGGGGTATCTTTCCCCAGGTTTTTACAGACCCAGCGGGAGAGTTCCCGGATTTCGTCGGAAGAATCGTTGTGGGTGGGGATGATAAGGTTAACAACCTCCACATGTATCCCGAGTTTTTTTGCAAGAAGCGTTGTTTCGAGCACAGGAGCAAGTTTTGCACTGCAGATATCCCTGTAGAACTCTTCGGTAAAAGCCTTGATGTCCACACTAAAGGCGTCAAGGTATGGGGCTATTTTTTCAAGGGCTTCGGGGCTAATGTAGCCGTTTGTAACGTAGCTGGTCATAAGTCCTGCTTCCTTTGCCAGCTTCGCCCCATCATAAGTGTACTCGTACCAGACTGTAGGTTCATTGTAAGTAAAGGAAACCGACTGGCACCCTGCCATCTTTGTCTGCTGGACAAGCTGCTGTGGGCTGAGACTTGCCGTATAAGCTTCTTCCAGAGGAACCTGGGAAAGAGTCCAGTTCTGGCAGTGCTTACAGCGGAAATTGCAGCCTATAGTCCCTACCGAGTACGCAAAAGACCCCGGATAGAAGTGAAAAAGCGGTTTTTTTTCGATATGCTCCACCCCTTCGCTTGAGACGGTTCCGTAGACAAGGGAAAAAAGGCTGCCTTCGCAGTTTTCCCGGACTCCGCAGATACCCCTTTTACCGGGAGCTATTTTGCACCGGTGGGCGCAGAGGGAGCAGCGGACCTTATTTTCCCTGAGTTTTTCGTAAAACATCGCTTCGTGAATCATGGAAAGACCCTATACAGATGATGGTTCTTAACGGATTAATAGCTAATTTCCTGAGAAATGTTCACAAGTCACAAAAATCCTGAAAAAACATTCATAAACCAAAAAAATCCTGAAAAAACGTTCAAAAATTGAAATTTTGTTCAATATTCAGCTTAATAGAAAATATTGAAATGGGAGGGGCCTGAAAGGCACCCCATTCAAATCTCAACCAGTTCATAATCCCTGTTCCCAAGCCCGATCTTTTCCCCGTATTCGAGCTGGTGGGTGCCGTCCACTTTTGGCCAGGCCCCTTTGAACTTGTCAGCCCCGGCTTCGTGGTTGCACTGCAGGGAAGAGCCCTTGAATCCGACCTGTTTGTTCACGAGGTCGTAGCTTGCCTGGTCCAGGGCAACCGGGTCCGTTGAGGCGAGAATCCCTATGTCAGGCACGATAGGGGCATCACTCCAGGGCACGCAGTCGCAGTCAGGAGTTATATTGAGCAGGAAGTTGATGTACCCGACCCTTTCCTGCTTGTCCTTTACTGCCCCATAGGCGTATTCGGTCAGACATTCGAGGAATTCGGGGATGTCCGTTTCCCAGTTCAGGTCGATGGCTTCTTCAGGGCAGACTTCCATGCACTGTCCGCAGCTTATGCAGATGGAAGGGTCGAGCTTCGAGGAATCTCCCTCGATTGAAGCGGCACCCACAGGGCAGATTTCCACGCATTTCCCGCAGGCTATGCACCTTTCTTCAACCACGTGAGGACTTGTAGGGTAATGCTGGTCCTTTTTCCCGGCAGCAGGGGCACAGCCCATAGCCAGGTTCTTGATCGCCCCTCCGAAACCTGCAACGATGTGCCCCTTGAAATGCGACATCACGACCATGGAATCGGCTGCCACGATATCGGACCCGATTTTTACGGACTTGAAGTGCTTTTGCCTGATTTCGACCTCGGCTATGTTCTGGCTCTTCAGCCCGTCGGAAATGATCAGCGGAGCCCGGACCACGGAGTAATCAAACCCATGTTCGATTGCCGTTGTCAGGTGGTCAACTGCATTGTGCCGGCTCCCCGAATAGAGGGTGTTTGTGTCCGTGACAAAAGGTTTTCCCCCTGAAGCCCGGATTTTGTCGACAACCTGCCGGACGAAGACAGGGTTGATGTACCCGTCGTTTCCGTATTCCCCAAAATGGACCTTGATTGCCGTCAGGTCGTCTACCCCTAAAAGTTCGACAAAACCTGCAGCATCAAAAAGCCGCTGAATCTTACTGATCGTGTTATCCCTGGGGTTTTGTGCCCTCAGGCCTGTAAAATATACCTTGCTTGCCGTATGAGTCCCTCCTTATGAAAAAGAATCAAATTGATGTCCCTTTATGACCTTTTATTCTTCTAATGTCTATTTTAGTTTTATTTTATCCTGGATTTTGTCCTTGTTTTATCCTTAAACTACGTAATCAAGAAAGTCCTGTTTCCTTTTAGGCATTGCGCTTTCCAAAAACCGGGAAAGCTATTTCATCCACATAATATCAAAAAAGGAGGCATTTTCCATCCACATAGTATCAAAAACAAGGAGGCATTTTCCATCCACATGATATCAAAAAACAAGGAAACCATATTCTGAACCCAATAGGAAGCCGGGACTCTCACCGGGCGCCAAAGGCGGCCGGCTTTTTCCTGAAAATGAAAAAGAAAAAGGAGCAGAAAGAAATACAACAACGTCCTCCTCCGCCTCAAGCTCTGAAAGCAAAAAAGCAGCCCCTGCTCCAGAGCGATACCCCCACAATGTCTGATCTTATTTATCCAACCCTTCTTCTTGCAGGAAATAATCGATTAGCTTCCTTGAGATGCTGATTTTTCCAGGCAGGACCGGAAGTTTCTCAGCCGAAAACCAGCCAGCATCCTCGATCTCCACACCGTCTGGCCGGATTTCTCCGGATTCGTATTCCGCAGTGAACCCGATCATCAGGGAGTTTGGAAACGGCCAGGCCTGGGTCCCGAAATAGCTGATCTTTCTGACTTCAATTCCGACTTCCTCTCTGATTTCCCGGACAACGGCAGCTTCAGCCGATTCTCCGGGTTCGACAAAGCCTGCGACCAGGCCGTAGAGGCCGGGAGGGAAATTCGGGGACCTGGCAAGCAGGATTTCCTTTCCTTTTTTGATGAGCACGATTACCGCAGGCGAGATCCGGGGGTAGAAAAGTTCCCCGCATTTGGGGCATTTCTTTCCCCTTTCCCCGACCATAGGGAGAGTTCCTGTCCCGCAGCGGCTGCAAAACTGGTTGACCCGGTCCCATTCCATTACCTGGACCGCCTTGTTCACGAGCGAAAAGCACCTTTCACTGAGCTTCGCATGTGCCTGCTTGAGGTCCAGAAATTCCATTCCTTCCGGAACCTCTATACCCTCTTCAAGCTCTACGGAATAGCAGTGGACCCCTTCAAGCGTACCCATGTACTGTTCCCTGACAGCCGAAAGCCCGAGCTCTCCGAAGTCCTGTAGCCTCGGGACAGCTGTCGGGTTTTTCTTCACTTTGAGAAGAATGTCCCGACCCCGAAATGCAAACCAGAGCGCAGGCTCCTGCCTGTCAGCGGGGCCTTCGACACCTATAAGAAATTTCGGGTCCGGATTCATTTTCGTGATTGAGGAAGTTTTCGTGATTGAAGAAGTGTTCGTGATTGAAGAAGTGTTCGTGGTTGAGGAAGTCATGGTGCTCATACTTTTTGGGTTTTATTCTATATTACGTTACTATCCGATATTTATATCTCACTTATTTTATTTTTGCTTTTGCAATAGATCCGGGAATTTGTTTTTGAGGTGATTGATTTTCATTTTGAAGATCCTTCTGGAATAATTTTAAATATTAATCTGCTTGAAAGAAGAATAGTGATATAAGGGAGGCAGGGGTTCTTCTGGTCCTTTCGGCTTTCCACAGAATTAAGCCATGTGAGATTTGCCTTGAGGGGAGTTTTGATTTGACTGAGAACAAAGATAACAACATAGCTATTTATCTTGATTTTGAAAACCTTGTGATTTCTTCCGAGGAAGTGTACATTTCCAAGGAAAAGCCCCTTTCGCTGGGACCTATAGTGGATTTTGCAGCAAGCAGAGGCAACATCTCCATAAAGAGAGCTTATGCTAACTGGCAGCCTTACCATTTCAGCCAGTATGAAAGAGCCCTGCTTAACAACGGGTTTGAGCTGGTCCACCTCCCCTTAACTTCAGCCCAGGGAAAGAACGGCGTGGATGTCCGCCTGGCGGTGGACGTGATGGAGAACCTTGAACTGTTTCCGTCCATCGACATGATTGTAATAGGGTCAGGAGATACGGATTTCATCCCTCTCCTGCAAAAAATCCGGGCAAGGGGCAAGAGCGTAATTGTGGTCGGTTTTGAGCACTCAGTGGGCAGTCTCGTCAAGAGCAACTGCACGGAATTCAAGTCCCTTAACGAACTACTGGGAGAACCTGAAACGGAAACGGAAACGGAATCCGAGATGATAGGCCCGCCGGAAATCGGCGAAGAAGAAGAAGAAGAGGAGGGAGATGAGGGGGAAGAAGAGGAAGAAGAGGCCTCCGGAACAGGGGGCAAAAGCATAGATGCCGCCGGCAGGGATGTTATGATCCGGTATATAAAGAACCGGTCGGACGAAGAGCCGGTCCTGATGTCGAACCTCAAGGTTGGCCTGAAACGCATAGACCCCTCTTTTTCGGAAAAAAAATTCGGATTTTCCTCCTTTAAAAAATACGTGGAATCTCTTGAAGGAGACCTCGTCGAGAGGATAAACCGCAACGAAAAAAGCGTCTACGAAGTCCACCTGGTCGATGCCGGAGATATAAAGACCACCAGCGTAGACGCAACCCAGAAAGCCAAAAAGTACCTCAAAACCCTGAAGTACCAGAAAGCAAACAGCCGGAGGTCTACCCTGTGCAGAAACATCTACAAACATTACAGAGGGGACGCCGAACACTCCATGCAGAGCGTAACCGATCACCTCTATTCCAGAATGGGCTCAAGCCGGAAGATCTCCAGAAAAGCAATCCAGAAATTTGTCATAACACTCTTTGAAGGAGGAGCGCTGGTCTATTCCCGCAAAGCTGAAAAAGGCACCCTCGGAGCCCTTAAAGACAGGCCCCTGAAACTTGCAGATTCGATCAAAGACCCCTACATGATAGAAAAAGCCTATATCAAAAGGGTCAGAGAAATCCTGAACAGTGAATTCCCGGACCTGGACGAGAATATAATCAATCAAACGGTGAACCACTGAGTGAGGAACTCACCTTAAGATATTTTTTCTCGAAATCCGGGAGATTCAACACTATTTTTACTTTTTGCAGCTACAAATATAGGTGTAGCTCAATTTCCTTCTTTTTAAAACTCCAAAATACAGGGATTTTTCTCATTTACCCCGGAGAAGAATACTTTTTTTGAACCGATTTCCATAAACAGTTTCCGTAGATACTGCTGTGAGCAAGATTCTGAACGGGATATTTCAGCACTTTTAATCTTGAAAATTTAGTGGAGAAGACGAGAAGATATGAAAGACGTTTCTATATAATGAAAAGAATACTGAAAATTATAATATAATATGAATAATTAATGGAAAATACCTGGAAGGGGGGTTATTTTGGGATATACTAAAGCTATACTGACATTACTTTTCTTATTAATTATAGACATCCCAACCGCAAGCGCCGGATGGGAAGACCTTCTTGATGATGCGAGTTCTACCGCAGAAGATTGGGCAGATTATGAAAACAGCGACTGGGAAAACTATGAAGATGGAATAATTGATAACTTCCATTTCAACAAAAAACTCGGATATCCTGAATATGATAGTGGTAACTACCAATCACAAAATGAAATTGACCGGACATTGAGATAGTCCGGAAAAACGCGCACAAAGAGAGTAAAAATCACCGGGATAAAAACCCAAAAGTGAGTTAGTAAAACTCGGACGCTAAGGGGAAACATTTTTCCATAACCCAAAGCCAGCGAGTAAAAGGGATTGGATTCCGGAGATTTATTTTTTATAAAAACCAGATTTCTATATTAAAATATTCCGGAATTTTTACCACTTAAGTTATTTTTTAACCTCGTACCCCCTAAAAATTAATATATTTAGAATCTAATTACTAAGTATGGATAGTGCCCACACACTCCCCGCCATCTTCCTCGCCGTAGTCGGGACGATGTACACGGTCCTCGTTGCTTTTACGATCCCCTCGGTCAGGCGTCTGGATAAAAATGGGGAAGGGATCAGAAAAGTACTCATTCATTTTACGGCATTATCTGTTACCGCTTTTTTTGACATGGCTTATAATGCATACATTCTTTACATAATGAACGGGGGAAAACCCGTAAGCCAGCTCCACATACTTGCAAAGCTCTTTCCCTCACTAAGCTATTTTCACTGGGTATGGACCTTTTCCACCATATCGATTGTGTATATCCTTTTCTTTTCATGTGGGCTTCTGTACCTGGTAGTGCTCACGCTGCGTTCGATAAAGATTGAGGAGCTGGAAGCTCAATGGGAAAAAAATGAGGGAGAGATCCTTGAAATTCAGGAAAAAAAAGAGGGTGAATTATCGGAACTCGAAGAGAAAAACACTTTACTTAGGCAGTTGAAAGCCGAATTCTCAGTAGAGTTTAAAGAAGCCCGCACCGAAATCCGGGAAAAAGTAAAAATCATCGTCCGGAAGGAACAAATGATCCGGTCCGGAGCTGTGAGTGCGGAAATAAGGGAAATGCTCAATCCCGCAATCGAACTCTCAGGTCCTGAAGAAAGCCCGTTCGAAGAATACATCACAAGAGCTGAAAAAATAAAGGATGTTGAAGGTTTGCCCGAAGACCTGCTCCGGACCATCAGGGAATACCGGGCCTGCCTGGAAAGCATAGATGAAAAGTTCAGAGAATTCATACTGGAATATAACGATGCAAAACGGGAAAAGAATGCTATTTTCGAGGCCCTGCAGGAGCTGGAAAATGAGCTGGAGATACTTGAAGAGGAAAATGAGGGCCTGGAAAAGCAATTAAAAGGACTGGATGGAGCGTTTCAGGTCGCGCTTTTAACTGATAAAATAAATTACGTTCTTGTAAAGATTTCGGAGCAAGCAGCCGGAAGGCTAAAGGGACTGAAAAAGCCGACAACTTCGAGCTCGGGGAGAAACGAACTCTGAAAAACATTTGTCTGAAATATCACTAAAGTTTGAAATATCATGAAAGCCTCCCCCTGACAACTACCAGCTCCTCAAAAGAAACCTTTTTCCTCCCTACAATATCCACGGCAAACCCGAGCCCTTCCATCTTTTCCTGCACAGCCTCAACTCCCGTTATCGAAGAGATGAGAACCAGAATTTTCCCTCCCGGCCTGAGGTAAACCCTCACCTTGTCCAAAAACCTGTCCAGGGTCTCCCTCCCGCTTGTCCCGCCGTCAAAAGCGTAATTAAGCCAGCCGGGCACTTTTTCCATTTCAGAGGTCGGGAGATACGGGGGGTTGAAAAGGATCAGGTCAAAGCGGGTTTCCGGACTCTGGGGTTCAATTCCCCTGAAAAGGTCGGTGCGGATGACCTCGACTCCGTTTTCCTTAGCACAACGGGCTGCATGGGGGTTGATTTCTGTTGCAATTATACGGACGTTTTCGAGGTTTGCCCGGAGCACGGCAGATACAAAACCGCTTCCTGCTCCGACTTCCAGGACGCGCATTCCGGGCTCTGCCTCCTCAAGGGCGGCATCGGCAAGTAAAAAAGAGTCTTCGGCGGGTTCGTAGACGAGATCGGTTTCCCCGAGCTTTACCCGGGCATTATTATATTCGATTTCCACCATGCATTCTCAGGTTCAGGTTTTAGATAAGGATTTAAGCAGGATTTCAGCTCGAATTTCAGGCAGATTTCAGATCTGATTTCAGATCAAGGATCATGTTCGCGACTTCCGCAAGTTCCCCGGGAGTCAGGTTTTCGGCCCGTTTGCCCATGAAATCTTCAGGGAGCTGGGTTACGATTTCCTTGACCTCAGGGATTTTAAGGAGGTGATTTGTGTTAAGAATGGAGTTTCGCAGTTTCTTTCGCCGCTGGCTGAAGACGGCTGCCACGAACTCCAGGAAAAAGGCTTCATCCCGGACTTCGAAGGGAGCCGGGCGGGGGACCAGTTTGATCACGGCAGAGTCGACTTCAGGAGCGGGCTGGAAGGCGTCTTTCGGGACCTTCATGAGGATTGAGGCCTCGGCAAAGTATTGGGTGTCGACCGTGAGGCGGGAGTAGTCCTTGCAGTTAGGGGGAGAAACCATGCGTTTTGCGAACTCGTACTGGTACATGAGGATGCCCGTTTTGAAGTTCCGGTGAAGGAGCTTGAAAGTGATTTCCGAGGAGATAGAGTAGGGGAGGTTCGAGACGACCTTGTCGAACTCGGGGAAGTCGAGCTTCAGGGCGTCGCCGGGGATGATCTCGATGTTTTCCACGGAATCGAAGCGGTCATGGAGGACTGCTACAAGGGCAGGGTCAAGTTCGATTGCGATAACTTTTTTCGCCTTTCTTGCAAGCTTTTCGGTAAGGTTCCCGATGCCGGCCCCGATCTCGAGTACCGTGTCCTCGGAGGTCAGTTCGGCGGCCGCAACAATCCGGTCGAGGTAACCGGCATCGATCAGGAAGTGCTGGTCGAAGACGCCGCCTTTTATGCGGTATTTCCTTAGAATAGAACGAACCAAAGATGAAAACTCCTGAATGGATAAATTGAATATGATAGCTGATTGACTGATCGAAATAACGGATAGACTGAATAAGATAGCGAGTAGAGTGAATAAGATAGCGTATTATCTGCACGAAATAACGGATTGGATGAATAAAATCGATCTAAAAAAGGAATAAAAGCTAAGAGGCCCTTCAAAAGATCCCCCTCATGCCGGCCTCTGGCGGCGCGGCGGAGTAGTAAAGAGCCTGTACTTGATAAAGTCGTCCTTGAGTTCTTCTTCGATCCTGTGAGCTAAGACCTTTGCCGGGTCATGAAGACTCGGGATCCTCTCGTGGATATCCTGAAAACTCTTAAAATCCCCTTTCTTGTGCTCATCGATGATAGACCACATAAGCTTTTTCCCGATCCCCGGAAGGAGTTCGAGCATGTGAAGGCGGGTGGTGATGGAATGAGCTTCATTGAAGAACTTTACGAATCTCTCTTCCTGGTGCCGGACACAGGCTTCAAGGATGTACGGGAGTTCAAGGTTTGCACCGTGGGTCAGGTCGGGGTAGCCAATGCGCTGCTTTACGTGGTCGATGGTGTCCCGGTCGCCGGATCCGATGTAGACCCTTGCCTGGATTTCCGGGATCACGCCGTTCTTGGGGACAAGCTCCATCAGGGTGAACTTCTTGTCGCCAACCGCCTGGACCAGAGGCTTTTTCTGGGACAAGGACCTTGCATTCACTGCTTTCCCGTAAGGGAGGTAATCAAGCACCCATACGTATTCTTCCCTTTCACCGGAATTCTCCCCGCCTTTCCCGGAAGGTCGAGGACCTGATGAGCGAGAGCCTCTTTCAGGGTGAGGCCTACCTGCCGAACGTCTGTCAGAAAAAGATTTACCAGTGGAATTTCTGCCCTTTTGCGGTCCACCTGATTGTGATTTTTCGTCTCTCATCAGCACCCATCCTATATATAAATTAACCCCAGAACGTATTTACAACCAGGATACTCCCGGCTATCTATGATCTCGGAAGATTCCCAACTTATCATAACATGAACAGAATATTCCTCTTATGGAAACATTCCTCTTATGGAAACATTCCTCTTATGGAAACATTCCTCTTATGGAAACATTCCTCTTATGGAAACATTCCTCTTATGGAAACATTCCTCTTATGGAATATTCCTTTACTGCATGACCGGGATATTCCCAACTTTTAATGATCGTCTTCCGGATGGAGAATTCTCCAGCCTTCAGGCAACCTATGCAATCCCCCGGTGATGTCAGATTCCCCGGTATTAAATGATTACCCGAGCTATGCAGATATCCTCCGGTCAGGGGGATTCCTTAACCTTCAGGATAATCCCTCAGGTCAAGATGTTCCCAGAGACTTAAGTAAATTTTCCCAGGTATCCAGGACTACCCTCATGAATAACAAGATGAAAACTTCTATATAGCTTATTCTATTCTATTTCTCTTATTCCCTGCCCCTAATTCAGTCCATTGCCTCGGCTACTAACTCGAGTATCTGGTCCAGTTCCTCATTGCTGAGGGTATACTTTTCTTTAGCGTAAACAGCCCTGAGTTCATCCCTGGACTGTGGCATGAGATCTGCAATCCGGACCGCGATAACAGGCTTCATTTTTTCAAGTTCAAGCAACTTGTTGACCAGCCCTCTGGATTTTTCAGAAGTGGTTTTTGCAAACACCTCCGCGTGGTGCAGGGCTTTTCGGAACTCGTATGCCACTTCCAGATTTCTCTCTCTGCGCTCGTCCGCGATCTCGGACAGCATTTCCTTGACTTCAGCCAGCGTCAATAACTCTTCATTCAGGACTTCCTTAACTATCATTGGAATACACTCTTGTTGGGCTAGAATTTCAGGTAGTTACCGCTTTTCGGGGCATCTACTTCGATTTATCTTCTGTCCTTCCCCTAATAAGCTGCTATTAATTTCCACCTGTTAACTTTTCTTAAGCTTCAACCTGTCGACTAATTCGACCATCCGGAGATAAGTCATTTGTATGTTTGACAAACGATATATAATTATAGATGTCTCTGGACATCCAATATATCTGGAGCTACAATGTATCTGGACATCAAATGTCAACGGACATCAAATGTCTCCATATCTGCAATTATAGATGATTCTGAATAAGCTGAAACCTGATATTTTCAAAAGCAACTCTGGCACATCCCCTCTTGAAAATATTTTTTTGCACAGATCCGTTTCCTATCCTGAAGGCTTCCTACCTGAAAAAACCACTCAAAGATTGGGCTATTATTTTTAAAACTGCTAAGTAGGGAGCTTAAACGCTACGCAAAAATGCTACAGGTAAACGGCAGGGGATAAAAGTGGGTTAGGTTATATGAAACCTAACATCTACACTGTGCTTAATTGTATTTCTGCGGTTTCAGGTGCTGAGGCAGGGACAGAACTTCCTTCATAGCGTTGCCGCTGCGGACCTGGAGCAGATATGCTCTTCCGCGCTGCCCGACAATCTTGCCGGTAGAACCCTGAAACTTGGCATTGGGCATGCCCTTCTGGACACTCGGGTCAATATCGATGTGGACCATCTGCCCTTCGTCGAACTTCTGGATTACCTTGATTACAGGGGAGATTCCCCTCTCACGAATTGTCTTTTTTAACTTGTACCTTGTGCAACGTCTCTCACCGTGGGAATTTGTCATCGCATGTTCCTCCTTTAGAATGCTCGATTAATGTCAATTCTCTCTAATAAGATCTTCTATCTAATAAGATAAATATTATTTAAATAAACCTGCCATACCGTGAAAATTTGGTCGGATGCAAGTTCGATTCAGATGTGACCCCGATTCAGCCATTGCCCGATACAGATATATGAGTCTGATTCGAACATCTGGTCTGATTCAGATATGAATCCGATTCGGCTATAAAGCCGGAGTCAGATATAAACTTGATTCAAACATCTGGTCGGGTTCAGATATCGACGTTGATTACGTCAAGCTCTTCCACATGCGCAGGGAATCCTAAAAGCCCGCTGAGGCTTGGGTTTGTCCTGCCCTCGTCCCCTGAGACCAGCTCTTTCACGTAGAGCCCGCCTTCGCAGTGCACCGTGATAAAAGCATAGCCGGAATCGGTAAGCTCTTTAAGTTCCATTTCATGCACGCGCCTTTTCCGGATCAGATCGGCCCTTCGGTGCGCAACACGCGTGGGGGTTTGCTGGGCTATCTCAGTGCCACTTAGAGTTTCGAGGCAGGATTTAAGCTTTTCCTCTGAAACAGGCTCTTTAAATGTAACTTTAAGCTTATAAGCTTTATCCGCCTTTGAGTTTTTCAGGGTTTCAATCATGCCCTTTGCAACGAATTTCAGGTCCCTTACCTCGACTTTTCCTGCTGCCTGCTCGTTAATCTCCGCCATCAGTTCCTCAAGGTCTGCCGAGCGTTTTTTCGGGGATTTTGCTTCCACCACAAAAGGCCTTCCGCTCCCGAGCATCAGGGCGTCGATATCCTCCCTGCCCGAACCGTGGAAAGCCGTATCCACAGCCAGGAAAGCTTCCACCACAGGGTCCTTGATCAGTTCGTCCACGGATTCGGGGTACTGCTTGCCCGTGAAATCGCAGATCTCGCAGCCTTTTCCCCGACATTTCCGGCAGGGCCAGCGGGTCTGTGGGATGCCGCGGACCATTTTCCTGTACCTGCCGTAGACATAGACAGACCTGACCTGAAGCTCCAGCTCCTCCTTTGTAAGGTCAAGGGTAATCACTATGTCCGGGTTTTGGAAATCAACGTCCTTTCCTACCTTTCCAGAGATCAGCTTCCCAACCTCCCTGTTGACTTCGGTCTTCAGCTGCTCGGCATAAGAGGTCCCTGTCTCTGCCCAGAGGATTTCTTCGTTTTCACTCAGAAGCCCGCTCACCTTCGTACCCACGAGGAAAGTGGAATAATCAATGCCTTCAAGCTGCCTGACCGCTTCATCGGCCCAGGTGTCCAGTTTCCGGAACAGGTCAAGGCAGACACAACACTGCTCATCCTCGCCTTCGATTCCAAGCGTCTTTCTTGCGTAAGCACTGCAGGAAGCAAGTTCCCTGAGAAGGGTGTCGTCGTTTTCAGTTTTATAGACACGGTCCCCTTCCAGGGCAAGGGTCAGCTTAACAGCCTGACCCCGCTCCATATTGCTGAGGCCTGTGGATAATTTTGCAAACTGGCGGCCCATGCAGTGGTCACAGACAGGGCCTTCCTGAAGTATCTTTTTTGAAATTTCCAGTACATCCATTTGGTTTCACTTTCTTGAGAGCTCTTTCGGGGTAGCAGGGAAATGAGTAACACGATAAATGATTAGTAAATGATTGGTAAATGATTACACAATAAATGATTACACAATAAATGATTACACAATAAATGATTGAAAGATGATCGGTGAATAGGTGGAATTAAAGATAAGGGGTAAATAATCAGGTAAGCGTCTATCCTGATACAGGGAACTGTGATATAACGTTTTTTATTCGCCTTCCGAAAAGACAGGCTTTATGGGAGTTTTCACTCCCAGGACCCGCCTGCTTCAGTTTCAGCCCTTCAAGCTGAAACCTTGGGTTCAACCCAATCGGCTGCAACTTAATTTTCAACCCTGTCGGCTGCACATTCGCTCTCAACGGCAGGCTCGACTTCAGCTTCCAGCCTGTCAAGTTCGTTGTGGATAAGGGTTATGCAGTGGTTGGAGTGCAGGGAAATAGGACCCACGGAGATAATTTTCGCTCCTGCCCCAAGGATTTCTTCTTCCTCTTCTTCGGTGACCCCGGTGTGGTCCCCGAGGATAAAAACAGGGTCCGTAATTTCCCGGGCAACTTCCCTTATATCTGCCCCGTCTTCCCGGAGGTAGAGCAGGGTGCGCCCCTTAAATTGTTCCAGCAGGGTTTTCAGGTCACCCCTACAGACCCAGACACCTGGTGTGGAACGGACCTCATACTCAGACGCCTCCTTTTTGAGGGCTTTCTGGATTAAAGAGCCGCTACTGCGCTCGTCCGGGTTCAGGTACCTCAGGGTCATGCCGTCGAAGCGCACGATTTTCCCGGGATCGGGTTCCCCGAGGAGGAGCAGGTGTACATTTACGTCTCTTCGCATCCCGAAAGAGAGAAAGAGGGCAGAACTCACACAGCGGCAGAGGATGTCCATCCGACCCGCCGAACCCGGAAGGTCGTTTAAAGGAAAATCTCCGCTTGTCATTGCCTTGTGCCCTATGATAACGATATCGCGCATGGAGGCACTATATTTACGTAAGGGATATAAAAGATGTATGCATGTTCACTGGCATAGCCCGGATAAGCTCATACTGGATGAATAAATCAGACTGGAAAAAATAAATCAAACTGGAAAGAATAAATCAGACTGGAAAGAGTAAATCAAACTGGATGAATAAAACACACAGAGAACAGTTATAATAATTAAAAATCAAGATCCAGAAAGGGATAAGGATGAAGATACTCGCAATTTCCGACCCCCACGGGGACTATTCGAAAATGAAAGCAATCATGGAACGGGCAGGAGACTTCGACCTTGCAGTCATCGCAGGAGACCTGACCAATTTCGGCCCCGATGAGAAGGTCGAAGAACTCATGGAACTGTTCGACAAACCCGTGCTCGCGATTCCAGGGAACTGTGACCAGAAGAGCATTCTGGAAGCCCTGGACGCCTCAAAGGCGACCAACCTCCACGGAAAAGCCAAACAGATCGGAAAAATCCGATTCATCGGACTCGGAGGCTCGAACCCCACCCCCTTCAACACCCCCTTCGAAATTCCGGAAGAAGAAATCGAAAGCACCCTTGAAGGAATGGTCTGCTCCGCAGAAGCCGCCGGGAACTGCGGGAAGGTCGTGCTCCTGACCCATGCCCCACCTCAGGGGACCTGCGACGAAATCCCCTGCGGGCACGTGGGCAGTACTGCCATCCGGAAGTTCCTTGACAGGGTAGACCTTATAGTCTGCGGGCATATCCACGAAGCCAAAGGTTTAGAAAAGGTCGGAAAAACCACAGTGGTGAACCCCGGAGAAGCCTGCAAGGGCTCCTGCGCCCTGATAACCATTGAGGAAGCCGAAGAGGACAAAACCATAGAAGTCGAGCTTATAGAAGTCTGAACCTGCTTCAATCCCGAATCCCTGACCCCCGTTTGCCGGAATATCGGCCGGGCTTTCAGGGATACTTTTTTGTTTTATTTACCTCCTGTTTCTACCTGGATTTATCCCTTTATCCCTTGCGGAAATATCAAAAGGGAATGTTTAAAATAAATTAAATTCCAAACTTTACATATGGAATTTTCTGAGGTTGAACGACGGACGTAATCCAGGATTTTGGGTTTGACCCGGTTTTTATCGATTTCCTCCAAAAATTGGCCATAGCTTTCCTTATAGGGATACTTATCGGGATCGAAAGGGAACACCGCAGCCAGACTCACGAGATCTTTGCAGGAGTAAGGACCTACAGTATAACCTGCATTACAGGGATGCTTACCGCCCTCCTGACAGCCTCAACGGGATCAGGAATCGTGTACATAGCTGCGCTTTTCTTTGCAGCAGTCTGCTGCATAATCACCTACACCAAAATCACCATGTACCAGAGGATAGGCGTGACCAGTCCCATCACCCTTTTTTTCATATTCATCCAGGGAGTGCTTGTGGGGTACGGGTACGGCCTCTTTGCAATCGTTTCCGCAGTTGTGGTGAGCTTCCTCCTGATACAGAAAAAGCCCCTTCACGAGTTTGCCGGGAACCTAACAAGGGAGGAGCTCCTGAACGCCATGCAGTTCCTGGCCGTGGCTTTCATCCTTTATCCCGTGATGCCTGAAAAAAAGATTTTCGGGCTTGTAGACCTGAAAACCGCAATCCTGATCGTTGTCCTGGTATCCCTGATAAGTTTCCTGAGCTACGTGCTCCTGAGAAAATTCGGGGCAAAAAAGGGGCTCTGTTATTCCGGTTTTCTAGGAGGATTCGTGAACAGCGAAGCTACCACCGGAGCCCTTGCCGGGATCTCAAAAAAAAGTTCCGGGATGGCAGAACCCGTACTTGTCGGAATATTGCTCTGCAACACCTCAATGCTTATCCGGAACCTGGTAGTGGCGTTCATAGTTGACCCGAGCGGGAAGACAACCCTTTTAATGTTACCGCCCCAGCTTGCAGTAATCCTCCTCTCAGCCCTCTTTGTGCTCAGGAAGAACAAAAACCTCTGCCCGATCGGCGCGGAAACCCTTGAGATCAAGTCTCCTTTTTCCCTTGGCCCTGCTTTCAAGTTCGGAGCCGCTTTCACCCTGATCCTTATTATAGGCAGCACCGCCAATGAAGTGGCAGGCACTGCCGGGATCTACGCAACCGCCCTCGGGGCTTTTGTCAGCAGCTCGGGGGTAATCGTATCCATCACCCTGCTTGCCGTAAGCGGGAACATCTCATACATGACCGCAGCAAACACGGCCGTGCTGGCAAGCCTGATCAGCACGGTAAACAAGATCCTGCTCAGCAAGATATCCGGCTCAAACGAACTGTATTCTATTTCAAAGACAGTTTTCGGGATGATAACCTTCACAGGAGTTGCCGCATTGTTCTTATGGAGTTATGTAAGCGGCATGTGAAAAGTAGAATAGAGAGCTAAAAATCTAGTTCCGGAAAGCAAAATCCGGAATTCCACCATGAAATATCTCTTATATACTTGAATTATGAATTATGTACTTTAAGCATATTTATGTGTAAGAGCGCACTTACATAACTTATATCATACCTTAACCATATTTTATACCAAACCTTATCAGACTTCATACCAAACCTTATACCGGACCTTCATACACCAATCTCAAGAAAAGAAAAGGTTGGTTGAAATACGAATAATCAAAGCAACCTCAAAACCTGAAAATTCATTCAAGCAAACTCAAAACAAATAGAAACAGAAAAGACACAAAATTCCGGACAAGAGCCAAGCTCCCGGAATTTCCATATAAAATAGACGTGGGGAATTTATTGATGAAAGCAAAGATCATTGTTTTGCTCCTCGTATTAAGCGCCGTGCTCCTTTCAGGATGTGTGGGAGACGAACAGCCTGCTGAGGAAGAAGAAATCCCTGAAGAGGAAGTGGCTCCTGAAGAAAACGAAACTTCTGAAGAGGAAATGATTCCTGAAGAAGAAATACCACCAGAAGAAAACGAAACTTCTGAAGAGGAAATGATTCCTGAAGAAGAAGTAACACCAGAAGAAAACGAAACTTCTGAAGAAGAAGCTCCTGAAGAGGAAGTGACTTCCGAGGGACCAACAATCATAAGTCCTGAAACTAGTACAAAAACTTACACCGTAAGAATAGAGAACTTCAGAGCTTCCCCTTCAAGCCTTGTGATCGAGGAAGGAGATACCGTTGCTTGGATTAATTTCCAGGACAGACTCTTCACCCTGGTCAGCGAAGAAGGACTTTTTGAGAATAAAAACCTGGTATACAGGCGCAGCTACCCTTATACCTTTGAAGAAGCTGGCACCTATAACTTCAGCGTCCTCGGGCAGGGTAGGATGGACGTTACCATAACCGTAGAAGAGCCCTGAAAAGGAAACAGCTCTCCGGAATATTTTCCAGACCCCAAAAAACATTACTTTTAACCGGAAGCACAGGAAATATATTCCAGCCACCTAACTGAAATTCAACCGGAAGGGGGTAAATCCTCTTCCAAAAAAATCTTTTTTTGATTATCCCTGATTACTCACACATCTGTTTTTAAATGTGAGATGACCGGTTCCATTGTCCGGACCAGGATATCTGGAAATTTTCTGATCTCATTTGAAATATATTCACGAAAATGTTATTATTTATAAAAGGCTTATATTAAATGGGAGTAAAGGAAAGGAACTGCCAGAGAAAGGGGGTGTGATTAAATCAGATAATTGGATCAAAACAACTTGATCCGGATTCAAAAACTGATGTACTATCCCTTTCAAATCTCCAATGAAAAACTTTCAGGACATCAAACTAACAACCTTTCAGGCCCCCTCAACGGGAATTCTTCAAATTCCCTGCCCAGAAGAGCTGAAAAAAATCAATCCGGATGCGTAATTCCGGTTTGTTCGGGCAGCTATGGATAAAAATGACCATTACTGTAAAATACGATATCAAAGAATAGCATTGCAGATGACCCTTAAAACAATTATGGAAGGCACGACAGGGGTTTCAGTCCCAGTCCCGCCTCAGGATGCGGCCTTCCCTCCCTCTGCAGCACCGGTATTTTATAACCCGGAGATGGAACTCAACCGCGACATCAATGTTGCAGCAACTGCAGCTTTCGTGGACAGACTGCTCGGAAAGAGGGATATGCAAAGGGAAGAGGTCCGTTACGTGGATGCCTTTTCCGCATCGGGAATCAGGGGGCTCCGGGTCGCAGGGGAAGTAGGAATCCACGCTACCCTGAACGACTGGAGCCAGGAGGCATTTGAGCTCATTCAGCAGAACATCAAACTCAACGGGCTGGAGGAAAAAGCAGAGGGATGCCGGAAGAATGCAAACGTACTGCTCCACGAGCAGAGATTCCACATCGTGGACATCGACCCCTTCGGGACCCCCTCTCCCTTTCTGGACGCGGCTTCCTCATCGGTCATGAACCTGCTTTCGGTTACGGCAACTGATACCGCACCTCTTTGCGGAGCCCACCTGAATTCGGGAATCAGGAAGTATGCGGCCGTGCCCCTTAACACGGAATTCCACAGTGAGATGGGAATGCGGGTCCTGCTCGGGTCCTGCGCCCGGGAACTTGCAAAACACGAAAAATCAATGGACCCCCTGCTCTCCCATGTCACCCGGCACTACGTCCGCAGTTACCTTGAAGTGCGTCAGGGAGCAAAACAGGCGGACAGAACCCTTAAATCCGTAGGCTTCCTCGCCCACTGTCCGAAATGCGGTTTCAGGCAACCCGTAGAAGGACTGGCCGTGCACATCGACCGGGAATGCCCTGTCTGCGGGGCCGGCACGAATATTGCAGGTCCGCTCTGGCTCGGCCCCTTGAGGGAGCCTGCATTTTGCAATGAGGTGCTTGCCGAAATGGAAAAGCGCCCTCTCAGGACAAAAGAAAAAGCCATGAAGATAATCAGCTTCTGCAGAGACGAACTCGACATACCAATGTTCTACGACCAGCACGTAATCTGCAAGGAACTGGGAGTTTCGGCTACAGGCATCGAAGGTTTTCTCGAAGCCCTGAGAGCAAACGGGTTTGAAGCCTCACGTACCCATTTCAGCGGAACTTCATTCAAGACGGACGCCACGCTTCCGGAAATTAAGGAAATAATCCGTTCCCTGTAAAAAATCTCAAAAATTTCAAGCATCCAAAAAGCCTGAAACCCTCTCAAAAGTCCAAAAACTTAAAACTTCAAAAAAGTCCAAAAATCTCAAAAGTTTCAGGAGAGCTCAAAAATCTTAAAAGATTCAGGAAAGCTGAAGCTCAGAGAAAAATAAGGAAGATAAAATCAAAACGAAGTATTAGAAGATTAACTGTCAAAATATTATGCAAAAATTATTAAATGATAAAAAATATTTGGGTCTGTAAGATCCAGAGGCAACCCGCCATAAGGCACTCCAATGTGATATTATGTCCGACGATGATGCAGAAAAATTGTTTTTGCAGGAAAAACCCACTCTTGCACTGCTTATTATAGGCTCGATGGAAAAGACCTACGCCTCCGTGATTTCAAAAGAGATAGATTCCACTTTTGCCCATACCACGAGGATCCTCACCAAAATGGAACAGTGCGGACTTATCAGATTCACATTCGAGGGGCGGATCAAATTTGTTGAACTTACGGAATACGGAAAGGATGTCGAAATCGCCCTCAAGGAGTTCCGGAATGTCATCCGGGAAGCAGCCCCCCCGGAAGAAGCCGAAGAAGCCGGAGAAGCCGGAGAAGCGGCAGCTGCGGGGAGCGTTAGAGAAGGAAGCGCCGAGTATGCGGCTGGAAAAGCGGCAGAAGAAGCAGGAGAAGCCGAAAAAATAAAGGAACTCGACACGATAAATAAGGAAATCCTAGAGAAAATCAGGAACTTCAGGGAAAAAATCAAGAACATCCACCGGGAAGCTCTGGAACAGGGAGACAGCAGGGATATGATTTCCCGAAAGCTGGGCCCCTACAGCCGGGACATCAAAAAACTCAGGAACATGATTGAAACAGCTGAAAGCCCCATTGATGAAATTGTTACGGGATCCCTGGAAGAAAGTTCCAGCCTCCTTGAATCTTACCTTAAACGTTGATTACTAGATTTGAGTACCTTAAACGTATGATACCTTTAAACATAGGTACCTTAAAAGTAGATCCTTAAAAGTAGATCCTTAAAAGTAGATACTTTAAACGTATGATACCTTAAACGTATGATACCTTAAACATTGAAATCCACATCATAAATTAATAAAAGCCCCGAAGGTTGAAACTCAACTTCACAAACGACACCCAGCTTTAACATTGGAATACATTGCACTTTTGGTACCCGCCTTATACGTTTATATCCAGCTTTAGCATTCATACTCTCCTTAAAATCGGGAACCATTTTCATTTAACTCAACGGAATTTAAAATTCAAAGTTGATACGGCAGGAAGAACATGAAAAAAGTAGTCATACTGCAACCCCTATATGGAAACCGGGAAAGGGCAATTAATTCCCTTAAAGCCCTTATTGAAAACGAATTGAAAGAACTTGAAGTGGAGTTTGAAATATCAGTTGCCTCTGACCAGTGGGCGGAGATAAGCCTTGAAGGGGAAGACGAAGATGTTTCCAGAAACTTCCTGGTTTCGAAATACGGAACCCCTGCCAATAAAGCCGAACCTGGAAAAGTATACAGGGGTTTTATCCTGGCCGTCGAGGAAGATTTACTCGTGGTCAATATCGGTTTCCCTGTGAGGGTCGAAGCCAGAGAGCTAAAGGCCCTGGGTAGTGGGAAAGCAAAACAGCTTGCTGCAAGGTTCGGGCTGATTCCCCACCTTCCGGCAGAAATCGAAATCATTGAAAGCAAAGGCAACCGTCACAGGGCAAGGTTCAGCAAGCAGCAGCTTGACCTCTGGTGGGAGTGGAAAAAGGCAGGCACGGACAGAGTAACAATAAATGCTGCCACCCGTTCGGAGATAAAAAGCGCAATCAAAAAGACCGGACACGGCAAGGACATTTACGAGATCGAACGCCTGGGGCTCCTGGAACACGCAATCGTCTGCAGGGAAAAGACAGACGGACCGGGGATCGTAGCCGCAATAGGCCCGCTCCTGAAATCGGAAATGGGAGTCGTGATAGGAAGCGCCGATTGATCGGCATCCTAACAGCCCCGAAATATTAATAATTGTTTTTCCAGATAACGAAAGACTGGAGAGATAAATTGAAACATAATTATATAAATAGCGTTTAAAAAAGAGTGAATGTTATAAAGAAATTTTCAGAAAATAATTTTGACTGGAATCCAGAACCGTACTTTGCTGGTGTAAGCAAGAACCTTAATCAGGATACGGCAATCAGCAATCTTAATAAGGAAACATAGTAGGGATTCTGTAATAAGAAAACGGGATCAGCGATCTTAATCAGAAACCATATTCAGGGCACCGTAATCTCGAACATGCAGTGTCCGTGCCCGGTCCCATAGCATTATTTTTCCCGGACCCGGAATTCCCTGCCCAGCTTACCACAGAGGATGCCTTCGATGAGGCCTTCACTCAGGGCACAGAAAGGCTTCCCGATAACGGGCATCGACTCGGCCTTGAAAGGGTCTTCAATTAGGAGGGAAAGAGGTTCGGTTTTGAGCATGGAAAGCCTTCCGTTTCCCCCGGATTCCAGGAAGTATCCGATTTCTTCCAGGAGCCCTTCGAGGGTTTCGGACTCAAAAGCGGATGAAAGGTGGACACCAATGTCACATCCGATCTTTTTTACAATAGGGACATTATCAATCCCGTAGGCTTCGAACCCGAAGCGTAAAGCATGGTAGACGGATTCCATAAAGGAAAAACGGTCTTTTTTCCCGTTTCTGGCAACCTTTTGCAGCAGACTGTTATAGTGTTCATGGACAGGTTTCTGGGAGCAGCCCATGTAATGAGAGGTGAGGGAATATATTTTCCGGCGGCGGTCGGCAGGATCAACCATTTCCTCTACGAGTTCGGTGGTCCTGAGGTTGTTGAGGTGTACGGAAATCGTGGACTTTGCCTTTGCCGTGTATTTTACGATTTCATCAAATGACCTCGAATCTTCCCTGAGGAGATTGAGAATTTGCAACTTTACCGGACTGTCCACCGCAACAAGCCCGGATTCCGTGTAAAAAAATTCTGTTTTATTCTCAAGCCTTCCCATAATATCTTTATATAAGTTGTTTTTTGGATATATAAAACGTTCGCAGGGTTGCGAATAATCGATATTAATATATAAATATGAAGTTATAAATTGTGAAGCTTCAGGTCCCCTTCCAAAGAAAGATCCTCCCCCGGATAGGATGAATCCCCCGGCAAAAAAATAAAAATACCAGCCTCTCCAATTAACAGGTAGCAAGAAAAAATCGGGGGGAAAACATGGGGTTAATCAACCGAATGGAAACGGTCTTCAAGTCGAAGATGAACAAAGTGCTCAACAGGATGGAAGATCCCAGGGAAACACTGGACTATTCCTATGAAAAACAACTCGAAATGCTTCAAGACGTAAAACGGGGAGTTGCCGAGGTGACCACCTCAAAAAAGCGCCTCCAGCTCCAGCGGGCAAAACTGATGCAGAGCGTGGGCAAACTTGACTCTCAGGCAAAAGACGCGGTCACGGCTGACAGGGAAGACCTTGCAAGGATGGCCCTTGAAAGGAAAGCCGCCCTCATGCAGCAGGTAGAGGGTATTGACATTGAAATCGCCGAGCTTGAGAAGCAGCAAGAAAAGCTCATTGCCTCCGAAAAGCGCCTCTCCACCAAGGTCGAGATCTTCAGGACCCGGAAAGAGTCCATAAAAGCCGGGTATTCCGCAGCTGAAGCCCAGGTCCGGATCAACGAGTCCGTAACCGGGATCAGCGAAGAGATGGCGGACGTGGGGCTTGCAATCGAGAGGGCCGAAAACAAGACAGAAGAAATGAAAGCCCGGGCAGAGGCCATCGACGAGCTCATGGAAATCGGGACCCTGGAAGACCTTACAGGCCCTCAGGACGATATCGAACGGGAACTTGCAAAAATCAGTGCCCAGACAAGCATTGAGTCCGAACTCGCCAGGCTCAAAGCCGAAGCAGGCAAAGAACCCGAAAAACCAGAAGGCAAAGAAGCAGGCAAGGGGGCAGAGAAATGATAATCAGGATTATGGGCGAGGGACAGTTCCGGGTGCCTGCAGCCCTCTACGACGAACTGAACATGTTGGACAATCGCATAGTGGACTTTGTGGCCGAAGGGAAAGCCGGAGAGTTCAGAAGCGAACTTGAAAAGCTGGTCGCCATGATCAGGGCAAAAGGAACCGAAGTAGCGGCGGAAGAAATCGTGGAATCGGACATCATCGTGCCCCCGGAAGACCTCAGCCTTGAAGAAGCAAAAGAAGTGTTTACGGGGACCGGGATTTTCGAGGATTGAAACACAGCATCTTCTGATTCGGCTTTCAGGATTATGGATCTCAGAGGTACAGCCCTTAGAGGTGCAGCTTCCAGAATACTTTAGATATATACACCACAGGAGCAGTTGCCAATGACACGTGGGCAACTGCTAATGATGTGGAAGCAACTTTAAAAATCAAGCTGCTGCTCCTCAGGAATCAAAACAAATAGGGATAGAAAAATAGAGAAAGAAAAATAGAGAAAGAAAAATAGAGAAAGAAAAATAGAGAAAGAAAAATAGAGAAAGAGAAAATTAGAAGGCTTCAGGAGTCCACAGTCAACGCACAACAATTACCGGAACTTTTGAGTGCCGAACAACATTCTCTGCCACACTGCCGATAAGGAACCTTTTAATTCCTGTCAAACCCTGTGTGCCCATCACTATCAGGTCAATACCGTTTTTCTCTGCATAGTCAAGGATTTGTTCGGCAGGGCTACCTTTCAGCAATACCAGCTCCACCTTGACTTCAGCTCCTTTTCCGGCTTTTTCAACATCTGCAGTCGCAAGTTCCCCTCTATCAGTCAGATATTCCTCAAAAGGTTCGGCCCAGCCCATAACTTTTCCCGAAACTTTTGCATGCTCATCGGAAACGACGTACACAGCGTACACTTCAGCACCGCTTACCTTCGCAATATCTATTCCATGAGAAACAGCTCTTCTGGCGTTTTCCGAACCATCAGTTGCAATCAGGATTTTTTTGAAAAGATTCCCCATCGTATATCAACTCCACCTAATTATGTAATATAAAATATGGAGTTATTACTATTAAAATTTCATCCCGGAGGGTCTGATTTCTGCAATAAAGGACTCAAACAATTGATAATAAAAAATGAGACACATGTAAAATTAATACATAAAAACAGTACCGTAAAACTACGAATTGAATTGAAGTTTAGGCAAGAAATATATTCATTCGGGGACAAGCGAAGGTCAATAAAGGAGGATGACATGAATTACAGATTCCTGACAAAATTGTTTACATTGACACTGATTTTAGTCCTGCTTTCCTTCAGCGGTTGCGTTGATACCAATGAAGAGGAAGATACACTGGAAAATGAAAACAGAGAACCTGTCGAAGCTTTCGTATACGGAACTGCCCCCGTGGAAGAAGTGCATGTCGAGATGAAAAAGACGGTAATCCCGCCCGAAATAAGCATCTCCGTAAAAGGTAACCTGCCCGACGGCTGCACCGGGATTGACCTGAAGAACATCACGATGGAAAAGGAAAACGGGAACATCACAATCGGAATACCCACTATAAGGCCTGCCGATACGGTCTGTACCGAAGCCCTGGTGCCTTTCGAAGAAAAGATCCCGCTTGATGTTGAAGGCTTTGAGGTCGGCAACTATACGGTATCCGTAAATGGGATCGAAACAAGCTTTGAACTTACTGCTTACGACATCGTGACCCCGGACGAAACCTACGCTCCCGGAAAAGCGGCTGTTGAGGACGTAACGGTAATAATGACAAGGTCCATTCCTCCGCATGTAAGGGCAGTGGTCTCCGGGATGCTTGCCGGAAACTGTGAAAGGATCGATGTCGGAAACATATCAATCGAAAAGCAGGACCGGGTAATCCTCGTGGAGCTTCCAACCCTGAGCCTGACAAACGCTCCCTGCACCATGAACCTGGTACCCTTTACGGAGTACATCCCTATCAACATCGAGGGCCTTGAACCGGGAGAATACACAGTCTCGGTAAACGGGGTAAACGGCACCTTTGTCCTGGGTGATTACGGAGTTCCTT
Source organism: Methanosarcina sp. MTP4 (assembly GCF_000970045.1). Taxonomy (NCBI): domain Archaea; kingdom Methanobacteriati; phylum Methanobacteriota; class Methanomicrobia; order Methanosarcinales; family Methanosarcinaceae; genus Methanosarcina; species Methanosarcina sp. MTP4. The sequence continues at coordinate 2,689,230 of NZ_CP009505.1, forward strand.
CAGAGCTATCCGAGCCATCCGAGCCATCCAAACCCTCAGAGAGTGTTTCAGGTGAAGATGCGGAAACTTACGGGCTTATTGAAGGAAACATCCTCTTTGAAGACCTTGAAGAAACGATCGAAGAAGTTACTGTTTACATCCGGCTTGATGATGTAAGTCTTGCGGATGCCCCTTCTACAGTGATCTCGGAGAACGTTATTGAAAATGTGTCGGTGAGCCCGGAAGAAAATAAAGTTCCTTTCACCCTTGGCTTCCCGGAACTTGTGGCAAACAGGACGTATTCACTCTATGTCCATGTAGATGTTGACGGAGACGGGAAAGTCTCAAAGGGAGACTACGTAACCACGATGCACAACGGTGTACCCACCGACCAGGACACGGTAAATATGGACGTGACGGTTGAACGCGTATAAGCACCAAAAAACCGATAGAAAACCGTCGGGAACTAAGGAAAAGGAAATTTCAGGATTTGAAAGGTCAAAAAGGAGCTAAGGAGCAGGAAATTTCAGGATATGGAAAATTAGAAGGGAATTCCCCACAGAGGATACCATTTTTCCACATCTTTTTCAATGGGGAGTTCCCGCTCCATCCCTGTCCTGAGCCTGAATTCCATTGGAGTATCCCTTTTCTTTCCCGCAAGCGGCACAAAAGGATAATAACTGCCCTGCTTGAAATTGTAGATCCAGTAAACCACTTTTTTGCCGGTATGCCTCCCGGCTTCCGGACCTTCGACCTTACCTTCACCCTCACTCTCACCCTCAAAACGGTAGATTGCACAGAGAAGCTGCTTCCCAAACCCTTGTTCCTCAAGGGTCTGGCTTACCAGGTGGATGTTTGCGACCAGGTCTTCGAAGTCAGGGTCTTTGAAAATTGCCCAGAGAAAATTGTATTCGTCTTTTTCAAGCCGGAATTCGGTCCCGGTTTCTTTTGCGCCGTATTCCAGAAGTTCCTCAATCTCTTTCCGGGCGCTGGTGTAGGCGGAAGCTTCGATGGGCTTAAAGCAAATCCCCGCCTTTCCTGAAGGTTCCAGGCCCATACTGGTTTCCAGGGTGATGCTGGCCGTGGAGACCGCAAAAAGCTTGTCAGGCCGTGATTTAGGAAGGCTGCTCCTACCAAGGACGGCATCCACGAAATCCTTTAGCCCCATTTTAGTTCAACTCTCCCATCTTCCACCTCTTCCTCATCTTCCTCACCTTCTTCTCCTCTCCTCGCCTTTCCCATCTTCCCTCTTTCGCTTATTCAGGCCAACTCCTTCTGGATCTTCTCAAGGGCTGCAAGCCGCTGTTCCACCGGAGGATGGGTGGAAAAGAGGTTCATGAACGAAGAGCCGGAAAGGGCCGGGATAATGAAAAAGGCATTCATCCCCTCGACCTTCCGGAGGTCTTCCGTGGGGACTTTTTGCATCACCCCGCTGATTTTCATCAGGGCGGAAGCCAGGTTCGAAGGCTGCCCCGTGATAACTGCCGAGCCCCGGTCTGCGGAAAACTCCCGGTAGCGGGAAAGAGCACGGATCAAAAGGAAACTGAGCAGCCAGACTCCCAGGGAGACGAGCCAGACCAGAAGAATGCTCCCACCGTTCCGCCTCTGCCCCCCACTTCCGAAGTAGAGGCTGTAGCGGACAAAATAGAACGCTATGGTAGAAATAAAACTGGCAATGGTCATAACCATCACGTCCCGGTTCTTGACATGGCTCAGTTCGTGGGCAAGCACGGCTTCGAGTTCGGCAGGAGTCAGTTTATCCAGGATCCCGGTGGTGACTGCAACCACGGCATTACTGGGGCTTCTGCCTGTGGCAAAGGCGTTTGGGACCGGAGTATCCACAATGGCAACCCTTGGCTTAGGGATATCGGCAATAGCACAGAGCCTCGTGATTGTCTCGTGCAGGCGTGGAGCCTCAATTTCGGAAACAATATGAGCCCCTGTCGTCCAGAGTACCATCCTGTCCGAGTAAAAGTACTGGATTGCCATGAAAGCCCCTATAAAGAGCAGCATGAACGTGGGCGGTGCCCCGTAGTAAGAGAGAAAAACCAGGAAAAAAAGATAAACTGCCGCCAGAAGAAACATTGTAAAAAGCATCCTGCCCTGTAAACCCCAGTCCTGTTCCCATTTCCGTTTCATGGATTTCCCCCCGGTTATTTTCGTGCATCCGCAATTTTGCGGATCCAGTTTTTCGTTATATTTTTGCTTATATTTTATTCTTCATCTTATTTGAACCAGAACCTCAGGAGGGTCAGGTAAACAAGTTGTAACCGCAATACCAATGTTCATATAAGTAAGCTGTAATCGCAATGTCAATGTGTATATAAATGAGCTGTAATCGCAATGTCAATGTGTATATAAATGAGCTGTAATCGCAATATCAATGTGTATATAAATGAGCTGTAATCGCAATTACCAGAATCAAGTCATACCCGGCGATCCAACCCCCCAATCAATGAAAACACCGATATCTTTTTTATCATAAAGGAATTCAAAAGATTCAGGAAAAAATTCGAATACCTTTGTTTTTCTGATAATAAAAAATTGATTAAAGGTCCAAGCCATGCAAAACATCCTCTCAGTCCAGTCCCTTACAAAAAAATTCGACGACTTCACCGCCGTGAACAGCATTAGCTTCGACGTCGAAGCCGGCTCGATCTTTGCATTCCTCGGGCCGAACGGCGCAGGGAAGTCCACGACTATCAAAATGCTCACAACCGTCCTGAAGCCAACAAACGGCGAGATCCGGATTAACGGCTTCAACGTGCTAAAAGAACAGGACGAAGCCAGGGCTTCTTTCGGGATCGTTTTCCAGGACCAGAGCCTGGACGACGAGCTTACGGCTTATGAAAATATGACCTACCATGCGGTGATCTACAAGGTCCCGAAAAAAGAAAGAGACGAAAGGATCCGAAAAGCCCTTGAAATTGTGGGGCTCTGGGACAGGCGCAAAGATTTCGTGAAAACTTACTCAGGCGGGATGAAACGCAGGCTTGAGATTGCGAGGTCGCTTGTCCACTACCCAAAAATCCTTTTCCTGGACGAGCCCACGGTCGGCCTGGACCCCCAGACGCGAAAAGCCATCTGGAGCCATATCCAGACCCTTAACAAAGAAAGAGGCATGACAATTTTCCTGACAACGCACTACATGGAAGAGGCTGAAGCAATCGCAGACAAAATCGCAATCATAGACCACGGGAAAATCATAGAGACCGGCACCCTGGAGGAAATTAAGGAGAGAAACGGGACCGGAACCCTGGAAGAGGCTTTCCTGAACCTGACCGGGAGGGACATAAGAGATGAAAATGGAGCATCGATGAGTAAAATGCGGCTTATGGGAGGCATGCACAGGAGGCGGAGACATTGATCGAGGTAATCTACATCCTGTGGCTGCGGCAGCTCAAACGCTACTGGCGCTCCAAAGCCCGGCTGATCGGCTCCCTGGGACAGCCTCTCCTCTTCATGGTCGCCTTCGGCTTCGGTTTCGGCCCCATGTACGCCCGGGCCAGCGGTGGGGCAAACTACATGGACTTCCTGGCCCCGGGAATTGTTTCCATGTCAATCCTTTTTACAGCCGTCTTTTCCGGCCTGGAAGTCATCTGGGACCGGCAGTTCGGCTTTTTGAAAGAGACCCTGGTAGCCCCGATCACCAGGACGGAAATCATGATCGGAAAAACCCTCGGTGGGGCAACCATCGCCATGATCCAGGGCCTGGTAGTCTTTGCCCTTACCTACCTTCTTGGCTTCAGGGCCTCGGGTTTCGGAAGCCTTGCCCTCGGCCTGCTCTTCATGTTCCTGATCGCCCTCTTCTTCACAGGCATGGGCCTGACCATAGCCTCGAAAATGAAAGACATGCACGGTTTCCAGCTGATCATGAACTTCCTGATCATGCCCATATTCTTCCTCTCGGGAGCCCTTTTCCCCCTGAATGACCTTCCCCCTGCAATCTACTTCATCAGCAGGATCGATCCCCTTACCTACGGCGTAGACGGCCTCAGAGGAGCGCTTACCGGGGTCAGCACCTTTGGAGTGTACTACGACCTGGCTGCAATCGCAGCACTTTCGGCTTTCATCTGTACGATAGGGGCTTTGCTGTTCTCGAAGATTGAAGCGTAAGTGTTTAACATTTCTTACGAAATAAGGAAATAGTGTATGATTATATACTATTCTGTAGTAATTTGCACCATAGGGGATAATTATACACAATTTGGTCGTGTGTGCCGAATTCATTGATCTGGAATTAGCTGCCTACTCAGCAGATTTGGCGACAGGTTCATTGAATTAACAACGCAAAAAAAACTGAGGTAGAAAGCTGAGTTAAAAATGGCATAAAGCTGAGGTAGAAGAGTTGGGCATGTTAGATATTATTGAGTTTTTAATCTTAGGGTCTTTTCTTGGCCTTGCTTCAGGAATGTCTCCGGGTCCGCTACTGGCTATAACTATCTCTGAAACTCTACAGCACGGCAAATGGGAAGGGATAAAGGTTGCAATATCTCCTTTGATTACAGACTTGCCAATAATTTTATCCGTATTGTTCATTCTGTCACATCTGACAAGCTATAATTCCATTATCGGAATTATAGCATTTTTAGGGGCATCGTACCTGATATATTCAGGAATGGAATCGATGAAAATCAAAAAAGGTAACCTTGAACTAAATTTAGAAAAGAAAGATGCCCTTAAAAAAGGAGTTATTGTCAACTTCGGGAATCCGCACCCTTACATATTCTGGATCTCAATAGGCGGGCCAATTATTTTCAAGAGTTTAAGTACCCATATCTGGGCTATGGTCCTGTTTGTATTCGGTTTCTATGTTTTTCTTGTAGGGTCAAAGGTAGTTATTGCGTTAATTGTAGAAAGGTCGAAATCTTTTATTAACAGTAAATATTATTTTTCTATCATTCGCATTCTGGGAATTGCGCAGATTGTATTCGGATTAACTTTTATTAAATTGGGCCTGGATTCATTAGGAGTACTTTGATTATTAAAAATAATATAAAAGATTTTGAATAAATAGTGAATAATGTTGACTTTGTTTGATCTTTGTTATTTTTGAGTTAATTTGTTTTGACAGCCCTTGTTATGATTTTGTTGTGTGAGAATTGTTTAATTTCTTTTTTATTTTATTGGATTTTCTTTTTACTTTTGTCCAAATTAGATCTGCAATGATGTGAGCTTCAATAGAAATGATAATTCCGGTTAGTAATGAGATAATATATTTTGTTGGGACGTATGCGATGTTGAAATTGAATAATATGACAATTGGTGCTATGATGAGCAATCCTACTGTAGAAATAATTATGATTGGGCCCAACAACGGGTGATGTAGTTTGCCACGATGTTTGAATATTTTTTGGTATGGCCACCATATATATCTCAAAATACCCCATCTTTTAAAAGGTTCACTTTGAATATCTAAATCGGGACTAAGATAATATGTTCCAAATATGAGTGCAAGTGAGAATATTGTTGTAGCATCAAATTCAAGATACTCGGGAGGAATATACGTTTGCATAAATTTTGTATGTAAGCTTAACAAAATAACAAACAGTAGTATGATATTTATTTTTGTATGAGTTTTTCCATTAGGCATGCTGAACACCGTTTTTTTAAAAAGAACTGCCTCAATTATTATGAAGATGTTTATATATTTAACGTAGAAATGAAGAGAATGTTGTATCCCAAAATGATTCCTCAGTTTCAAGACCCCTGGATAGTTCAATACAAGATACAACATCGAACAGCTCCAAAGGTTAATCATTGAGGCAATTGCAATTCCATTGTGGTACTATGGAACGATCATATAATGTGAAATAAATTTGAAGCTGAAGTAAGATAGTTGGCCACCTGTACCCGATATCTAGCCATGACAAAAAAATTGGAAAAGGAAAATCATTTTGGGATAAAAAAGAAAGGATTTAAAAAGAAAAAAGAGAACTGTTCCAACTTTAGAACTCAAGTTCAAGCCCCACAGGACAGTGGTCTGAACCCATAATCTCCGAAAGTATCGAGGCAGATTTTACATTTTCCTTCATGTTCTCACTGACGAAGAAGTAATCTAGACGCCAGCCAACATTCCTTTCCCTTGCGCGGGTGCGCATCGACCACCAGGTATAATTCTTATCTTCCTGGTTGAACATCCGGAAGGTGTCGATGTAGCCGGCATCAAGAAATCTATCCATCCAGGCCCGTTCTTCGGGGAGGAAGCCGGAGTTGGTCTCGTTTTCCTTCGGCCTTGCCAGGTCGATTTCTTTATGGGCGGTGTTGACGTCCCCGCAGATTACGAGTTTTTTGCCTTCGGCTGTCAGGGCGTTTGCGTAGTCCAGGAAAGCGTCGTAAAATGCCATTTTGTAGTCCAGGCGCTCCCGGGAAGCTTTGCCGTTCGGGAAGTAGATGTTCATAAGGGTGAAGTCCTCGTAGTCGGCCCTGATGAAGCGGCCCTCACTGTCAAAATCTTCGATCCCCATGCCAGTCTCAATGTTAAGGGGCTTTTCCCTGGAAAAGAGACCTACCCCGCTGTAGCCCTTCCGCTCGGCGGAAACGAAGTAGTTGTGGTATCCCGGGATGTTCTTAGCTTCCCTCGGGAGCTTGTCAGGAGAAGCTTTGGTTTCCTGGATTCCGATGATGTCGAATTTCTGCTCCAGCAAAAGCTCCAGAAAGCCCTTTTTCATAGCAGCCCGAAGCCCGTTTACGTTCCAGGAGATGATTTTGTACTTGCCTGGCATTTTTGTGTCCTCAAGTTTCCTCAATGTTTACTATCTCAATGTATCTCAATATATCTGGCAACTCAGTAATATTTGTGATGTCTCACAGGATAAAAAAACCAAGATCTCAGCTATGAACTAAGGTTGCAAACCGGAAAGTCAACAGGGATCATCATTTTTAAATTAGTTATAATTTTGTATTGATATCTCTAATTATTTATTTAGAACCTATTAAATAAAATCGTAAGTTTTTAGTAAGATTTAAAGTCTCACTGTGTATTGAATTTCTTGAGAATGTACTATTCATTAGTGGATTGTACATAACCGTACCCCTTGAAACAGAAAGGGCAAGATAGCAATCCAGAAATTACCTGTACGTACTCAATGTCTCGAAACACAGTCAGATAAAGTTCAAAATCAAAAATAAGTTCGCAGCTAACCATAATCCAGACAGTAGATACAAATTGCCTGATACGAATAATAACTTTTATTGTAGTGTTTGTTATGTGGAAGATAGAAAGAATCGTTATACTCTTTTTTGCATTGATGCTTGCAATCAACCTGACAATCACAGGCAATGTAGCTGCTGAAACGTTTTCTGTGGATGACGACGGACCGGCAAATTTCACGACAATTCAAGAAGCCCTGAATAACGCAAGTTCCGAAGATGAAATCGTCGTCAAATCAGGCACGTATATGGAAAATGTAGACGTGAATAAAGATAACATAACAATAAGATCCGAATCCGGAAACCCTTTCGACACTGTAGTTAAGGCAGACAGTAGCTCAGACCACGTTTTTCATGTTACGGCAGACGAAGTAAAAATTAGCGGGTTTAACATAACGGGAGCCAGTGGCACCGAGCGCGCCGGAATCTACCTTGAAGGAGTTGAATATTGCCTTATTGAAAATAACACATTATCGAAAAACGACTACGGCATCTTTCTGAGGTCTTCGAGCAACAACACGCTTTCTAATAACACCGCGGACTCGAACACCAACGACGGCATCTCTCTTTATTCTTCGAGCAGCAACACGCTTTCTAATAACACCGCGGACTCGAACAACGAGGAAGGCATTGCTCTTTGTTATTCGAGCAACGATAACACGCTTGAAAATAACACCGCATCGAACAACTCCTACGGCATCTATTTGACTTTTTCTGGCAGCAGTATTCTTTCCGGAAACTGGATGCAGGACAACAGGTACAATTTCTACGCAGATGGTGAACTGGATCCCAACGTTGTCTATACTAATAACAGTGTAGATGGGAAGCCAATTTATTATCTTGTTGAGGCTTCAGATCTTGAAATCAATTCATCTTCAAATGCAGGGACTGTTCACCTGATTGACTGCAAAAATATCACTGTTAAAGACCTGACTATTGAAAAGACAGGGAACGGAATATACCTTCGTAACACCACGGATTCGAAACTGGAAAATAACACCGCATCGAACAACTACTTAGGCATCTATCTGTCTTCTTCCAGCGGCAACACGCTGACCAGCAACAATGTATCGGCCAACGGGGACGGCATCGGTATATATCTGTCTTATTCGAGCAACAACACGCTTTCAAACAATACCGCATCGAACAACTTCCTAGGCATCTATCTCTATGTTTCGAGCAGCAACACGCTTTCTAATAACATAGCATCGAACAACGAGTACGGCATCGATCTGGAATCTTCGAGCAGCAACACGCTTTCTAATAACATAGCATCGAACAACGCCTGCGGCATCGATCTGGCCTGTTCAAGCAGCAACACGCTTTCTAATAACAAAGCATTGAACAACACCAATGGCATCTGGCTGGTTTATTCGAGCAGCAACACGCTTTCTAATAACACCGCATCGAACAACGACGACGGCATCCATCTGAGAGATTCGAGCAACTCTAATACGCTTGAAAGTAACACAGCAAACTTGAACAACGATCGCGGCATCTTTCTGAATTTTTCGAGCAACAACACGCTTTCTAATAACACCGCATCGAACAACGACGACGGCATCCATCTATGGTATTCCAGTAACAACAATACACTCAGCAATAACATAGCATCAAACAACATCGAGTACGGCATTTATCTAAGGGATTCCAGCAATAATTTCATCTACAACAACTATTTCAACAATACTAATAACGCTTATTTTGAAGGTACAAACACCGGTAACTTATGGAACACCACGGAAAAGGTCTGGTATACCTACGACGACAACCCGCATTACGGGTATCTTGGAAACTATTTCTCCGACTACTCTGGATCCGATACTTCTGGAGATGGGGTGGGAGAAGCCCCTTACTTTCTTGATTTTGACAATGCAGACGATTATCCACTGGTTGCATTGCCTTTTGAAATTCTGCCATCCCACGTAAGAAACACAGATTCAGGAAAAGAATTCCCGACAATCCAGACAGCTATAGATGACCCGGATACACAAGATGGTGATACTGTCCTTGTTTACCCCGGGACTTATATGGAAAATGTAGACGTGGATAAAGCTAACATAAAAATAATGTCCGAATCCGGAAACCCTTTCGACACTATAGTTCAGGCAGCCAGTAGCTCAGACCACGTTTTTTATGTTACGGCAGACGGAGTAAAAATTAGCGGGTTTAGCATAACGGGAGCCAGTGGCACCAATTGTGCCGGAATCTACCTTGAAACAGTTCTAGATTGCCTTATTGAAAATAACGCAGCGTCGAACAACTCTCGCGGCATCTGTCTTTCTTTTTCGAGTGGCAACACGCTTGAAAATAACGCAGCATCGAACAACGATTACGGCATCTGTCTGCAAGTATCGGACTACAATATTCTTTCCGGAAATCTAATGCAGGACAACACGTATAATTTCTACGCAGATTGTGGAGCTCTGAGTGCAGGTAATGAAAATATTGTCTATGCTAATAACAGAGTAGACGGAAAGAATATTTATTATCTTTTAGAGGTTTCAGATCTTGAAATCAATTCATATTCAAATGCAGGGACTGTCTACCTGATTAACTGTAAAAATATCACTGTTAAAGACCTTAAGATCGAAAAGTCAGGGAATGGAATATACCTTTACAATACCACGGATTCAAAACTGGAGAATAACAGTATAATGGAAAATCACTTTGGCATCCATCTGGCTGCTTCAGACAGCAACAAGCTTTCAAACAATGCCGCATCGAACAACGAGTACGGCATCTTTCTGGATGCTTCGTGCAGAAACACGCTTGAAAATAACACCGCATCGAATAACAACGATGGTATCTATCTGGAGTTTTCGAGTAGCAACAAGCTTTCAAACAATACCGCATCGAACAACCAATATGGCATATTTCTAAGGGATTCCAACTACAATTCCATCTACAACAACTATTTCAGCAACACTAATAACGCTTTATTCTCAGGCACAAACACCGGCAACATCTGGAACACTGCAAAAACCCCCGGCTCAAATATCGTTGGCGGCCCATACCTCGGAGGCAATTACTGGGCAAAACCCGACGGTAGCGAATGGAGCCAGACAACTCCAGATTCAGACATGGATGGTTTCTGTGATTTGCAGTACTCCACAGGAAATGGCCCGGATTCCCTCCCGCTTGCCCTGTGGGCTCCTGTCAAGAACGTAAACTCAGGAGAACTCTTCTGGACTATCCAGGCTGCAGTAAATGCTGCAAGCCCCGGAGACACCATCACCGTTTACCCCGGGACTTATACGGAAAATGTAGACGTGGATAGAGCTAACATAACAATAAAATCCTACTCAGGAAACTTTTTCGACACTATAGTTCAGGCAGCCAGTAGCTCAGACCACGTTTTTTCCGTTAAGGCAGACGGAGTGAAAATTAGCGGGTTTAGCATAACGGGAGCCAATGACTCGGAATGCGGAATCTACCTTGGCGGATTTGAATATTGCCTTATTGAAAATAACGAATTATCGAACAACTTCTTCGGCATCTGGCTGCCTTCTTCGAGTAACAACACGCTGAACAACAACACAGTATCGAACAACTTCTTCGGCATCGCGCTGTCTCATTCGAGCAACAACAACATTCTTTCAAACAATACAGCATCGGATAACGGAAGTGGAATCTGGCTGGATTCTTCGAGCAACAATACGCTTGAAAATAACACAGTGGATTTGAATAGAGGAATGGGCATCTATCTATGGAATCCCAGCGACAACAACAAACTTATCAACAACAAACTTATCAATAACACAGTAACTAACAACGAATATGGCATCTGGCTGGATTCTTCGAACAGCAGTATTCTATCCGGAAACCTGATGCAGGACAACACATGTAATTTTTACACAGGGTATGGACATATGGATACCAATATTATCCATAGCAATAACACCATAGATGGAAAACCAATTTATTATCTTGTTAAAGTTTCAGATATTGAGATCAATTCATCTTCAAATGCAGGGACTGTCTACTTGATTGACTGTATAAATATAACTGTTAAAGACCTGAAGATCGAGAAAACAGGTACAGGAATATACCTTTACAATACCACGGACTCGAAACTGGAAAACAACAGTATAATGGAAACTTACGAGGGCATCTATCTAGAATCTTCCAGCGACAATTTAATCTACAACAACTACTTCAACAATAATAATAACGTTTTTTTATCAGGAACAAACACCGGCAACATCTGGAACACGACCAAAACCGCAGGCTCAAACATCATCGGCGGCCCCTACCTTGGTGGAAACTTCTGGGCAACACCAACCGAGGACGGCTTCAGCCAGATCCACGATGACACCGATGGAGATGGCATTTGTGATCTAGATTATGACCTGGGTGGAGGGAACATTGATTATCTGCCTCTTCTCATCCCTTCACCCTACAAGCCTGAGGACCCGTCAAAACCCCAAGTAGTTGATGGTGGTGATAACGGAGGTGAAGAAGAAGAAGTAGTTGAAGAAGAAGTAGTTGAAGAAGAAGTAGTTGAAGAAGAAGTAGTTGAAGAAGAAGTAGTTGAAGAAGAAGTAGTTGAAGAAGAAGTAGTTGAAGAAGAAGTAGTTGAAGAAGACGAAGTAGATGAAGAAGACGAAGTAGATGAAGTAGATGAAGAAGAAGTAGTTGAAGAAGAAGTAGTTGAAGAAGTAAACTCAACTTACATTATTGAAAAAATTACTGAGGATTTACAAGAAGATATCACTGTAAAATATGAGTTTCAAGAGCAGGAAAACTGTATTGAAGACATTTCCTTCAACCCTGGAAAGACTGAGGACAACGTGACCGCTGAAGTGAAGATACTTGAAGACATCCCCCCTGAGGTTTTAGCCCCACCTAAGGGTATCGTCTACAAAGGAATGAAGATTCAGGTAGGTAATGCTGAATTTTCGAGTGACGAGAAAAACTTCGAGAATGTAACAATCAAGTTCAGGGTTGAAAAGAGCTGGATTCAAGAAAACAACATTAATGAATCCACAATCGTTATGCGCAGGTATTCAGAGGGAAAATGGGAAGATCTTAACACTTCCCTTCTTAACACTTCAAAGGTCAGCAATGCAACGATTGAAGAAAACAACATTAGCGAAGACAATATCCATTTGGAAAGGTATTCAGTGGGAATATGGGAACTTCTTAAAACTCCAAAAGTCAATGATTATGATGATTATATCTATTTTGTGGCTGAAACTCCAGGTTTCTCTTGGTTTGAAATCTTTGGAAAGGTACTACCGGATGGGCTAACGAATCAGGGTCCCATTTTGCCGGCAGCGTTTCTTTTAATAATTTGTCTCGGAAAATTTTTTGTGTCAAGAGAAAAGGATCAAGATGAAAAATAATTAATTTTTATGATTATGCCCATATTCGGCAGAAATACATAAATGAGACATCTATCTGTACAGATGAATCATTTTAGGGGAGGCAACTCCTCTATTTTACATTTTTGGGCATTAATATTATCCTTATTGTGTCCTGGTGCTGAATGTAGGATATATGTTCTATTAATCAAGTTTCATTCATCAATTTTATGAATAACTCGTCCTTCCATAATATTTTAAAATCCTCGTCGTTTTTTGCATATTCCTTCCATTCCGGATTAACTTTTATTGCGTTTTTTAGATCATGAAGTGCCTCTTTTTTCTTTCCGTTCGTACAGTAAATACAGGCACGGTCGTAGAGTGCATCTTGGTCGTCAGGGTCTGTTTCCAAAACTGTGTTATAAACTTTTAAGGCGTCCTCAAGCCTGCCTATTATGAACAAAGATTTTCCTTTGTTAATCATTGCGTCTGCATTCTCTTGATTTATTCCCAGAGCCCTGTCATAAGCCTTCAGAGCATCTTCGTGCTTATCAAGACTGGAAAGGGAGGCCCCCAGGCCAATAAATGAGCCTTCGTGGTTTTTGTTGAGGTCGGTGGAATGTTCAAACATTTTTCTGGAACACTCATATTTTTCTTTGTTAAAATAAGCGATTCCAAGGTTGTAAAATAAACTGTAAAGAAGCTGATATTCAGATTCAGCTTTTTTTGCTTCAATACAATTTTTTGCAGAAAGTTCAAGGAATTCAAACTGCTGATTTTTTGTGTATCGAGAATACGCTTCAAGAGCTTCTGTATAATACTTTAATCCGGTCCATGTTTTTGCCTGGAGTTCTTCTTTTGAGATGTCATAAACTATCATGAAGGCAAGTTCCCGGATTTTGCTTATAATCTGGTCCCCATCACCATTTTGAATATTTTCACGGCTGGTGTCCCAATAAAAGACCTCGTTACCCTCCATCTGTGCGGTTACACGGATACCTGATTCACATTCCTGCAGATTTCCTGTGATTCGCCTCCCTGGGCCTCCCAGAGGCCACAATTGTTTGAGGATAACAGCTAAGTCTCCTACCGGTAGGTTCACCCCACCGATGCTAAATTCTCCTACACTGGATATTTTAGCTTCAAGACATTCCCTATTAGGGGTCACTTTTGGCAATATGATTTTTTCGGGGTTTATGTTGAGGTAGTCATTACAGTGAATCTGATCAATTCGGCGCAGTTCCAGAATAAGGGAATCTGAGATTATTTTTTCATTATATTTCTTTTCGGAGATATGGATGTCGAAGGGTGACACGACAATTTTTTCATCTTCTCTGGACATCCATATAATCATTTTGAACATGAAAGTTAAAAGAGTTATAGCTACAAGGAACTGAACAATAGAGAATATTAAGTCATTAATAGAGGATATTGAATTACTAGTAGAGGATATTAAGTTATTAATAGAGAATGTTGAGTTATTCGTAGGGAATGTTGATTTATTGGCAGTATCCAGTAGAAAATTCTCTCCGTAAGAGCCAGTGAGGGTCTGTTGGAATATAGGAATTGCTGATTGTGCGCTTTCAATTAATTTTTTGATCATTACTTCCTCCAGTATGACCCCCTCACTCGAAGATAAAAATACTGCCTTACATCCAGGTAAATATCACAGATTAAATATGCGTCTTATCTTAATAAAACATACAGTTGAAGGATGAAGTGAGATCTAGATTTTGTAAGCTTTTGTTCCCTTCTCCTTTCTTATTACAGGTATTGAGGCTACTGTATATCTCTTCCTCGGAGGCCGGATATCAAAAGCTTTTTGATTTCAGTCGAATTTGTTTCCTTTTACGAAATATGGAGTGGAGGCGCGAACGTACCCCGTTGCTTGCAGTGTGGTGCTCCGAAGATAACAAGTAACAGGAGCGAAGATAACAATTAATAGGGGGATCGATTCAGATGCAAATCAAAGCTGCGAGAAAAGCTCTGGATTCGTGTTAGTCCCGCTAATATATCTCCGGGGCCCTTAAAGAAGAATAAAGGCCCCGAATACATCTCTTTTTGAATATTCAATCAGGGTCTTACAAATTAATGAAAATAGCTCTTTTTTGAGAAAGTTATGCAAAAATGATTTAACTTTTTATATAACCTTATACGTATTCGGAATCAGAATTTTTGCCTTTTAGTGATCGAGTGTTAGGACTTTAAGCCGAAAAAACAGGGAAACACATGAATCTGATAAAATTTGTTTGCGGCATGCTTGCAGTCGCCCTGGTCCTGGGAATTCTTACCAGTGGAAGTCCGGATGATGGAAATCAGGACAACTCTACCTTCAGCCTGGACGGAACTGCCAGCGAAACCGGAGGAGATTCCCGGGCAGAAGAAATGGAAACAGAAGACCCGGGAGAAAGGTATGATTCCGGAGAGGGCATGGAGGCAGATATTGCTTCGACAGAGCCTGCAGCTTCGGAACCTGAACTGCCGGGAACTCTGATGTTCGGCGAAGGAAAAAGCGATATGGCAGGCCAGCAAAGGTACATCGAAGCCAGGGTAAAAGCCACAGCCGGGCTTATCGAGGAAGAAGGGGATAAAATATTTCCGGATTTCAGAGAAGAAGGCACTTCCTGGTTCCACCATGACTTCTATGTCTTTGTCTGGAAAACCGACGGGACGGCTGTTGTCTATCCCCCGGACAGCAGCATGGAAGGGCAAGACCTGAAAGAGCTTCAGGACTCCACCGGGAAACCCATAGGAGAACTTTTCATTGAAACCGCCCTTAGCGGGGAGAGGGAAGGCTGGGTGGACTACTATTGGCCAAAACCCGGGGAAGACGAGCCTGTCTTGAAGTATTCCTTTATCAGGAAGGTTAACAGGGACGGACAGGACTACCTTGTCGGAGCAGGTTTTTACGCGGATGACTACCTTATTTCCAGAAACCTCGATGAATGCAAAGTCCTCTCCCGCGACGGAGGCATCTACGTTTCCGAGCTCTTACACCCGGAAAACTTTGACAGGGAACTCGATCTGGACTACAGCATCGCTCATTCCATCATCGAACCCGGGGAAAACAATGCCCCCCACCTGATGAGCAACCCTGAAGTCTACTACATACTCGAAGGGGGGGGAGTGATCTATATAGATGGGGTCCCGGTAAAACTCCGGCCCGGACAGCTGGTGTACATCCCTGAAGATTCTATCCAGTGCACTTACAACACGGGAAACACAAGCCTTGAGTTCCTGGCAATAAACCAGCCTGCCTGGGACGAGGATAAAGAAGAGATTTTCGACTGAATGACAAACAAGAAAGTGAAAAACAAAGCCAAAAAGCGGGAATGTCTTCATTCATAGACGATGCACATCCCCCAGCTGTCCAGGGTGCCGGTGTCCCTCTCTGCCAGGTCAAAAACTTTCAGGGTCCAGGTGCCTTTCATTTCTTTGCTGACGGCTGCCTGTAAATCTTCATCCCATTTGGTGCTGCATACTTTTTTGATTTCCCTTCTGCTGTACCCGGTCCTGTTGTGCAGCATCAGTTTCTTCCCTGAAGGCATGAGAAGGATTACCCTGAGGTCCCCGATCCAGGGATGGGTGATTCCAAGAGAGACGTCCAGGTTTACAATCTTCCCGGGCCTTTCAATATAGATCTGGCTTTCGATGCCCTTCGAATCGTTATCGGGAATTTCCTGCCACAGGAAAAGTTCTCTCCGGAGCTCTTTCTTTTCGGCTTTCTGGACCAGAAACTTAAGCCCCCAGCCGACCAGGGAACCAGCGTGGTCCCTGGCGTGGTCCGCGACCCACAAGCGCCATTTCCCGTGAACTCGCTCACCAATGCAGGTCCTGAGCTTCGGGGCTGAGCCCAGGTTGTATGTTCTGGATATGTTTTTCCCAGGGAGTCCTTTCCGGTCATGCAGGACAACCGTTCCCCCGGCAGGGGTGAGAAGAGTAATCCTCAGGTCCCTTGTATAAGGATGTTCGATGTTCACCTTCACCCGGATGTCTTTTACCAGCCCCTCCTCCTCGACATCAATAGCACTCAGGACTCCTTCCGGATGCAGGTCAGGGATAGGGACCGGAGTTTCGGGAGATACTTCCCCTTTGACTATGAGCAGGGCTCCTGAGGGCTGCCCGAGCCCCACTGCAGCCCAGGCATTCTTGATTGCGGCGTATTCGGCTCCCTCTTCCCCGTAGAGCTGACGGCAGGCATTCAACTGGGCATACCGGGCTTCCCTGAAAGTCCACCTGCTCAGGGTTGCACTGCAGAGGTATGCGGTCAGGGCGAGATAGTAGATCTGCTCAGCTTTTTTACGGGCAATTCCCTCGACACTGATTCCGTAATGCGTCCCCCCGGCTATGATCAGGTATGCAAGCTTGTTGGGGATCCCGCTGTTTAGATGGACGTAACCACTGTCGTTTTTGTACTGATCGGGCAGTTCCCCGGAAGTGAGCTTCATGTAGTTATCCATGTGGTCGATCTGCCCGTATTTCGGGGGGTCCGAGAGGTCACGCAGGGCATCCCCCTCATAAAAGGGAGTGTAGACCCCTTCCCCGATTTCCCATTCCTCTATTTTTCCTCTGTTTGAGATCAGGACCGCAAAGACGTCTGCAAAGGACTCGTCCAGGGCTCCAGCTTCTTCACTGTACACGAACTTTGCAGTATAGGCAGCCAGGGCATGGGTCAGTTCATGGGCAACGATATCCAAGGCAAAAGCAAGGGGGAGCCACCTGTACCCGTCTCCGTCCCCGAAAACGAGCTGTTTGTAATGGTCGCTCCAGAAAGCGTTATTGAAATTCTTTTGGAAATGGACGGTGGACACAAGGGGCGAGCCCCGGTTATCATAACTGTCCCTTCCGAACCTGTGCTTAAAATACCAGTATACTGTTGCCATATTATCATGGGCTGCCCGGGCTACCTCGTCAGGGCCGGCCTGTCCGTCTTCAAGCAGCAGTTCTCCGGGAAGGACTTCCTTATTGTGCCCGGAATACGTTTTTCTCGAAAGGGCAGCCCTGATCTGGGAAAATTTGTACCGCAGTTCCCCGGTATGGGCATCGATAAAATAGAACCTGCCTGCCAGACCTTTTGAAGAAAGGGATTCGACCTGCCAGACCAGGTGCACCTGCTCTTCCCTATCCCTGTACAGCATCAGCCTGGTACTGAGGATAACGGTTCCTTTTCCGGGGCCAATGTCTTCAAAAACGGTTTTCACAGCATCGGGTTCTCCGATATTCGGCTCCAGGGAAACGGAAAGCTCCATCAGCCGAAAATCCTTGTATGCAATGACCTCTCCTGCAGGATTTATGTGAACCTGTACAGACCCCTCAAATACGGGGACCCCGCTTAAAAGCTGGAGGAAAACGACATGAAAAAAGCCCATAAAGTCGGTCTCCAGGACTACAAGTTCCAGTTTTTCATCAAATCCCTCCTGCCTCTCCAGAAGCTCCCGGGATTCTTCAAGGAAGCGGCGGGCAATACTCTCCGGGCTGTCGGGGGATGGCCTCGAAAGCGTCCCCTTGATGAACTTTGGGAATTTCCCCAGGGAATCCCAGAAAATTTTACATTCCGGGTCGAGATCCATCAACTTTGCCACAGCCATTGCCTGCTTTTCGCTCAGTTCCAGTACTCCCATGCATCCCCCGGAGCCCTTTGAATCCCCTGATACAGTCTGTTATTCTTTCTTCCCTCAGGCCTTCAATCCGTTAATCAATCAGTACGTCAGTCAATTAGTAAGTCACTATAGTCCCGAACGTAAACATTTACACTTACATTATAACCACGGAAGACGCGGAAAGCACGGAAGGATTGTGCCCCTATTTCCTTTATTCCGTGTTTTCCGGGCTTTATGTGGTTAAACTTTCACTTGAGATTGGTTAAAGAATTTAAGTCCTTGAATATAAATCAGTAAATCGGTAAGTCACTAAATCTGGAAGTCACTAAATCGGCAATTTTGTCAGCCAGCCAATCAGTCCGGAGGCATAACCTCCATGAGTATCGTCCAACACACCGAAAAAAAGACTACGAAATAGAAAACAACCACCAGAAACCTGTCAATGAGTTCGACTCTCTGCACGATTCGAATCCAGAGAAGCGAAAAGAAAACTGCTGAGACGTAGACCAGAGGAGAAGTCCACCCGAAAAAAGTAAAGACCAGGTAGAGCTGCAAAAGCGCAAAAAAACCCATCCCTGCCGGGAAGCAGAGATACACGGAAAACATGCCTGCAAAGTCCGCCCCAACCGTATAAAGGAGGTGCGGGACAAGCGATAAAGATACGAAAACCAGAAACTGCCAGCTCTTCAGAGTCTCCTTTAAGGTGAGCTGCTTTCTCCTCCTGCTTATCATTTTCTCCCCATGGATTTTATGAGCTACTCGTATATTTCGGTTACTGTCATGAGTGATGAAAGCAGAAAACCGCCCAAAAAACAAATAAAAAATTGAGTGTTCTGAAAACCGAGAAAAGATCCAGAAGAGATACTTAGATTTAATGAAAAAGAGGGTAAGAAAGGAAAACGGACCCACCTGTCACATTGCCACTGAAATTTGCAACAGGGAGTACGTTCAGTACTGGAGTGGGCCTATGAACTGCCCGAAGGCAATAGGATTGCTTTCTAAAGGAACATTATCTATTACAGTGTTGTTTTCTGTATCAATTACAGAGATATTTTTGCTTTTATAGTTCGCCACGTATACCATTTTTCCATCCGGCGTGACTGCAACTCCTTTAGGACAGCTGCCGACAGGCACCCTGGCTGTAACAGTGTTTGTAGCTGTGTCAATTACAGAGACGTTGTTGCTGCCATAGTTCGCCACATATACCTCTTTTCCATCCGGCGTGACTGCAACCCCCCTGGGACGGCTTCCAACAGGCACATTATCTGTAACAGTGCTTGTGGCTGTATCAATTACAGAGACGTTGTTGCTTTCAGAGTTCGCCACATATACCTCTTTTCCATCCGGCGTGACTGCAACTCCCTCAGGACAGCTGCCGACAGGCACCGTGGATGTAACAGTGTTTGTGGCTGTATCAATTACAGAGACGTTATCGCTCCGGTGGTTCGCCACATATACCTTTGTTCCTGCCTGGTTGACTGCAACTCCCCAGGGATAGCTGCCGACAGGCACCGTGGCTATAACCTTATTTGTAGCTGTATCAATTACAGAGACGTTGTTGCTTTCAGAGTTTGCCACATACACAATTGTTCCTGCCTGGCTGATTGCAACTCCCCAGGGATAGCTGCCGACAGGCACCGTGGCTATAACCTTGTTTGTAGCTGTGTCAATTACGGAGACGTTATCGCCCCGGTGGTTCACTACATATACTTTTTTTCCGTCCGGTGCGACTGCAACTCCCCAGGGACAGTTTCCTACAGGCACAGTGGCTGTAACATTGTTTGTGGAGGTGTTAATTACAGAGACGTTGTTGCTTTCAGAGTTAGTGATATATAAGGCATATGGCTTGTCGGGGTCGGAAGTGTCGGGAAATTTCTGAACGGTTATTGTGGCATGTGTTGAATTTGTACCGTTTTTATTGATTGCTGTCAGGTTAACGTTATAGATTCCTGCTGTAGAGTAGGTATGCATTGGATTCTGCTCGGTTGAAGGAGCATTGTCTCCAAAGTCCCAGTTCCATTCTGTTGCATTTTCAGAGAGGTCTGTAAACTGTACAGAAAGGGGAGTATAACCCTGTGTGACATTGCTGCTGAAGTTCGAAACAGGAAGGACGGAAGGAGGCGGAGGAGGTTTCGAAACGGTTATTGTGGCATTCTTTGAATCTGTATATATTCCATTGGTTACAGTTAGCGTAACGTTATAGCTTCCTGCTGTAGAGTAAGTGTGCGTTGGATTCTGCTCGGGTGAATTCGCTTTGTCTCCAAAGTCCCAGTTCCATTCTTTTACATTTTCAGATAGGTCTGTAAACTGCACAGAAAGAGGATTACCCTGCGTGACATTGCTGATGAAATTTGCAACAGGAAGGACGGAAGGACGCGGAGGACGCGGAGGACGCGGAGGACGCAGAGGAGGTTTCGAAACGGTTATTGTGGCATTCTTTGAATCTGTATATATTCCATTGGTTACAGTTAGCGTAACGTTATAGTTTCCTGCTGTAGAGTAAGTGTGCGTTGGATTCTGCTCGGGTGAATTCGCTTTGTCTCCAAAGTCCCAGTTCCATTCTGTTGCATTTTCAGATAGGTCTGTAAACTGCACAGAAAGAGGATTACCCTGCGTGACATTGCTGATGAAATTTGCAACAGGAAGGACGGAAGGAGGCGGAGGCGGAGGCGGTTTCTGAACGGTTATGTTGGCAAGTTTTGAATCTGTACCGTTTGCATTGGATACTGTCAGGTTAACGGTATAGTTTCCTGCTGTAGAGTAAGTATGCGTTGTATTCTTCCAGGTTGTATTCTTCCAGGTTGTATTCTTCCAGGTTGTATTCGTTCCGTCTCCAAAGTCCCAATTCCATCCTGTTGCATTTTCAGATAGATCTGTAAACTGTACAGGAAAGGGAACATAACCATCGGTGACATTGATACTGAAATTTGCGACAGGTATTTCTGTTTGTTCGGGAATTGATATTATTTTTCCTTGTTTGGGAACTGTTATTATTTTTCTTTGTTCGAGAACGGTTATTGCATCAAGAAATGTTATTGAATCAATATTTGAATCTATACTTTTTCCAGGGGAGATCGGGCTGACTGGATCGGGGTTTACATCATAACTTACCATGGAAAAGCCGACCATGGCCAATAGTGCTATACAAACTACGACCGCCAGGATCACTCTAGGAGCTGGCCAGAATAAGATCTTTGTCAAGTCCTTACTATAAGTAGCCTCATAAACCGACTGTAAATTCTCCGTCCAGGACTCAGAAACATTTTCCTGTGGGGTATCATTAACCGACTTTATAGTATTTTCCAGTGCATTTTTAAAGTAAGGATCGTTCTCAAAATATTGTTCCAGCTGATCATCTGACATATTTTTAATCTTGGCTTCGAATATCTTTTTCTGGCTTTCTGTTAGGCTTTTCATCAGTTTCTTGGTTGACTCCCTGACTACATTGCTGACAGCAGTCTGGGTGAAAACTTTTACACTAACCTTTACATCCGGTTTAATGTCACTCATGATCAACCCTTTTGTTATCGAGTTTACAATCAATCTCTTTGCAGATCCTTTCCTCACACACTTTTAGATTCTTATTCAGGTCCTTGTTGAACTCATCCTGCAGGCAGTCGAAAAAGCTTCTAAATACCACGTCGGTAGGGAAATTTTTTCTCATACTTCCACAGGCATCCCCAACACACACTTTAATCGTTTTAGCCGAAGCGTCGACACAGCCTTTTAACTCAGAGGCAGACCTTTTATCCAGCTCGATATCAGCATCCCTTATTTCCTCGACTGCCTTATTACATGCCTTCTCCATTTTCTGCTTAAAAGAAGGGCCAATCTTCGCCCTGTATTCGTTACTGACGGTCTGCTTAATCGCGATGCAGACAGCCTCGTCTGAAGCGATCTCGCAGGCATTTTCCAGAATCCTCTCCAGGCATTTCACATCGAGATTATCGAATCCCGCAGTCCTGGACTCACTGACACCGGCTACGAATCCCTTCTTTATCCCTTCCCTGAGCCCCTCGTTGAAACCCTCATCCATGCCTTCGAGGATGTCCTTAACCACCGTTTCGTAACTGCGGCAATAATTATCCAAAGAAGCCTCTATCTCCGTCAAAGTATAACCCCCACATTATGAAATTATAATTTATTATAGGAAGGAATTGGACCTTTTGAATGAGTTATTAATTAATATTGAAAACCGAGCACAATCCAGTGTTTGTAAATGTTGAGATTCTTATGCTTGTGGTTTTCAGTGACTACCCCCCGCAAACCATCAGTAACTAGCCTTTAGACACCTCACTTCTTCCTTAACCTCATTCAATTCGATCTCAAGACACTCTATATGGTCAATAATGGCCTCTGGATTAGAGGGATATGAATAGGATTCCATCACGTCCCATACAAAACACGAAACGAATGATTTTTATGAATTTTTATATTGGCAATATGAAAATAACCAGTATTTAGTGTAGCAGAAAAATAAATTCGGAGCAAGGTAACTGAATAAATTACAGAAAATGAAAAATAGATTACGAATATAATTTTGAAATGTAAAAGGTAAAAAGAAAAGCAGAAGACAGGCCATTCGAAAATGGTATTCCTTATTTGATACGGAGTCAAGGTTTCAAAAAAACACTGAAGCCTGAGAAAAAATATAATCGGGATTAAAAAACCATTGACAAACTTCTTATTGACAAGATTCCTATTGACAAACTTCATCCCTCAATCCGGTTCCAGACTCTCAGGCAAAGGATCATCCAAACAAGATATGCAAAATCTTCCGGGGAGCTTAATTAACCGAAATCAGACAGTTCGAATTCCGCAATCACCGGCGCATGGTCAGATTCCGGAAACTTCTTTTCTGTCGCAAAAGCGATCGATTCGTCGTGCAGCAGCTCATTATGCACCTCAGAACCCTTATAGTGCGCCAGCATGCTTCTCGACACCAGCAGGTGGTCAAGCATCCTCCCCCTTCCCCGGTGGTAAAGCGAAAAACGGGCGGATTCGGAGATGCTCATTTCACATGGCAGCATGACACGCTTTGCCAGCCCACCGTTGCCAGTATTTTCTACCTGCCCCCGGGGCTTCCACAGGCACCTCATCGAAGTCCGCATTGAAGTCCCCGCAAACTACGATCCAGGCGGCTTCGTCTTCATCGAATAGCTAATCAATCAGCATCCGGGTTTCCAGGGCCTGCCCGACTCTTTTCACGGAAGAAAGGAAGAAGCCCTCGGCCCAGCCGGAGGCAGTCTTCCAGGTGAACCGGTCCAGCTTCTGGCCCTCTATGTCCGTGGGTAACCTTGACTTTAAATGGAGGTTGATGACGTCAAGTGTCCGGTCCCCAAAGCTGACCCGGGCATGAAGGATCGGCCTCTCCCAGCTTACTTTTTTGGCTTTTTGTTCTTCCCCTCCGGTCGTCTCCGCTGTTACTATCCTGTAATGCGGGGCAGGAGCATAATAGTGCCTGTACTGGTGGTGCTCCTGAATCTCATAGCGGCTTAAGATTACAAGATTGCGTTCATCACAGACCTCTGCCCCATCTCCGGTCATAGTAGATACCCTGTGGAAACCTGCATATGGGGTATCCCGGAGAAGGGAGTCCAGAGCCAGCAGTCGGCGAGGGTGCCCTGCCTCTTCCTGCCCGTTGACCTCCTGAAGGCAGAGGATGTCGGCATTGAGCCGGAGCAGTTGCGTGCGAATTACGGAAATGCGTTCTTCCAGTGTCGGCTTCTGGACGGGCTTATCGTCAAGGTTTTCCAGGTTAAAGGTTGCTATGCGTAGTTTACTCAAGATAGTACCTCCTGAAGCTTTACAATAATTTTAGATCACAGGGAATGGGAAAACAAATAACCTGTAGTAATCAAAAAGAGGTTTCAATTATGACCTGCGGGGTGCTATAAAAAGAATTTTGAAATTCATCATCGAATATCGAATGTTTTAGGAATAATTGAAATACAACTTCAAGCTTTCACTTATGGAATTGCTCTATAATTCCATTTCCTCAAATACTCATCAAAGACAATTTTCATTTTTTCCTTGAATTTTTCACTTACTTTTCTAGCCGTGACATAAACTTTATCGTTGATAGATTAAAACCGGCGTTAGATGCCCTGGAATACCATGTAGTTGGATTTGTACACACCCAAATCTATATGCATCTTCAATGCTACGCCCTCCTCCTAATGCCTGGTAAAAACCAATAGCGAAGGCGATAGCAGCTTCATCGCCGATTGCCTGGTTCATGCCAATGACATATTTGATGTGTTTAGCGATGGCTTTTGCCTGAATCTCTGCGTAACAAGCGTTCAATATTACACAATTCACCTGACCGCTAAATTGTTCAAACAATGCAGCCAACGCATCAGGCTCGATTGGGTGGGTTTTCCCTGCCAGATCCTCAAAGCACAACGCACCGGTAGGTGTGCCATGACCGGAAAAATGGACTATTTGAGGCCGTGCATCGAGCAAAGCCTGGGATATATCTGATGGGCGAACCGACAACTGTGGCAATTCTAACATAAAGTTATCCCGAAGTCTGGCCAATTTCAGTTTTTCTTTGATCTCACGAAATTCTTCACCAAGCCGCAGGCGAGATGCATCAGTGGGATCGGCTGCTAAGAAGAGTATCGAAACCTTATCGGCTTCTTCTTTTGCCTGACCTGGTCGCTTATACTCCTTTTTAAGCCGGTCAATATTTGCCGTATCGGCCTCTTTTTTTATGGTAGCACGATTGAAAGCCTCCCATCTTGTTTTCAATTCTGCGGCAAATTCGTGGCAATCGTGCCAGTATACCTGGATACGAAGATTTTCAAAATAACGATCCAGATATTTCTGAACATTTTCTCTTTGAGTATCAGGAACATTCCCTGGCACAAGCTGCACGGATATGTGCTTTCTACCAATACTTCTTCCTAAGTATCCGGCAAGAATCCGGGAAAGAACACGGAAATCCCAATCAGTTATCTTGTAGCCTAGAAGAAGAAGAGATGTGCCTGTAAATGCCTCCTGAATACGCGGAGGAAGCAGGTTTTGTTCCATTGAAATGGCAACAAGGAAGTCCAGATAGTCGTCCTCTGTTAAAACCAGCGACTCTGGTTTTTTATAGTAGCCGTGAAGATGAAATACTAAAGGTTTTTCAGGAGTGGGGTCGAAGTCTGATGACGTCGGTTTGCGTTGCACGAGGTATTCATTCCACCGACATATTTCCTGGATTGGTTCTTTGTTACGGCTTTTAAGAGCCCGCACCATAAGGTCATCGTAAGTTGTGGTAATATAAACTGGCAGTGGGAGATCGGCCAGCACTCCGTGAATTTCATCAGGAGTTTCGAAGTATGTTGGTGTGACTTCTTCTGACAGTTTAGTGATTTCATTACAAATTTCATCCCTTGGAAACATCTCGTCTTCTTCAGTCACAGCCACAAACTGAGCCACCCGTGTCAAGTCATCCGAGTCTTCCATTGGGTAGTCGTACTCTTCTGCCCATTCATTTGCAATCTGGGAACTAACAGAAATATTTTCAGAACATGTCCCAGATCCAAGAAAAGGAGTACACTTCCCATTCTTGATTCTCCGAAGAAGAAGGTCCCAATCCTTCTCTCCCAGCATCTTTGGCATTACTAACACCCTCCACAAAGTTAAATTTTCTTCTCAATTTTTCCAGTTTTTATTCTCCCCACTCGTTGAACCGGTCCATTATTTTAGAAGCAGATTAAAAATCAGGGCACGGAATGGAAACGTTTTCAATTCTTCCCTTTTTCAACTCTTCCAGGTCAAAGTCACATTAAAGTTAGCACCCGTACCCGCTGCTATAAACATACCGGCTTTTAAATCCATTGAAATGCCAAAAGAAACTCGAACTTCTTCCGGTTTCTTACTGAGGTCTTTTAGCCTATCAAGTATAGTATTTGCAACCGGCTTTACAATAATACCAAGCGATTCTTCAAATGTCTGATTTGTGATATCCACAATCTCATGAGGTGCAGATGGACGTGAAACACGAACCGTTTCCCCTTCCTCTTCAGTCTCTTCTGCTTCTATTAATACAGTGCTGCCGTCTTCCAGAGTAAATTTTACAAGGCGTGTCATAGAAAATCAAAACTTGGAATGTTTATTACATAAGTGGCATTTTTATTGAATAATTAAAATATACTTATTAATATAGAGAGAATGGTTATTGAATTGATAAGAAAAAGACGTCAGAATTACAGATAAAAAGAATAGTTGTTTTGAATGGATTGAAAATAATTGCTTAGTTAGAAAGTAACAAGGACTAAAAGAGAAACATCAAGCCTGAATGTTATTTTTCAATAGCAAATGTTTGTAAATTTTAGAGATGTACTTTAACATTTAGGGGATTAATGAAAGCTACCCACTCGAAACAGCGAAGAGCCCGAGAATTTTTGTCCCTGTTAGTTTTTATTATGGCAAATTTGGAAATGTCTCGCGATAAGACTCATCACCCATACACTTACACCATATATCTTCCGGTATGTTCCGAGTTAAACGACTGCTGGATTCGTTTATAAGCTCCTCTGTATCACATATTCTCCACAATCTTGCGGTGTAATCATTTGTCGTTGCGATATATTTTCCATCAGGACTGAAGACAACATCATTTACTATATTACAATTATGTTCCAGAACAGAAATTTGTTCACCTGTAGATACATTCCATACGCATGCTGTATAGTCAAGACTCGCTGTAGCGACACATTTTCCATCAGGACTGAAGACAACATCAATTACCGAACCATAATGTTCCAGAGGGTCACAAATTTCTTTACCTGTATCTGCATTCCATAAGCATGCTGTATAGTTACGACTCGCTGTAGCGACATATTTTCCATCAGGACTGAATACAGCTTTATACACCGGACTAGTGTGGTTCAGAACAGCAGTTTCTTCACCTGTAGATGCGTTCCATATGCGTGCTGTGGAGTCATCACTAGCTGTAGCGATGTATTTTCCACAAGGACTGAAGACAACATTATTTACACAACTATTATGATTATTCAGAACAGCAGTTTCTTTACCTGTAGATGCATTCCATACGCGTGCTGTATTGTCAACATATCCCCAACTCGCTGTAGCAACATATTTTCCATCAGGACTGAAGACAATATCATACACCCCAAGGCTATTGTCCAGAACAGAAACTAGTTTACCTGTAGCTGCATCCCATACACCAGCAGTATTATCCTCACTTGCCGTTGCGATATATCTTCCGTCAGGACTGAATACCGTTTTATACACTGGACTAGTATGGTTCAGAACAGAAATTTCTTCACCTGTAGATACGTTCCATACACATGCTGTGTTGTCAGCACTTGCCGTAGCGACATATTTTCCATCAGAACTAAAATTAACATCATTTACACAACCATAATGGTCGAGAACAAGAACTGATTTACCTGTAGATACATTCCATATGCGTGATGTGTTGTCAGCACTCGCCGTAGCGACATATTTTCCATCAGGACTGAAGACAACATCATTTACCCAATCATTATGGTTGAGAGTAGAAGTGTCTGTAGATACAATGCGTGATGTATTGTCAGCACTTGCCGTAGCGACATATTTTCCATCAGGACTGAAAACAACATTATTTACCAAATCATTATGATATAGAATATAAATTACTTTACCTGTATCTGCATCCCATATGCGTGCTGTGGAGTCATCACTCGCCGTAGCAATATAATTTCCATCAGGACTGAAAACAACATCATTTACCCAACCATTGTGTTCCAAAGGAGGAAGAATTTCTTCACCTGTAGATACATTCCATACGCGTGCTGTGTTATCTGCACTCGCCGTAGCAATATATTTTCCATCAGGACTGAAGACAACATCATTTACCCAACCATTATGGTTCAGAGTGAAATTTTCATTGCCTGTAGATACATCCCATACCTTTGCTGTGTAGCCATTACTCACCGTTGCAATATATTTTCCATCAGGACTGAATACAGCATTATTTATCGAACCATTATGGTACAGAACAGCAATTTCTTCCCCTGTAGATGCGTTCCACAAACGTGCTGTGCAGTTCAAACTTGTGTAGTCCAAATTCGTTGTGTCCAAATTCATTGCTTCCAAGCTCATTGGGCAACTCATTGTAGCTACGTATTTTCCATCAGGACTGAAGACAGCATTATACACCAGATCAGTATGATTCAGAACAGCAGTTTCTTCCCCTGTAGATGCGTCCCATAAACTTGCTTTCCAGTCCAAACTCTTCGGGTCCAGACCCATTGGGTCCAAACTCACTGTAGCCCACATGACGTATTTTCCATCAGGACTGAATACAGCATTATAAACATAATTATAATGGTTCGGAACATCAGTTCCTTCACCTGTGAATGCGTTCCATAAACTTGCTTTCAAGTCCGAATTTATTGTAGCTACGTATTTTCCATCAGGACTTAATACGACATTATTCACCGAACTAGTATGGTTCAGAACAGAAACTGATTTACCTGTAGCTGCATCCCATACGCGTGATGTGTTGTCAGCACTCGCAGTTGCGATATATCTTTCATCTGGACTGAAGACAACATTATTTATCGAACCATTATGGTTCAGAACAGAAATTGTACCTGTAGCTGCATCCCATACGCGTGATGTGTTGTCAGCACTCGCAGTTGCGATATATCTTCCATCAGGACTGAAGACAACATTATTTATCGAACCATTATGGTTCAGAACAACAACTTTATGAGGTATGAATGATAGCCCGTAACGTATTAACTGTTCAGCCTCCGATGTTCTACTAATTCGAAATGATTCGATAGCAATAAGAATACCTATATCTCGAGTATCATAAAATTTTAGGAACTTAATGGCTGGTGTATTTAAACTTAAAGCAAAAGCTTCTCTCTCCTTTTCTTTAGCACGCCGTTTCGCACTACTGGCTTTTTTTCTCTGTTCTTCAGCAAGCTGTTTCTCCTCCTCAGCTATTTTTGCTTGTTCTTCAGCTATTTTTGCCTGTTCTTCAGCATGCTGTTTCTCCTCATTAGCTATTATTGTCTGTTCATCAGCACGCTGTTTCTCCTCATTAGCTATTATTGTCTGTTCTTCAGCACGCTGTTTCTGCATCTCGGCTATTTTTGTCTGTTCTTCAGCATGCTGTTTCTCTTCATTAGCTATTTTTGCCTGTTCTTCGGAGTTAATCCATTGAAAGGCTGCAAATCCAGCTAGAAGAAGAAAAATAAGGGAATAGACTCCAATTCTTTTAATTTTGCGGCGCAGTATCCTTTCTTTTTCAGCCCGCTTTTTCTCTGCCACCCGTTCTTTTTCAGCCCATTCTCTCTCCAGCCGCTCTTTCTCTGCTCGTTCCTTCTCTTCCCTTTTTTTCTCTGCCAGTTCATCATTAAAAACCTTGTTAGAAGATAGTATAGGTTCGATAAACCTGTCGTGTGTCAGTTCATACCAGCGCGCACCTGCCCGCCACTCTGCTCTGATAAGGTGCATGCTTTCAAGCACATCAATGGCTGTATTGGGAACACCTAAAGTGGACTCCGGAGCGCGGTACACCATCCCTCGAGTCTCCATCGCCGTTATCAGCACTTCACCGCATAATGTGCGTAGCCCCTCCTCGTCAATGCCTGCCTTCGCTGCAGCTGCCCTTATAGCCTCTTCGTAAAATCTGTAAAGTTCCTGTTTTACATTGCCATAGGTTTTCAGGTGCTGAAACGTTATTTCCCTTTCATCCGGCGGTAACTCCCGCCAGAGGTTCTGGCATACTACCTGAAGTTGCACGGCCTCTATGTATTCTCCTGTGACCTCAGCGGTCTCCCCCGGGATTGTCTCAACTCGAATCTTCAGCAAATCATCGACAAGCTTTTCTGCCACGCCTTCTGCAAAAAAGCGGCCAGTGTCTTTCAAAGGCTCTTTGATTGCCAGCTGGGCAGCCTCACTGCGCAGACGCTCCATGCGAAAACGCGTCCGCAACCTTTCGGGCAGAAGATATGCATAAGGGTCTAGCCGAGCTATGAAATCCTCCCGCATGACAAAAACAACCCTTAGAAGGGGATCTGCTTTCAAAGCAGCACTTACCTGATCAAAGAAAACCTCCCTATCTTTCCACCTGCCCTGATATGAAGAGAAGATTTCCTCGAACTGATCGAAGATGATTACGCGGGGTAAAGGCATACCATCTTTATCCTGCATACGCCCCTGTCCATTTAAAAAATCAACAAATTTCATTTTAGCCAGGAGCTCAACATCATACGCACCTTCAGCCCAGCTTGTGAGAGTATTAAAGACATATATGTTCGAAATCTCGTCAGTTCCTATATTTTCAAAAATTGTGCCTTTAACTCGCGCCACCGGGAAAACTTCAAACTGGTTTTCCTCAAGGAGAGGAATAAGCCCTGCATTGATAAGTGAAGTCTTACCTGCACCCGACTGGGCATAGACGAGGACCAGATTATGTGCAATGACCAGGGAAAGGAGATCGCGAGCTTCACGGTCTCTTCCGAAAAAAATGGGTTTATCTTCCTGTTCAAAAGGTCGAGGGCCCACGTAAGCCTGGAATTCAGGTACCACCATTGAAAGCCTCCCATCGCGTTCTCAATTCTGCGGCAAATTCGCGGCAATCTTGCCAGTATACCTGGATATAAAGATCCGCAAAATAGCGATCCGGATATTTCTGAGCTTTTTCTTTTTGGGCCTCAGAAACATCCTCTGTTAGAACCAGTGACGCTGGTATTTCATAGCAGCCATGGAGGTGACATACCAAAGGTTTTTCATGAGTAGGGGTGAAGTCTGATGACGTTGGTTTGTGTTGCATGAGGTATTCGTTCCACCTGAACAAATGTTCTTTCAACTCTATCACCACATTTTCTCCGTTCAATATTTAATGGAATATTTAGAGGCTGTCTTAAAATTCAAACCATTTCCCCAATTGGATAATGAGCAACATTAATTTCAAATTCAGATCATAAATTCTCTGAAATTCAGGTACACATTGACCTTAAGGCATCACTTTCTCCCTTCGGACTATACACACTCGAAGTAAAAATAGAGTACAGTAAACATTAAATCCTACCGTTTTTCGGTTCAAATACATGAGTCCTATCCCAGTAAAAAATTTATTATCTTTTCATCAACCCTGATACGGCTGGATATAAGAGATCTTATCTCTCCTGGCTCTTTACCTATTTCAGACCCTTCAAGAGCGATAAGATGATTTTTAACCAGGGGAAATGTGAAGGAAAAGTATACCCTTAAGTTGTGAGAGTATGGAGCCTCAGTTCCCTGCCAGTTATCAGGCTTTCTTTCTTTTTTTCCTTAATTTTTTACCTATTGCCCCAATTTCCTCTAATCCGGCTCCGGATGAGATATTCGTTCTGCTCCCGAATTCCTAACTTCTCTGGAGGATGTTTATTTCATTTTCCGAGACATAGAGCCCCATGAACTCATCCACGGGCCTCGGAGAATCTGCCTTCAGCTTTTATTTTGATCTCACATCAGAAACCCCTACATCCTTATTAGCCAGGCTTCCGGCATTTATTTCCAGAACTTCCCGGTAAGCCTTTATTAGGATTTCAGAATCCGGGAGGTTGCCCCTCGACTTGAGCCGATCCACCTCAAGCAGAAACTTAGCTACATTTTCAGGAGGCAGATTTTTTTCCGCAAACCTCGCCGCCAGAATTTTCAGCTCTTTTCTGGAAGAATATTTCTTTGGCTTTTTTTCATCAACAAAGTTGAAGATAACCCCACAAGTCCCGTGACCGATAGTTCTGGTGGAAGGATTTGCCGAAGTTTTAATATAATCTTTAAATGTTTCCCTTCCCACCAGTTCACCACATTCGCATATGATTATTTGACCAAACCCCCCCGGTGAATAGAATAAGAAAAAAGCAAAAAATAAAGAAACTCAACCTGAAATCTAGAGTTCCCACTGACTGCGGAAGTTGTCATCGCCCCATCGCTCGCTCCCGAATAGTCCTCCAGCCAGAAGTTTTATGGAAATATAGGAGAGATATAGATTCACAATTATATATGTATTCTTATGTAAATAATTTGAAGAATAATATGCTAACAAAAAACATTAATCAGATGCCTGATATCCTATTCATTCCTATGTACAGAGCCATCCGTGTTCCGGTCGAAAAGGGAGAAGAAACCCGCCTGAAGGTTTTAGCCTCAGGGCTTCTCGACCAAACCCGAAAAATCCGGAAAGTCCGGACAGAAGAAGGAACTTTCCTGGAAATCCCGATAACGGAAGCCGCAGGCGACAGGATTAGGGACTTTTCCATCATCAACCAGAAAAACCCCGAATTCCTGAAAAAGCCTGCATCCCTGAAAGAATACCTCGCAGACACCTTAAGCGAAACAGAGCTTGAACATGTCCCCTCCAGCTGGCATGTCCTCGGAGACATTATCATCGTCAGCATCCCCGAAATCCTTGAAGGCAAAAAAAATCCTATTGCAAAAGCCCTCCTTACCATGTACCCGAAATGCAAAAGCGTAGTCAGGGACATGGGAATCGAAGGGCAGTTCCGCCAGCCGAAAAGGGAACTTCTCCTCGGAACCTCCACGGAAACCATCCACAAGGAACACGGCTGCCTCTTCAAGCAGGACGTAACGAAAGTGATGTACTCCAAAGGCAACCTGGACGAGAGAAAGCGGATGAGCAAACTCGGGCAGGGAGAAGTTGTAGTGGACATGTTTGCGGGAATAGGCTACTTTTCAATTCCCATGGCAGTCCATACGCGGCCGGAAAAAATCTACTCGATTGAAATAAACCCCGAGTCCTTTTCCTACCTTAAAGAAAACATAAGGTTGAACCACGTCGAAGACATCATCTTTCCCCTCAGGGGGGACTGCGCCGAGGTCGCTCCCGGGGGAGAAGCCGACAGGGTTCTCATGGGCTATGTGAGAACAACACACCACTACCTGCTCCCGGCAATAAATGCTCTCAAGAAAAGCGGGGGGATTTTGCATTACCACGAAACAGTACCCGAAAAGCTTGCGGAAGAAAGGCCTGAAGCGAGGATCAGGGAAGCCACCGAAACCCTGGGGAAAAAAGTGGAGATACTGGGGCTCAGGAGGATAAAAAAATACTCTCCAGGAGTGCTGCATGTGGTCGTGGATGCCAGGATATATGAAGCTTAAGTGAATTTTGGTGCTCATTCATTGCTTGGAAGGGAAATATTTCATTTGGACCCGTTAAACCGTTTTTCATAAATTAGATATTAAAGGGTGCCTCCGCCAGCTTGCCTGGCGGCCCTCGCCAAAAAGAAACAAAATAACCGAATAAAAAAGACATTGGATAGATTATTTACAGATTGTATTTACTTTTGTTTTATTTCTAATATTGCCATTTTTTCAGGCTACTTTTAATTTTCTTCATTTTTATTCTGGAAAGGCCGGAATCCTTCGGCTTCCGGAAACAAGAACGACGTGAGACGACAAGTTCCGGTTGTTTGGGACCATAATCAAAAACTTAGACCAAAAAGTTATTTTTTATTCAATGATATAAACCGAATAAATTAGGACGACCTGACAGTTCATATTGGATTCTCATATTTGGGTGAGAATTGGATATCTTAACGGGAAAGAGAACTCACCTATCCCGGGCTTACTCTCCAGGGCTGAACCTGTACCTTATGCCCCTGGGTCCTACCGGGGAACCTGTCCTGACATACACGTTCATGTCGATTATTTTATCGTAAATTCTTCGCCTGTGCACAATCGGCCACCAGCCGTAGAGGAAAATATGCACTGGCTCCCACATGGCAACCCAGCCTATGATAAGGAGACCCTCGGAAACCAGGGTATTTAACAGGCTTTCTTCAAAAGCGGAAAGCAACCGGATTAAAACCAGACAGAGGAAAAGGAAGAAGAGGGCAATGAACAGGTTTCTTCTCCCCCGCTTGAGAAGCCTTTTCAGATCAATTTCATTGAGAGTCTTTTTGTAAGCAAAGTGGTTTTTGATCGCTTTTTTAATTGCAAGCTGGACTTCCTCGCTGATTTCGGAAGGAGGAAAATAGATCATTATTTCAAGGGGTTTTTTCAGAGGGAATTCCTCCACTGCATTGTAAATGTATTCATCTGCACCGGCATCAAGCTCCCTTTCGTGCAACGGAGCAGGATCAAAGGGATCGTAAAGCTCCAGCAGTTTATGGAGTTCAAGCTCAATTACCAGTTTTCCCGCATGCTCCCTATAAAGGGCTTCCGTACCCTGCGCTGAAAAATTATTTTCCCCGGTTATTTTTTACCCCCTTCTTCCGGGCTATTTATTAAATAAAGCCAAATGCCCCTTTTCAATATTGAGCGGGGAAAGATATAATTCTGTTTATCAGCCTTCGCATACCCGGGCACATCCCCTGTTCTTCTCATTAACCCGGAAAAATTACAATGACCATTTTTCAGTACTGCATCTTTTTCAGTACTGAGCCGCAGCCTGCTGGATTGCCCTGCAGAGTTCATCGGGTTTTCTGGAACTGATCAGCATTTTTTCCCCGGAAATCAGCTTCAGAATTACGACCGGACTGACCTTCTGCTGAGGAGTTTTTGATTTATCGGCTTCTCCTCCTTTGAAGGACTCATAAGCCTGGATTTTACATTCCTCCACGATATAATAGGGGATTTTTTTAAAGGAGAAGTTAAGGGGAACAAAACGGATGTATATTCCATCCATCCTGACTTCTGTAATGTGCTTTGTGTAGTATAACATAAAGGGAAAAAACACCCCGAAGACAAACCAGAGAATGTTAAGGTAAAGGTCGGGGACGTTCTGGACACCGGAAGGTTTTACTAAGACATAGCGCTGAACCTGGATATACCAGAGGAGAAAGGCAGGATAAAGGACAAAAATCCAGAAGATATTGTTGTGCAGGTTCTGGACCTCGCGAAAGATTACACCTGTTTTCTGCTGCTCCGTAGAAATCCCTCTTAAAATTGTTTATTTTTTCTATGAGAAAGGGAACATTATATGCGTTCATAAGCATTCCGGAAAAAACGCTAATTAAATAAAAAGGCAGAATCTAAAAATGGGGTGATATTCAGGAAATTCACTGGAATCTTAAAAGAAAGACTTATCAATTATTATTTAAAATCAAAAAAGGCTTTTCCTGGCTAAAATTCAATTAAAAAGTCAGAAATATTCTTAAAATAAATAATAAAAAACTAAAAAATCCTTAAATCAAAAAAAATGTATTAAATGATTTTAAAATAGTCATATGCCAGAATAAAATACGGAATGATTTATTCAAAGTATAATAAACTCTAAAAGAAATAAAGGATTATTAAAAGGACTTATTTACTAATTGAAACAGGGAATTTCAAGGGGAAAAAAGGAATGTTAACCTCGTTTTCTCCGGATTATGTTCTTCTTTGTAACAACATGCCCTGCCGTACCGCTGCTGCAGGTTTTTCATGGATCTGGGAGCCGATCATCCCCACGCTGAACATTGGAACTTTCTGGCTGTCACACGTAAATACTCCCGTAAGAAAAATTCAGAAAAATGTTAAAAGGTTGAAAAAGACCAAAAAGGCTGAAAAAAAGCAATTGGAACGGGAAAAAGGAGTGATTAAGAAAAGAAGGTTATTCAAAACCCAGCCTTTCCATCTCCTTGAGCACAACGGCACTGAAATCCGTAAAGTTCTGGATTCCACCTGTCCAGGCTGCCATCATCATGGCATCCATGATTTCGGCTTTTGTTGCTTCAAATTTCTTGAGCCTCGAAAGGATCTTGACCGCACTCTCCGTGTTGTTGTTTGAGCAGGCGACCGTGAAGACCAGGATGTGCTTGTTCTTCAGGGAAAGTCCGCCTTCCCTATCAGCCCAGATGGCTTTGTAAAAACCTGCGAGACCTTCGGCAAAGTCCTCGTTCATGTCTCTGGCGTACTTGATGGCTCTGGGCATGAAACCCTTAAGCGTCTTGATTTCTTCGATATTCTTCCCCATAATTATCAACCTGTAATTCGTTTGAATAGGATATAATATTTATCGTAAATTATATACCTATTCCCTTCCAGGGATCAGAAAAGCTGATTATTAAGCGGGAAAAATTTGAAATTCCTTTTAATATTTTCAGATTGTTTCTTTTCATGGATTGCTTCTTTTTCACATTATCCTTCAGACTTCCATGACCTTAATATCCAGGTCAGCGTTGATAATGTAGTCAAAGGCAATTACTTCTTCCCATTTCTGCTGCGAGAACATCGACTGGAAGCAGACACCTATGACCTTCCCGTTTTCCTTTCCGTTGAGGATTCTCCCGACCAGCTCGTTTGCCTTTTCCGCCTCAACCCCGATCTTCGGCATGGCAAGCCCGCCAAGGAGGACCACGGTATCGGCTGAGGGGTCAGTGGAGTCTCCTAACTGCATGCCCTGCTTGGTCATTAAAAGTGTTTTTGCGCTTTCAAAGTCCAGGTTCGGGATAAAAGCCAGCTGTTTGTTCCGGACCACGAATCCGATGAGTTCGGCAAAGGGGGTGCAGAACCCAGGGGTCCCGACGAACGTTATCTTTTCCGAATCTTCAACAAGAGCCCTGAACCCATTCAGGATCCCGCCTACGCCCTGACCTGTATTTATCACCTGCATTTTTTACACCTCTTTAAAATAAACCATTAAGATAAGCAATACACTTGAAAATTCGTACTTTATGCATTTGAAAATTCGTACAGCTAAGAAGTGCGTTTTTGTATTCAAACGCCCGTTTTTTAAATTCTGAAAACTCGCGAAATTGTACGAATGATCTGCATACTTTTTATGAATTCTAAGTTGGATTGGGGGAACGTCTTTAAATAAGTACTGTTAACGGCGTTTTCCCGGACTGATTCGAGAAAAAAGGAGAAAGAAATGAGCAAGAAAAAAAAGTGGGGACGAAGAGGAGAAAATAGATCAGGCAAAACAAAAAAAAGGAAAAAAGAGGAAACGAAGAGACCAGAAAAGAAAAACAAAAAAGGAAAAAAGTTAGGAAAAAGGGCAGTTGCCCTTAGAGCTGCTTGATCCCGAAGGACTCGAGCAGGATGTCGGGATAAAGCCCGCCGCAGGAAACGGTCTTTGTGCTGTTGAGATCGTTTACGGTAAGCCTGGCAGGGGCAAACATGCCTGCGTCAACCTTGAAGAAGTCGAAGCCTGCTTCCTTGAAGGTCTTATAGAAGGGCTTTCCGAAATCACCGGAGGTTGTGGAGGGGGCTTTCCTTACAAAGTCCTCGAGTTCTGAAAGTTCACCATCGAATTCTACGGTGTAGTTGGTCTCACCGCAGTAGATCACACAGTCGTTGGTTGAACCCATGCACTGTACATCGTTTCCGACGATCGGGGCGATTGGGGCGGTTCCATACCCACTCTTAATGCAGTTGATGTCAAAGCCGATGGATTCGAGCTTGTGGATCCCGGTTTCTACCACACGGGCAGAGATCTGGACCGAGCCTGCGATGGAAGCGGTGGGGGCAACGGCGATCATTACGTTTTCGGGGTCTACGCTGCAGTGCTTGGCGATGTACTCCACGACCTTCTCATCAGGAAGTTTGTCGGATTCCAGGACCAGAACCGCAGCTTCGAAATCATCTTCGTACCCGATTTCCTCGTAGAGCTCTTTTGGCTTCAAGCCGAGTGCCCGGGCAGGCCCGGAACCCATTGCGAAGTAGTCGCCTACGGAAATTCTCCAGCCTGCGTACTGGGAAGCCATGCAGGCAATGACAGGGTTGTCGCTTGCTACCTGGATGGCAGGCCACTTGATCCCGTTCAGGTCGAAGGTGCTGTACCTGAGGTCGGCAAGGTCGGCAAGGCAGAGCCTTGACAGGTACATGCCTGCCTCATACCCGCCTTCCGCGTTGACCCCACAGTCAATGATTGTGGCGCCGTTTTCGAGCTTGACAACTTCCGCTTTTATGTCTTCGACCCAGTCGAGCATCTCTTCGATGACGTATGATCCCATTTCGTTGACGCTTATCAAATTATCACCTTTACATTTTCCGGCCTGTAACCGGAAACCTAGAATATTATTTTGAATCCATCAAAGGTTGGTTCGCCCGGGGAAGGACAAAGCATCCGGGCAATGGATTGCTAAACCGAGTTAGATATTTTGAATTATCCCTGCGATTTGCTACCGTGATAAGGGAGAATCCAATATATAGATACTGTTGTATTATTTTTTTCACATAATATATATTCGGTCGTTTTCCCGGACCTTCCCTTCCACGGAAAGCCCCACTTCATCCCCCTTTTCAGCCCTGTCCAGAAGCAGGCCTTCTTTTTTCACGGACCGGACCTGCTGCCTGAGATAGGTTGTGCTCCCCTCTATAAGGATTTCATCCCCCACAGCAAGCCCTTCCTCGAGGAGCCTGACAGCCGCAGCCCCGGCTTTAGGGTAATAGTTCGTAACGATTCCCGCTGCCCTGCGCTTATTCTCCGAGGCGTTCATGCCTTTTTCAGGGGAAAAGCCTTCCAGCCCGGGGACCCCGAAGTAAAAGCCCGTGGAAAAGCCCCTGTTGTAGACCGAAGCGAGTTCCCGGGTCCAGGCTTCAACCTTTTCAGGGGTATAGTCGCCCTTTTCGTACGCAGCAATAGCTTCCCTGTAGCAGCGGGAAACCGTTTCAAGATAGCCGGGGTCCCGGAGCCGTCCCTCGACCTTGAAAGCCGAGATGCCTGCCTCGACCAATTCCGGGACGTGCCCTATCATGCAGAGGTCTTTTGCGCTGAGGAGGTACTTTCCCCGGCTTTCTGCTACGATCCCGTTTTCCCCGTGCAGTTCCCATTCCCAGCGGCAGGGCTGGGTGCACTCCCCACAGTTCCCGGATTTGCCCAGGATGTAAGCCGAAAGGTGGCACCTGCCCGAGACCGCCATGCACATGGCGCCGTGGACAAAAGCCTCGATTTCCACTTCCGAATTCTCCCGGACCTTCCGGATCTCTTCCAGGGAAAGTTCCCTTGAGAGCACGATCCGCTTTGCCCCAAGGCCCCTGTAAAACTCCGCAGTCTCATGGTTTGTGACATTAGCCTGGGTTGAAATGTGGACCGGAAGCCCCGCTTTTCCTGCCCTGAGGATTACCGCAGGGTCCCAGGCAATAATTGCATCAACTCCCGCATCGGATGCTGCTTCGACCACCTCCGAAGCTTCCCCTATTCTTTCCTCATTTACGGTGGAGTTTACTGCCAGGTAAGCCCGAAGCCCCCTTGCCCGGACTTCTTCAGTGAAGGCTCCCAGGTTCTCCAGGGTGATCTCCCTTGCCCGCGCCCGCAGGCTCAGCCGGTCCGTTGAAAAATAAACGGCGTCTGCATACCGGGCACATGCCTCAAGCCCTGCAAGGTTCCTGACTCCCATAATGAGTTCGGGTCCTGAATTATTAATCACAAGCTTTCTCTGCATAGGAATGTGAAATGCCACACCTTTCATTTAAAAATATCTTTGTATAAGTGCTACGATTTGGCAAATAATGGTAATGAATGTTAACTCTCCGCATCAAATGTGAATAGATGCCGGTTAACGGAAAACTATAAATAAAGTAACAACTTTTTCCAAAGTGGAGTCATTTCCTTAAAAAAACGTTTAATGAATATACAAGGAAACATAGGGACATATGATAAGCAAAAGAAAATGGGGGATACAAAATATGGAGCACGAACTGGAAGAGGTTGAAATAGATTACCTCGAATTCAGGAGAGAGATGGGAGAAGAATAAAAACATAAAATGGGAAAATAAAACTTAAAACGGGTAAATAAAACATAAAAATGGCAAATAAAACTTACAAGGGGTAAATAAAACATAAAATGGGGAAAATGCCAATTTATTTTTTCCAAAATTACATTAACTACCAAATTTATTCTTTTTTTTCTTTTTTGAGTTAGTACCCAAAAAAACGTTAATTTTGTAGTAACTGCGGGTATATAAAGAATTAAAGCATTCTCATTTGAAGGAAACACGAGGAACAGGGTAATCCCTCAAAATCTTCTGATTTCGTATCATAAATGTTTACTAATTTTGCGTCATGAGAGTTATATAAATAAATTCTACATAAAGTGATACCATGGAGAAAAATATAAACATGGAAACAAACAAGACGGTCAAATGCCAGGTTTGCGGGTCCATGGTGCCTGAAAACGAAAGTATGCAGGAAAACGGACAGGTTCTTTGTGAAGAATGCTATATGGACCTGAAAAGTAACCAGGGCGAGCAAAAGAAATGCAAAGCAAGGAAAGCGAAAAGCAAGGAGATACGGTATTAAAGATAAAATAAAAGACTCCAGGAAATTTCGGATAAAACCATAGGTAATCTACCTCGATAAGTTGATGTTTCTGACTCTTCAGGGGACTACCCGGCCTGGCTGGGCACTGCATAACTTTATTTAGTTGTAATTTATATATATAGATGGGCCAGTTTCATAAATACTATTCCTGTCCACAACCCGAATAATGAAGCTGGTTCTCTTTAATTCTTGTTTTTTATTAATTACACATTGCTTCAACATATGTGGACTATGCCTGGCTGCATTCTATACTCGGATGATCTCCGCAGGGTACATATCCAACGGATTGATCTATTGCGGCGACCTCTTTATGCCCAGGACTTAAAAAACTGTTTTGAGAGGAGAGCTTTTAAAGCTTGTACACCGGGGATTCGGGAGAATTCTTATTTTTGAATTTTATAAGAAATATTTAGGGGAAAAATATTTATTATAAGTAAATGAACTGTAACAATGGGAAAAAAAGTTACAAGTGGGGAATTAGATGAAAATACGTGTAGTTAGTTCCAAAGAAGAGATTTTTACGCTTAATCCTAATGAAAGAGTAGTTCACCTGGCGTTTCGCCCCTCGAACATAGACATCTTTGCGCTGGTTGAGGCCTGCCCGAAAATTGAGGTGATTCAGCTTCCGAACTCTTATCGTCGGACGGTTTCAAGGTCAATCGAAATGTTCCTGGAAATGCTGAGAATCCAGCTTATGGAAGGGGATGTATGGGGCCACAGGAAAGACATTCACGAATACTACGAAATCCCTTCTTCAGTTATTGAAGAGATAAGGAGATTAAAACTGGAAGGCTCACCCACCGAGAAGATAGAAAAGGTTGTAAAGCAAAACAAACTGACCCCGGAAATGGTTCTCTATATTTTTTCCAAGGATGCATAGCCTGAGTCTACCAGGGAACGGCACAACTTTATTCACAAATTTTCGTAAAGTTTTGTAAAGTTTTTCAGAAAAACTCAGAAAGGTTATAGAAAATGTAGGATTGAGAGGATAAGGGTTTCCTCTCAATCGGGAGGGGATGGATCACACTGTACTATTGTTTTTCTGTTTTTCCAAGTTTTTCTAAACTTGCATATCTTCATAGGACCACACTGTATAAAAATTTATATGGACTTTCTAAAAATTGTTCCAATGGATATTATTAAAAATCTAAATCTCATAAAATATGGAATAAATACGATTACGGAAGAAAAGCTTGCCAGGCCCCCTTAAAAAATATGAGGGATGAA
Source organism: Methanosarcina sp. MTP4 (assembly GCF_000970045.1). NCBI lineage: Archaea > Methanobacteriati > Methanobacteriota > Methanomicrobia > Methanosarcinales > Methanosarcinaceae > Methanosarcina > Methanosarcina sp. MTP4. The sequence continues at coordinate 2,730,701 of NZ_CP009505.1, forward strand.
CGACGGTCATATAAAAAAAATATTTTTTGAGCTTTGAACTTAAGAAAGTACGCTGAGAGGGAGATTCGAACTCCCGCAGTGCGAGGCACTACCGGTTTTCAAGACCGGCGCCGTAGTCCGCTTGGCTATCTCAGCATTAAGGAAGGGATTCTCAAAGACTTCCCGGAAACACCATTGATGCATTGATGTATTGAATACCGGGGAGCATGTACTGAGAATCCGATTATTATATATAAAATTTGCGAAGAGAAAGGCTCTTCGCCTCCTAACCCATTCTTTACGGTTCAGGTCAGAGATTAGTTTTCTGCTTCTTCAGGCTCTTCGGCTTCAGCTTCGGCTTCAGCTTCAGGAGCTTCTGCTTCGGAATCGGCCCCTGCTGCGGCTATGGCTTCAGCAATGGCTTCTTCGGAGATCTGGGGTTCAGCAGAGAGCTTTTCGATGAGCTGGATTTCCTTAAGGCCCAGGTACTGGAAGAGTTCGGTTGCCACCCTGTTCTTTGCCATGAGCCAGCGCTGGTTGAAGGTAAGGCCGGTGGGGATGGAGATTTTTGCGATTTCGCCTTCGATTTCGACTTCCATGTCCCGGAGGCCGGTGTAGAGGGCAAGCAGGCCCTGGACCTTTTCGACATCTTCTTCGAGAGTTGCCTCAATGGTGTACTCGTAGGTCACGGTCTGGCCTGCCAGGGGACTGTTGAAGTCCACGGTAGCCCTGCGCCCGATTACCCTTGTGACCACACCTCTTCTGTCGTCAATCTCGACGCTCATGCCAGGATAGGCTTTCCTGTCTTCGAACTTTGTGATGGAGAGGGTCTCAATGAGCTTGGGGTTGCTTGGTCCAAAAGCCTTTTCCGGAGGAATATCAACGCTGCCGGAGTACCCGACTTCCTTTCCTTCAAGGTCTTCGTCCAGGCCCTCAATGGTGTGCCCTGCCCCGACAATTACAACGTCTCCGCCGTAAAGGCCGCGGGGGTTGAAAATTTCTTCCGCCTTTGCAAGTTCTTCGTCGGTTGTGTCAAAAACCCTGCCGTCTTCAAACTTTCCTGTGTAGCTTAATTTTATGAAATTGCCTTTCTCGATTGCCATGATTTTTCAACTCTTTAATTGAAACTCTTTCATCAAATATGATAAATAGGAAAATCCCGGGAAACTAGCCCGATTTCTGTAATTTCAAAGTAAACGTGTCGCACGCTATAGCACTCTGCCTTTAATAAGCTTTTTGGGAATTCGCGGGAGGCTTATCAAACCTTATTTCAGTTATAAAATTTTAGACACTGTCAAAATCCCGGCAAATTCCATGTAGATCCTGTTCAGGTTCCATGCAAATTAAGTGCAAATCCCCTGCATATCCCGTCAAAATCCTGTGTGGATTCCGTAGACCCCGGACGGAAGTCGTAGAGGCACCTGGCAGGACCTTGCCCGTCTGCAGGCGCATGTCCTGCTTTATAGAATCATGGAGGGAATTACCTTGTTTGCAAGAAGGTCGGAATAATCCTCTCGTCTCCTGATAAGATCCACCTAACCTTTGTTCACCGGAACTTCCGAAGCCAGGAGGCGCCCACGAACTTTTTTGCAGCGGGCTTCACGGCATTGACATTTGTCAGGAGCAAGGTTGAGTCAGCCGCAAGATAGCGCCCCGGCGAGGAAATCCCGCCGAGAGTGAGCTGCCCGTTTTCAACTTCCAGATGATTTTCGATGGTTAACATGCCCGGACCCTGCTATTTCCTCATTCTATTTTCCTGTGCCTTTAACCTTATGACAGGATTTTCGTGACCTGATCACTTCCGCTATGGCTTGATTTTCACACTGTTAATGCATTTGTCCGTTATTAGCTTTGCCGAAGGACCAGACTAACATAACCTGAAGATCAAACGACCATAACCGGGGAACAGAATGATTTTAGCTTTAGTTCACCCAATTTATTCGTATAAATTGCAAAGTCCAGTTTAACCCAAAATAAGGAATCACAGCCTCAAAGAGATGATTTATTTCTTACATTGAGGGAAAACTGCCGAAAGAACCCTGCTAAAAAATATAATATATTATGAATAATCAGGTTTAAAATAATAAAAAATATTACTTAAGATGTAAAAAAATGTTAAATATAACTTCAGACCACTATATTTAGGAGGGAAATTGGAGGCCTATTATATTTCCTGCCGTGCCTCAGTTCTGAAATGAAATTTGTTAAGGGTTTTCATTCACCCGAATTTCAGGGCAGAAAATTCCAGAACAGGAAAAATAGGGCTCAAAAGAAGGGTACCTTGAAAGGGGTATTCTATTACTTTAAGGAGTAGGGATTATGGAAAAGCAGCTTATGAGGATAGGGATATCTCTTCCCGGAGAACTTCTTGATAATTTTGACAAGATAATAATGGATAGGGGATATTCTTCCCGCTCGGAAGGCATAAGGGACGCTATCCGGACTTACAACCAGCACTATGAATGGATGAAAGAAATCCAGGGAAAAAGGGCTGCAACGATTTCCATCGTATATGACTGCTCAAAGAAGGGGGTTTCCAATTCCCTGGCAAAAATCCAGCACGAGTACACCGGTCTGATAAATTCAACCGTGCGTTTCCACATTGATGCAAACTCATGTTTTGAAGTTATCATAATGGAAGGAGAAGGCAAAAAGATAGTGGAACTTACTGAAAATATTCTGAGTCAGAAAGGAGTAAAATACTCTAAACTCACAACCGTTCCTGAAGCAGAGAAATAAACCGCTTGAAAAAAATCAAAGTTTCACTGGCGCACCCCGCGGCAAGCTACGGGGTATCGGCTGAAAGGAGAATAGTTGCTGAATTAATAGGTTTTGAAAATAATTACTGAAAATGGTTCCTGAAAATGATTACTGAAAATGGTTCCTGAAAATGATTACTGAAAATGGTTCCTGAAAATGTTTGCTGTAAAATAGCTCCAGTAAAATGTTTGCTGTAAAATAGCTCCAGTAAAATATTTGCTGTAAAGAAGATACTTTTAAATAAACCCGGATTCACTTATTTTCCTGTGCCCGCAGTCAACGTAATCCTTCTGGTAGCCGGACTCGGCCTCCTTGTCAAGGGTTCCGATCTATTTGTAATGGCCTCTTCCTCTATCGCTAAGAAGCTTGGGGTTTCGGAGTTCGTCATAGGGCTAACCCTCGTTTCAGTGGGGACTTCAGTGCCCGAACTTGCCTCCTCCCTTGCCGCATCTTTCCAGGGAGCAAGCGGAATAGTGATCGGAAACGTTGTAGGCTCAAACATTGCCAACGTAGGGCTCATCGTAGGCACCGCAGCACTCCTTTCCAGGGTCAAAACCGAGGAGTTGATGCTGAAAAGGGATGGCTACATTATGTTCTTTGCCTCCGCCGTGTTCTACATTTTTGCCCTTGATTTCCGGATCTCAAGGCTTGAAGCCTCGATTTTTCTCCTGCTCTATGTCGCTTACGTTTTTTTTCTGCTTGACAAGGTGCAGAAACATGAGGAAGAGATATATTTCAAGGATTTCCTTAACTATTTTTTCAAATTTGAATATCTCTTTGACCTGAAAGCAAAAATAGAAACCGGGATAAAAGGGCGCATAGAGATAAACAGAACCTGTAAAAAGGAAGAAAAAGCCAAACCCAGGCCCGGGGCAAAAATTGAAAATAAAGGACAGGAACTTGAAATTGAGCCCGAAATTGAAATAAAAACCTGTGGGAATGGAAGCCTTTATAGAGATTTCATTAAGCTGCTTGCAAGTGGAGCTGCCATTATTATTGGAGCCAGGTATTTTGTTGACCAGTCAATCTTCTTTGCCCGGCTCCTGGAAATTCCCGAAACCCTTATTGGCATGAGCCTGGTTGCAGTTGGCACTTCGCTTCCGGAACTGATGGTCACGGTCTCGGCTGCCAGGAGCGGTTTTGCAAATATTGCCCTGGGAAATGCCATTGGCTCCAACATAACAAACATCTTTCTGATCCTTGGCTGCGCAGGGCTTGCCTACCCTCTTCCAATAACGGAAATGGTCGTCTATTTCATAACCCCTTTTATGCTCCTTATAAGCCTCATGCTTCTCCTTTTCATCTGGACAGGCTGGGAGATCAAAAGGTTTGAGGGCCTTTTCCTGATTCTGATTTACGCAGGATTCATGTTCCTGGTCTTCCACATAAGCTAAAGAAACCCGGCTCAAACAGGAATACACCTGGAAGATACCAGGGGGGAAATGCATCCGGGAAGGAACTTAGAAGCCACCGTACTTCCTTTTATAGACAATGAATCTTACAATAAGGACGGAAACAAACGAAATCAACAGGGCCATCGACAGCACTAGGCCAAGATTTTCAGCTTCCGCAAACCTGAACATAAGAACAAAAAGAGCGGAAATGAGCACTAATCCCACCAGAAGGACGGGATAAAACGACATATTTACCAGCTTTTCCATCATGTCATCCATGTTCTCAGAATTGCCTGCCGGATATTATATACTTTGCTAAACATTTCCCGATTATAACGACACTGACAAGCAGGCAAACCCTGAGGTCCGTATCAAGAAATAGCACATTGGACCCAACACATTGAACCCCGCACTCCAAACCGGGTTCTGCCCTGGAATTAGCTCAAAATAATGTATCCTGCCCCTTCAAGGGCTTCAACCGCAGTTTCCAGATATTTTTTCCTGACCAGGATATAGTCCGTGTCATACGTTGAAACCGCAAAGATGCTGACCTCCTTTCCGGCCAGGACGGCACTGATGCCGGCAAGGATCCCTGTCAGCCCGAAATCGAGAGGTCCAGCCACCTTCAGTCCTTTCCAGCCCCGATCGCATATGACATTCCCCGGAACAGCGGCTTCCGGGCAGACAATAGAGAGTTCATCGGACGTTTTAGTTATCGAATAAAAATCACTTTCAAGGGCCCATTCAGGAATTTTCGAAGCAACGGCAAGCCTGCAAACCCCGAAATTTCCATCAAGGACGCTCATTGTAAGTACGGCTTTTTTCATGATCCTCCAGATTTGTATGGTTCAACTTTTGTATGGTTCAACTTTTGTATGGTTCAACTTTTGTATGGTTCAACTTTTGTATGATTCAACTTTTGTATGGTTCAACTTTCGAATTCTACTAAAATCCACATTCAAAATATAAGTAATATATTTATGCCCTGACTTCCTAACCAAAGTTTCTATGACCCCCGGAGCCGGTAAAGCCCAAATTGAAGTAGCCCTTGCCTGCCTGATCTACGGGATGGCAGGAATATTCCTGGAATACATTGATGGAATGGGCACAGGCTCCATCCTTTTTTATGAGATGCTGATAGGGGCCGTAACGATTCTGCTTTACCTTCTGTGGAAGGGGAGGCTTTCTGAGCTCAGGCTGAAAGAAAAAAGGAAATTTCTCTTGCTTCAGGGTATTTTTACGGGCCTGACCTTCTTTTGCTATTTCGCAGCAATCAAGCTCACCTGCCTCTCAGTTGCCGTGCTCCTGCATTACACCGCCCCGGTCTATGTAACCCTGCTCTCCCCCCTGCTCCTGAAAGAAAAAATAAGTTCCAGGAGCTACCTGGCCCTTTTCCTGGCAATTTCCGGGGTAATCATGGTTGTAAAGCCGGAAATCGGCATTCCCTGGCTCGAATGGGACGAGAATTACCGCCTGGGGATCCTTTTAGGAGTCATCTCCGGAATTTCGTATGCTGCCGTGATTCTCAACATCCGCTACCTGAAAGACGAATACTCGGAAATGGCCCTTGCCTTCTGGCCCCTTGTGATAATTGTCCTGCTAACGGCACCCTTTGCCGCAGGGACTTCCGGAGCGACCGTGAAAGGGAATCTTGGGGTGCTGCTCACATTCGGGCTGATTTCCGGAGGCCTGGGAGAAATCCTGTATACCGAAGGCCTTTCCGGAATAGAGGCACAGGTAGGGAGCATCCTTGCTCTGATAGAGCCCGTTTCAGGGATTTTTTTTGACTATACCCTCCTGGGAGTGCCTTTCTGCCTGAACACCTGCCTGGGCTGCATGCTGATCCTTGCGGCAGGCCTGCTTGTTAGCCTTGAAAATATTCGCGGCCTTTCCGGGAAATCCAGGGTCAGAAAGGGAATTTCATGATTTTCTTCGCACAATTCTTCACATAACTTTTCACATAATTTATGGCTGATTTCCAATACCCTTTCCCTGAAAAAGTAAAGTTGCTCAGAAATACTGTTTCCAAAAGTATATCAGCGCTGCATGGAATTATACTGTGGAATTATTATATAATTGTTTAAACTTTTGTGAGGCTGTGGTAGCTTCAAAAGCTATAAAAGTTCAAACACGCCGGAGAAGGGGAGTTCTTACTGGAAGAAATTAAACTTATTTTCGTTTACAATGCTGACAGAGGAGTTTTTCAGGCTGTTGGGGATTATGTCCACAAGATCGTAGCCCCTGCCACCTATCCCTGCAAACTCTGTGCCATCACATACGGGATGGGGGGCATGAAAAATGACTGGAAAAAATTTGTTGAAAGCCGGGACATCCCCGTAAAATTCCTGCACAAGGACGAATTTGCGGAGCATTACCCGGATAAAAAGGCGGAATTTCCCTGTGCTTTCCTGAAAAAAGGGGACGAACTGGAACTCTTCATCAGCGCCGGGGAAATCAACCACACTGAAGACCTGGAAGAGTTGAAGGCCCTGGTAAGCCGGAAAATACAGGAAATAAATTTAAAAGAACTGAATTTGCAGGAGCTGAACTAAGAGGAGCTAAATTAAAAGGAGCTGAATTAACAGGAACTAAATTAAAAGGAGCTGAATGCCAGAAAAAAATAATTCCCTGGCTCCCGGGCTCGGAACCTTTCTGAACCTTGTGAGGTTTGAAAATACCCTCTTTGCAGGGTTTTCAGTCCTGCTCTCGGGCGTTCTTTCCGGGGACCTGACTGGCTGGCAGCCGGAATACTTCAGGGGATTTTTCGTAATCGTATGTCTGGCAATGGGCGTTTTTGCAGTCAACGATTACTACGACTTCAGAATCGACAAGGCTAATAAAAGGTATGAAAGGCCTCTGGTCAGGGAAGAACTGGCCGGGAAAACGGCATTCGGGATAGGAATGGGGTTCCTGCTGGCTTCCGCCCTGCTCTCTTTGACCCTGGCTTCCAAAGCTGCGGGTTTTGTTCTCATGAGCATCCCTTTCTTTTTCCTCTACAGCCATTCCCTGAAGAAATATTTCCTGGTGAAAAATATCATTGCAGCCTACGGATTCTCTTTCGGGATCATTTTCGGATCCCTTCTCTCAGACCCAGAAATTGAACCCATCATCCTGTTTTTTGCAGTAATCACCTTTATCGTCGCACTGGCCTTCGAGATCATGATCGATATTGCCGACGTCCCGGGAGACCTCCGTTTCGGGATCAGAACGCTAGCTGTCTGTAGATCCAAAAGCTCTGCCGCAAAACTTTCGGTAACTCTGTATGCGGGAATCATACTCCTTGACCCCCTTCCCTTTTTTGTCAACATGGACCCCAGGCTTTACAGGGACTGGTTCTTCCTGGCTCTGATCCTGATCCCGGTGCTTTCCTACCTCTTTCTCTGCCGGGCACTTCTCAGGGACCAGTCCGCAAAAAAAATCCTCGACCTGAGAAAAAAGACCCTTACGATCATGCAGTTAGGGTCTCTAACCTACCTGACAGGAGTTTTGATCTAAATAGAGAACAAGAAGCTGCGGCTAGTTTAAAGTTGCGACTAGCTTGAAGTTTGCTTATTCTTCCTTCAAATGAATGAACCCTGATAAGCTTCAATTACTCCTTCAGCTGAACTGATAACTTATTCCTTCATTTGAACTGATAATTTACTCCTTCAGCTGAACTGATAATTTACTCCTTCAGCTGAATCGACCACTTGTTTGTTGTTTTGTCAACGCTTATTTTGTCTTCTCTGGCAAGCCAGCCTACGGCCATCAAAGCTAACTGTGAGTCAAAACCTTCCTCACTGAGATGGTTCTTTATCTGGTTCAGGCTGCAGTCCCCTTCCACCAGCCTGTGGTAAAGCGCTCCTGCAGCTTCCCCGATTTTGAGATTCATGTACTCAACCATGTCTTTCACCCTTTAAGTTCGGCTGTAGGATACAACCTAAATTTATAGGCTTTCAACATCATATTAATATACATCTTAACAGTTAATATTCTTTGCGTTAGAATAAAAATACATTGTGAAGTGGACGGCTTTCTCCTTCCACCTGCCATTTCCTGCAAGCCGGAACTGTCGAGGAAGAAGTCCTCTCGCCTGCAAAAGATAGAATATTTCCCAAAAACGGGAGATACAAACTACTCTTTTCAGGATTTTTTTCGGAAAAACAGGTACATTTCAAACAGGTGTCTAAAAAATACAAAGTTTATAGTAAAAAGGTATAAATTTTATAGCAATAAATTTAGTGAATTTTATAATAAAAATAGGGAAGATAATTATAATTTACGCATTAACCTCAATTTATTTCAAAGTACATAAACAATCTTAAAAGGGATTTAAAGCTCTTAGAGGTTTTTTTTGGATTAATAACTGTTTTAAATTATTATTTTTTAAGGAAGAAAATCAATGTTCTTAAATATCATAATTTTTAATTAATGATATTTAAATGAGATAATAAAAATAAAGCTGCAGTCGGCAGAGGACTTTCACCATTTTCTTATTGGAACCTGCAGGTTGCAGGCTCCCTGAAAGTAGTTACCCAAGGTTCCTGAAAATAATTCCCCAAGGTGCCTGAAAGTAGTTCCCCCAAAGGTGCCTGAATGCAAACTTTGCAGGCTGCTCCTTCCCTGAATCCCCATTATTTTATTTTGAAGGTTTGATCCCAATGGTAGTAAATTCAATATTCGAGTTATTCAACTCACCAGAAATACTATCCCTCTTGAACAGTATCGACGGGCTTGTCTGGGGACCCCCTCTCCTGCTCCTGCTGGTAGGAACCGGAGCATACCTGACCCTGCGTCTGAAACTCATCCAGGTAACCAAACTGCCCCTTGCCCTGAAAGATGTGGCACGTTCCCGAAAAATCGATACCACCGCCCAGGGAGACGTATCAAGCTTTGCGGCCCTCTGTACTGCCCTTTCGGCAACGATAGGGACTGGAAACATTGTCGGAGTTGCTACAGCAATCGCAAGAGGAGGGCCTGGAGCTCTTTTCTGGATGTGGCTTGCAGCCTTCTTCGGGATGGCAACCAAGTATTCCGAAGCTCTCCTTGCTGTCAAGTACAGGACCGTTGACGAAAACGGGCAGATGTCCGGCGGGCCCATGTACTACATCAAGAACGGGCTTGCGCACAAGAGCTACAGCGGAATCCTTGCCAAGCTCTTTGCTTTCTTCGGGATTTGCGCAGCCAGTCTCGGGGTGGGTACCTTTACCCAGGTAAACGCAATCGTAAGTTCCGTGGAAGCAACCTTCGGTGTCCCGAAAATCGATACCGCAGTCATCCTGGCCCTGCTGGTCGCCCTGGTAACCATCGGCGGGATCAAGAGCATCTCCCGGGTTGCCCAGTTGCTTGTCCCCTTCATGGCAGTTGCCTACGTGCTCGGCTGCCTCACGGTTATCGGCCTCAACATAGGAAACCTGCCCTCGGCAATCGCCCTGATCCTCAAAAGCGCCTTTACCCCGACCGCCGCCTCAGGAGGTTTCCTCGGCGCAGGAGTCATGCTTGCAATCCAGATGGGAGTTGCAAGAGGAATTTTCTCGAACGAATCAGGCCTGGGAAGTGCCCCTATCGCCGCAGCCGCAGCCAAGGTAAAAGAGCCTGCAAAGCAGGGCCTGATCTCCATGACCGGGACCTTCTTCGACACGATCATCATCTGTACCATGACCGGGCTGACCCTCATCCTCTCCGGGTCCTGGACAAACGGAGCAAGCGAAGCCGCCCACATGACCAACGCCGCCTTTTCGGGAACCCTTGCGAGCTTTGGCTCCTACATCGTGACAATAGGCCTCATCTTCTTCGCCTTCACGACCATCCTCGGCTGGAACTACTACGGAGAACGCTGTATGGAATACCTTGCCGGCGTAAAAGGCATCCTCCCCTACAAAGCCGTATACGTCTTCCTGGTAGCAGCCGGCGGGTTCCTCTCCATTGAAGCCGTCTGGATCATCGCCGACATCTTCAACGGGCTCATGGCTTTCCCGAACCTCATCGCTCTCCTCGCCCTGAGCGGAGTCGTGGTTGCGGAGACAAACAAGTACTTCAAGTCCCTTGAAGCAAAGCCGGCAGGCGTTGGGGCACCCGCACCCGCAGGCACCCCTGCTCCCGAAGCCGGGGCAGCAGCCGAAGAAGAAGATTAAGGTTGCAGCATTACCTGTTCAGAAACAGTCCTTCAGGGGATTGTTTCTTTTTCTTCCTTTTTTCGTTCATTTTTCATTCATATTTCAGTTTTAATGTGCGTTTTTTCAGTTTTTCATTCATTTTTCAATTATATTTAATTTATTTTTCAGTTTTAGTGTGCATATTTTCATATTTACTGACACACCAAATTTTCAGTTGCCTTTGTCAGGCCTAAAACTTTCTCTCTAAAACTAAAATCTGAAGAAGCCGGACGAAAAGTACTAAGAGAATGAAAAAAAATCTATAGCTATGGCAGTGCTAAAATCAATCCGGATCGACAGCGAGCTGTACGCAGAATTACAGGAAACCGCCGGAGAATATGGATACAATACCGTTACAGCTGCGACCAGGGCGGCAGTCAGGCAGTTTATTGATTCTCGCAAAAACGGGGAAGGCGAAAGCGAGAGCATGGGCTGGAAAGAGGCCGAGTATATCGAGAGTTTGAAAGAGGAATCCAGAATATTAAAAGAGTCACTGGAAAAGGAAAGGCAAAACTACGACGAACAGGTCAGGATACACAGGGAATATATGGCACAGGTTTCTCCCTTACTCAAGGAAAAAACGAAAAGCAAGAAAAGCGAGAAAGGCAAGAAAAGCGGGAAAAGCGAGAAGAGCAAGAAGAACGAGAAAAACAAGAACGTTTAAACTTCCGGACCTGGACAAACGGCATCATCAAAGCAGACTGCATGGCCAAAACCTCCTTTTAGGTTAACCTTGCTACCTCGGGTTCCTGCATAAGCCCAAGCAACCTGGAAATCCGGAAAATCCAGAACCCCGGACAAACGCCGATTTCCAGATTCCATGCCCAACCCACGTTCGCCGAAGGCGAACGGCCTGCCCCTGTAAAAAAGGAAAAGAAGCAACGAAATTGGAATATCCAGCGGTTTTTCATGATAAAGAAAAAGAGAAATCCTCACTTTCAGCATCATTTTTCAAGCTACTCAATCAGAAAAAACCGCAGTGCTCCTGAATGCTTTCAAACTTCTCATGGAATTCTTGCCCGATAGCTCAAGCGCCGATTCAAAATCACAATCATTTTCATAGACAGCCAGTGAATTAAATATAAAGTAAGACCACAGCTGCGAATTGCATTTCAAGAACTAGAAAGGGCACTTAAATAACTAAAAAGTGTACCCCAATAACTAAAAAATATATCTCAATGACTAAAAAGTGTATTCAAACAACTAAAAAGTATATCTCAATGACTGGGGGATATACCTCGATGACTAAAAAGTATATCCTGATAACCGGCCAGAAGAGTTCGAAAAATGTAAAGGTTGAGTTTGGAATCAGGGTACTGGGCGTTACCCGACTATAATCCTGAGAGTCGTAGGACGGGTGAAGGGTGAATAATAATCCTTCATTCATTCAACTTTCAGGGAAAAGCCATTCACTCCGTGAACGGGGGTGGGCACGGGGACTGGCTGCTAAACGGGAACCCTGTTCCCAATTGCATCCGAACGCATGGAAAAAATCCGGGAAATCCAGGGTTCAGCTTCAGACAGAATTTCTATCCAGCGGATTGCACTTCCCCTCCGGCATCAACGTTTAATATAAACCTTACACAAATAATGAGTGGGGAATCTTTTCTTTAGCTTAGGGGGTCAGGAATTCGATGGAACTGCTGGGTGTGAACGTACTTGAGGCTCTGACGAGGATAGATGGCTTTGTCTGGGGACCGCCTCTCCTGATTTTGCTGGTGGGGACCGGGATTTTCCTGACTCTGCGCCTGGGGCTGATCCAGATCTTCAAGCTGCCGCTTGCTCTCAAATATGTGTTGAATTCGAGGAAGTTCGAGGCAGGAGTCCTGGGGGACGTCTCAAGCTTTGCGGCACTCAGTACGGCGCTTTCGGCAACCATAGGGACAGGAAACATCGTGGGGGTGGCAACGGCGGTCAAGACTGGAGGGCCGGGGGCACTTTTCTGGATGTTTCTTGCGGCTTTTTTCGGGATGGCTACCATGTATTCCGAGGCACTCCTGGCGGTCAGGTACCGGACCGTGGACGCTAACGGGCAGATGTCCGGGGGACCGATGTACTACATTAAAAATGGGCTTGCAGGAAAGTGGTATGGAAGAGTGCTTGCCCCGCTCTTTGCCTTTTTCGGGCTCAGTGTGGCGCTCTTCGGAATCGGGACATTTCCACAGGTAAACGCCATTGTGGACTCGGCGCGGATTGCTTTTGACATTCCGGAAGCCCTGACAGCGGTTGTGCTGAGCCTGCTTGTGGCATTTGTCACGCTCGGGGGGATCAGGAGAATTGCGGCCGTTGCCCAGCTCATGGTGCCGTTTATGGCAACTGCGTATGTGCTCGGCTGCCTGATAATTATCGGGGTGAATCTGGATAAGGTTCCTGCGGTTTTTTCCCTGGTCATCAGTTCCGCTTTTACCGAGACCGCGGCTAAGGGAGGGTTCCTGGGAGCAAGCATGATGCTTGCCATCCAGATGGGAATTGCCAGGGGGATCTTCTCAAACGAAGCCGGGCTCGGAAGCACGCCCATTGCAGCCGCAGCCGCAAGAGTAAAGGAGCCGGCAAAACAGGGGCTGATCTCCATGACCGGGACCTTTTTCGACACCATTGTCGTCTGTGTCATGACCGGGACCGTGCTCATTATGACGGATTCCTGGACCGGGGACCTGGCAGGGGCTTACATGACCAGCTACGCCTTTTCCACCGTGCTTACGGATATCGGGAGCTATATCGTAACCGTGGGCCTGATCTTTTTTGCCTTTACCACCATCATCGGCTGGAACTATTACGGGGAACGCTGCACGGAATTCCTCTTCGGGGTAAAAGGGATTCTTCCTTACAAAATACTTTACATTCTGATTGTTGCCTCCGGTGCCTTCCTTACCCTGGAAATGATCTGGGTCCTGGCAGATATCGTAAACGGACTCATGGCTTTCCCGAACCTGATTGCCCTGCTGGCGCTAAGAAAGGTTATTGTTGCCGAGACCGGAAAGTATTTCGAGAACCTGAAATCGGAGAGCTGAAAACAAGCAGTCGAATGCAAGAAAATGAAAACAGGCAGTCCAACGCAAGAAAATGAAAACAAGCAATTGAAATTCGACCTGACCAGTAAAAACACCCCGAATGGAGAACTGATGAATACAACCTGATGCAGGTTGCAAATAAAGTGCAACGGTTATAAGCATTCTTGCTAATTGTTAACTATGAAGTCCACCAATCCGGAGAAACCCTTGAGGGCTTTAAAACCGAGAACTAAAAAAACAAAACCAGGCTCAAATAAAGTCCCTGCAACCTCCTTCCGTTTTACGGCTGCTGTAATGATGATAACCATAATCCTGGCACTCATAGCAGCCCCTGCTTCTGCAACCGTCATATCGGGAGACACACGGCTGGAGGTTGAAGTTGCGGAAATCACCCCAAACCCGGCAAGACCGGGGGAAGACCTGCTGATCAGGATCAACTTAGAAAATACGGGGAACGATCCGGCCGAGAACGTGAAAATCGGAATTGAGGAGATTGACCCTTTTATTTTCAAGTACAGCACCTCAAAAGCCTACGGTTCCGGGACGAATACCGAAAAGTTCTTCGCAATCGACCAGATCCGGCAGCGCTCCAAAGTGGAACTGAACTTCCATTTCCGGGTTGATTCGAGAGCTACTTCGGGCGCCTACCAGCTCGAGTTTACCATTGAAGACGGAAACGGAGCCAGCTTTTCAAAAAGGATCCCAATAAGGGTTGAAGGAAACCCGGACCTTGTGCTCGTGGGCACGCAGATCATACCTGCGGGCATGGTGGGAAGCGAAAAACCATCCACGGTTTCCCTTGTCCCGAACCAGGAATTCTACATCCGGACAACGGTGAAAAACGCCGGGAACGGGGATGCAAAAAACGTGCGGGTCATGCTGGACATGAACGGATCCTCCCCAATCGTTTCCCTGGAAGATAACGTCCGTTTCCTGGAAAAGCTGGAAGCCGGAAGTTCGGAAAACCTTTCTTTCAAACTGCTCCTCGGGAGCAATGCCGAAGTTCAGCCCTACAAGCTCCCCCTGCGGATTACAGCTTCGAACGAAGCCGAGACCCTGCAGATCGACAAGAGCCAGGAAATAGGGATCAACGTCCTGAACCAGGCGAGAATTAACATTGCAAGCCTGAAATTCGATCCAGAAATCCCGGTGAAAGGCCAGAAAGTCTCCATGATCGTCAGGCTGGAAAACGTGGGGGAAGGCGAAGCCCTCTTCGTAAAGGCAAAACTTGAAGGGCTCGATGCCAGCGGCAGCAGCAGCGCTTTCCTGGGCAGGCTCGACAAGGACGACGACGCCCCGGCAGTCTTCACCTTCATCCCGGGGAAAACAGGGGAGCAGGAAGTGACCCTGCTTGTAGAGTACGTGGACGACTTCGGGCAGCACCAGCTCAGCGAAGACCTGACGGTAAACGTGATTAACGATTCGAACAGCAAGGTCCCGCTTCTAATCGGAGTGCTGGTCGTGCTTGCAGTGGTGGTCTTTTTCATGAAGAAGAAAGGCAAGCTCTGAGGAAAAAGCCTGAGATAAGAGATCTGATCTCAGCTACAACATAATGAAAAAAGCGATGAACAGAGCAATAAACAAAGGATAAACAGAGCGGGATGTCCGATATGCTCGAAAAAGCAAAGGTCGCCTCTTTCCTGGCCGCCCGCACGATTGTGCGGGGAAACAAAGGGATCACAATCTTCACGGTCTTCGTGCTGACCCTGATCTTCGTGCAGCTGGTGCTCTTTTCCAGCATCCTTGCAGGGGTTACGGTCAAGTTCAACGAACTTATGGTGGACTTCCAGACCGGGAACGTGGTAATCGAGCCCGAGGAAGAGGAAAAGTACATTAAAGACGTTGGTGCGCTGCAAAAGAAGATCGAGAGCCTTCCCGAAGTTGTGGGCAGTTCCGCCCGCCTGAAAAAGTCAGGTTCGATCCGTTACAAGGAAAAAGAAGTCGGAGGCACGGTATACGGCGTGGAACCGGACGAAGAGACCTTTGTAACGGCAATCGAAAGCGCAATGGTAAGCGGCGAGTTCCTGAGCAGGCCCGACCGCGGGGAGATTGTCCTGGGAAGAGAAGTCTCAGGCGGCTACGGGGCTCTCATGGAGTCCCGATCCCTGGGAGGCGTGGAAGTAGGGGACACCGTGGAACTTACCATCAGCGGCAAGACCCGGGAGTTCAGGGTCAAGGGCATCTACAGCACTCTCTTCTTCATGGCAGATACAGGAGCCTACATCAGCAGGGACGATATGGAAGAGATGCTCGACGTGCAGGACGGGGACCTTGCCCACGAGATTGCAGTCAGGACCGCGGAAGGCAACGACGAGTTCGAGACTCAGAGAGCCCTTCTTTCCCTGGGGATCAAAGAAAACATCCGAACCTGGCACGAGTTTGCCGGAATCCTCCGCCTGATCGAAAGCACTCTTATGATGGTCCGGAACATAATGAACGCAATCGGCCTCCTGATAGCCTTTGTAATCATCTTCGTGGTCATCTACGTAAACATCGTAAACAAGAAGCGCCAGATCGGCGTCCAGAAAGCCATCGGGATCGAGCAGAACGTCATCATAGCCTCCTTCGTCCTCCAGGCCATGCTCTACGCCGGCGCAGGCGTAACCCTGGGCTACCTCCTGATGCGCTTCGGGATCGTACCCTACACCGTAACCCATCCCCTTGAAGTCCCCCTTGGCGCAGTCAGCCTGGAACTCGACGAATTCGAAGCCATAAACAGGGCAGTCCTCCTCTTCCTCGCCTCCATCGGAGCCTCCGTGATCCCTGCGTACAAGCTTGCAAACAAAGACCTCCTTGAACTGATCTGGGAGAAGTGAAAAGGGGGAAAAGGAAAAGGGAAAAAGGAAAAGGAAAAGGAAAAGGAAAAGGAGGCGCAGAAAATGGGAAATCGAATTGAAACCGGACAAAACGAGATTGAGCCTGAAAACGGACCCGAGACCAGGAAAAAAACCGAAATTGAAACCGGAAATGAAAATAAAAGTGAAAACGAAAATGAAGTCATCATCGAAGGCAAAAACATCTACAGGATCTTCATGATGGGAGAAGTGGAAGTCCGGGCTCTCCAGGGAGTTTCCATAAGGATCCAACGCGGAGAATTCGTCGCCATCATGGGCCCGAGCGGCTCGGGCAAGACCACCCTCCTGAACCAGCTCGGAATCCTGGATACCCCAAACTCCGGTAAAGTCGTAATAGACGACACCGATACCTCTACCCTTTCCGAGAAAGAAAAAGGAAAATTTCGCCTCCACAACCTGGGCTATGTCTTCCAGGACTATGCCCTCCTCCCCGAACTCAATGCCGCCGAAAACGTCTACCTCTCCCTCATGATGCAGGGCAAAAGCAAAGAAGAATACGAGTCCGCTGCAGCCGAAATCCTGACCGCAGTCGGCCTGGGGGACCGCCTGGCCCAGCTCCCCTCCAAAATGAGCGGCGGACAGCAGCAGCGAGTCTCAATTGCCCGGGCGCTTGCCCATTCCCCAATCATCCTTTTCGCCGACGAGCCCTGCGCAAACCTGGATTCCGAGACCTCAAAGGAAGTCCTCGACCTGTTCAAGAAGTTCAATACGGAATTCGGGCAGACGATCGTAATGGTCACGCATGAGGAATGGCATGCTGCGTATACTGACAGGGTGATCAGGCTGAAGGACGGGGTAGTTGTGGACGAGAATATGTAAAAAAGGTAATGTGACAAAAGTGAAAATGAACTTTCTTCAGAGGTAATGTTGGGTTGAAGCACATTATCTGCATTTTATTCCTGTGATTTCTTTCTAAGTAAAGTTGACCTGAGGCTCCGCATCATGTTCAAAATATTTATGTGAAGCTCCCCTACTTTTTTACATGAGTTTCAGGTGATGATGAAGTGAATATGTTTTTTTATGTGACCGATGAAGCCGGAGATTCCACCGGATGAAGATGAATACGGGCACTCGTCCAGTGTTTTGCCGATGCCGTAACTACAAATATTGAAGTGATAAGAATCAGGGGAGAGTATCAATACAAATTTTTTAATGATTTTATTTTCAGAACCACTTTTTTGAAAAATAAGCTATTAAAAAGATTCATTTTAGGAATGCAGGGTAAAAACACATTATATAATATAAGCTTAGATGCCGGGTATTATTTTATATTCAAAAATTAATATATACATCCTGACATACTTTAACAAATATGTTTCTAAGCTGGATATTTCTCCCTTTAAATGAACAAAAATTTAATTTGTTCCATTCAAATAAAAGGGTTAATATCCTCTTTGAAATAACTTTACAGGAAAATAAGACACAAAAAAAGTTTTAAGTTCCTCGAAAATATTATATCAAAAATTAATATCTTTTTAAAGAATTACCAGCTCAATATAATTTATTAATGAGTTTTCATCTGGAAATATATCCGATCAATAATGAAATTGTTCGCAAAGTTTTTTTAGTAACATCCACAATATAATTACTAAATTACAACTCTGGTTTGAGATTATTATGCTTGTTGTGTCCCTGCTGGAAAAATACAAAAAGTACCTGAAGCGGTCTTGCTGGATTCTCGGCTTTTTACAGGCGGCAGAAATATTTGCCCTGTTGTTCCTGCTAGTGATTTTGTTTGACGGGTACAAAATTACCAACTATTCTCCGGAACTAAAGACATTCATAAGAACCCAGGGATACATCGACCCTTACCAGTTCAACATCCTTTTAATGGCTATTGAGGCAATGATACTGACTCCTGCAGCCCATATGGGCTTTGAGCTGTTGAATAAAAATAATAGAATCGGGCTGATCAGCAGGCTTGAAAGGAGTTTTCCCGAACTCAGCACAAGACTGAGCACGGCATACGATAACAGGCAGAATATCAACATAGTTACAAAGAAACTGCTTGAGGACGTGCATAAGCAGCTGACTGACATCAAGATTAAAAAAATATCCCCGCGCAAAGAGATGCTCAGGTCATTCATAATATTCCTGCTGGCCTGCGGAGCGATCATTTTCTGTATCCACCAGGGTTTCAGCTTTGATGTATCCCCCAGCGAGTTGATGGACGACATTATGGGAAACATCCCGAAAATACCCGAAACCACATTTGACGAAGAAGCCGAAAGAGAAGTTAGCCCTGATACTGAATTTAAAGCAGAAGCTCTCATCATAAAAAACGGGGAACAGGTTGAGATGGAAATCAATCCGAGCCTGGGGCTCGGGTTTACTAGCCGGACCGATGCGGATACCCAAAATGAGTTTGGGGAAAACACGGAAAGATTTAACGAGACTTTCAGGTACAGCCAGACATACACGGAAAACCTGCCGGAAGAATACGAGCCTATGATAAAGCAATACTTTGAAGACCTTTCGTCTTGAGAACGGAGTTTCACCATGAGATATGAACAGGAAATCCAGCTGGATAACTCGGAACTTGACTTAAAACCCACTTACGAAAGGGCTCAGGAGATTTTCGAAACCATCTTCAGAGAAGTTGGAAACGCTATCGTCGGGCAGAAAGAAATGATCCGGCAGATCCTCATAGCCATGTTGTGCGAAGGCCATGTCCTGGTCGAAAGCAACCCGGGGCTGGGAAAAACCCTGACCATATCCACCATCTCCCAGATCATGAACATGAGGTTCAGCAGGATCCAATGTACGCCTGACCTTATGCCTTCGGATATCACAGGGACCGATATCATTGAAGAAGACGAAAAAGGCGGCAAACGTTTCCAGTTTAAACTTGGGCCCGTCTTTGCAAATATTGTCCTTGCGGACGAAATCAACCGCGCATCTCCCAAGACCCAGTCCGCCTTGCTCGAAGCAATGCAGGAAAAACAGGTCACGGTGGCAAACACAACCTATGCCCTGGACAAACCTTTCTTTATCCTTGCAACCCAGAACCCGCTTGAAATGGAAGGGACTTACGCACTCCCCGAAGCCCAGCTTGACAGGTTCTTAATGAAAATCCTCCTGACCTACCCGAACCCGGACGAGGAATTCGAGATCGTAAACCGTTATGCTGAAGCTTTCAGGCCGACTGTCCAAAAGTGCATAGACAGGCAGACCTTCATCGAACTCCAGGAAATCACCCGGAGGATCCCTATCTCCAACAAGCTCAAGAAATACGCAATCGACATCGTAAACCGGACCAGGAACATGCCAGAAATGATCGAAGCTGGAGCCTCACCCCGTGCCTCAATTGCCCTGATCCTCTGTGCAAAGGCAAACGCGCTTCTCGACAACCGGGGATATGTCGACAAAGAGGATATTGACTTCATGGTCCTCCCGGTCCTCCGCCACAGGATTATCCTGTCCTTTGACGCTGCCCGGGACAACGTAAACAGCGACGAGATCATAGAAAAAATCCTGACAGACAGGACAATTACTGAAGCTTTGCAGTGAGTAGCCCTGAAACGGGTTATGAAAATGGGTCTGAACGGTTTGAAGTGATTTTTGAAAAGAGTCATGAAACGGGTTCCTAAATGAGCCATTAAATGAGAAACGTGGCCGTAAAACATGCTGGAAAAATATGCGGAAAACATGCTGGAAAACAGACGGAAAATGTGGCTGGAAAGCATAGTGCTTGCAGGGACAAAACAGGGCCTGAGGCGGTGGTGAAACATGGATGGTGAAAAACATAAGATCGATACTTCATTCCTTACCCGGCTCGACAGGTACACGCTCCTTCTCAAAAAAAGGGTAGCTGCAGTTCACTCGGGCAGCCACATCTCAAACATGAAAGGGACGGGGATCGAACTTGTGGACCACAGGAAATACAATCAGGGGGATTCCTTAAAGGACATCGACTGGAACCTCTATGCCCGCACGGAAAGGCTGTACATACGCAGGTACGAGGAAGACAAGACCCTGAACATGGTCATCCTGCTCGATGCCAGCAGCAGCATGGTCTTTCCGGGAACTACCCCGACCAAGTACGAATACGGGGCAACGATAGCCTTAGGGGTCTCCTATATCGTAATGAAATACAACGACAGGTACCTGATCTCGACCTTTACGGACGACGTGGACTATGCCAGGGCCCGGAAAGGAAGAAACGAGTTTCTCAGGACCATCGACAGCTTATCTAGAATTCCGGTCAGCGGAGAAACGAAACTTGCAGACTGTGCAGATTCCGTATACCCGAGGATCAAGACAAAATCAATGGTTTTGATAATTTCGGATTTCCTGGACGACCTGGACTCAATCCGCTACGCTGTCCGCAGGCTTTCCAGGCACGAGCTCGTCCTTGTACAGCTCTATGAGGAAACCGAGATCGACCTGCCCGAAACCCTGGACGGGGCAACCAAATTCATTGACAGTGAGACAGGCAAAGAACTTAACATCGTAGTGGGGCCGCAGTTCAAGAAAGAATATGCTGCCGAATACGGCAGGCACGTGGCAGGGCTTGAGAAGATCGCATACGACTTCCAGATCCCTTACTTCAGGGTAAACATAAAAAACCAGCCCTTTGACACTGTCCTCAGAATCATAGGTGAAAGATAAGTAAAAGGTGATCCCGCCCATGGACTTTGAATTTTCTCCGGGTCTGGCCGCGCTTGCAGGAATTATTCCCCTGACCATAGTATACCTGCTCAAACCCCGCCCGAAAAAGTTTGTCTTACCTACCCTTATGTTCGTGCAGCGGATAGGGCAGAACGTCCTCGATGCCCGGCGCAAGCTCAGCAACAGGATAAACGACCCACTATTTTTCCTTCAGCTCCTGACCCTGATTTTCATAGCCTTCGCCCTTGCAGGTCCCATGGTAGACGACCTTGCAGGAGACTCGAGAAAGGTCATATTCATCATAGACTCCTCTGCCAGCATGAGTTCGGACGGCCGGATCGAAGCCGCACAGGAAATCGCGATAAACAACCTGGGCAGGAAAAACACGATTATCGCCGCAGAAAGCATTCCCATGATACTTGCGGAATCCCTGGACGCAGCTGATGCAAAAGAAGTCCTTTCCGGCATGGAAGCCCGGAACACAGGGACTGATATCCCAAAAACGGTTCTGGCGGTCATAGGCGAAAAAGAGAGCGAGAATGGGAAAGTAATAGTCATATCCGATTTTGAAAACTGGGACGGGAAGGCACCTGAAACATACGTCAATATCGCCAGGACCAAAAATATCGAACTTGAATTCAAACAGGTAGGAGAAAAGACCCCTAACTACGCAATCATAGCCGGGCACCTGACGGACAGGAATGACGGGACCTATGAATATACCTGCACTGTCAAAAACTTCAATGATAAAAGCACAAAACTCGATGTCCGGCTGGAAAGCAAGTCCGAACTCTTTCCCACCCAGAAAGTGAGAAACTCGGTCACCCTGGGAAAATACGGGACACAGCAAATCACCTTCTCCAACATCCGCCAGGGGACCTCTACCGTGAAAATCCTGAACAAGGACGCTGTCCCCTGCGACAACAGCGCTTACATCTCCATCCCCGAAATCACCCCGAAACGGATCCTCGTACTGACGGACCAGGACCCTGCGGTCAACAGGTCAGCCCTGCTGACAGCCGTATCGCTGATGCAAAATACGGTCGTTGATGTGCATTATAAGCTCCTCGACGGGCTTCCTTCGGACTACACAATGTACGATACGATTATCGTAAACTGCAAATACGGCCCGCTGCCCTCTAAAAGTGCCCGGAAAATCGCCGACTATGCGAAAAGCGGGAAAGAACTGGTAGTCATCGGGAACGGCTGCCTTTACAACTGTTCGGAAATGCACGGGCTTTACCCCGTCCTTCCGGTCAGCGTAAAATCATTCGAAGAAGAGGGCAGCCACACTGTCGAAGCGGCAGGAAGCGGGAAGAATATTTTTGAAGACGTCACCTTCGAGGAAATATACGTGCGCAAATTCCTGACTACTACCCCAAAAGAAGATGCTGTCGTGCTTGCGGAACTTAAGGGCGCAGGCAAAGATACAGGCCCCATGGTCTCTACCTGGAACATATACAACGGGACGACAGCCTATGTGGGTTTCAGTGACGCTGCCGATAACGACCCCTGGAACAACTTCCATACCATGCCCACATACCCCGTATTCTGGGCAAAGCTGCTCAAGTACATATGGGGGGTCGGGGAAATCAGCGAGACTAACGTGAGAACAGGCAGGTACCAGCCGTTAGAACACAAAACCAGGATCGGAACCCCGACAGAAACAGTTAGTAGTGACTTTGCATACTACGACGAGTGCGGCTTTTACAGCCTGGACCAGAAAACGATTGCTGCCAACCTCTACGACCCCCTGGAATCAAATACCTATACCAGCAACCGGCTGCACCTTGAACCCGAAAAAGAGGAAGACCTGAAACAGGAAATCCGCACGCAATCCCCGTACAAAGCCCGGAAATACCTGATTTACGCCCTACTGCTGCTCCTGGTCATTGAAAACCTGATCATGTTCAGGAGGAGGATCATATGATTATTGACGGCCCTCACGGCCTTGATTTCCTGAACGGTTTCGGAATTCTGAATTCCGCCGGAATCAGCTACGAACTTGATTTCCTCTACGAAAAAGAACTGTTCCTCCTCTTTCCCCTGGCACTGATGGTATTCCTGGGGCTCAGGAAAAAAGTTTATAAGAGACATCTCTTTATCCACGCCCTGGTTGCCTTCCTCCTGATCATAGCGCTTGCAGCGCCCTATACTGCGGAAATAGCCTCCATAAAAAGTGACCAGTCCCGGGTCACCATAATTTCGGACGAAAGCCCCAGTATGGAACTGCTCCGGGAAGGGGTCGCAGAAGAGATCACAGAAGAACTCGGCAACAGCATTCCCGCGACGGCCACAACGGTTTCGGGCCCGAATACCGCTTTGGGCGACGCCATTATCCAGCAGGCTTCGGCTGATAACTTTGTACTTGTGGTCTCGGATGGGCAGGGAAACTCCGGGACTTCACTTGAAGACGCCCTTTCCTACTGCTACAGGAACAATTTTCCGGTAGCAGCCCTGGTCCCGGAAACCCTTGAAGAAGACCTCAGTATAGAGATTGAAGGCGAAAATGAAGTTCCGGTGGATTCCGAAGCTTTCTTTACAGCCCATATCAGGAAATCAACCGAGGAAGACGAAAAAGAAGAAATTAGTTACAAACTGAGGATTACGGTCGACCGTGTAAAAATCATGGAACGGGAAATTAACCAGACCGAAAGAATAGTAAGTATTCCTTTCACCCACACCTTCGAGACCCTGGGTCCGCATACCCTGAAAGCAACCCTCCACCCCGCGACCTACCGGCCGGGAGGTATGGACTATTTCGAAGAAAATAACCATTACATGAAGAGCATCTACGTAACCCCGAAGCCGAAGGTGCTTTTCGTTACCAATGAGCCTGATTCCCCTCTTTCCTACGTCTTGAAAGAAGTCTATGAGGTACACGCAAGGAAGTCATATAATTACCTGGACGGCATGGACGCTGTGGTAATCGACAACCAGGCTACGTCTACCATCTCGGATTCCGAAACCGAGAACCTGAGAAAATTCATCCTTAACGGGGGCGGAATGGTAGTTGTCGGCGGGGACTCTGCTTATGATTTACCGGAAGAGGACACGTACAGGAACACGAAATTCGAAGAACTCCTCCCGGTTACCTCCAACCCTTCCAGCTGGCGGGGCGGAAGAAATATTGTCCTGATGCTCGACGTTTCCCCGAGTACCCTGGAGAGCAATAACATAGGAGGAAAGGTCCTTGACGACATCCTGTCCAACACTATCGTGCTTCTCGAAAGCGAGCTCCTGAAAGATGCAAGAGTCGACGTAATTAAATTCGGGAGCAAAGGAGAGGATATCACGGACGGATTCCTGGATATGTCCAGAGAGTCAAACAGGGTCTGGCTTGATTCCGAGATCCGGAGAATAACCCCCAGGGGAGACTCCACAGCCCTCGAACAGGGCCTTTTAACCGCACGCCACCTCCTCGAAGCACAGGATGATGATGCGGAAGCCGAAATTATAATCGTCTCCGACGGCAGGATCGGCACCCCCGGCGAGGGGGTAGGCAGTTTCGAAAAAGCAATTGTGCGTGCACAGGAGCTTAAGGACAGTGGGATTGGCATTTACTTTATCCACATACATTCCCCGAGAGCCGAGCTCCAGGTCAACCGCGAGGGCAGGTACTACGCCGATACCCTGATGAACAGGATCCACCTGTCCGAAAATTATTACAGGATAGAACCCGGGCAGAGGGTGAACCTCAACTTCGGGGAAAGCCCGGAAAAAACCGAGGACACCGAAGACGACTACTCTTCCGGATCTATCGTCATCTACGACCCGAAACATTTCATTACCAGGGACATTTCAGGAATAAATGACATCCTGGGCTACAATGACGTAAACCCCAGGCCCGAAGCAAACCGCCTGGTAATAACGAGGCTTGGAAAACCCGTGCTCACGGTCTGGAGACTGGGCCTTGGCCGCGTAGCCTCGATCAGCACCGACAACGGCTACGGCGGCGGAATCCCCTGGGCTCCCGGCCTCTACCTCGAAAACGACAGCCTCCTTATCACAAGGACCCTGAACTGGGCAGTCGCAGACACCGACACCGGCCAGCCGGTCCAGCTAAAAGTCCCTGACCTCAAAATGAACCAGCCAGGCAGAATCCTGATCACCACCAGCAAAAAAGGCACCCCTGACCTCTACTTCGACAAAGAACCCATGGAAATAAGCTCAATCGGGAGCAACATGTACGAGTCCTACGTCATCCCTGAAACCTTCGGCCTCCACAACATCTCCGAAACCCCCTACTCCGTAATCCCCCTCGACGCCTCCGACTCAGAAATCGCCTTCATCCTGAATGCCTCCTCCAGACCAGTCTCCGTAAACCACGCCGACGAATACATCTACATCGGCGAAAACCCCCTCTTCAAAACAGCCGTCCGCGAAAACGGCGGAAAAGTTTACACCAAAGAGGACCTCTATACCCGGATCATAGAAGACTCAAAAACCACCACCGAAAAAACCGTCAGGACAGAAGTGGTCTATACAAAGCAGATCATCGCCCTGGCTTTCCTCATTTACCTGCTGTACACGCTGTACCACACGTATAATACGAGGATGAGGTGAAGGGCGATTATGGGATTGCATGTGGTAGAAGCGACTCTGCTGGATGGTTGAAAACAGGGTACTTTTATCGGGCGGCTTGGGTTGTGCCGGGATAACCGGAATGGTGTCTTCCGTGGTTTTTGTCCACGGTCACCGAAGGTGACCGGCCTGTCCTTAAATTATGCCTTGAATGAATGAAGAAAGTTACAGAAAAACAACAACAAGGAAAAAACATTGTCTGCATAATCTACGCCCCACATTACACCGCTAATCGCATGGAAATTATTTTTTTGTGCAATAGCAAATCCCTTGTGCAATTGTAAACTTCAAAAATAATTTATACTCAAAAGTAATAGAAAAATGGTAAATGCCAGATAGTTCAAAACCTGTTGAAAGCAAAGAGTATGATACAGATTCCAATCCAGATTCTGATTTTGATTCTGTTTCAGAATCCACCGAGCCTTTCCCTCCGACCCCTTCATATCAAACGACTGAATTCATAGCCTGGCTAAAAAAGCGAGGAGCTATAAGAAAACTTTCCGAGTGCATGAGAAAGTGGGAAAGCGAAGGTCTCGACATCGAATACACTGTCAATTCATTAAGCCCGGAAATTATTGCTATTTACCGTTCACGCGGAGAAAAAGTCGTTTTTTTAAAGAACAAGGTATGGGCAGACAGATGGATGATATTCCACGATCTTGAAGTCCCTCACCACAAACATAAGAAAAAAATATAACATCCAGGAAAACATCCAGGATATTAAGCCAATAGAAAAAATATTTTCTGTAACAGAAAATAAAAGTAGGGTTTAAGACGAAAAACGTCATATAATCATGTATGACAGATACAACTGGGGAAAACCTTCCGGAACTGCCGGAAGACCTTGAGCCCTTCCTGGACAAGCCATATGGGGGCCTTTTCGGGGACAATGCCCGGACCAGAATCATAGAAGAAATCATAGCCGATCCGCACCGCTACTACCGACCACACTATTTTGAAGAACTGACCGGGGCTTCAGCTCCCACCGTCCGAAAGATCCTCAACTCCCTGACGAAGCTCGGCCTGCTCGAAAAGGACACGAGCGATAGACAGCACCCCATCTACCGGGTAAACCTGAACTCAAAAAAAGTCACAGCCCTCACTTTTCTTGCATATGCCTCGCTTGACGACCGGGATGGCTCGGAATGTATGGAAGATGTCATTCTTGATTATTATGTTAGAGTCCTTCATCCAAAAACACAGGCTCTGGGTGTTGCTACAGAGCTTGAATACGAGATCGGGGAAGGAAAAGACACCGACAGGTATGAATGCAGCTCGAAGAGCACAACCTCGGGCAGCAAAAGAAAAAATTCGACTCGAAGGAGAGACTGAACATGCCGGGAGACAAAAGAAAAATCCCGGCCTCCTCCTCATCAATCTTTTAGAAAGCTGATGAAAGACTTTGAAAGGGGCAAGGTAGAACTTCGAGTTAGCAAACGGTTCGTGGGGGCTGAGCGGGGTAGCCGTCCGGACGAAAAATAAAAAAGAAGTTATGGAAATCCGACGAACGAACTCCTCTAATCGAGAAATAACGCCCCTTTACCTACATCCCTCTTCAAAAATCCCGGCCTCCGCCTCATCAATCATTAAAACCCACCTAAAATCGTCCTCTTGAGCGAACGAAGTGAGCGAAAAGGACACCGTGCTGTTGCGATTACATCGCAACTCCCAGAAAATCACCGATTTTCTGTGATCCCGAAGCGGAACTCGGGTGTTAGAAAACGATAAGGCTCTTTATGAGTTCGATCCACTCATCCCTGGTAATTTTTACATCCTTTATGATTTTGTTGATCATACCTTTTCCAATCTTTTCAGTCGGATGCACCGGAATGATCGTTGTCCTGCCATCGGGATGCCTAATAAACAGGTGGCTGCCCTTCTGCCTTATCTGTTCAAATCCCAGGTTTTCAAGTGTTTTTATGACTTTTTTGTGAGGAAGAGGGCTAATCTTACTCATTCAGATGCCAACCTTAACCTTCTGAATCCCGATAAAATCGAGTTTTTCCCCGGTTTTTTCAGATTCGACCTCAAGGTAGAGCTCAATAGCTTCTTTTATCCGCCTGTTCAGTTCGTCCAGAGTCTCCGCCTGGGTATGGCAGCCCTCAAGTTCAGGCACGTATGCCACATAAATTCCATCTTCATCCTGCTCGATCACAACAGTAAATTCTCTCATTTGACCTTTCCTCATTAAAAAACGTCTTATAAATCATATCCCGGTGATTTTATTTATACCTGCGGAGGGGATGAGCGGGAGGAGATTCCAGGCAAAAAATAAAAAGATAGTTATTATAACCCACTTGAGCGAAATCCTCAGATCGAGAAAAAGCCACCATTTACACCCTTCCTCTTCAAAAATACAGGGCTCCACCTGGTGAAAATAAGTAAAGAAACAAAGAGAATAAACCAAAAAAAGAAAAGATGAATCAGGCGTTACTGTAAACTTAATTACAGAATTACCACCTGACGCAGATTATCTTTAGAATTACCTGTGCTTTGCAAGGCAATCCCTGCAGTATACTGGTCTGCCTTCGGTGGGTTTGAACGGTACTTCGGTTTCAACACCGCAGTCAGAGCAAGTCACTTTTGTCATTTCCCTTGGTCCACGGTTACCGCGGAAACCTCCGGAATTTCTGTCATTAAAAGCCATTTTCGTTTCACCTCCGCTTTAGCGGATAGTCATAGATCAAAAACAAGATGGTATAGACCCTTAGATTAAAAACAAAAATTGGTTTTTAATAACAGACTTTATACGTCTCTTAATTTTCAATACAATCATTGCACAATCAAATTATATAAAAGTTACTCATAAAAAAGAGGATAAAGAAACCCCCTTCACCAGAATCAGCTGCATGTAACCCCGGTCTTACATCCCCCCAAAAGACATACCAAGAATACCATCCCGGACCATCGCCCCCAGCCCAGCCAAAATATCCCCGGATCGAGAAAAAGCCGCCCTTTCCACCCTCCTATCCGAAAATCTCGACCTTCGCCCAAGCAATCTTTAAGGAAACGGTTTCAAAGCAAGGCGGACTGAATACCGTGTTTAACCGTGTTTAACCGTTTTTGTACCGAACAAACTTTGACATATCAAGCCACAGGTTCATTACCCATGGCTTCACTTCCCATGGCTTCACTTCCTATGGCTTCACTTCCCATGGCTTCGTTTCCTGCGGTTTTATTCTCAAAAACAGTATCAAGTGGATCTTCATCTGAAGGGGATTCTCCATTATTCAGAATTTTTCTCGTCCTGTAAGCCGCAAGCAAAAATCCATAAGTCAGTGGCCCGATGATGATCCCCACCGGCCCCAGGACAAAGAGGGGGGCTGCAAAGGCCACAAGGGTGATTGCGGGATGGATTGCTGCTTTGCTTTTGGCAAGTCTTGGTCTGATGATGAAGTCCGGGACTATGCTCAGGAAAAGGGTACCAAAGACTAGCAGGGCAGCTGCAGTAAAGAACTCCTGCAGGAGGACATAGTAAAGGGCAAGGAGCCCGAAGACTGTCCCTGCTCCGACCACGGGGAGAAGTGCCAGGACAAAGGTAAAGATTCCCCAGATAATGGGGTAGGGGACACCCAGGATCCAGTAGAGGATTCCTCCGAATATGCCGGTCAGGAAGCAGGTCAGGAAGTAGACGTTGAAAAGGTTGTGGTAAATGTGGTTGAGCTCGGTCAGGAAAATTAGCCCTACCTTTTTGTCGGGGAAGAGGTTCGGGAGCTCTGCAGCGATATTTGAGCTTTCGACCAGCAGGTAGTAAGTCAGGATGATGACCACAGCCAGTTCAACAGTAAGGATGGTCAAGTCAGAGGAGACCCGAAAGATGAGCCCCTGGATTTCAGGGGCATGGCCCGTTACCAGGGTGTTCAGGGACGAGCCTATGTTTTCTGTTAATTCCCCGGGAGGAGTAGAAATAAAAGGCTCGAAAAGCCCTATGATCTGCCGGAGGTTTATGTTTGCAAACCCGTTTAATGTATTGGGAATTTCCAGAATTTTTGAGACCTCGTTCAGCAAAACCCCTACTGTGCTGACGGTAAAGAAAGTGGCAAAAAGAAAGATCATGACAAGGGGAATTAAAGCGGAAATTTGCCTGTTCTTCACGAACTTAAGGGAAAAAACGTAAGCAGGATGGATGATGTACGCAAAAAGGCAACTGAGGATAAGCACATAGAAAAAAGCGGACGTAATGTATAAAGCATACAATGAAACCAGGATAATTATGACGGCATAGCCAACTTTAACCGGGTCATAATTTTTCATAAAGAAGGAATAACATAAAATATATAAATAAGTTATCGTCTATAGAACCCGGCCCACATCAACATAGACAGCATAAACAGCATAGACAGGTTCCTGCAGAAAAGTAAATATGAATTTCAGGCATCTTTATTCAGATACCTTTGTTAGACACTTTTGCTGGACACCTTGTTAAACACTTTCACTTCAGGCACCATTTTCCAGATGCCTTTAATTAGCACTTAAGATACCCATGCATTTAAATCAGCACTTGAGGTATCCTTTTCTTTCGAGCCACTCTGCCTGGGGTCTTGTGTATTTCCAGGTTACGTCGGCTTTAGAGTTCTGGACTTCCCAGGGGTTGGCTATGACAACATCTCCTTCCTTGATCCACATTCTCTTTTTCCTGGACCCGGGAATCCTGCCCATGCGGACAATCCCATCCATACACTGCAGGCTGACTCTTTTCGAGCCGAGTAAACTAGCAACCGTTGCAAGGATTTCGTTTTTGTCTCTTCGGGGAGTACGTACCCTTGTTACTTCCGGACTATCTCCTGATTTTACTACTTTGCTTGAACCTAACCTTCTTTTTCTCATATTACTTCTGTAATTTGCCAGATTAACACCTCGTTGTGTGATTTTTCAAATTCAATTTAGGAAGACTCCACCTAAGCGGATAGCAAATATTCTGAAAATAAGATTATACAGAACTCATTAAACAAAAAAACAAAAACAAGGACAAAAATGAGTTTTGAATAACAGATTACAGACCTATTTAGCTCCTACATATTATATGGCAGTCAAATTATATAAATGTATTTATGAAAATCGGGGGACGATAAAAAATCTTGCAAACAAACAAACAAACAAACAAACAAACAAACAAACAAACAAACAAACAAACAAACAAACAAACAAACAAACAAACAAACAAACAAACAAACAAACAAACAAAACAAACGAATAAAAAATATTTCAAGAACCCTATCCGGAAATCTGAAGAAAAAAGTATAAGCCAGCTTAAGGTAAAAACAAAAAGACAAACAAAAAAATGAAAATGGATAAGTGTTAATGTAAACAAAGTTACAACAAACACTTAGTATCTGTTTTCTCTGGGTTTCCTGTGGTTGGGAAGACAATCTCTGCAGTAGACGGGTCTTTCCGGGTCAGGTTTGAAAGGTACTTCGGTTTCAACACCACAGTCAGAACAGATTGCCTTGTGCATTTCCCTGGGGCCTCCGAAACCTCCACGGGAATTGTTGCCTCTGAAACTGTTTCCTCTGTCATTAAAAGCCATTTTCTTGTCACCTCCGCTCAAGCGGGTAGTCAATAGTGTTTAAAAATAAGATTGTATAGAACTCTTTGATTAAAAACGAAATTGGTTTTTAACAACAGATGATTATACGTCTCTTTATTTTTAATTACTCATACAGGACGTTTATGATATATAAATATAACCCACAAAAGATGCCGCTTAGTAAACAATTAGTCTAAAAATCAAATTAATCATGTAAAAGAGTAATGGAAAAGGTAAAACAATTATCGGTTTTACCTGAAAGATCGGTTTTACCTGAAATAGACTCTTTTCAGTCTTTAAGGTAACCTTTTCTCTGGAGCCATTCGACCTGGGGTCTTGTGTATTTCCAGGTTACGTCAGCTTTGGAGTCCTGGACATCCCAGGGAGTTGCAATAACAACGTCTCCTTCCCGAATCCACATTCTCTTTTTCTTGGAACCGGGAATCCTGCCCATACGGACAACCCCGTCCATGCACTGCAGGCTGACCCTTTTCGAGCCCAGCAGAGTTGTGACCGTTGCCAGAACTTCGTTTCTCTCTCTCCGGGGGGTGCGTACCCTTGTTACTTCCGGAGTGCCGGGAGAATTGGTTGATGTGTTTGATCCTGTCCTTCTCTTTCTCATTATGCTTCTATAATTAGCCAGATTAACTCCTCGTGGTTTGCCCCTCTCATCTCAATTCGGACCGGTTATATTCCGACAATATTGGTGGAGAAGCTCTTTATTTTATTATAAATGATATAAGCAAATGTCTATAAGGTTGTAGCTTAATATAAGCTGATTGTAATCGATTATTAGTTTTTTGCTTAAAGATTGCCTTGCAGAGAGGTGAGCAAAAGTACTTCAAAACTGATTAAGGATTGATGTAATCCGGTTATACCTGCAACAATTAAATCCGAATATTCCCGGAATTTTCCATGCCCTGACAAAAAAGCCCCTGCGAAATGCAAATTTTTTTTTCGGCCTGAACAGAACCCCGATCCAACCCATAGCCGGAACAGGTTACACTGTGCATTTCCGGAGGACCTCTATTGTCGTCCCGAAACGATTACCCTGTCAGAAAAACTCATTTCTTCATCTCACGTCAGCGAATAATAAACTTCGCCAAAAAGCAAGAGATGAATAATTATCACTCAAACAAAAATGAAGTTTTTAATAACAGATTATACGTCTATTAACTTTCGCTGTTGATACAAGCCCCAGCAATGTATATAAAGGTATCCTGAAACAGTCAGGGAAAAGTGACTCGATGAAACTGACAAAACCGTGGCCCTGAAGGTATGGGTTTAAGGCAGAACAGAAATAGCCTGAAAAAAAATCAAAATTTATTTTAAAATGCACATTAAAAAGGGAGTAAAGGAGCTGCAGGATAAATTGTCTTTATCTTATCCTGTTCTTCATTTAGTCTTTAAGGTACCCTTTTCTCTGGAGCCAGTCGACCTGGGGTTTCGTGTATTTCCAGATTACGTCGGCTTTAGAGTCCTGGATATCCCAGGGAGTTGCAATAACAATATCCCCTTCCCGAATCCACATCTTTTTGTTCCTGGAACCGGGGATCCTGCCCATGCGGACAACTCCATCCATGCACTGCAAAGCAACTCTTTTCGAGCCCAGTAAACTTGCGACCGTTGCCAGGACTTCGTTTTTATCCTTGCGGGGGGTGCGAACCCTTGTTACTTCCGGAGTGTCTCCTACTGGTTTAGCGCTTCCTGTCCTTCTCTTTCTCATATTGCTTCTGTAATTAGCCAGGTTAATTCCTCATCTCTTGGTTCTTATAATTTCCTCCGGGCTGGTTTCCCTGAATCGGCATCCTGTCGCTTTTCCGGAACCTTTCGAATTATCATTTTTTACATTATACAGGCGTTAGATCGTTTTTTACCCCGGATTCCACGCACGAAAGCAAAGCAAAAAGCAAGATGCTACTGTGCAAAAGCGGCTGAAGAGTACCAGGAGGAAGAGCTAATATATTTATTATAAAAACAAAAAGCAGTTTTTAATAACAATTATACGCCCTTGTTTTTTAATCAAATATTATGCTTATGATATATAAAAGTATCCGGAATTTTGAAATAGGAGGACCAGTTAACAGGTCTGGTCTCTGGCAATTACCCAACTGCTTAAACCCGATTTTCTGAGAAACTCTCCATTAAATCGGAACCTTCCAAAGCCTCTGGCAAAAATGAGAATGTATAAGATGGACAGATGGGTGGATAGAAAGGCACCCGTGAGGGTGGACAGACAAAGGAACAGACGAATGGACGGCCGGCGATTAACCCGGAAATAGGCGGCAAAAAAGGAAAAAATACGCAGCAAGGTCAATAAAATAAAAAATAATAACATAAGTTAATACAAAATGCTAAATAAATATTAAAAAATATTACCTGTTGACAAATAAAGGTTATGGACCTGTAACCTATTTATAGTAAACTCCCCGAATTTGTAATCGTCAAAAGTTAACAAACTGACGAAAAGAGCCACTTACAGGTGAGAAATTTACAGAACAGATTTACACAATCGTGAAAGGAAATTCCTTTCGAAGTTGACCCCCCATATATTACCAGGATTTTCATCATGTATTTCCATTCAAAACTTTAAAGGAAATCCGTTACCCATCTCATATTTCTGACCATGCCATGCTGGAAAGGCAGCGAAGTGCGATAGGATATAATATTCGCCTCCGCTGCATCTTATATCGGTTTTGAAGTATCTGATAAACCGTGGTCGGGACTGTTCCCGGAGCGGGAAATCGGTGCATGGCAGTGAACTCCGGCTGAAAAATGATTTTCATCCCCTGTGTTTTATCAGCTTTCGGCTGTTTTCGCATCCTGTTTGCTGGCTTTTGATGTGCGGAGAAAGTTCCAAAAGAACATTTCGATATGCAGAGACATTATTTTACAAAGGAGGTGCAATAGAGTGATCAAAAACAAATTATCTACTTTTTCCCTTGCAGCCCTGCTTCTCGCAGTTGCCCTGCTGGCCGCAGGCTGTGTTGATTCAACGGATTCCCCCGAAAACGCAGCTGCTTCAAAAGGAACCGTGGTGCTTGTAACAACCCCCTACGGAACATCCATATCCAGCTCAAACGTCATGAAGCTTGTACTTGAAGAAGCAGGCTATGACACAGAATTAAAGTTGGCAGATGTAGGAGTTGCCTGGCAGAGTGTTGCCTCCGGGTCTTCGGACTTGTTAACAGACGCCTGGCTGCCTGACACCCATAAACAGTACATGGACAAATACGAAAACGACGTTATCTACGTAAAAAAGAACCTTGAAGGCGGCACCAGGTGCGGGCTCGTAGTGCCAGCATACGTGACTATCGACTCCATCGATGAGTTGAACTCCGAGAAGGAAAAGTTCGACGGAAAAATCATCGGCATCGAACCAGGAGCCGGGATCATGATCAGCAGTGACGAAGCCATTGCAGAATACGGCCTGGATTATGAATTAATGACCGGCAGTGAAGTGAGCATGATCACCACTCTCATGGACACCATCGATTCCGAGGAATGGGTTGTTGTAACAGGCTGGTCTCCCCACTGGAAATTCCAGCGCTGGGACCTCAAGTACCTTGATGACCCAAAGGGCGTTTACGGAGATAAAGGAGATATCGTGACCATCGCCCGGCCCGGCTTAGACGAGGATGCTCCCGAAGCCTACGCAATCCTTGAAAGGTTCGAATGGACCCCTGTAGACATGGAAGCTGTGATGTACGACATGGAACAGGGGATGACGGAAGAAGATGCAGCCGCAAAGTGGATCGAGAACAATCGAGATCAGGTCGACATGTGGCTCGGAAACGACTAAGTTTCCACCCCCTCTTTTTTTTTCCTAATTTTTACATTTATACTGTTTTTTCTTTTTTACTTTTGTTGATTTTACTGTTGTTTCTTTTTTGCTTTTGTTGGTTTTATTACTGTTGTTTTTTTACTTTTGTTGGTTTCATTATTGTTGTTGCCTTTATTTTTTCCTAAAAATTCCCCTTTACTTTCAGTTTTTCATTATCAACAGAACTATTTCAACAGAAATTAATATATTAAGTATAACAAATCATTAAAAGAGAATTACACATCGTCAAAAAGAGTACTACAAACAATTAAAGAGAGTACTACAAACAATTAAAGAGAGTACTACAAACAATTAAAGAGAGTACTACAAACAATTAAGAAGTGAGCAATTACTCAGAAAAGGAGCTTTTTCATGGAATGGCCCGTAACTCCCGGTGATTATGTAGTAGGAGACCCGAATTCTCCTGTAGCAGTCGTAACCCTTGCCTCGGACTACCGCAGCCTCAACCTTAAAAACTATGCCATCTGTGGGACCTGTTTTACGGAAAACTTCGGGATTGAGAAGGTGATAGTCAATGTGCTTTCGAACCACAGGATCAGCTGCCTGCTTGTCTGCGGGAAGGAGAGTGACCATTTTGCCGGGCAATCCCTGCTGGCACTTGCCGAAAACGGGGTTTCGGCTTTCGGAGGGTCACGAAAGATTGTCGGGTCAGAGGGAGTGATCCCTTACCTTAATGAAATCCCGGCGACCTCTATCTCCCGCTTCCTCCGGGAAATAGAAGTTATTGACCTTGTGGAAACTACCGACCCTGCAGTCATCCAGCAAGCAATCGATTCCTGCAGCGGAGAAGAAAGAGGCGAAGCCCCGGAGCTTTCCATGCCCGAAATTGATGAACACAGCTGGAAGAAGTATGAAAAAGAGGTAAAGCAAAACGTAATGTCCAGGATAAAAAAAGGGCAACAATAAAAAAAGATTAAAAAGTAAATTTGCAGCTTTTTAGAAATGTAGAAATATTCACAAAAGGCATTTCCTGTTTTCCCAGGCCACCCCTTCATGCCATAGGTTTTGCTGCCTGTTTTTCTGCTGCCTGTTCCAACCTGTGGATGATTTTCTCCGTTGTTACGACCTCGTTTGCGATCAGCCCATAGTTGACATAAGCTGCCTGCGTTGCTTCTTTCCCGGGGCCGGTTGTCGCGTCCTTTACCACGAGCACATCAAAGCCGTGTTCGATCGCGTCCCTGAGATGGGACTCCACACAGAGGTTTGCGGACATTCCGGCAAGGATGATTGTCTGGATATTCCTCTGCCGGAGCTGGATCTGGACGTCCCCGGACCAGAAGTTGCTGAGCGCCTTGTGGGGCGAGAGCACGATGGTATTTTCGTCGGGCTGGAGCTGCGGGTGAAACTCAGCTCCCCAGGTCCCCTTACGGAACATCTTCCGGTCAAACATAAGCCGGTCGATCGGGTTCAGGTGCGACCAGGAACTGAACTCCTCGTCCGAATAGTAGTGCGGGGAATAAACAACCGGAATCCCGATTTCTTTTGCAGTCTGCTTCAACTGCACCAGATGCTCTACAACATGGTTTTCCTTCACGCCTTCCCCGACCAGGTCCCAGACAACACCGCCTTCGGATAAGAAGTCGTTCTGGGGGTCGATTATGAGCAAAGCTGTCCGTTTAAGATCAAGTTCAATAGCTATGTTACCCACTCCCTTTTTGTTGATTTAAGGCACCTTGTTATTAGGAAGGTAATAGATAAAAAGGATTTATATAAATCACGATATATATCAAAGAATATAATAGTGCAAAAGAAGAAGAGGAAGAAGAAGAGGAAGAAGAAGAGGAAGAAGAAGAAGAAGGAGACATATAAAAATAAGAAACAGAATATAAGAAGGTAAAGGAAAATATATAAAAAGAGAGATGTGAGGTATGAATTACTATTACACCCTGCTTCTATTGGCAATAGTATTCGAGGTGTTCGGGACCACCTGTATGAAGCTTTCCGAAGGCTTCTCCAAAATGCTCCCTTCAATCCTTATTTTCGTATTTTATGCCATCAGTTTCACTTTCTTCACATTCGCCCTTAAAAAGTTAGATGTGAGCATCGCCTACGCCATCTGGGCAGGACTCGGAACGGCACTGATTACGATAATAGGGATTTACGGGTTCAAAGAACCGGTAAACGCAATGAAAATGGCATCTCTGTTCCTTGTGGTAATCGGAGTGGTGGGGCTGAACCTGAGCGACAGGTTAAGTTGAAAAAGAACCGGTAAACAGGAATCAGTAAAAAAGTATCGAGTCCATTTTCCACCAGCAAGAAATATCCACAAATAAAGAGCTTCGGGTATAATAAGTCTGCTTCGTGAGAAAATCCAGAATAGGAAAAAAAGATCAATGAAACGAGCAGAGCAATGAAATACTGATAATGAGGGTAAGTTTTCGATCGGATCTTGTAAGAAAGCCTTTCAGTTGGTCTATGCACTTAACAAATTGGTGTGGCTTTATTATACACTGGAACTTACCCTCACCCCAGCCTGCTATACATTTTTCCAGACAATGTTTTTCACTATCAATTTATTTATTTATTTATTTATTTATTTATTTATTTATTTATTTATTTATTACACCTGATTTACACAGTCCCTGTCACAGTCTCTGGTGCGAGCCTGGGTCTGGTTCCGGATCTGATCTGAAGACCGGACCTGGTCTTTTAGCTGATCTCCTTCACAGTCACAGTTTCCGGCGCCGTCACATTCACAGTCACCGGAAAACATGTTGCTAGCTTCGGTGCAGTTCCTGAAACAGCTCCTATTACACTCACCGGAGCATACTCCGGATTGGTATTCATTAATATCTGCTACAGCAGAGACTGCAGAGGGAAGTAAAGTTAATAGCATCAGGATAGCAGACACCGATGCAACAAACTTTACTATTGACATTCCTTTTAGATTCATTTTTCCTCCTTTTTTCTATTTTTAAGTCCCGTTTTAAGTTAATTTATCCCGTTTTGAGTTAATAAATCCCTTTATAAGCCAATTTATCCTTTTATAAGTTAATTAATCCCTTTGTAAGTCCAATTTACTCTTTTTTAGTTTATTATTCCCTTTTTTCAGTTCATTTTTCCTTTGAAGTAACATCCTTCACCAATCACGTAAGACCAGGGTAATATGCCGTGATCAAAACCTCCTTGGAAAAGAGAAAATATAAAGATACTTTTTTAAACAGTAAAGGGGTAGAATATGAAAAATGGTTTTAAAACTTTAT
Source organism: Methanosarcina sp. MTP4 (assembly GCF_000970045.1). Classification (NCBI taxonomy): domain Archaea; kingdom Methanobacteriati; phylum Methanobacteriota; class Methanomicrobia; order Methanosarcinales; family Methanosarcinaceae; genus Methanosarcina; species Methanosarcina sp. MTP4. The sequence continues at coordinate 2,768,603 of NZ_CP009505.1, forward strand.
GAAACTTTATATTTCTTGATTAAAGGTTAAAAAAATCTTAAATTAAAAATAAAGATGTATTTACTGCCTGGAACGCATAATATGCGGTAATCAGGAATGAATACTGGATATATATTTTTATGAAATATAAATATCATCTTAAACCGGATACGAAAAAAGCCTTAGAAAGGACGCCGAACCTGGGGAAGGTTTATCAAACTTTTTTAGCCAGAATGACAAAACCGTTCACTCTGTTCCCGGTCCTGGTGCTAAACTCCTCAACCTTAAAATAATCGATCTCAAACCCGTTTTCCAGCAGCAAGAAAAAAAGCTCCTTTTCGGAAAAATGGTGTGCGATAAACTCGACTTCCCCGGTCTCCGGGTTCCTGGCAAGGAAAGAGCCTTCTTCTTTTGTAAAGGAGAAATCCCGAAGGTAGCGTTCCCTGTAAAGCTTCAGGTGCCAGTTTTGGGCGAATTCCGCAATGTAGAGGAAAGCTCCGGGTTTTAAGACTCGGCAGGCTTCCCGAATGATCAGATGTCTCTTTTCCTTCTCCACAATAGTAGTCAGGAAAGCCTGCATGATGGCCAGGTCAAACTCTCCGGCCCGAAAAGGCAGTTCAGCCGCATCTTCCACCCTGAATTTTAGCTTCCCGGACAGGTTCAGGCGGCTTGCAGCCTCCTTTGCAAGTTCAATGCCTTCCCTGTTAAGGTCAATTCCTGTAACAGAACAGCCCCGGAAAGCAAGACTGATGCTTACATTTCCGGTCCCGCACCCGATGTCCAGGATATTCCAACCGCCTTCAAGGTAATCGTAAATTACAGGGAAGAGTTCAAGGCTGGAGGGAATTTCTTTCCCTGCAATTCTTGTCCAGTGTGAGCCTGGCATGTAAGACCAATAGAATTTCCTCAAATAAATATTGTTCACTATGGAAGACGGGGAAAACTCCCGGCGCGAGTTAAACAATATCGTAAAACCGCAGCATGAATGAATCAGATTCAAGCTGCCTCCGGGAATGGGGACCGCACCAAGGGGCTAAGCTCATGGATAAGGAGAGGACCTACTAACTACAGACCTGCTTACTATAACGGAGTGCCTTATAATAGGCACTCCATTTTCAAAAAATAATAATGGATGTATAAAGGCACTTATTATTATTTTTTTAAAAAAGTGTAAGGGAATTTGATAAGTTTGAAAACTCAAGTTCAAGATAAAAATGCCCACTATTCTGCTAAAATCCGATTCATATGACACGAATGAAAAATTAGAAAGAATACTATTTATAAACTTTTCTAAACTCTCCCACGTCAGAAATTTTAAATAAAAAACAAAATATTTAATAAGCTATAGCACAAACTGATAATAAAGGAATACATAGTTGGCATCAGGATAATTGGTGGACCTGATATTTTAAACCTGAAATTGCTGGCGGGATGAATAGGTGATGCTGCAATAGATGGCAAAACCCGCTAGTGGATACTGTAACTAACCTCTGTAAACGACTGTATAAACGACGGTATAAACGACGGTATAATCGACTTGCAGATACGAAGCCCAATACCGGAAACAGTCGGCTGGACTTAAATCAACAGCAGGAACAGTTGACCGGATTTATATCGACAGCAGGAATAAGTTGGTGAAAACGTGATCGACCAGGAAACCCTACACGACGGAACTTTAAATCCCTTTATGGAAGAGAAAATCGATGCCCTGAACCAGTTGAGTACTAATTTTGAATTCCTTCCTGATAGGGAGCAGGCTTTCGATGATATGCTCAGGCTCTCCTCGGATAAGGACAAACTTGTAGCTGAAACTGCAGTCAAAACCCTTGAATTGGTTTATCCTCATGTGTCAGACAGGAAAAGACTCTGGACGAAACTTGCAGGCCTCACGGCCAACCAGGCTCCGGGGGTGCAGAAGGCAGCGGTGCATGCCCTTGCTTCCTCTTATACCCTTATGCCCGGAGAACAGAGGGTCTGGAACGACTTTCTGAAACTTGCGGGTTCCGGAACCGATTCCGTAAAGGAATATGCTTTTTCCTGCCTCAAATCGGTTTTCCCCCTGGTCCCTGATAAAACACAGGCATGGAAAGACCTGTTTGAGCTGAGGGAGTCTGCGGATATGAACACCAGGGTTGAGGCTACCCGAACTCTCGGGGTGGTATTTTCGCACGTTGAAGACCAAGATAAAGCCTGGAAAGAACTCTTCAAGCTTGCTCTGGAAGAGAGAGGAACTCTCCAGAAAGAAGCTTTTGAAGCCCTTGCTTCCGCTTTTATCAGTTCCAGGAATAAAGAAACGGAATGGCAAGACCTTTTAGGGCTAATTGACTCTGAAAAGGGAACTCTCCGGCGGCATGCGGCAGATACCATGTTTCTGGTTTTCCCTCACCTTCCCGACAGGAATAGAGCCTGGTCTACCCTTCTAAGGCTCAGCGGAGCCGCAGACAGTCGTGTGAGGAACAGGGCAGCGGACTCCATTACTTCATTATTCCCGCACCTTGAGGATAAAGATGGTGCCTGGATAGACCTTACCGAACTTGCGGGAAGTAAAGTCAGCTATATACGGGGAAGAGCTGCCGACACCCTTGTCCAGGCTTTTCCGCATGTATCCGACAAGAAAAAAGCCTGGGAAGACCTCCTCCGCCTGACAGCCGAAAGCCACAGTTATGTGATCAGGAGGGCAATGCATGCCCTCGCTTCTGCCTACCCTTACCTTGCTTTCGATGAGGAAGCTTCTGAAGAATTCTCGAAAATTACAAGAAATCCTGCCTTTGCCCGCAGGAGTGTAGCTTATTCCCTCGCTTCTGTCTTCAAAGAAGGAAATGCAAAAGGACCGGGAAACCCGGAAAAACAGCTTTCTGTCGAACTTTTAAAATTGGCGATCGATGAGGACAGTTATGTCCGGATGGATGCTGCCGACTCCCTTGCATCGGCTTTCCCGCACCTGCCGGAAAAGAGAATGATCTGTAACAGACTGCTAAACCTTTCAGCACACCCCAATCCTATAATTCGGAAGGGTGCATCCGTATCCCTCCGATCTCTCTTTTCCCTGCAAGGAGACCAAAATACAGGCATGAACGAAGGTTCAGAAAAGGACATAGAAGTAGGTTCAGAAAAGAACATAGAAGTAAGTTCAGAAAAGAACATAGAAGTAAGTTCAGAAAAGAACATAGAAGTAAGTTCAGAAAAGAACATAGAAGTAAGTTCAGAAAAGAACATAGAAGTAAGTTCAGAAAAGAACATAGAAGTAAGCCTGGGACAGGAAATAATGACAAACGTCTGGGAGGAGGTTTTGCGGATGGGTGTCGACCATGAATCCTCTGTCCGCAAGGATGCTGCCGACCTTCTCTCCCTGGTTCTCCCCAAGGTGGAAGATAAAACGAGTATCTTTTACAACCTTTCCGATCTCTGTTCAGGACCGGACAATTACCTCCGGAAAAGTGCATCGGACCTGCTTGCTCTGGCCTTCCCCTTCGCAGAGGATAAACAGGACGCCTGGGGCCGACTTGTGCAGCTTACATCCCATTGGGACAAAGATGTCCGGAAAGGAGCCGCAAAGGCTTTTGCTCCTTCTTTCCCGCTGGTCCCGGACAAAAAGAAAGCCTGGGCTGATCTCCTGTCCCTTACAAAGCACAGGGACAGTTCTGTCCAGAGGGCAGCTGCCCGGGCCTTTGAGTCTGCCCATACGGTGCATCCCCACCCTCATCAGGCCCTGGAAAGCCTTGAGAAACTAACAGGTTCAGAGTGTACTTACGTGCGGAAGTATGCTTTCCGCTCCCTCGGCATAGCCTCCCTCCATGCCGCGGCAAAGGCAAGATCTGAAGCCGAATACATGAGCGGGCTTAAAGAAGCCGTCCTGGATTTCGGGAATTCGGCCAAAACAGCTTCCAACCATCCCCTTCCAGGTTTCTACCTGAACTTCTACGAAGTCTTCCTGAACCTTCTGTCTGCTGGATATTCCGGAAAAGTCTCCGTTTCTTCCGATCCTTCCGAGACCGGCAGGGAAGAGTCCGAGAAGTACTTTTCAGCCATGGTTTGTGAAATGGGAGATGTAGACGAAATCGACGACCTCTCCAGGGAGTTCAGGAAGTTTGCAAAAATCCTTCAGGACGCTGCCGAACCCAGCTCAATCAACCTTGCTTCCGAGAAGAAGCTTCTTGAATCTTCTCTCCAGATCTTTGAGGATTCCCGTGACCTTTTCGAGCGGGCTGAAGAAGGAGCCGTCCTTGCAAAGAAATTTGAGCGAAAAGGACATCCTGCCCTAAAGCAGAAGGTTTCGGAACAGAGGATGAAAGACACCCTTGAGGAAATCAGGGCAAAAGCCCGTTTTGCCTGCTTCCTGGTAAAAGGCACTTCCTCCGAAGAAATCGCCTCTGCAGTCAGCCGTGAAGTCAGGGACTGGGCCTTCGAAAGCTCAGCCGACAAAAAAGTCCTCATGCAAAAAATGGAATCTCTCGAAACAATCATCCGGGAAAATATTCCCGAAAGCCCTGAAAACAGCCACATCTTCGACCGCCTTGAGGACATCAGGAAAGAAAAATATCTCCTTTCCCGCTGCAGGATAGTAGCCCGCCTCGTAGGCCAGGTGCCAATGGCTATGATCCCGGCCGAAAGGGCGATTGGCTTTTGAAAGCCCATTGAAAGTTTAATGAAAGGGCCCCGAATATGCCCTAGAATTTTCTTTTTTTACTCGGTTACGTGAATTTTAAAACGAGACTTTTTGAAGATTAAAAAAGAAATTATGTCTTAGCAGATAGATGGGGTCAAAATCCGAGCCTTAGGGTCTACAATTCTTGTTTTTTGAATCCTACATAGAAGAAATAATTCTTAAATTATGGACGAAGAAAGGCGATTTTTTCTGCTTCCATCATTTCCGGGTAACCTCTTCAACCACACTGTTGATTTCAGAAATGCCACCACTTAGAGGGTCATATGTCCAACTCCGGTCAAAAACATCTTCATCAACACGCTGAGTGTCAAAACTACCGATGGACAATGAAAAAAAGCGATTTCCCTCTTGTTTTTGCTTTTTGCACTGGGAAACAATATTAGAAGATAAACCATAAAGAGCAAAATCTGAAATAACCAGTAAATCCGCTTTTTTGTAATCAGCTTCCGACATCATCCGTACCCCCTCGTGTAAAGCCGGTGCAACATTGGTGCCCCCATGAAAACTCATTTTAAGAAAGTCTATCAAATCCTGGATGCCTTTCGGAGGGGTAAGATCAAGGGTCTCTATTGAGGTACTGAAATTTATCAAATAACATTCTCTCTTTTGAGAAACCGCTCGAGATGACAAACTAAGGGTTAATGCTTTAGCTATATTCTCCGGAGCACCTGACATAGACGCACTAGTATCAACACAAATAATTATCGGACCCGTCTTTTCATCAACAACGCTTACGGTTTTACGAATGTTTTTTTCAACGATTTCTGTATTGTCGCCTTGTTTAGAAAAACACATCAGTCGATTTTCAACATATTTCAAGTCAAAAAGCAATGCAATATCAGGGTCACTTAATAGAGCCAATTCCTGTGGTATAACATTTTCAAAATCTCTACCAAGCTTAATACCAACAATCTCTTCATTGGAATGTATATCCGGTTTTATAACAGAGTATTGAACGGTTGAATTAATAATCTCTGTGCGGTGAGACTGTTGTTCTTTATGTAATCTTCCCATTAATTCACATAAATTACGAACGCTTTCATTATTTTTCAGATATTCTGCCCATTGTTTAAGGAAAGATATGTCTTGCGTACATAATTTGCCAACACTTGAATCCCACAAAAGTCCAGGCTCAATGCCCAAATCATCAAATACCTTTTTCATTTGCTGTATAGGTTCAAGCCATTCTTTTAACTCTTTTAACAATTGTTTCCGGCGATTCTGGATTTCTTCGAGTTGCCATTCAAGTAATTGTTTTTCATACTCCTTTCTCCAGGCTTCTTGTTCATTCCTGCGAATAGCATTAAGGCTTTCTATGATTGACTCTTTCTTCTTTTCCTCTATCTTTTTTTTCAAAGCAAGTGTCTTTTCTTCCCAAAACATAACATTTGAGGATGGTTGGAGTGATTTATATTCCTCTAAATCGCTCACAATTGATTCTTCACACCCGCCATGTGCCTTAAAATCCCATTCCGCAGAGACCAATTTAGACCGATGTCTTTCAAAAGGGTTTGTTTTCTCTAAATAAATGCGAGTTGATCTTTCCCAGTTACTAACTTTTCTACTCAATTTTTTTTCAAGTTCTCCACTGGTTAGATCAGGAAAATCCTTTGAATAAAGAGTACTGACTAATTCTTTTGTTTTAGCAATTTCACGAGTCAGAGATTGCATAAGATTGCACCTTTTCCAACAAATGCTCGGCATTCAATCTGTGGTTTTCTAAATCTTTGAGATGAGAGTTGGATGCATCAAAAACTAATACACTTTTTCCAGAAGGTACAAATGGTGTTTCATTCAATTTTTTTTGAATAGCAATATAAGATTTCATTTCATCAATAATTTCCATAAGTGAACTCAAAGAATCTTCACAAGCTTTAACAAAAGTATCTTTAGTCCTTGGGTTCACAGCCTTTTGTGTTCCCTTTTTAATTTTTATGGGTGGAGTCGAATCAAACCATTTGAGAAATGCATCGTTGTCATAACCGGAATTCCCCCCATAATTTAACACGTCTTCTTTTTTCTCGGTGTCATAAATATTTTCCTTATAAAAGAAGGTATCAGATACACCTTTTTCAAGGTCCTTATGGTTCAATTCCCAGCTATTTAACATCTCATTGTTAGCGCAGCTAAACTCTTTCACACATTTTTCAATTATTTCATTAATCTGCTCTCTATTTTGTTCAAGTGTCCACAAACAATGCCGTAATATAAGGGTATCAACGGGTATTACCTCGGTGCGGTCACACAAAAATGCAGATGTTTTCAAAATGAGTGCAATTTTCTGCCACCTACGATCAGAAACATAAACTGCAACTTTGGGATTATCTTTATTAAATTCATCAAGTGAAACTCTGATTGAATTTATGATGGTAAATACCTCTCTGGAAATTTGTACTTTAACGATTTCACTGGAAAGTTGCTCAAACTCATCGTGAGAAAACTGTAGTCCATCCGGAATTTCAATATCAATCGAGGCAGCATCGCCCTCAAGTAGTTTTTCAAAATTCTCTCGTTCTTCCACAGGATTTACTATTATTCGCATTACAAAACGGTCATAGAGAGCTTCTAATCCTTGATTGGGCGGTGGAGTCTCATTACTTGCAGCAATCAATGCTTTTAATGGGACTTTTTCGTCTTTTCCGCCATTGCGATAAATTCGTTCATTTATAATAGTCAAGAGTGTGTTTAAAATGGCTGGACTACTTTTCCATATTTCATCAAGAAAAGCAAAGTCAGCAGTGGGTAAGTAGCCTTCTGTTTTGCGAATGTAATTGTCCTGTTTTAGTTCTCGAATACTTACCGGTCCAAAAACATCTTCAGGAGTGCTAAATCTTTGCATCAGATACTCAAAATGAGTTGTATCTTTAAACACCTTTGAGATACGACGGGCAATTAGGCTTTTCGCTGTGCCTGGCAAGCCATATAAAAAAATTGACTGCCCGGAAAGGGCTGAAAGAAGAGAAACCGCAACGATCTCTTCTCGTTCGTACAGTCCATCAGAAAGGATAACAATTAAATCTGTAACTCTCTTTTTCATGGAAATATTTGCTTGCTGATGACTCATTTTTGATTTCCGCCCCTGGTGCCTGTTTTCTGATTAGGATTTAGCTGTTTACCACGATTGACTTAATTCTGATCGTATTGCTTATTCGTTTCTGATGAGCTTTAATCTCGTATTTCGGTCCCCTTCTATGAACCACGTTCATCTACCATTAAAACATCTAAAGAACGATTATCGAGTTAACTACTATAAATATACACTTATGGTTAATATTTATCGATTCATGCATTGACTTTAGACTGTCAAAGGTGTTTACATATCTATAAAGAGGTCTGAAGCATGGTTTTCAGGTGAAGGCCTGGGCCAACCTCCTTTCCCTTACAGCCCACAGGGACAGTTACATCCAGAGAGCAGCGGCACATGCCCCTGGTTCTGCCTATTCGGCGAACCCTGGACGTTCCTTTTTACCATTATATTTGCAACCCCGCTGCTATACTCACACCGCCCACACCCTTATATCCTAATGCACCGTAGCACCCCTCATGACAAGCTATAAGCTGATGGTAAAGGGCGTCATAAAAAAAGCTGACGTCCTTCTTGAGGTCGTAGACGCCCGGTTTCCGGACGAGACCCGGAACAGCGAGGTCGAGCGGAATATGGTGCGGGCAAAGAAGCCTTTTATAATAGTCCTCAACAAATGCGACCTCGTTTCAAATGAAAAACTTGAGAAAAGCAAGGCCCGCCTCTCGAAAATAGCCCCTACGGTTTTTGTGTCCAGCAAGGATAAGAACGGGACAACGATGTTGAGACACAAGATCCTGGAGGTCGCAAGCATAAAGGATCGGGACATCCTGGTAGGAGCCCTTGGCTACCCTAACACAGGCAAATCCTCGGTAATAAACGGCGTGACCGGGAGAAACAAAGCCAGTACTTCCGCAATTTCCGGTCATACGAGAGGTGTGCAGCTTGTGAACGCAGGCTCAAGAATCCGTTTCATCGACACCCCTGGCGTGATACCCTTTGACGAGCATGACGAATACGTCCAGGGCCTGCTAGGAGTAAAGGATACGACCCACCTGAAGGACCCCATCGGTGTGGCCCTGAAAATAATAGAAAAAACCTGCACTGAAAACAAAAAGGCCCTGGAAACCTTCTATAACGTCACAATAGAAGGCCAGGACTCCTATGATGTGCTCGAAATGATAGGCAGCCAGTGCAATTTCCTGAAAAAGAAAGGAGAAGTTGACGAAATGAGGGCGGCTGTGAGGGTAATCAACGACTGGCAGCAGGGCAAGCTTGTGATTTGAACAGCAGAATCAGGAACCGGGGAAAACAGAGTAGCTGGAGTAGCCGGAAGAAACGAAATAGTTTCATTTCACCCTTTCTTTTATCTAACTTCCTTTGATGATCTTTTTTCCCATTCTCGTTTCCCAATCCTTTTTCCCATTCTTGTTTCCCAATCCTTTTTCCCAATCCTTTTTCCCAATCCTTTTTCCCATTCTTGTTTCCCAATCCTTTTTCCCATTCTTGTTTCCCAATCCTTTTTCCCATTCTTGTTTCCCAATCCATTTTTCCCAATCATTTTTCCAATTCTTGTTTCCCAATCCTTTTTCCCGTTCACGGAGCGAAGCAGCTTTTCACGGGACGGAAAAAAGAAGAACCTCTCGACACTAAACGGAATTCACTCCAGAAAAGGGCTTTATAAAAACGGTTGTATAATATCATGGAGTGACACGATCTGAATTTGGGGTTCAGAGAGTCAATAAATAGGAGGTAATTTTTTGGGAAGTATGATTGCACAGAAGTTCAGGGAAGTATCGGGCAGTGCGCCCGAAGCAAGCAGCACGGCGGAAGTTGCGGAAATCGCTGAAGAGGCTTATCTTTACGGCTTGCAGCAGGTCATTTTCTACGAGACACGCTACAACTACACCCAGGCAGAGGACAGCAATGTCTACGTGGGGGTTAACCGCTACTGCTTCGTCAACGAGGGAAAGCCGATTACTCCCGAATTCAAAGCTGTCGTAACGCCGAATGCAACAACACTCTACGCTACAGCCTTCCTGGACCTGCAGGAGGAGCCTGTGGTTATGGAAGTGCCTGAGATCACGGACCGCTATTTCAGCCTGCAGCTCATGGACCAGTACGGCATTTACTTCCTGTACGCAGGAAACCAGTTCAACGGCACCCGGGCGAGGGCTTATCTCATCGTACCGGAGTTCTGGGGCGGGAAAATCCCGGCTGGTTTTGCCACGACCGAAGTGATTCATGCGCCCAGCAGGACGGCTTTTGCAAATATCCGGATCGCTATGATGGAGGGAAGTGAAGAGGAAGTGCGCCATATCAACGCTTTGCAGGACCAGTGCACCATCACGCCGCTGAGTAAATGGATTGACAACGGGCACAGGGGAGTTCCCGGAAAGGACCAGGAGCTCGTCCCAGGCAGGTACAGGACCTTCCCCCGCATGGCCGAACTTGTTAGCAGACAGGTTGACCGGCAGACCGCAGAGGACTTTTTTACCTACCTGAGCCTGGTGCTCAACGACCCCGGCATGCCGTTAATGAAGGACTCCAGAAAGGAAGCCGAGATGCTCTCCCGCCTGGCGAAGATCGGAATAGGGCCCGGAAAGGACTTTCTGTGGTCCGAACTGGACAGGAAAATGCAGAATTCACTTACCGAGGGTTTCATAAACGGTCACAAGAAAGTCAAGAAAGCAACGCAGGAAAACCTGGTTTACATGAACGGCTGGATGGTCCTTAATGCCGAGGGGGGATTTGACACCGAGTACCTGACACGGGCGGTCATGGCCGATGCGGGCTGGGGAGGTCCCGACTCCAATGTTTCGCATGTCGGAGGGTTCCTGTTCGTAGATTCCGACGGCAAGAACCTGGACGGCAAATACAGCTACACCCTCAGCTTCGACATGGACGAGCTCCCGCCAGTGACCGAGTTCTGGTCCATCCCGATCTACGACGCCGACGGCTACTTCGTTGCCAACGAGCTCAACCGCTACACGATCAGCAGTTTCATGGTCGACAGGGGAGACCTTCACATCAAGGACGGAAAGCTCACCATCTACATCCAGCACGAAAAACCCTCCGACCCTGCCCGGGTTCAGAACTGGCTCCCGGCACCCGAAGGCGGTTTCCGCTTCACAGCAAGGTTCTACGGGCCAAAGATACCCATCGTCGACGGGTCGTACAATATGCCAAGACCTGTACGGGTGAAATGAGCTGATTCCTCCAGTGTGGGGAATTAACAGATGATTGAAAAATGGGGCTGAAAACCCCTGAACTTCTTTTTTATATGAAAAAAAGGTAAGCGGAATAATTTCATTTCGGTGGTTTTACTCCGCAAAGGGTTGAAAAGGAGCATATTTCCCGGCTTCAGGAATGGATTTCCTTAACCCTTCCGACCTGTCCGTCTTCTAACTGGACCTTTATCCCGTGCGGATGATTTGGGGATTTGGTTAGAATTCTTTTTACGATACCCGGGGTTATTTTTCCTGTCCTCTGGTCCTTTTTTAAGACGATCCCTACTTTCAGGCCGGGTTTGATGTTTGATCTGGTAGTGCCTGCGTTCATGGTGGAAGGTAAGTCTGGGATTATATAAGGGTATACATTGGAAGAAAATTAATTTAAGAACAAAAACTGTCGTAGAAATTAGTAAGCATAAAGCAGTCGGGAAGAAAAATGATTGGATTGATTTGCCAAAAATTAGGATGAGATTCCGTGATTTATTTCCAAAAACGAAGAAGAAACAGAAAAAAATAAAAGGACTCAAGATTTTTGTTTAGTTAGAAGATACAGAGGTGTCCGTGAGCAAGATCCACTAAAACAGGGATCGAAACAGAAAATTGCGACGGCGACAGACAGTTTAAATAAAGAATAAATAAAGAATAAAATACTTCTTGAGCGATAAAAATGACCGGAAAAATCACCTATCTTGACGGGCTGCGTGGTGTAGCTGCGATTAATGTTATGATAATGCATTTCTTTGTCGCATTAGCCCCGGCAATGATCTACGGGAGTAAGCTGCCGTCGCATTTCGGAAACCTTGACCTTGTTTTTTCGAGCACACCCCTGGGATTGATTGGAGCCGGCAACTTTTCGGTGTGCATCTTCTTTATCCTGAGCGGGTTCGTATTGACTCATAAATATTTTGAAATGAAGGACATCAACATAATTGTAAGCAGCGCAATGCGCAGGTATATACGGTTGTTTATTCCGGTATTCGCAGCAGTAATGTTATCATACTTACTGGCATCAGCCGGACTATACCGGTATTATATCGAAACCATGATGATTTCTGCAGGCAGTAATTACCGCGGCTACTGGGCCTTTACCCCCGACCTTCTGGATGCACTTAAACAGGCTGTCTGGGATGCTTTTTTTGTAGGGGGCAAGACCGTTTACAACCCGGTTTTATGGACGATGAAAATAGAATTCTTCGGCTCAATGCTCGTCTTTGCAATGTCGCTCCTCTTCGGACAACTGCGCAGCCGCTGGACGTTCTACCTTGCAGCAGCCGTGCTTTTCCTCAACACTTACTATCTGGCCTTTATAATAGGAATGGTACTAGCCGACATTTTCAACAGTAAACTGCCGACATTTAAAACAGGTAATCGTAAAGGAAATGAAACAGGCAACAAAGCAGGCAACAAAGCAATCCTGTCCATCATACTGATTACGGGACTGTTTCTCGGGTCCTACCCCATGAGCCCTCTCACAGAAAATTCGTTATACGGCTTTCTCGATAACAGCCTCTTCCGAACACCACTGGTTACCTATCATATTATAGGCGCCGGCATGATAATGTATGTCCTGTTGAACAGCCAGGGGCTGCAAAAGGTCTTTTCTTCCCCGGTGCCGGTCTTCCTCGGAAAAATATCCTACTCCCTCTACCTGGTACATTTCCCGGTAATAGGCAGTTTAACCTGTGCACTGTTCCTCGCCCTGTACCCGGTATTACCATACGGAGAAGCGTTTTTAATTTCATGCATCTCGTCATTGTTTTTAATAATACCCTTAAGCTACCTATTTTACAGGTACATCGACATGACAGGCTCGAAATTGTCAAAGAGTTTTTATAACTGGCTGCTAAATTCCCGCAAACCCGTCGCTGCCGGGAATGTAAAGCAGGAACATCTGTCAAACACTGTTTTTACAATATATAACAAAATATTCAAATAAAAGCCGGAATTACCTGATGAAAAAATATGTCCGGAACACCAGGGCTGATGCTCCGGATTCCATTAGCGCAGCGGAATTCAGATCAAACCATGTCAGATCAGATCAAGTAGATCAGACCACATCAAATCAGAAACTGTAGCCTGTAGCCCGGAAACCACCATCAAACTTTTCTTGCTTCAACACTTTCCTGAATATTGGCCCAGTGGCGTTCGCGGATATCGTCCCAGTGGTAGTCCTTTATCCAGGCTCGGATCTTTTCACTGGCTTCTTCGGAGTGCTGCAGTCCGACATAGGCTGCCAGTTCTTCCGGTTCAATTGCAGAGGGAGAGGCAACATACATCCTGAGCAAAACAGCCGGGTCCGTCAGGGTTGATTCTTTCTCGAATTTGAAGCCAAAAACAGCGCAGTCTGCACTCCTGTAAAAGTCGCTTATTCCCATAATTTTAATGCTTGAAAGAACCTCGCCGGGATAGGCAAAGACGTAATCAGCCCCGCCGGGATAGTTTCCTCCGAGTTTGTTGCTGGAAGAACCGTCTTTAAAGGTAAACCACCAGGCATTTAGAATGTCGGTGGACCGGGCTGTAACTTTCACGATCGGCCCTGTTCCGGAAAGGTCGAAAACCCCTCCATGAGGTGGATTTGAACTCCCACCACTCTCGTTGCCCATGCGCTCTGTCCGGGTAACCCCGGCAGGCCCCCCGCCTTCCGGATAAGTAACCTGGCAGGCATCAATCCGGTCCCAGCCCCAGACTTCAACCGCTGAGATCGGTTGTCCTGGCGGAGAGGGGAGTTTAATTCCACCGCTGTCATCAGCCGTTCCCACCGCATCAGAGTAAATCTCCCTGGAAAGGTACACCTTTACAGGTGTGGGGTACTTCACAGGATCAAAATACTGCCACATGTCCTTGAAATCCAGAACGGTGAGTGTCATTTCCCGGACGTATTTATTTACCGTGTTAAACGGTTCGGTATAATGCTTATTGCCGGGAGCCTTTTTCTGCGTATCCTGCAAACCATCGTTGTAAACCTTCTCAGAATATTTTATGTAAGAGCTGACCGTGTCTACAATCTGCTCGCGGGTATGCTGTTGTATTTCCTCTGTCCACCCCCAGTCAGCCCCGTGTAAAATACCGTCCCGAAGGAGGCTCAGGTGCATGTTTGCAAATTGCGCAAAAAGCGGAAGCAAAGGAAGCTCGTAACCCTTCGACTGGAAATGCGGGAGCTGCTGGAGAAAATCCCCCAGTACGATGTTGTATTTCTCGGATATGTACGTTTTAACCTTCGAGGTCCTGGCAGCCCATAAGTATTCATTCATGTTGTTCTGCAAGCCCTTGAGGTCTTCCTGGACCTGCTGGTAAACCAGGTCACTGATTTTCCGGTCCACGAGTGCTTCCACTTTCTCCTTAACTTCCGCCCACACATCCACATGCGATGCCGGCCAGAAGATCCCGACAAGGGCACTTAAAGCAAAACCCACTACCGGAATTTTACCGAGAGATGCGGATATGACCACTTTTGCCGCATTATTATAATCGAACTCATAGTCAACCTGAGTGGAATACACTACATGTTCAAGCCCGTCCTCCGTAACCCGAACTCTTGCCATAACTTGATTATTACTCATTACGATTCTCCCCATAGAATTTTTTCCATTCCAAATATATTTCCATAAACTTCTCGTGAAGTCATGAAGATTGGTCTATCTACACTTTGAAGGTTCAAATTTTCAGGAATATACGCCATTTAGGCGAAATTTTATTGCACAACATATACATACTTTATCATATTTTATAGTATGTTCCATTGAAAGTTGTTTAAGAACTTGTTGAAAATCCTTAAACCCCTCCCCAACCCAAAATCTTCCTCCTATCCAAACTCTCCTTACTCCATTTTTCCGAAAACAACTCGAAAAGGATTGAGAGATAACCCCAAGCCCCTTTTGCCCCTCTTTTCTCTCTTGAATTTTCGTCCTAGATATAATTATATAAATACAGCCCATAACCTGATTCTGTCAGATGATATTGATTTTTTCAAAATTAAGGGGGCTATGGAATGACTACAGGTGTAACCAATCTTGACAAAAGTATTGAGCTTACCAATGTCTGGCTGAATGAAATTCTTGACCAGTTACAGTGGGAGAGCAAGAAAAGCGCATACCAGGCACTCCGGGGCACACTGCACACCCTCAGGGACAGGCTCAGGATAGAAGAAGCAGTCCAGCTTTCAACCCAGCTGCCCCTTGTGATTAAAGGTGTGTACTATGACGGCTGGACCCTTCGGGACAAACCGGAGAAATTACACAAAGAAGAGTTTGTAAGAACTGTCCACGAACAATTCAATTTTGATGAAAAAATTAACCCTGAAGAGGTTATCCGGGCAGTCCTGCGTGTCATGTACAAACATATGGGCGAAGGCGAACTCGGAGACGTTAGAAGCAATATGCCAGCCGATATCCAGGAACTGTTCCCGCAAGAGATCATGCCGAAGCAGTGAGATATGAATGATACCGGTCTAAATTGAATTTGCTTTTGAAGGAGTTTTTCCTTTTTTACTCAATTTTTTACTTTGGATACATCTAATGAAAAAAAGATGTGATGATATTTCATCACATGAAAATTCTTAAAAATCGGAGTTGTTTTTACGAAGAAACGTCCGGTTCATCTAAGCTTTGAAGATACTTTTCAGCAGCATCTTTTTGTGCGTCCTTTTTCTTTAAACCGTATCCGTAAGAAACTTCCTCACCATTGATAGATAGTAAATATGTAAATTGTTTTTTATGGTCAGGTCCTTCTTCATTAATCAGATTATACTCCAAATACGAATGTTTTTTGTCGCATCGTTCTTGCAGTTTTCTTTTTGGATTTGAAGAATCTACTTTTCCTAAAGCACCTCTTATATCAAAAAAAGTATTCACAAAACCCTTTGCTCGAGGGTACCCCTGGTCAAGAAAAATAGCACCAATAATCGCTTCGATTACATTTGCATAAACATCTTCAACATTTACTAGCCCGTCTTGAAGTATATACTTGCCAAGGTTTATCTTACGTGCCAATGGAACCAAGCTTTCGTTAGGTACCAGAACTTGCTTTACGTCAGTTAGCGCTCCTTCGATTTTTTTGCCTTCAGTTTTGGCGTAGTCTTCTATTTCTTCATTATGATATGTGTATTCAGAAATAATAAGACCTAATACCGAATCTCCCAGATATTCTAATTTTTCATAATTATCATTTTCAAGACAATTCTTTTGTTTGAAAGTGTTCAGTTTTATTTTGTTACCGCTAAAGAAAGTTCCATGCAATAAAGCCTGTATCAAAAACGCAGGATTATTGAATGTGACACTGATCTTGTGCTGCACTTCATCCAAAAATTCCAGACTTACAGTTAAGTCACTGTTCAATTTATTCATGTAATTTCCTCATGTTTTCAACTTCATTTTCTGTTGCTAAACACAAGGAACCAACAACGAAAAAAACAAGGTATTAAAACAGGCTTGTAGTAAAAAACCCATGAAATCGTTTACTATAAAGCTAATAGTAAAAAATCACATGAAATCGGTTACCACAAGCCTGTTTTAATAGCCCATTTTTAAAGCTATTAATTCCTTCTTTTCAGTTAGCTGTTGTATTACAATAATTAAATAAGTTTCGGTTTTGTCCCGCTCGCGAAGCCGAGAGGCCTTTTCCAGTGAAAAAAAAGAAGTTGAAGAAGAAAATACCCTCTCAAATAGCAGCGATTTTGCCTGCATCTGTGATTTCGTACCCTTTTTCCCCGTCAGCGATATATCCCATTGCTTTGAGTTCACGCAGGTGGTTATAGGTCATTCCCTTTGAGATCCCTGCAGTTGCTGAAATCTGGGTAACTGCAGAAACCCCGTTCTGGATCTGTTCAAGGATCAATTTTTTTGTTTCCGAGAGGTTAAAGCTAAGAACCGGAAAATCAATCATAAAACTATCCTCTTCGGTCACGTATACGATCCTTTGAACCATGTCATTCCTAGCGTACGCCCCAAAAAGCGCCCCAAAAGCCTGTGGCTTCCTGCCGCCCGAGACGTTGACGATTACATGGTTTCCTTTTGCATGCTCTTCTTCGATCAGTTCCGCAACATCTTTTGCAACCCGCACAGTGTCGTAAACGGCAGTGTACTTTTTCTCAACTTCTAGTGCATTTTTAAAAGTTTTCTCGATCATTTCCTCGGACAACAGCTTTTTTTCACCTGCCCCTTCCTCTGACAACATTATGATCTTCGAAGGAGAAAGCCGGGTCACACAGATAATAACAGGTTCGAGGGCGTAGATGGTGGAGATGAGTGTGAGTTTTGGCATTAGATGTTATGTATTGTAGGGGTTGCTTATATGTATTCCGATATGAGATATAGGTTAGTTTTCATTATGTGTTAATTAATATAATTAAATTTAGAAATGTATATATAGAGTATTGATAATTAATCTTTATTGTTTACAAGTTAATGGTTTAATTTCAAAGAGGAACAGTTATAATGAATTAAATAGATTCATCTATTGCATTATTTTAAGAGGGTGTAGCTTCTGTGATCGAAGCGATGAAAGAAATTGGTGAATATGCGCTCGAAAAAGAAAATAAGGATTTAAACGATTTCGTATCAATTTTAGTTGAGAATCCTGCAAGCAATGAAACTTATAAGCATGTATTCTGCATCAAGTTTGCTTCTAGCCAAGATAATTTTAAGTTTAAAGGAATTGAACATCAGGAGTATTCAAAAGAAAAAATTGCAAAATATCTCTACAAGAGAGGGTCATCTAATGGTCCAGACATCACTCCTACTGCAAGAGTCACAGAAATCAAAAAAACTTTTTCTAACAAGATCATAGGCTGGTTCTCAAAGCCTTTGAAAGAAGCAAAACCTATATTGGATGGCGAAGAAGTACAATTTTTGGAGCTTCTTGGAAAGTGTATAAAAGGAAATGAAGATATAATACTTTCGGAGCTTGAACCTAAAGTAAACTCGATCGATGCAAAGGAAAATTCGATATTAACCTTAGTTCTTGAAGAAAATGGCTTCATCAGATATGTTGGAGATTTTGAGGTATTTCGAAAAATCCTTAAAAATAATGGGGCTTCTAAATTTTACCGCAAATATGATATTATCTCTAGAGATGATGATAAAGTATGTTCGGTTTGCAAAACACATAAAGAAGTTTATGGTTTCGTTACACCTTATGAATTTTATACCGTAGATAAACGGGGGTTTGTTAGCGGGGGGTTTGACCAAAGTAAGGCATGGAGAAACAATCCCATTTGCCTTGAATGCGCCTTGAAAATCAAAGTGGGAAAAGAATATATTGAGAAATACATGTCTTTTGGTTTTTATGGATTCAATTTTCTCCTTATCCCAAAGTTACTTAATAAGAGTGCAAAAGAAGCTATTTTCGATGTTTTTGAGAATTTCAATGAGAAAAAATTTGCTTTTAATAAGGAATATGAAAATTTCTTACAGGCTAATGAAAACGATATCCTTGAAATTCTAAGTGAAACGAACGATTATCTTAATTTTAATTTTCAATTTTATGAAAAATCCAATTCTTCATATCGAATTCTTTTGTATATAGAGGGGGTTCGACCTTCAAGGCTAAGAGAACTTTTCAAATCCAAAGGAATAGTTGACAAGAGAAAAATATTCAGTAACTATTTCTCTAATGATACTGAAACAAAATCAATTCAATTCACATTAGGTAATGTAAGGTGTTTTTTCCCGAATACTCCAGATGACCCTGATACAAACAAATATTTTTTAGAAGTTGCAAATGGGATATTTACGGGAACATCAATTGATTACAATTTTTTATTAAAGTATATAATGCAGCGTATTAGAAAAGATTTCAGGAAGGAAAATCCCATTAGGTATTCACTATTTCAAGGGTTCCAAATGTTAGATTTCTTAAGTCAGCTGCATTTGCTTGGGAATTATAATGGAGGTAAATGTGTGAATTCTAAGAATTTATCGGTTTTATTAGATGATATAGCACCAAAGGAAAACAGTGGTTACGAGGAACGGACAAATATTATCTTTTCGGAATTTGAATCCTTTTTCAATACTGACGCAAAGAAGGCTATTTTTTTAGAAGGTACACTGGTCCAGTATCTACTAAATATTCAAAAAAGCCAGCGTGGAAGCACTCCTTTCAGAACAAAACTTCGAGGCCTGAATCTTGATGAGCGTTATGTGAAAAGGATCTTCCCTGAAATCATAAATAAACTAGAAGAGTATGATTCAAATTATTATAAAGAACTCGAAAATCTGATCTCTAAATACATGATTCAATCAGGCACTGATTGGAAAATGCCAAACGATGAAATCAGTTTTTATTTTGTTTTAGGTATGAATATGTCAAACCTTTTAAAGCCACCTAAATCTGAGAAGGAGGTAAAAAAATGACTGAAGTATACAGAAGGTCTGAAATTGTATTTTTGTATGATCTGAAAGATGGGAATCCAAATGGAGACCCACTTGATGAAAACAAACCAAGGATTGATGAAGAGACAGGGATAAACCTCGTAACAGATGTTAGATTCAAGAGAACCATTAGGGATTATCTCAATAAGTTTAGAAATGAAGAAATTTTTGTGAGAGAAATTTCAGACGAGAGGGGAGACATCCAAAATGCAAAACTGAGAGCTAGAGATTTTTTAACGACTAAAGAGCCTCTCGATGCTTTTGAAACAGGGAAAAAGAACATCGATGAAAATATTTTAAATAAATGTATCGACGTTCGTCTTTTTGGTTGCACTGTGCCTCTTGAACTTAAAGTCCAAAACAAAAAAGAGAAAGAAAAAGAAAAAGAAAAAGAAAAAGAGAAAACAGGTTCAATAACCCACACTGGTCCTGTACAGTTTAAGATTGGAAGATCAATGCACAAAGTGTTCATGAAACATTTTAGGGGAACCGGAGCATTTGCGTCCAAGGAAGGAGCCAGCCAGAAAACCTTCCGAGAAGAAGATTTCTTGCCTTATTCTTTGATAATTTTTTACGGAATTATCAATGAAAATGCGGCAAAGGATACAAAACTTTCTGAGGAAGATGTAGATCTGCTTCTTGATGGAATGTGGAATGGAACTAAGAATCTGATTTCCAGGTCAAAAGTAGGACAGGTTCCCCGTCTCTTGTTTAAAGTAAACTACAAAGAGGGAAATTATCACATTGGAGACCTGAACAACCTTTTCAATCTCAAATCTGACCTGATTGATGAAGAAATTAGGGACATCTCGCAGGTAAGGATTGATGTTCAGAGGCTGGTTGAGGTATTGGGTAAAAACAAAGACAAAATTGAAAATATCCAGTTATGTCTGGATGGGTCTCTTGTATTCATATATGGCGGAGAAGAGACTGACATCGAGAAGTGTCTTAATGAAGCAGGGATCAGCACTGAACAATTATCAATGTGAGTTAAGAACATGAAAGTATTAGTTTTCGATGTATGGGGAGAATTTGGGCATTTCCGAAAACACTATACTACAACTTCTCCCCTTACGTATTCCATTCCTCCTCGAACAGCTATTACTGGAATGATTGGTGCAATAGAAGGGCTAGGAAAAGATGAATACCTGAATTATTTCTCTAAAGAAGATGCAAATATTGCAGTAAAAATATGCTGTCCTATCAAAAAGACCAGAATTGCAGAGAATCTAATCGATACCAAAATTGCTCCTATGATGAGCAGAATAAAGACCAGAACCCAGATCAGATTCGAGGTATTAAAAGATGTAAAATACAGGATATATTTTTCTCATTCCTCGGAAGAAGTATATAACAAACTTCATTCTATGTTAAAAGAACACAAGTCGGTGTATACTCTGTGCCTCGGTTTGAGTGAACACATTGCCAATTATGAATTCATAGGGGAAACGGAGGCTGTCAGTGAACTTTCAGACTCCGAAAGGGAAATCCATTCTGTAATCCCCGAAAAAGAGCTCATAAAAATCAATTTCGAAGAAGGAAAAGAGTATTTCTCAGAGACTATTCCAATAGAAATGCTTCCCAATAGAGAAGTTACAGAATACGGCAAAGTTTTGTTTGAAAAAAATGGAAAAATTATTGTTGCGAATGTAAATCATCTCTGGAGGCTTGAGAATGGAGAAGGAATTGTCTTCATGTGATTTCCATCTTCATTCCCATCCCGATAAAATACTATTTAGACACTTATCCAATGTAGGAAACAAATCTATCTCGACCAGTAGGGAAAAAATCTTATCTCTAGAAAAGTTTGGGATTGATGAAAATACCTTTTCCAAAATAGCATTTCTTATAGGGATCTGTCATGATTTTGGGAAAGGCACGAAGTACTTTCAAAGGTATCTTTTTGAGACCGATCCTGCCATACAGAGGGGTTTAAAAAATAAAAAAGAATACCATCATGGCCTTATTTCAGCTATTTTTACTTATTACATATTAGAAAAATATGTAAACTCACTAAATAATGAAAATGGTCTGAAATTTATTCCCACTATAGGATATCTTATTGTAAAAAGGCATCATGGAAACTTAAAAGATGCTGAGGATGAAATTCGAGAACTGATAGATAAAGACGTCCTTGAAGTTATTGATCTTCAAATAAAGTCGTTAGAAATAAACGAGTTGAGAACAGTATATGAAAAGTTATTTGATGGGTATGATATTTCTTTTGACATCGAAACTTTCTGTAATGAATATCGTTCCATTGCTGGCGAGATTTTAAAAAATCGAAGAAAATTTGTAAAATTGCTCAAGGAAGAGCAATTTACAGGCTATTATCTAATTACACTAACTCTTTATTCAATTCTTATAAACTCTGATAAGATTGATGCTTCTTCTATTGATGTTTTCAGTGAAATCGATATTTCATCTGAACTTGTGGATAAGTATAAGGTGGAGAAGGGCTTCCAGAGTAATGAAAGTACAATCAATAAGGTACGTAATGAGATCTACAAGGAAGTCACGGAAAGTATTGAAAAGCTTGACCTTGATAACAAAATATATTCAATAAGCGTTCCTACAGGTTCAGGGAAAACTCTCACATCGCTATCATTTGCATTAAAATTGAAAGCAAGATTAAGAGAGGAAAAAAGAATTAAGGCAAAAATTATTTATTCGCTACCTTTTCTGAGCATAATAGACCAGAACTATGATGTTTTTGAAGACGTTTTTAAAACAGTTGAAAAGGCTAACCCTACTGAAGACGTGTTGCTTAAACATCATCATCTTGCAGATATTTTTTACAAAACGCAAGATGACGAAGAATTTGAAGGGCTTAAGAGTCTATTTTTAATTGAGGGATGGAACTCTGAAATAATCGTTACCACTTTTGTCCAGTTTTTCCATACAATTGTATCTAATAAAAATCGCTCACTCAGAAAATTTCACACCATTACAAATTCGATTGTAATACTTGATGAAGTCCAGTCAATCCCT
The DNA here is from genome assembly GCF_000970045.1 of Methanosarcina sp. MTP4. NCBI lineage: Archaea > Methanobacteriati > Methanobacteriota > Methanomicrobia > Methanosarcinales > Methanosarcinaceae > Methanosarcina > Methanosarcina sp. MTP4. The sequence continues at coordinate 2,790,860 of NZ_CP009505.1, forward strand.
CATAAGTACTGGTTATTGTTAAAACAGCTCATTTCGGGGTTCGCGGAGTATTTTAATACGTATTTCATTTTTGTGACAGCAACTCAACCACTTATTTTCGATCCCGAAAAAAAGGAAATTATCGAGCTGGTTAATAATAAAGATAAGTATTTCAGGGAATTTGATCGAGTTAAGCTGGAAATAAACCTGAATCCAATGAATCTTAATGAGTTTAAGGAAATAATTGAATCAAAAGTTAAAGAAAATCCCGAAAAGGATTTCTTATTTGTATTGAATACAATTAAGTCTTCTCTAGATATATTTAAGCATTTAAATGACCTGAAACTTGAAAATAGCAGTTATTATTATCTTTCTACCAACATTGCCCCAAAAGTGAGACTTAGTAAAATTAAAGAAATCAAAGAAAAGTCGGAAAAAAGAAAAATTATCGTTAGTACTCAGCTTATAGAAGCCGGAGTGGATATAGATGTAAACATTGTCTACAGGGATTTTGCTACTATTGATTCAATTAATCAGGTGTCAGGACGATGTAACAGGAATTTTTCCAAAAGTTATCGAGGACAAGTAAATATTGTTGTCCTGAAAGATGAAAGGAAAGAGTTTCATCGATATATATATTCGAGTTTTCTTATCGACAAAACAAAAGAAGTATTGAAAGAATCCCCTTCGGAAATCTATGAGGCGGACTTACTTTTTTTAAATAACAACTACTTCAGGAAAGTTAAAGATACTTCAAGTGAAGATGAATCAAAGGAGCTACTATCATGCATAAATGAGCTTAAATTCAAAACTCTTACTTCTGATTTCAGGCTAATAGACGATAAAGCAGGCTATGAAAAAATAGATGTATTTGTTGAACTTGACGTTGAGGCAGTTGAAATATGGAAAGAATACATCTTAATAAAATCTCTTAAAAATCCTCTGGAGAAAAAAGAGAGATTTCTGGCGATCAGAAAAAAATTCAATGAATATATAATTTCCGTACCTAAAAAAGACTTTTCCTGCGAAGAGCCAGAGGATCTCAATATCGGCTATATTCCTTTTGAACAAATAAAACATTATTATGATCCTGAAACCGGTTTTGTCTTTGAATTAAAACCCAGCATGATGTGTGATTAACATGAAAGTCAAAACGCTAACTTTAACTCTTGTCCCTGACCGAAAAGTAGGAACAAATGCCTCAAAACTTCGAGGTTTTTTCGCGACTCGGTTTAATGAATATATACTTTTGCATCAACATAACTGTGATAAAGTAATTTACATGTATCCTTTAGTCCAATATAAAATTTTGAATGGCATTCCTTTAGTTTTCGGAATAAATGAGGGTGTAGAAGTTCTTCAGGAAATTTACAATAAATATGACAAAATCAAGTTAGATGAATCCACATATGAAATAATGGAAAAAAAGGTATCATTTAAAGAACAGGAGTTCGGTCTTTCCGACAAATTCCACACCTACAGTTTTGAAACTCCCTGGTTTGCCCTCAACCAAGAAAATTTCACTGATAGATACAAAAAAATGGATCTCTACGAGCAAAAAGAACTCCTTCAAAGAACTCTGGTCGGCAACATCCTTTCAATGTCCAAATCCCTTGGCTACACAGTCCCCGGACAAATCAAATGTGAAACAAACGTTCAACCAGGTGTAGGTAAGATGAAAGGAGTCCAGATTGCTACCTTCAGGGGGGAATTCATGGTAAATTTCCTTATCCCTGACTATTTTGGCATTGGAAAATCCGTTTCTCGCGGATTTGGAACGGTGAAACGATGCAACTCGTAATCAACACCCGTGGTTCCTACCTGAAAAAGAAGAACAACTGCTTCCTGGTCAAAAACGACGATAAGGTCTTTGAAGTCTCCGAAAAGAAAGTGGAAAGCATCCTGATTACGACTTCTGCAACCATCACCACAGACGCTATCAAGTTTGCCGTGGAAAACAATATCGACATCGTTTTTCTTGACAACTTCGGGGACCCTTACGGCAGAGTTTGGCACTCAAAGCTAGGGAGCACGACTTACATCCGGAGAAGGCAGCTTGAAATTTCAGATGAACCGGAAGGTTTCAAACTGGCAAAAGGCTGGGTCATACAGAAGGTCGAAAACCAGGTCCAATTGTTGAAAGACCTTAAAAAGAACCGGCCTGAGCAAAAGGAAGAGCTCGAAGCTTACATTTCTGACGTTGAAGCCCTGAAGCTCCAGCTTGAGGAGCTTGAGGGAACTCTTGAAGAGAAACGCAACAGCATAATGGGGCTCGAAGGAATGGCTTCCAGGCACTATTTTGAAGCCCTTAACGTTCTTATGCCTGATGATTGGAAATTTAACGGGCGGAGCCGGAACCCTGCTCAGGACGGGTTCAACTGCCTTTTGAACTATGGGTATGGGGTCCTCTATTCAAAGGTTGAAAAGGCCTGCATCATAGCGGGACTTGACCCTTATGTGGGTTTCAACCATACGGATAATTACAACAAAAAATCTCTTGTGTTCGACCTGATCGAGATGTACCGGGTCTATGCGGATAGGACGGTATTCAACCTTTTTTCAAGGAAGCAGGTCAAAGAAAGCTTTTTTGATGAAATTCCTAACGGGATGACTCTAAACAAAGAAGGTAAAGCCGTACTCATAACGGCAGTAAACGAAACCTTTGAAAAAAGCATTACGTACCACGGCAGGAACATAAAAATAGGGAACATAATCCAGTTTGACTGCCACAGGATAGCTAACAGCCTTATAAGAAAGTGAAATAACAAGAAAATAGAAAAAGGTGAATAAAAAGTAAATCAGAAGAAGAAAGTAAATCAGGGGGAATTTAAACTGCTTGTCTGGGTAATATACGACATCACGGAAAACAGGCCTCGTCAGAAGGTCAGTGATTGCTGCAAGAGTTATGGGCTTTACAGGGTCCAGAAAAGTGTCTTTCTGGGAGACCTGAACTCAAATGAAAGAGATTCTCTAGCAGTTGAATGTGAAGAACTGGTTGATACCGACAGGGATTCAGTATATGTTTTCCCGATGGACGAACAGTCATTCAAGAAAGTCCAGCTAATCGGGCAAGCCTTTGACAAAGACCTTGTCAGTGACGAAGTTATTACAAAATTCTTTTGAGGAACTTATGCAGGCTGCAGGAGAAAACCAAAAAGAAGCCCTGGAAGGAACCTTAATCACGATTTCAGATGTGCTAGAATACCTGTTCTGCCCCAGATTCATCTTTTATATGTATTGCCTTGATATTCCACAGCACGAAGAAAACCGCTTCAAGGTCCAGAAAGGCAGGGAAGTGCATGAAACCCGAAAACTCACAAATAGGGACCATACGAGAAAAAGGTTGAACTGCACAAGAAAAGAGAGCGAAGTGTTCATAGCCTCCAGTAAAAACCACATAAAAGGAATCGTTGATGAAGTCCTGTTTCTGGAAGACGGAACTACAGCTCCCTTAGAATACAAATTTGCCGAATACAAGGACAAGATATTCAAGACATATAAAAACCAGTTGATCCTGCAAGCCCTTTTAATCCAGGAAAATTATAACATAGAAGTAAACAGGGGATACATCTGCTTCACTCGAAGCAACAACCTTGTCAAAGAAATCGAAATCAAAACTTCTGATTTTGACAAATCCCTGAAAATCATACAGGAAATCTTAGACGTAATGCACAAAGGCGTATATCCAAAAACAACAAGATCCTCAAGAAAGTGCATAGATTGCTGTTATAGAAATATTTGTGTTTGATGCTATTTTTCACGCCATATTTCTTCCCTATATAAAGGACTTGATAAATTACCATCAAGAATTTTGATGCCAAAAAAGAAGCTTTAATATACCTTATTTACCTAAAAAGAGGTAAAAACTTGCGGTGTCCGTGAGCAAAATCCACTAAAACAAGGATTGAAACTACATTATTTGTGGATATTTGTATCCAACTTTCACCAGTCCGTGAGCAAAATCCACTAAAACAAGGATTGAAACAATTCGACGATATTCATGTTGCTGCGTAAAATAAAAGTCCGTGAGCAAAATCCACTAAAACAAGGATTGAAACAAAGTGTAAAAGATCAAAAAAAAATATATGATTAGTCCGTGAGCAAAATCCACTAAAACAAGGATTGAAACCGAAATACGCGACCCTGACCACGGCCAAGTTGACCAGTCCGTGAGCAAAATCCACTAAAACAAGGATTGAAACATTTTGTGCTAGTGATGGTCGGGGCGGTGAAGGGGGGTCCGTGAGCAAAATCCACTAAAACAAGGATTGAAACGTGAACTCGCCATGCTCAACGCAATTGCTCAGGGTAGTCCGTGAGCAAAATCCACTAAAACAAGGATTGAAACCCGAAAACGCAAAACTATAAATATTGAAATCTGTGTCCGTGAGCAAAATCCACTAAAACAAGGATTGAAACTGATTCTTACTGGTTAAATGCTTCTTTACACCCTGAGTCCGTGAGCAAAATCCACTAAAACAAGGATTGAAACTTACCGTGTACCCTGCCGCCGTAGCCTGGGATGTTGTCCGTGAGCAAAATCCACTAAAACAAGGATTGAAACAAATGGGTACGTTACTGACCGACATTAAGACACTGGTCCGTGAGCAAAATCCACTAAAACAAGGATTGAAACAGGAATGGATAGAAGAACTCAAAGCCGATTCTGAGGGTCCGTGAGCAAAATCCACTAAAACAAGGATTGAAACATATAAACCCAACTACCCTAGGGTATGTAATTTCAAGTCCGTGAGCAAAATCCACTAAAACAAGGATTGAAACTGTCTGAGAATTAAATCCCCTGTCCCGACAGTGTAAGTCCGTGAGCAAAATCCACTAAAACAAGGATTGAAACTTGGAAAATGACTGATTGACGCAATCAAACAGGTCCCGTCCGTGAGCAAAATCCACTAAAACAAGGATTGAAACATTTCGACTGCGCCCCCGTAGAGGGTTGCGTCGATGGTCCGTGAGCAAAATCCACTAAAACAAGGATTGAAACTGTGTTATCCATGAGCTGACGGCCAACTATTACAAGTCCGTGAGCAAAATCCACTAAAACAAGGATTGAAACAAAATCCTGCAGTTTCTGGGAAATTGCAGGCAGCGTCCGTGAGCAAAATCCACTAAAACAAGGATTGAAACCTCTTTCATTGTGGGCTGTGTAAATTTGAGCCCGCGTCCGTGAGCAAAATCCACTAAAACAAGGATTGAAACACAGTTACAAACTTCTGTATTAGTTCTTTGTCCATCGTCCGTGAGCAAAATCCACTAAAACAAGGATTGAAACATGACGTTCCCAGTGATTGATATATTTTCCAATGTGGTCCGTGAGCAAAATCCACTAAAACAAGGATTGAAACCAGTACCAATTATTTCTAAAATATTACAATTGTTTTGTCCGTGAGCAAAATCCACTAAAACAAGGATTGAAACTATATAGCACTATCTTTTACATAGCCAAAGCTATACATTGTCCGTGAGCAAAATCCACTAAAACAAGGATTGAAACATAATTATCTAACAAATCTTAAAATAGCTTTGGCCGAGTCCGTGAGCAAAATCCACTAAAACAAGGATTGAAACTACACCTCATCCACAGAAAAACCGGTCCATTCAACAAGGTCCGTGAGCAAAATCCACTAAAACAAGGATTGAAACCCATCAGAGATAAAGCTCTGATAGCTTTTTTATAGTCCGTGAGCAAAATCCACTAAAACAAGGATTGAAACTTTAAGCGGATTCTCCAAAAAATCAAAGACGAATGGGTCCGTGAGCAAAATCCACTAAAACAAGGATTGAAACGAAAAATATTGGGACACCCTACGTAACCTGGGATATGGTCCGTGAGCAAAATCCACTAAAACAAGGATTGAAACTACCCGCCCTCAAATGTTTCTGAGATGATCCCGGTGTGTCCGTGAGCAAAATCCACTAAAACAAGGATTGAAACATACTCCTTCTCCCTTCTCCGGCTTTGTGTTCAGTCGTCCGTGAGCAAAATCCACTAAAACAAGGATTGAAACTTGAATGGGTTAGTTATAGGGCGTTCACCGTACATAGTCCGTGAGCAAAATCCACTAAAACAAGGATTGAAACACCATTGTTTCGCAACCTGCCCGGAGTGGTAAAACTGTCCGTGAGCAAAATCCACTAAAACAAGGATTGAAACTTGTATTGTAGGTAAATGTACCTACGGAGGATCTACGTCCGTGAGCAAAATCCACTAAAACAAGGATTGAAACAGTGTTGCTATACATTTTGGGAATGTATTGATTTGTCCGTGAGCAAAATCCACTAAAACAAGGATTGAAACAAATCTGATGTTGGGGGAGATGTGACCTGTTCTGAGGTCCGTGAGCAAAATCCACTAAAACAAGGATTGAAACATTTTTAAGAGGTCCAAACCATGCCAAAAGTATCTGTCCGTGAGCAAAATCCACTAAAACAAGGATTGAAACTGTTTACTATTTGTGTTCTTACTTTCCCTCCAAAATTCGTCCGTGAGCAAAATCCACTAAAACAAGGATTGAAACATAAGTCCACGATGAAAAAACGGGCTTGAAGGGATTTGTCCGTGAGCAAAATCCACTAAAACAAGGATTGAAACAAAAAGTATAAGGTATGATGTATCTACGAGATTGCAGTCCGTGAGCAAAATCCACTAAAACAAGGATTGAAACATCTATTATCCCGAATTAAAAACTGTGCAGAAGCGTCCGTGAGCAAAATCCACTAAAACAAGGATTGAAACTAAGTGCGGCCTTTGTAGCCAGTAAAGCCCCTGCAAAGTCCGTGAGCAAAATCCACTAAAACAAGGATTGAAACTCCCCGAGTGCCCCGCCCAGAGGTTCCAGGAATTCAAGTCCGTGAGCAAAATCCACTAAAACAAGGATTGAAACTTGAAGCCGGTATAGGATGGGCTGAAGAAAATAACGTCCGTGAGCAAAATCCACTAAAACAAGGATTGAAACGTATTTGGAGACATAACAGCCCGTAATACAGGCATGTCCGTGAGCAAAATCCACTAAAACAAGGATTGAAACCGTAAACGGTGCATCAGGCTACACTCTTGAATGCGGTCCGTGAGCAAAATCCACTAAAACAAGGATTGAAACTTTTGTACCATCTGGTACTCGGTCATGAGCCCCATGTCCGTGAGCAAAATCCACTAAAACAAGGATTGAAACTATGGATACTCCTTTCTTGAAACTTGCGGCGGGGAGTCCGTGAGCAAAATCCACTAAAACAAGGATTGAAACATCATATTCATGATTTTCTATTACACACATCCTTAAGTCCGTGAGCAAAATCCACTAAAACAAGGATTGAAACTTCATACAGTCACCCCAAACCAACCAAGAATTTTTAGTCCGTGAGCAAAATCCACTAAAACAAGGATTGAAACTTGAGATAAAAGACTCTACTCAATTTGAAAACCGGCCAGTCCGTGAGCAAAATCCACTAAAACAAGGATTGAAACATGGGAGTTGAAGCTGTTGCCGATGCCATGACCGGGTCCGTGAGCAAAATCCACTAAAACAAGGATTGAAACACAATTTTGAAAAATTGCTTGTAATCCATATAAAAAGTCCGTGAGCAAAATCCACTAAAACAAGGATTGAAACTCCGGATTGTTAAGTGTTTTTGTGATTTCTTGTTTTGTCCGTGAGCAAAATCCACTAAAACAAGGATTGAAACTTCTGTTGTTCAATAGAATGGTAAGAAATTAAATGTCCGTGAGCAAAATCCACTAAAACAAGGATTGAAACTTCTGTTGTTCAATAGAATGGTAAGAAATTAAATGTCCGTGAGCAAAATCCACTAAAACAAGGATTGAAACGTAACCGAGTTTGAATTGTTGGTCAGGAAATCATAAGTCCGTGAGCAAAATCCACTAAAACAAGGATTGAAACTAATACCAACCGGTCGCACCTGGCATGTTAGGGAAGTGTCCGTGAGCAAAATCCACTAAAACAAGGATTGAAACCACAACAGCAATAATAAAATGAGTACCCGGAAACAAGTCCGTGAGCAAAATCCACTAAAACAAGGATTGAAACCACAACACATTATACATCATGGCAATAGTCATACACGTCCGTGAGCAAAATCCACTAAAACAAGGATTGAAACCACAACACATTATACATCATGGCAATAGTCATACACGTCCGTGAGCAAAATCCACTAAAACAAGGATTGAAACACATTCTCGATGTCCAACTGTTCCGCCATTCTCCAGTCCGTGAGCAAAATCCACTAAAACAAGGATTGAAACACCGTTGTCGCTCCTAACGGCTCCACACAATCAACAGTCCGTGAGCAAAATCCACTAAAACAAGGATTGAAACTGTCACTGTGTCGATCTGCAGGACTCCGTTTTTTCCTGTCCGTGAGCAAAATCCACTAAAACAAGGATTGAAACAATAGAGAATTTTTTGATCTGGCGCAAAGTTCTGAAGTCCGTGAGCAAAATCCACTAAAACAAGGATTGAAACTATAAAAGATATGAAAAATGCGGAGATGGCAGAAAGGTCCGTGAGCAAAATCCACTAAAACAAGGATTGAAACATTGGTCTTCGGTCAAGGCTTGCTTTTTGAGAGCAGGGTCCGTGAGCAAAATCCACTAAAACAAGGATTGAAACTTCCCTGGGGATTATTATATCTGGATCTCGTGATCCGTCCGTGAGCAAAATCCACTAAAACAAGGATTGAAACGATACTGTATACATAGCATGTGAGGGAACTTCTAATAAGTCCGTGAGCAAAATCCACTAAAACAAGGATTGAAACTAATCCAGCAATCGCCCTCAAAAATATGATCAGTATGTCCGTGAGCAAAATCCACTAAAACAAGGATTGAAACTAAGTATCAGCGTAAAGATCTGATATAGATTCTAGTCCGTGAGCAAAATCCACTAAAACAAGGATTGAAACAATTTGCATATAAACAATATAATCATTATTTCGTTTGTCCGTGAGCAAAATCCACTAAAAAAAGGATTGAAACAAAAAGCGTCCATGTCATCCACCCCTTAAAATTAGTCCGTGAGCAAAATCCACTAAAACAAGGATTGAAACCACTGAACTAAATCAGCTATCGGAAGATCAATTAAAAGGTCCGTGAGCAAAATCCACTAAAACAAGGATTGAAACTTGATAAGCTCCTCAATAAAGTCTCGGTAATCCTCAGTCCGTGAGCAAAATCCACTAAAACAAGGATTGAAACTAAGATTAAATCTTCATCTTCAGGTGCTAAAAAAGGTCCGTGAGCAAAATCCACTAAAAAAAGGATTGAAACTGAATGATATCCTAGAGATAGACGTAGACGGACGAAAGTCCGCGAGCAAAATCAACTAAAAAGGGGATAAAAAACCTATACTCTCATTTCAATTTTTTAGGGAAAAGCCGTCCGCCTCGCTTCGCTCCGCGGCCGGTGAGAGCGCCGGCACCCAAAAAAGCAATCCGAAAAAAAGCACCTTTCTTAGTCCACCAGTCACACAAACGCCGCTAGCCTGTCCTCCTTAGCGACCACTCTTCTCCCCGCCATCCCCCTCAAGCAGCCAGTACCACAACGGAACATACCTTATTTTCTTCCCTTCAACAAACTCCTCGTCAAAAAGGTCCGATGTGATGATAGTCCCTTCTTTCATTTTGAAGTTCTTCATCCCGGCAAGCAGGCCGTTTACCTCGCGTTCTTTTGTTTCCGGGTCGGACAAATTCGAGCAGACCTGTATCAGGCGGGTGGGTTTAAGTCCTTCCTTTGTTACAAAATCAACCTCTAAGCCCTTCCGGTCCTGCCAGTAGTATATTTCGTTTCCGGAGCGCAGGAGCTGGATGAAGACGAGGTTCTCGTATAATCTTCCGGTATCGGAGGAAAGCTTGAAAGAAACGGCATTGATCATGCCAGTGTCGATGCAGTATAGTTTCCTGGGTTTGCTCATTTGCCGTTTCAGCGATTCGTCATAATGGCTGAGGCCAAAGAGCAGGAAGGCATCTTCAAGGTACGCAATATAATTGATTATTGCATCCGTGCTGAGGGAGGAGTAACTGGCAAACAGTTTCCTGAGAGAGTTGTAGGTATGCGGTTTTGCGATGTTCGATATGCAGAACAGGGTAAGGTCCTTGAATATCAGGGGATTCCTTATTCCGTGCCTTGAAATGATATCCCGGTAGATGATGTCGTCAAAGTATGACTGCAGGGTTTCCCGGTGCTGAACAGACGGATAGACTATGGTCTCGGGGAATCCTCCTTTTTTCAGGTATTCGTTGAACCTGCGTTTGATAACTATCCTTTCTTCTGAGTAAGGGAGGGTTTTCAGATCAAAGCTGACTGAATGATAATCCAGGAATTCCTCAAAGCTGAAAGGGAACATCCTGGTGCTCAGGTGCCTGCCTGTCAATAAGGTGGATATCTCCTGTGAAAGCAGGGATGCGTTCGACCCGCTGATTACAATCTTCACGTTCTGCATCCTGTCGTAGCTGCCTTTAACCCACCGTTCCCATGAAGGGAAGTTCTGGATCTCATCAAGGAAAAGGTACAAACGGGCTTCTTCGGAGATCTCCTGTGTTTCCCTGAAAGTTTCTATCAAGAGCTGCAGTTCATCCCCGTTTAGCGGCTGCAGGCGGTCATCATCAAGGTTCAGGTACAATATATTGCTTTTCGGCACACCCCGCTCAAGCAGTTCCGAGATCAGCTGATACATATAATATGTTTTGCCGCATCTCCTCACACCCACGATGTCATTTACATGCGGAGCCGCAATGTTAACCTCATACCTGCGCTTCTGAAATGGCGGTAATGCTCTTCCCTGCCACTCGATAATTACACTTTTCAGCTTCTCCCTTGTATCCACAAAGAATAATCAGGAGTTTTTTGTTTATATAGCTATCGAGTATAGACGATAAAATTTGCATATTTTGTCGTGTATAAATGATAAAATTCAGTAATTTTGTCGTATATAGATGACAGGTTTAAAAGATTATATTTTGGAAGGTTAAAACAGGGAGTATGGTTTTAGGTCGTGGGAGCTTACTAAAACCCATTGGTTTAAACGCCTCTTTATATTTCTTCCAAAAACGGAATATGCAGTCTTTTCAGATTTGATCAATGATTCACACAGAAACCTGAGCGAAAAAAACCGCTTTTGGGTTGGAGCCAAAGGCATAAAATTTTACAAAGCAGACCCCATCACCGAGGAGGAGCGCAGGGAAGCGGAAGAGCTCTGGAAAGCCATGAGCCTGCCCGGGATAAGCAAAGGAAAAATCAAGAAATAATGGTGCGAGAAGGGCTTAATTTGTCCGCGAGCAAAATCCACTAAAACAAGGATTGAAACTAAAGATAGGTTTTATATACAAAAATCATCCCTTATTAATTTATATAATTAATAAAGAGAGTTATAATAAATTAAATATAATTTTGACAGAATAAAACCCTCCAAAAATTGGACAAATCAAAAGGGTAGGTGGTAAAAAATGAAATCAAAAATACTATTAGTACTAATTCTGATAGGTATCGTCGCACTTTCAGGATGTACGGATATAAGTGACTCCTATAAACCTGGAAGTTTCGGAGCCACCGAAGAAGAGCAGCAGATAGTAGACGCAGTAACAGAAAAATACGGCGACATGACGGCCGATGGCGCGCCAAGGCTGCTTGAAGTAATGATGACATCATCAACACAGAACTTCATACCTGTCGATAAGGTATTGAAATACTCAAAAGATTCAGAAAAGCTCTACGCATGGTTCATCTACGACAACTTTGAATACGACATAATAAACGTAGAGTGGATCTACCTTGACAACGATTACTCGATCTACACCTTCGAATCAGAAACAGGCGAAGACTTTGGACGTGGAACATTCATACTCGAGAAGCCAGATGACGGCTGGCCACTTGGAGATTATAAGGTAATTATAAGTGGAGCAGGAGTGCAAGAATCTGTCGAGTTCGAGATAATAGACGGAGCGACAGTCTCAATACCACTGGATCTGCTGGACGGTACAACAATGGGCAGCCAGCAGGAAGATTTCGGAAGCACAGGAACAACTGACGCAATACCAACTCCACAGAGTGGTTTCAGATCTGAAAGCACATCACACAGTTTCGTAGGAGAATGGAGTTCAAACTGGGGTGATATGACATTCACACAATCTGGAAATAAGATCGTCGGTGAGTACACACACGACAAGGGAAGACTTGAAGGTGTTATTAACGGTGACGTATTCATAGGAACCTGGTCCGAAAGCCCTTCATACTCAGTACCAAACGATGCAGGTGATGTGGAACTCAAACTGAGCAAAGACGGTAATTCATTCGAAGGAAACTGGAGATACGGCTCAGATAGTTCATCATGGAGCGGTGGCTGGACAGGAAGCAGAGCAGGACAATCAACAGCCTCAACATCATCAGGCGTAACACCTGGCTGGTATCTCATAGAAGTTGAAGACTACAGTGAGGTGGGCGACCGCGACACATTCAGTCTCGAATACAAAAGAGGTAATGTCCTAACTATTAAAACATCATCAGATGGCGATAAAACATTACAGATAAGAACAGTCAGTGAAGAAGCAAAAGACTTCTATGCTGCTGAAGAAGAGATTGCTATCAAAGTAAGAAAAGAAGGCGCACTAATAGCAACTGGTAACCTCGGAATGTCTGATTCGAGCCATATTAACATAGATATGGCAGATATTAGACCCGGTGGGACCACAGCAGGCGGTTATTCCCTGGAAGATGAAACATATGGGGATCTCTTCACGATGGACTGGCAAGATTCAACTGGCGACGTCAAAGAAGGCATATTCAAAGCAAATGTACCGGGAGCAAAAGCACATGGTGGATCATTTGCAATAATTTACACATACTACAATGGCGAAATATACGGAACAAAATACATTTACGAATGGAGAGAGTAATTCTCTACCATTCCTTTTTTCTTTTCTTTTAGATTTCCATAAAACTGAGTGGGCAGATCAGTCTCTTGACTTTTAAGAACAAAAAGCAATAGCATACGCTTTAGGGTTAATGAAAAGAGATAGAAATGTGGTCACAAGGTATGAAGTTTTGAGTACATCGGTGTCCGCGAGCAAAATCCACTAAAACAAGGATTGAAACCAAGACGTTGACCGATTCCCACGCAATGCAGTTTCTGTCCGCGAGCAAAATCAACTAAAACAAGGATTGAAACTTCAGGATCAACTGAAAACGCCTCAATATCTCTAAACTGTCCGCGAGCAAAATCCACTAAAACAAGGATTGAAACATCAAAATTGGAAAAGATGTTAATAGAGAAATTGCAGTCCGCGAGCAAAATCAACTAAAAAGGGGATAAAACACCTATACTCTCATTTCAATTTTTTAAGGAAAAGCCGTCCGCCTCGCTTCGCTCTGCGGCCGGTGAGAGCCCCGGTACCCAAAAAGCAATCCGAAAAAGGAACACAATTATATTCTTAATGGCAGGTAAACTGAGTTAACCACACGATGTTAATGAGAACCATTTTATCTATTTAGTCAGCTTTTCCACTATCAAAAGAAAATTTACTTTAGCAGTAGCTCCCATGAGTTGAAATGTAGGTTTAACATTGGGAATAATCGTCACAACTTCTCCTTCTAGATTATTCAAAAATTGCTCTAATCTCACCTGGTCCTTATCCATGTCGATGTCGAATCGATGTACTTTGTATTTTATAATAGTCATTATATCACCCAACTATGTTATTTTTATAAGTATTCCATTTTATTCAACCGCTCAGCAACATTAAATTTGTCATTTTTATATGCATTTGCCTCTTATTACTAACAATTATTGGTTTTTCAATTTCTATACAGGTAAAGTGAGGTGTGCAGATGCATTAAGCAAACCGGAATACTGGAGAGAATAAGAATCCAGTAAGCTTATAGGACCCCGGTATCAAGCTCTCGAAACCAAATTTTCCGCTCCCCGGCTTCGTATAAAAAAAGGTGTTGAGATGCTTTTATTCTCGTTTATTCTCTTATTCTTTTTTATTTTCCTGAAAAAGCCGTCCGCTTCGCTGCGCTCTGCGGTCTGTGAGAGCTCCGGTACCCAAAAAGCAGTCCGAAAAAACGCAGCTATTTCTTAGTCCGCCAGCCACACAAACGCCGCCATAATATCCTCCTCCCCGACCAACCCTGTGGCGTGTCCTTTTCCTCCCGTATCCCCAAACCATACTATGTCCGGTAACTGAGGAAAAAATCCACCTTAAAAGGGCTGAAACAAAAAATTATACACTTTGAGGTATGCATTTTTTCCTGGTCCGTGAGCAAGATCCACTAAAACAAGGATTGAAACCCGGGTTAACAGCCGCAGCCGTGAAAGATGATCTGTCCGTGAGCAAGATCCACTAAAACAAGGATTGAAACTTGTGGGCGGTATCGATATTAGGGTTATGGATGTAGTCCGTGAGCAAGATCCACTAAAACAAGGATTGAAACACCGGGTTTCTCGGCTTCTTCAACCTGATCCATGAAAGGTTGGAATACATCTCAAATCGATAAAACCTGGTTTTTTCTAAAGCATCGGAAGTCCTGGATACCAAATCCTCTTCGTTCCTGACCTGCCCATTGGAATACGAATAAATCAGAAAAACAGAGATCAGGATAATTATTACAAGAATTATCGTGAATCTACCTTAAAGACCGTTTTGTGTAATTTTTCTCATGTTCGCATTCTCTTTCTTTATTCACATTTTCTTTTTTAAAACATATGCAGCTCCCAACCCCGTCAGTAAGATTATCATGGCTACTGCCAGGTAGAACCATATGGATTGGGTTTCAGGGAGAGTATCTGTTTCTGCTGCCGCAGGAGTTTCTTTTGAAGTATTTTCCGGGCTTTCCAGAGGTGCCTGAACGTCTTCAACTGTAATGTTCTCATCCTGGCTTTCTTCATCCGTGATTATAGGGATTCTGCGGTGCCCGTCATGGGGTGGAACCACAGGCTCCTTTATTTCACTGCCTGAAAGCCCGTACAGGCTGAGATGAGAGACATTTGCCCAGGCGTATCCCTCGTATTCTTTGCCGTAAATGACATCATTTGTGGTATTTACTCCGACATCGTTTACCCAGTCCATATCAGTTGACAGTTTCTCCCATTCTCCTGATAATTCATTGAACCAGGAAATGCCTATGGATTTCTCATTGATATCCCCTAGGTCATTCGAATAACCATCACCGGTCCTGTCGAGGTCTTTAGCAGTATAATAAATAACAATCTTTGCCCAGTCTATATTGTCTGCCGTAGCGTTCAGGATATTTTCACTGACATTTATGTCCAGAGATTTCCCAACATCCTTTTCATTCACCTGAGCCAATACGTGCGGAAAATCTGTTGAGTTGTGGGCTCCCAGTCTGACAGTGGGTTTAACAGGTTTTTCAAGTTCGATCCATACAAAGGCATCCATCTCTTTGACAGCATCAACAGTTATCGAGCTCACAGGTGTCTGGTATTCTATAGTCTGGTTAAGGGTCTTGAAAGAATCCAATACGGCGTAGTGGTCGAAAACATAGGGATTGGAGAGCATCACAACTGTCTGGGGCGAGGTCCAGATGTCATAGGTGGTATAGAACCTGTCAAAGTCCGATTCCTGCATCTTTGCCAGCTCATCCGGCGCCAGGCTATTCAGGATGCTGTGGGTTATATTGCCAGCAGTGCTGTTTTCAAGCCCCGGTCTTCCAACGATCAGGATGTACGGCTTGGTTGAATAATTTGCCAGTTCTTCCGGCTGGAATACTGTGACATTAGTGTATTTATTAAGATTTTCTATGAAGTTCCCGGAATCTTCATCCGGATCACAGGTCATCCAGATATCGTCCACGTTTGGAGCCAGTGAATAGGGATCTTCTGAGTCGTTGATGCCATTACCCCTCGTATCGCCGAATACCGGGTTTGTGCCGTTCTGGAGTTCGGAATAGTCATCGAGACCGTCCCCATCGGTGTCGTTGTTCAGGGGGTCCATCCAGTTTTCAATTTCCTCTTTGTCGCCGACACCGTCCCCATCCGTATCGTTAAGCAGCAAACTGGTATTATACAGGCTCTCATTACCATCGTCCAGACCGTCCCCGTCGGTATCAGGGTTTCGGGGGTCGCTACCCTGATTATATTCTTCCCCATCGGATAGCATATCCCCGTCAGAATCCGGGGAAAGCATGCTCGAGTTAAATGCGAGTTCTTCGGAGTCACTAAGCCCGTCTCCGTCGGTGTCTCTATCTCTTGGATTGGAGTAATTCAGATACTCATAGTAATCCGATAACCCATCGCCATCGGTATCATTTAGCCAGGGGTCGGTTCCAAATATCATTTCAAGGTTATCATCCAAGCCGTCGCCCTCGCTGTCATAACCTTTAATGTTCGTCCCGAGCACCCATTCAACATAATCTGTCAACCCATCATCGTCTGTATCCACATCTCTGGGATTTGTATAGAAGTTGAACTCCTGGTAATCAGTAAGTCCGTCATAATCGGTGTCATTGATCAAAGGTTCACTTGTCACGCTTACATAAAAGACACCGGTTGAATTTACAAAGGACACAACATTCCAGCCGGTCATTTCGTCAATGTTCTTCAGACCGTCCCCATCCGTATCACTATCGGGGTCAAATATGTCCGGAGGGTAGTAGACCAGTGTTTCATTGAACTTCTGGATGACATTGTTCGTCTCATCTGCAACATAGACAGAGCCATCCGGACTGACCCCAATTCCCCACGGTCCTTCAAATTGCCCGTCGAACGAACCCTGGCTGCCCCATGTCACTAAGAACAAACCATTGGTGTCAAATCCTAAAATCCGGTGGTTATCACGGTCCGATACAAAAATATTTCCTTCTGAATCCGCACTCATTCCATAAGGGGAGGAAAAAGTCCATGGTGGATATCCGGGGATCGATCTGATAAAAAGACCATTGTTAGAGAACTTCTGAATGCGATCGTTACCCAGGTCAGCAACATATACATATCCATTGGAATCTGTTGCAATCCCACTCGGATAATTGAACTTTCCATTCCCGGTTCCCTGCCCTCCCCATTGTATGCCAGTGTAGACACAGTTAGCATAGTACTTTTTCACCAGATGGTTCACAGCATCAGTGAGATATAAATAGCCGTTTTTATCGCTTGCCACGTCGTATATTGGGGTGGCAAAACTGGCAGTTTTCGATAGATAGTTACCATTCAAATCGTACACAAAAACTCCGTTATATCCGCCATAGGGGTCTGCCATGGCAACAGCAACGACGTTATAGATATCATCTGCAATTCCATAACCATAATACGGTATCGTCCAGCTTTTTATAAAGGTCCCATTGGGATCGAATTTTTGAACACGGTTCCTGTCAAGGACATATACATTTCCGGTCTGGTCAACTCCAGCGTCACGGCAGTGATCAAACTCTCCGTTCCCTGTTCCCTGGCTGCCCCATTTAGTAACGAACTCCATGGCAGTAACAAGTTTTGGATTTGCCACATCGTTATTTCCATCACCGTCAGTATCCTTTGACCTTGGATTAAGATTGCTGTAGTATTCCATCTGGTCATCCAGGCCATCGCCGTCCGTATCGTTCAAAAGCGGATTTGAGCGCACGGGTATGTTGATTGTCTTGCCGTCAAAGTTGAAGGTGATCGCCCATCCGGTTTGTTCCATGTAGTCTGAAAGTCCGTCGCCATCAGTGTCCCAGCTCGACGTATTGGTGCCGTAGAAAAGCTCCATTTTGTCATTCAATCCGTCCTGGTCAATGTCCCAATTATTTGGATCTGTCTCGATGTCCAGTTCGTATTTATCACTCAACCCGTCCCCGTCAGTATCCCATTTCATCATGTCGGTAACCGTTTCTTCCGAGTCGTTCAGACCGTCGCCATCGCTATCCAGAGGATAGGGGTTTGGCGGCATATCCAGGGTAAAACACCAGTCCTCATTTCCAAGTATGCAGATCTTATAGACCATATGGGCCCAGTCCTTGAAATCTTCAATATTTTCGGGCAGCACGTCAAAATAAACAGTAGGGATTTTAAGGGACTGGGAACCCGTTTTTTCCCTATCGTATGTATGCCATCTCATATCCCATTCTATTTTTTCTTCGATGTAATAGTATTTGTAGTCAACTTTAAAGATGGCTCCCTGCCCGAAATTGATGGTTGGTCTTACAGGCTCCAGCCATGCCCTGGCATCATATGTTGTATTTGTTGAGTCAGGATACTTCGGGTCATATGAAACAACATCAGTAAACTCATCGTATGAGGCAAAATACGAATTCTTCCACAGTAAAGTATATGATGGGATAACATAACTTTTCTCAACGTGTCTGTACCAGTCGCCGTATTCGGTTTTTGTTACTGTGGAATTTACAAGGCTCTGGAACTCTACATGATCCCCCACATCCAGCCCGTTATCGTCATAATCCCGAATGTTTATTGAGTTTTTCAATATTTGCATATCGACTGTAGTTGCAATATGCGTTTCCATGAAAAGTGCCACAAGTTTTCCAATCAGATCTGCAACACCATGTCCAAATATGCTGGCTATAGCATCAGCTACCATTATGATAGCAGCAATTACCTCACCTATTGGTCCTGCTAGCAAAAGCACTGCAAGTATCACAAGATAGATGGTCATTGCAGTAATATAGACGGTTGCCTGTAAAGTTGAACCGCTATCCAAAAATATTATGAAACCGACAACTGCAAAAGCGGCTTCAAGTGCAAGTGCTGCAAAAGTAACGACCTTACCTGCGACTTTCAGGGCATTTATTGTTTTAGTGGCTGCCTGCGCAGCTGCTTTTACACTTGCTCCGATCGTTACTTTGATAGCACCCCATAGGGCTTTTCCAAATCCGACCAGCTTGATCGAGGTGAACAGATATACACCAAAAATGGCGAGCTTTATTGTGGGCGTCAGATAACTGAATCCATCTGCTTTAATTTTAGCTTTCACATCCATTGCATTATGGAAACTGGTATATGCCCCGTTTAGCCTGGTCACCACAGATTCACCGAAATTCCATAAAAGCGCCATGCTCATCATGGAATTAATTGCATCTTCATCAAGCCCGTTTGCCTGTCCCCAACTTTCCACTTCAGGCAAAAAGGACTCCACGCCAACACTTTCTTTCGTGGTGGTATCATACCAGCTCATCTTGATTGTTTTCATGGTAACGGCGGGAGAGGGGGAAGCCGTCAGGTCGAAATCAAATTCGTTTCCGTTGACGCACACATCACCAGAAACAAGGTCATCGATGCCCTTACTGGTAAAATTGAATTGATAAGCGGCAAGTAATGGCAGTATCTTATTTCCTGGTAATGATTTGAGTGCATGCTCTTTCATTTCCGATGTAGTGTTAAAAACTGCCATATCCCGATGAGAGACCGATCCGATCTCGGAATTTATGGTCAGATTCGAATCCATTAACGCGGCAGGCATATCATATAATGTCGTCTGGTTGTCCCGGAGATATGAAAAGGCCATTAAAAACCCTGCCAGCAATGTCTGGTTCACACTGTCCCCGTAGAACATACCAACATCAGTACCATAGTTCTCTTCAACCTCAAAGCCTGTTAGCATACACCCTTCTTTGTATTTGGCAAGGGTAACAGTTTCAGATTCTATCCCCCCTGCAGTCATTTTATCGGTCTTTCCCTGCAGCAACCAGACAAGGCTCGCATTAATAGAAATATCTGAAGGATCTGATGCCGGGTAGAACATCCTGCCCCCAAAAGCAACGTTTGTGCCATAGTCCTTTATGAGTGTCAGGGGAATGTACAGGCTGTCAGAAGAAACCACAATACCATATTCCAGCAAATCAGCCTGGTCAGGGATCACGTTCGATCTTAATTCGAGCATGGGAATGATTTTGATGTCATCAGTTGAATCATCCAGGTCCTTCATCTGACCTTTATCATCGTATGGCCAATCCCAATCCTGCAACGGCAACCTCAAATTGTCAGGATTCCGGGGCTTTATCTGGAATGTGACATATGTAGGGTTTCCATTTGTCCTTATATCAAAAAGGAAGCTGTCATTAATACCGGAATGTGAGTATGGGGACAGGTCTATTGAGTCCATCACTTTATCGTCATCGTTGTCAAGGTCCCATACATTTGAAAACCCATCCCCATCAGCATCAAGGGAGTCGACGTCTGTCACTTCAAAGTAATCCGACAGCCCGTCATGATTTGAATCCGGTTCAAGCGGGTCCGACTCATAGAAAACTGATTCATTATAGTCGTCCAGCATGTCAAAATCAGAATCTGTGTTATTAAAGTCAGTTCCAAGAACAGCCTCAACAGAATCGGGTAGTCCGTCTTTATCGGTGTCAGTTTTGTTTGTTGAAACATCTATAAGCCCGACTATGTCCAGATTGGTGTTTATCTGGTTCTGAACACTAAGTTGAGACACCATTGCCAGAGCAGCAGCAGTGCCTGTTGAAATGTAAGAAGGTTCTTGAACTGATTCCTGGCTACTTGATGCGGCTGCCGGGTAGAACTGGGCAGCTAATAAGATAAGGATGATCACCAGGTTATAAGGTTTACATCTTCGCAAAGCTAACCACCAACCCTATTATAGATTATGAAAAGTCAATATATAAAGAAGTTGTCATTTTTTTTCAAAACGAACTCATCTTCAAGATTAAATGTGCGGAGTTTTCAGTTTATAAAAACATTTATATGTCTGCAATCAAAATCCACTAAAAAAAGGATTGAAACTCCGTATACTCAATAGTTGGGCTGCAAATATTGAGTAAATTGTGAGAGGAACGTTATGTTTAAAACAAGAATGATAGGCCTGTTTCGCTTATTCCGTTTTGAACTGCCATTTGCTGCGGGAGTGTGCGTGGTATTGGGGGAATTACTGGCATTGGGCGAACTCCCCACCACAACAGAAATCGTACTGGGGTTTCTAAGCTTTTTTTTCATTTCGGCTGCGGCTCTGATCCTGAATGACTATTTTGATGTAGAAATTGACAGAATAAACGCGCCGGAAAGGCCGCTCCCTGCAGGGCTTGTTACCGGGCAGGATGTCGTTTTACTTTCCATTGCAGTGACAGGGCTTGGATTTACCACGGGCTACCTGATTAGCCTGGAGGCTTTGTTAGTAGTTATTTTAGTATGGGCAGTTGGTTTTCTTTACAACTGGCGGTTCAAAAGGGCTGGTTTTATTGGAAATCTGATGGTCAGCTTTTCGGTTGGCATGACTTTTGTTTTTGGCGGCATAGCAACAGGCAGACCATTTGAAACTATAGTCTGGTTTTTCGCGGTCATAGTAATGCTCGTAGACCTGGGAGAGGAAATTGCGGCAGATGCTATGGATATCGAAGGGGACCGCCAGGCAGGGTCCCGTTCCCTTGCCCTGGTACTTGGACGCGAAAACGCCTTGAAAATTAGCGGAGCGATTTTCTTACTGGTGATTGTTGCAAGTATCCTGCCGTTTTTCCTGGGCTGGTTAGAGTTGATTTATCTGTTTCCCATTTTACTGATGGATGCGGTTATTCTGTACTCAACCAGTAAATTGTTAGATTCGAGAATAGTAAATCGGCGAATTTATATCCGCTGGATATACCTGAGTGGGTTGGCGGCATTCTTAATTTTCATAATCATTCGAATGCTCAGCTGAAAGTCCGGTGGCAGTTTGATCCTGAGCCGCCCAGCACCGCTTGCAGCGGACAGGTGCGGGAATTCAACCAGGCTTTCGGGGATTCTGCCCCGGCGGTGGATTCGGCATCCGATGGTTTTCCCTCAAAATTCCCCCCTGGTAATGCCTGCCGTTAAGCGGCAGCTCCACCTGTCCGGCTGATTCGAGAGCAAGGTCCACTAAAACAGGGCCTGGAACTTTATAGGTTTATTCGACTTCTATTTCCAGACCACCAATGAATCCGGCTGCTACGTTATATATGAAGGCTGTGATGATACCGCCAATGAAACCTAAAATTCCATAGAAGATGGGTAATGTTATGATAGCTCCTGTCCCTAACAGCAGACCCGCTAACGCCCCCTCGTTTCCCATTATGGACCCCATCCCCATGGACGTGAGAGTCATTATAGCTCCGAATATAAGGCCCATTATTGCGTAAATCGCTCCAAGGATCTTTCCAAGTGATAACACACCGATTTTAGTAATACGTCTGGTTGCCACAGTATAAACCTCCTTAAATAGTATTATAGAAGAGATCAAGAAAATATAAAAAGTTATTCTATATGTTTTTGTTGTCAGGTTGTTTTGCTATTTCTCAGATATTTGCCGAATTGAACTATAGATGAAAAAAGGTATATTCCTCAATTCAATACTTTATATAGAAACTTATATTCTGCAGGTCGACATTAAAATTTGAACATTTTTTATTGATGTCGCTTTTGAATCAAATATCCCTAATTGAAATCCCCTTGCAAGGTTTACAATATTCCAATAATCCACTAAAACAAGGATTGAAACAGAGTATCAAATCAAGAATTTATTCTCTGGAATAGATAAGATATTCCATAATTAATGTGAACAATGGAAACAAAATACTCAAAACGACAGATGTATCTTTTCCGATACTGGTTATTCCGAGAATGAAAAATACAATAAATCCTAAAGTGAGTGCCTGTAAGGTTCCAAAGATGTAAAAAAGGTTTCTGTTTTGCACATTGTCAAATAAATTATTAAAGTATATAAAACCTGGTGATCCGGTGTTATATGATTGGTGTTTTGAAACACTTAAATGTTAGAAGAAACGGGTATGTAAGGACTAAAGATATTCGACCTGTAAGTTCCCATTTATCCGGAAGTCCCCCGTATTTCAAGTCGCTCCAACCCATTTTCATCCTGTCAGGAAATGAAATGCTACCGATTTACTAAGAAATTATACTTTTTAGCAAATAAATATATATAACAAACAAAAGAATTAATATATGTAAAAATATTTTGTACATTTTAAAAAGGTGCGGGAATTTGCAAGAATAATTATAAGGTGTGGAAGCTGGCATTTGTTCGGAAACGTTAACAAAGTTGCTAAAAAAACAGGATTTGGTAATTAAAGATCTACTACAGGTAAAAACGTAAAAAAAATAAAACGGAAAAAAAATAAAACGGAAAAAAAATAAAACGGAAAAAAAAATAAAGCGGAAAAAAATAAAACGGAAAAAAATAAAACGGAAAAAAATAAAACGTAAAAAAAATAAAACGGAAAAAAATAAAACGGAAAAAAAATAAAGCGGAAAAAAATAAAACGGAAAAAAATAAAACGGAAAAAGAGGAAAAATTCGTTAATGGGGGAATTGAATGAAGATACGTGTGGTTAGTTCCAGGGAAGAGATTTTTACGCTTAATCCTAATGAAAGAGTGATTCATATGGCGTTCCGTCCTTCGAACAAGGACATCTTTGCGCTGATTGAAACATGCCCAAAAATTGAAGCGATCCAACTACCTAACTCTTACCGCCGGACCATCTCAAAGTCAATCGAAATGTTCTTTGAAATGCAAAAAATCCAGCTTATCGAAGGGGATGTATGGGGTCACAGGAAGGACATCAGTGAATACTACAACGTCCCGCCTGCCGTTATTAAAGATATCAGAGACCTGAAACTGGTAGGCACACCCGTCGAGAAAATAGAAGAAAAGGTTGCAAGAGAAAGCAAACTGAACCCTGAGATGGTTGCCTACATTCTCGCCAGGGATATCACGGCCTGAGTCCGGCTGCTCACAGCCAGCTCAGTAACTAATTTACTTTTTTTATAGGCAAGACCCCAAATTCCTTCATCAATCTCAAGTTAAAGTTTTAACAACAGAAAACACGGAAAACATGGAAAACACGGAATAAAGGAAAAATTGGGGCACAATCCTTCCGTGCTTTCGGTGTCTTCCGTGGTTATTAATGTAAGTGTTAATATTTATGTTCGGGACTATAATCAATTTTACATTTTTTAATTCATCTTACTTTTTGGTTGTTCATTAAATGACAGATCCTGAACCAGGTCCCCCTCCACTCCTTCTTCTTTTCCCGGCCCATTAAGATACGGATCAACAAATGAAAGGGCCAGGGACCTCATATTCTTATCCTTAATATTGGAAGCTAATTCAAGGGCCTGTTCTATAGTTTCTTCTTTTCTCTGCCCCTTCAGGTATGGGATCAGCAAAGAAAGAGCCTGCACCCTCAGATACTCCGATTGAATCCCGGATGCCATCTCAAGAGCTTTTTCCATAAGTATTTCATTTCCAAGCCTTTCGTTTTCAGATCCGTCATTTCCGGACCCTTCCAGATGCGGGACAAGCGAGGAAAAAACCTGAAATTTTGTATCTCCATACTGGATGTAGGGAGCGAAGTCAAGGATATCTTCAATAAGTTCTTCTTTTCCAGGCCCGCTCAGGTGAGGGACAAGCGAAGAGAGGACTGCGGCTCGTTCGGCTTCATCATGGATATTGGAAGCAGAGGAAAGGGCTTTTTTGATGAGCTCTTGCTTTCCCGGGCCTTCCAGATGAGGGACAAGCAGGGAAAGGGCCAGGGACCTTGCATCTCCGTACTGAATCCGGGAGGCAAAGTCAAGAGTTTTTTGCATAAGTGCTTCTTTTTCCATAATTTCTTCTTTGCCTGGCCCGGCTTCCAATCGCTCAGAATCCTGAACAATACTGTATTTTGCCACGAATTCTTCAAGCAACTTATTGAATTCTTCAAGCACTCCGGTCTTATCAGCCGGACTCTGTTGAAAAGCTGTCATCCTCTGTTCAGCAGTCAACTTCCGTATTAGCTCTTCTTCCATAAAAACCGAAATTTCTTTAGCAAAATCAGGATTCATCTCAAACGATTTCAGAACTTCCCGGACCAGGACCTGCTTTAGCTCCGGGTCGGAAGGAGCAACAACAAGGTCTCCTGCGGCTTCTTTCAACTCCGGCCTTACTCTCGAACACAATTTACCCCACAATTGATTCTCAAGCTCCCAGACCTCAGGCCCTACTCTTTTGCCGGCTTCTTCAGCCGCTTTTTTAGATCCAATGACCAGATAAGGGATTACAGGTTCGATAAAATCCGTTACTGTTTGTGCTAGTTGATTCATTTTTACGTTCTGTTGCCGCATTGTTTCATCCTTCTATTTAACAAAATGTTATGTCCTTCTGTTTTTGGTTGGTTCCGGAATAAAATGAGATCAGTAAGTGTAACGCCTATATCAAAATACATAATAGCAAATAAATACTTC
The DNA here is from genome assembly GCF_000970045.1 of Methanosarcina sp. MTP4. Lineage (NCBI taxonomy): Archaea > Methanobacteriati > Methanobacteriota > Methanomicrobia > Methanosarcinales > Methanosarcinaceae > Methanosarcina > Methanosarcina sp. MTP4. The sequence continues at coordinate 2,816,020 of NZ_CP009505.1, forward strand.
GTTGGAACCGCCTTCTACATCCTTCATTGACCACCTAAAGAAGCTACCTTTATATGCCAGTGCCTCGGGATCTACCAGGAACCTAGCCATTAGAATTCAAAATACCATTAAAAATAGAATAAAATCAAAAAATATATAATAAATTATTGAAATATGCCCATCTTTATTTAAATTAAAACCTGGTATAACGGTGAAAAAAAATACACAGTCATTTGAACTCGGAGATCTCAATAATGGCAAAAAAAGTATATTCATGGATCGCAAAACTGTCAGTAATTTTTCTCATGTTGCTCGCAGTATGTGCAGTCCCGGGGGCTGCAGGAGAGGAACTGGAATCCGGCACCTGGGCCTGCGCAAGTGATTCCTATTTGAAAGAGGTCAAATGGGACCACTTTATAGGAATCGTATCAGAACACTACTTAGATTCGGAAGACCAGGAAAAATACGTTTTGACCCGCCCGGAAGACGGTGTTTCAAAGGAATATAATGCATGCGATGTAGTTCCGTTACTGGATTCGGGTGTAAAGCTCGTACTCCCCCTGCAGGCTGAATATTCAACCCCTTGCGTACAAAAAACCCGCCTGGGAATTGCCACGGCGGTAAATAAAGAAGCCGGGACCTGTGATATCTTCGTTACGTGGTCCGGAGGAGCCTGTACCGGGGAAACCCTTGAAGGAATTCCGATTTGCGAGCTTAAAAAGTGTATAGTTCACCCCGCAGGCAGGAGGATGCTCTCGGATGGGTATCTTCTATAAATCGGGTTGTTTAGAGGCGATTTCAGAACAGGTGATTCAGAAAAAACCCTCTAATTGAAAACCCCTGCCACCTGATTTCAAGCTCATCTTTACTCACAAACTCATCTGTACTCAAAAATTCATCTGTACTCAAAAACTATCATTTTTTCTTCCACTACTTTCCTGCTACATTCAACGAAAAAGGTTGAGATGCATTATATTCTCACTTTCTCTTTCATTTACGGGAAAAGCCGCCCGCTTCGCTACGCTAGCGGCCGGTGAGAACGCCGGTACTCGAAAAGCAATCCGAAAAAATGCTGTTCTGTCTTCATTCCGGCAACTGCACAGCCGGCGCCAGCACATCCTCAAGCCCTATCACTCCTGTGATATGCCCTACTTTCATTTTGTGCTGGCAGTATCCAGGGCGTTTAGCTTTGCTGCAGCTTCTGTAAAAAAATAGTCTCCAAAGTCATTCACTTTCCACATGGGAGCGTGGATATCCACCATGATGAAATATTTGTCTTTAGCACATTCCCCGTGAAGGCACATGAGTTCTTCACTTGATCGGGCAATGTAATAAGTGCCGCGGCGGTCAATAGGAAGAAAGGCTCCGTTACTGCTGTTGTCCCAGTATATTTCCATGTTGGCTGGCCTGCGGGCATTTTCTTTATAGCCTTCCCAGAGCCAGAACGTAACGTTTCCTATTTGCATCGGTACCGTATTCCACCCTTTCTCTGTGGTATAATAGTCCAGGACCTGACTGGCTGCTTCGGGACTCTCCATTTCGTATATGGAATATTCAACCTCGTAATCAGTCCGGACAGAATCACTGATATACAGGATACTGGCCTGATCCAGCACCAGGGATTCAAATTTTCCTTCGGTTTCCACATTCATAGGGTCCATCAGGAGTTTTACACGCCTTGTATCCGGGACGTTATCAAGAAATAGAGAGGCAAATTCAGGCTTGAGGACAGGCTCGGGGACCTCGCCGGAGTACAGCACAGGCTCAATGTAGACGTCTCCCTCAAGATTGGGATTTGAAGAAGAATCCTGGCTGAGTACTCCGCTCAAGAGCAGGTATAAGATAACCAGCAACAGTGAGGCAAAAATAATCAGATACGGGATATAATCTTTAAGTGTTTTACCCGGTTTTGCTCCCCTGCCACGTTCATCATTTAGGGAATTTGTGGAAGTTTCTTTTGTTTTCTCGTTTTCGGCCAAGTCGATCACTGTTTTAGAGATATTTGCTGGTTAGAGATATTTGCTGGTTAGAGATATTTGCCAATTAAGGGATTACCTGACGAAGTACCTGCCCATTAACTGCCCATTACCAGGCAGATCTATTGTCTAAAAATGTAATTGTTATACCGTTATATACTTTTCTTATTACCCGTCCCCCCGATAACTAATTCACCGAATGGTAAATTGGATATCAGGCTGACACTCAATAAACTCAACAGAGTTGTCCCCACGAAAAGGATCGGATAAAATACCCAATTATCACTGTAAATGTTAAAATGCTCTAACTGGATAATTATCAAAGTTATGAAGAAAAAATGGACTAAATATATTCCAAAAGAATGCCTGCCCAGAGAATACATTATTGATGTCAGCAGATTTTCTCTTTTCATGATTTTACTTGATGCTTCAAAGAGAAGGAAGAAGATAAGCGGATAATATAGGACCTCGATAATTACTGGAATGATAAAATATAGGGTTGACATGGAATAAAAGGAATCAAAACCTTTTACGTAATACCCGAAGCCAACTATCCAGAAAAATGAGATAATTATTGTGATGAGGGCTAAAATCAAAAGTAATATGACTTTATATTTTTTTATTGATTCCATGTAAGCATATACAAAATGAAAATTCTTACTAACATAGATTCCTAAAACGAAGTAAAAAAGATACGGAATAAAGATCCTTTTTGCCAGATATATGAATAATGGCTCGTATCCACCGGTTTCAATAATGAGTGCCGATATGGACCATGTAACCTGGATAATTAATGAAAGCATCAGAAAAGTAAAGAGGTTATTCCGCTCATCAAAATGGCTGTAAATACATATTATAACCGGATAGAAAATATAAAAGCCCGTTATGGTTAAAAAAAACCACATATGAATAGCGCTATTTGCCGTAAGTATTTTTAAAATAATTTCCGAAAACGACGGAAGGTTATTGGATAGAATCGCAAAGAATGAAATATATAAAATTGAAAATAGAAGATATTGTGGGATAATTGATATCACTCTTTTTTTATAGAATTCCTTTACCGAAAAGAGCCCGTAATATTTATTTGACAATACAAACCCTGATATGAAAATGAAAAGAGGAACCCCATACTGGGAAAAAACATCAATGAACAGGTTAAATATTACCAGGGAATTTAAATAGAATATTTTTGAGAAGTTTGTGGACGAGTGAATTGCTATTACTGCTAAGATTGCAAAGCCTCTTAAAAAATCAATTTCCCTTATCCGGGTGTTCTGGAATGAATTGTTAGCATTATTTTTCATAATTTCCTTCCATATACCCTTCATACTAAAATTTTTATTTGAAACTTATTTAAAACTTATTTGAAAATGAATTTTACAAAAAATTTACTTCAGGTCCTAAATATAACATCCCGATCACTGTTAATAAAAAATTAACATTAAAAATTGGCATTAGGACTTAACATTTTATAAATAATTTTCTGCAAGTTATATAATAAAATTGCAATCTGAAATGAGGATTTGCGATTTAGAGATTTAGAAGCTTTTCTGGTAAACATATGTTAATTTATTTAGTCCTGTACATGTACTATTTTTATAATTGAAGAGTAATAACTCTTTAATACATTTATTATAGATATAGAGTGACAATTACATTTAAACACATGTGTATAAGGTAGTAAAGTATAAAAACAATATTTACTTTTTTATAATTTTTTTACTATGTACTAAAACAAATGGGTGGAAAAAAAATGAAAACGTGCAAAGGAAAAATTTTAGCTTTCCTTATGGCTTTTATAATGATATCCTCGATTCCGGGCCTGGCAGCTGCCCAGGCTCATGAACAGGATGGCAAAGATACGAATACACATTCGACCTTTGAGAACTGGTGGCTCGGGGTTCTTGGGATACAGACGAAAATAAGTAATATAGAAGAGCAGATTGCTAATCAGCAAGAACAAATAGACAACTTAGCCCAAGTTCTCGGTTCGGAAGAAACTCCGGGAACAGAAGAACAGGATCAACTAAATCAGGAAGGTATAGTAGGGCCACAAGGACCTGCAGGACCACAAGGTGAACAGGGACCGCAGGGTGAGAAAGGCGAAAAGGGTTCAAAAGGTAGTCGAGGTAGTGAAGGACCAGTAGGACCGCAAGGTGAGCAGGGACCAGCAGGACCGCAAGGTGAGCAGGGACCAAAAGGAGACACTGGTGACCAAGGACCAGCAGGACCGCAAGGTGAGCAGGGACCAGCAGGACCGCAAGGTGAGCAGGGACCGGCAGGACCACAAGGTGAGCAGGGACCAGCAGGACCGCAAGGTGAGCAGGGACCAGCAGGACCGCAAGGTGAGCAGGGACCAGCAGGACCGCAAGGAGAACAGGGACCGGTAGGACCACAAGGTGAACAGGGACCAAAAGGAGACACTGGTGACCAAGGACCAGTAGGACCGCAAGGTGAGCAGGGACCGGCAGGACCGGTGGGGCCACAAGGATTACCTGGAGCTGATGGTGCAGACGGTATTTCAAGCTGGGACCTGAATGAAAATGGGATAGCTGATCCGGAAGAAGATATTAACGGAGACGGTGTGATAAACGTTTCCGATGCTCAGGGACCGAGAGGAATTTCATGCTGGGACCTGAATGAAAACGGGATAGCTGATCCGGAAGAAGACATTAACGAAGACGGTGTAGTAAATGTCTTTGATGCCCGTGATAACAACACACATAGGTTATATACAACATATACTGGAGGTAGCCAACCTTTCGATAATAGGCAACCCTATTTAGGAGTTAATTACATCATTGCACTTGTTGGGGTGTTCCCAAGCCGAAGTTCAGAACCCTTTATAGGTGAAATTAGAATGTTCGCAGGAAATTTTGCTCCTCGAGGCTGGGCTTTCTGTGATGGGCAACTTCTTCCCATTTCACAAAACACGGCTCTCTTCTCTATCCTGGGTACGACCTACGGCGGAGACGGCCGAACCACTTTCGGATTGCCTGACCTTCGCGGCCGTGTGCCGGTACATGCGGGATCAGGACCTGGCCTCTCAACTGTAAGGCTTGGAGATACAGGTGGAGCAGAAACTGTAACTCTATCTCAGGCACAGATGCCAAGTCATAACCACACCATTCCTGAGGTATAAATCGGTTCCTCCCCGCAGGAACCTTTTTCCCCTTTCTTTTTTACATACAATCACTTGGGTAACATGAAGTTAATAGCCTTAATATTCATCATAATTTCCTTAATAATCGGAACGGCAGTATTTCAGGGTATGTCCGGGAACGGCAATTTAGAGAATACCGTTGATGAAACTAAAATAAATCTGAATAATGAAATTGGTAGGGATTTGAACGATGAAGTTAGAAGCGATTTGAACGATGAAAATTCGGTATCCGATCACATAGTTAATCTTGCTCGAATCCCTGATGACCCTTATTTTAACAGGTCGTGGAGTTTGCATAATATGGGGCAGACCGGGGGTGTCCCTAATGCTGACATCGATGCTCCGGAAGCCTGGGGATTGCAAACAGGAAGCAATAATGCAGTAATAATTGCGGTTATTGATACAGGAGTTGACTACACCCATCCGGACCTTGCCGCTAACATCTGGACAAATCCCGGAGAAATTCCCGGCAATGGGATAGACGATGACCTGAACGGTTTTGTTGATGATGTCCACGGCTGGGACTTTGCAAACAATGACAATGACCCCTATGACGACGATTACACAGGGCATGGAACACACTGTGCGGGAATAATAGGAGCCTCAGGCAACAATAGCGCCGGGATAGCAGGCGTCAACTGGAATGTAAAAATAATGCCGCTCAAATTTTTTGATAGCAATGGGTTCGGCACAACAGATGATGCTATAAGTTGCATAAAGTACGCAACCATGATGGGCGCAGATATAATAAGCAACAGCTGGGGAGAGCTCGAATATAACCGGGACTTGAAAGATGCCATATCGACTGCCAATGATTCAGGGATATTATTCGTTACATCTGCAGGTGATTATAGGCTTGATACCGACCATTCACCATATTACCCTGCAAGCTATGACGTTCCCTGCATAGTTTCGGTTGCTGCAACAGATCACAATGATCAGCTGTCTTTTTTATCCAACTACGGAGCTTCATCAGTAGATTTAGGTGCTCCAGGAGTTGAAATTTATTCAACCGCCCCCGGAAATTCCTATGCATATAACAGCGGCTCCTCCATGGCAGTTCCACATGTAGCCGGCGTCGCCGGGCTGATCAAAGCCCGGGATCCCGAACTCTCCTGTGAAGAGTTAAAAGAAAAGTTACTGGCGGCAGTAGACCCGATCCCGTCCCTGGAAGAAAAAACAGTTACGGGGGGAAGGCTAAATGCCTATAATTGCCTGGAAGCCGATTCCGTTCCTCCTTCCGAAGCCGCCAGCCTAACCGTTGTTAACAGGACGTTTTATTCCGTAACCCTGGCATGGACGGCTAGCGGAGATGACGGAAACGCCGGGATTGCAAAACTGTATGATATCAGGTATTCTACGTCTCCCCTCACCGATCTGAACTGGAATTCGGCAATAAAAGTATCAGGAGAGCCGAAACCACAAAGAGCGGGCTCTTCCGAGACATTTAAAGTGACAGGACTTTTGAACAGGAGCACCTTTAACAGCACAACCTATTACTTTGGAATTAAAGTGATCGACAATGCAGGCAATCCTTCAAAGTTATCGGAAGTATCCGAAACGACAACAACTCCGGTAATAGTATTTCAGGACACCATGGAAAACGGAATAGGAGGATGGACGCATTCGGGAGCCGGGGACAACTGGGAATACGGAAGTCCGACATCAGGCCCCGGATGTGCCTGTTCGGGCTCCAATGTGTGGGCAACCAACCTTTCAGGGAATTACGGAACAGAGTCCATGAACGCTTCACTGGTATCCCCTCAAATCAACCTGAGTGGAATCAGGTCAGCGCAGTTAACATTCCAGCATTTTTACAACACAGACACAGGATATGATGGGGCAATTGTCGAAATATCCAGTGACGGTGGCAGTTCCTGGACACAGGTAACACCATCCGGAGGATACCCGGCGATTATAGATGACAGCAATGGCAACCCACTCGGTCCGGTTCCTGCCTATAGCAGTTATACCGGCGCCAGATGGCATGAAGCCGTTTTCGACATTTCAGCATTTGACAGAAAAAACGTAAAGATCCGGTTCAGGTTCGGAACTGACAGAGCAATCAGCAGGTTTTCCGGCTGGTATATCGATGATGTAGTTGTAAGAGGGGAAATTCTCGGGAATAAATAACAGCCCGGTCTCAGGAGACATCCAGGCCTCCCAAATTCCCACCATCAATCCGAAAAAACACAGCTATGTCTTCAGTCCGGCAGCTGCACAACCGCAGCCAGCACATCCTCATCCCCTATTACTCTGCTGACGTGTCCTTTTCCTCCCGTATCCTCAAGCTGCACAATGCTGCCGGCCCCGAATCTGCGCATTTCCCCATCACTCACTCCGACTTCTATTTCCCCGGAAAGGAAGAAGAAAAACTGGTGATGCGGAGTCGGGTGCCAGTCCCCGAACCAGCCAGCCGGAAACCGGCAGAAAGCGAACTGCGATGCCTGGCGGAAAGACGAAAGGAAAAGCGGAGGAGCCGGAGGGGAAAAATCGACTTCTGCAAATTCAATATCCCTGTCCTCAAAATATGACATGCCGTCAGAATCCGAATATACACGAGTGTACTCCATACAAAACAGACCTCCCATTTTTATGTTTATGAGGAAAGGATATAACCCTTTCCTAAGAAACCGGTATGCTGGTATTGGGGAGGGTATGGACCGTAATAGAGAATAGGAGAACCGGGTTCACAGCACAATTAACAAAGCGCCACGAATGAACCATAATTTTTTACATATGTAAAACTATTTTAATATATCAAATAACTAATAGAGTGAAACTCTTAATGAGGTTTGCCGATGGATGAAAAATTCTACTCAAACATAAAGATCGTCGATTCTATTCAAAAAGACGGTTTCAAAGTCGAAATTCTCGAATGCAACCACCTTAAAGGCAGTAAAGATGCAGCCCTCGCAGAAGACCTGTTCTATATACGGAATGCAGGTATGTCCCTGAAAATGGTCAAGGTGACCCTTGAAGACAGCGGACTTATTACCGAATCAGGGGCTCTCTATTTCCACAAAGGGTGTATCGACTGCGTGTCAAATATAGGAGGAGTTGGCGGACTTGCTAAAAAGTTGATCAAAAGCAAGCTTACCAGTGAGTCCACCTTCAAACCCATATACAAAGGGACAGGAGAAATCTTCCTTGAACCATCCTTTAGCCACTACATCATCATGAACCTGGAAAACGAGTCCATAGTCGTGGACAAAGGGATTTTCTACTGCTGTGAACAGGGGATGGAAATCGGGGTAGCTTCCCAGAAAAACCTCTCATCTGGACTCCTGGGAGGAGAAGGCTGGTTCCAGACCCAGATCAGCGGTACGGGTGCCGTGGTTCTCGAAATCCCAATCCCGATGGAAGAAGTGCTTAAATACGAACTTAATAATGAAAGAATCCAGGTTGACGGGAATTTCACCCTGCTTCGTTCAGGCGCTGTAGCCTTCAGTGTCCAGCGCTCAAGCAAAAAACTCCTCGGTTCCATGACAAGTGGAGAAGGCTTGCTCCAGACCTTCGAAGGCACCGGACATGTGTGGATCGCTCCAACCCAGCCCGTCTACAACCGCCTGAAATACAACGGAATTCCCCAGATGGGAAGCGCAGGAAAGAACATCGATAATTCGAGTTGAATTAAAAAAATCGTGAATAGTTAACCTGCTTAATTCTTAGTTTTTTTCTTTCATTTCTTTTTTTACATTTTGGAATTTTACAGATAAAACAGGCAGATTCGCTTCACTCTGCTGCTGGGGAGAACGCCGGAACCTGAAAAATGAAAAAAAATAGAAGCTCAATAAAAAAATAAAATCACTGTTATGTTTTTGACGGTACTTCTTCCATCTCCCGGTGGGCTTCCTTGATTTGATCGGCGGTGAATTTGTTTAACTTTACTGCACGTGCTTTACTGCGCAGGGACCCGGGAACAATTTTCAGGGCTCCCGCTTCACTCTCAGCATTAACTATAGCCCAGCCCATATGCACCCCGACCAGGCAGCCAAAATGATACTGTTCCAATACAGCAGGCCCCATCTCAAGCAATTCATCCAGAGCTCCCAGACACTCCTCCGCAGTGTGTGGGGACTCAATAAGATACATATCCGTAATTTTTCCCTCCACTCTTGTTCATATTCCTGGTTTCGACAACCATTGACACACTGAGGTATCATTTTCAACTACGATGTTTCATCATATATAATTTCTGATTATATATTGAGGATTGAAATATTACTCTTTTCCAAAATCCAGTGATTGATGAAAAACTGAGACATGAAACGAAAATGGAAAAACAAAATGGAAAACAAAATGGAAAAACGAAATGAAAAATCGGAAGAGAGCGCAGCTTTTAATTTAGTTACATGATGTATATATTATATAGACCACATATAAATAAACTTTAGTATAGCTTATTTAAATATTAGAATGTATGTGCAAAATAAAAATTACTTTTCTGGTATTTACTCTAACGTTGCTGTGTACAGGCTGCGTTGAAGATACGGCTGTAATTACGGAAAATACAATCAATGCGGACTCGGTTGAAGACTACGATATCGCGGCCGCAAACAATGCTTTTGCTTTTGACATGTATTCGCAGTTTGCGCAAATGGAAGCAGGGGAAGAAAGAAACGTCTTCTTTTCACCGCACAGCATATCGGCTGCCATGGCGATCTGTTATGAGGGGGCTGAAAACACAACTAAAGAGCAGATATCAAACGTATTTTATTTCCCCACGAACAAAACGGTTTTGAAAGTTCGTTTGAAAGAGATGAACGACGGGATCAATTCCGGAAGCGGCGATTACGAGCTTGAAACTGCAAATGCGCTCTGGGTTCAGGAAGGGTATCCCATAAAAGAAGCGTATGTTTTCAACGTGAAAAACTACTATGACGGCGAAGTGACAAATCTCGACTTTGTGGGAAAACCGGTTGACTCAAGAGACACCATCAACGAATGGGTCGAAGACAGGACCAATGATAAAATAAAAGACCTGGTTCCGAAAGATTCGATTACGCCTGATACACGGATAATTATCACGAATGCTATTTACTTCAATGGAAAATGGGTGTATGAATTTGATAAGGAGATGACGGGCAAAAGAACTTTCTATCCGGCGAAAGGGGAAGAAATTCCTGTGGACATGATGTACATGTTTAAAAGTTTTAATTATGGTGAAAACTCAAAAGCAAAAATCATAGAACTTCCTTACAAAGGCAATGACTTATCCATGTACATTGTGCTTCCGAAAGACAACGACATTAAAGACTTTGAAACCGATTTCACGGCAAACGATTATAAAAAACTTAAAAACGACATGGAATTAACGGAGGAAGTGAAGACTTCGATACCGAAATTTAAGTTTGGGACTAAAACCAGGCTTACCAATTCCCTAATTGAAATGGGTGTCGTGGATGCCTTTAACCCCAACCGGGCGAATTTTTCAGGAATTAGTGACGGGCAATTAGAAATATCCGAAGTGATTCACCAAACTTTCATAGATGTGCAGGAAGAAGGCACTGAAGCTGCCGCAGCAACAGAGGTCGAGATGGAGATGGGTATGGATTTCTCATGGGATTCCAAACCCAAGGAATTCAAAGCCGACCACCCGTTCATGTTCTTCATAGAGGACAAAAGGACAAATTGCATTCTTTTCATGGGGAAAGTTGAATACCCGGAGTATGAGGAAGCTGAAGGGCTTTGAAGCCTGTAATAGAAAAAGTAACTGAAATAGGACTTACGCAGTTGAACCCAAAACCAGAAGCAGAAAAACTGCTGAGTTTTTGGATTTCAAAACCCTCTCTTCCTCCTTTTTGGCTTTCAGGAAAAGCCTTCCGCTTCGCTTCATTCTCCTGACGATGAAGACACAGGTACCCGAAAAGCAAACCGAAAAAGCCCAACGACAATACCTTTAATAAAAATCCCGCTCAACTATGGATAAGGAGATAAAAAGGGACACAGGAAATAGTTGGTGGGAATCTTGGTAGACCAATCAGGCATACACGATAAAACCTTCAGCTTGAGCGCAGATGAAAGAATCGATGCCCTGGAACAGTTCAGAGCCAGTTTTGAATCATTTCCGGATCGACAGCAGGTTTTTGATGACCTTTTAAGGCTCTGTTCCGATGAAGATGAAACTGTACAGGAAAAGGCAATTAATGCCCTTGAAGCCGTTTTTCCTCTTGTGCCTGATAGGAAAAAAGCCTGGGAAGAGCTTGCAGGACTTGTAAAATCGGTTTCGGTGCCGGAAACCGTCAGATGGGAGATCATCAACGTCCTTCCATCAATATTTCCACAAGTTGCGGACATGAAACAGGTCTGGACGGAACTGATCGAAATAACTGCTTCTGAAGACAGCCGTGTGCAGGAAAAGGCAGCTTCTTATCTTGAAACGGTTTTCCCGGAACTTTCGGAAAAGGAGAGGGAAGAAGCCTGGAAAGACTTTCTGGGGCTGATAGGGACGGAGAACCAGGCAACCTGGAAAGCTACTGTTTTGTCCCTTGTTTCTTCATTTGCCTATGTCCCGGACAAAAGGAGAGCCTGGGACAAACTCCTCCGGTTAACCGGAAAAGAAAGCACTTATGCAAGAGAACAAACGATGGAAGCTCTCATTTTGCTTTTTCCCTCCATGCCGGACAAAACAAAGGTCTGGGCGGATTTTACAGCCCTTGCGGGGAGCAAGTATGAAAATGTCCGGGAAATGGCATCGGATGCACTGATTTTGCTATACCCCTACCAGGAAGACCGGGAGAAAGTCTGGGATGACCTGATCAGACTTGCACGAAAGGGAGATAACTATGTACGGGGAAGTGCTGCAGACATCCTGGCACGGATCTTCCACCAGCAGCCTGATGGCGAAAAAGTCAGGGAAGACATCAAGAGCCTGGCAGGGGAAAGATATGACTATATTGTCCAGAGGGCTTTAGAGGTGCTGGGGCCTGACTATCCCCAGCTTTTCGAAGCACAGGACCCGATTGAGGAGCTTTACAAGCTTGCGAGGGAAAAGGCTCCTTATGCAAAATGGAAAGCTGCCAGCGGCTCCGAGGTTGGGGATTCCCGGAAAAAAAGCGACAGCTCCCTTCAAGATGAAGAATAAGAGGGGGGAAAGAAAAGGGAGAAGAAGAAAAGATAAGGAACAAATGGTACAGAACAAAAGTAGTAAGTAGTAAGCTGAAAGTCAGATTTCCGTTATCTCTCTGGACATGCCCCGGTAGTACGCAAAGAGGTCTTCTCCCCAGCGCAGGCCTTCGGGTTCAAAACACAAAATATCATTGTCATGGTCGTATGTCCCATTGTTGTAGAAAAGGCCAAGAGAAAGGAAGCAGTTCGTCACCGCACTTGAAAGCAGCATTTCTTTTTCATACACATAGAGCCGGGTGTTGTTCAGGCTCAGGAACTGCTCAATTTCAGGCCTGAATTCCGTCCTCATCCTTTCAAAAACAGGCTCAGTCACAATAAGGGAAACATCGATGCCTCTCTCTGCAAATTCCAGAAACATTTTCGGGTATAGTGGATGGAGAAAAGGGGAGATGCCTTTAACGAATTCCGATTTTGCAATGTTTTCCACGAATTCCGTGTGAGGGGAAAACATATTACTCTTATCAAGTGGGCTGGCAAAAGTGGAATGTTTAAGTTCGGAAATTCTATTTAATAGATCGGGGGGTATTCCTTCAAGCCTGTGATTATTCCAGAAATCATGTTTATTTTCAAATGATTCTAAAGTATCGACCAGCTCCCGCATATTTTCAGCTATTGTCTCCCCGATGAGTGTCAAACCGTATTTATTATCCTCCCGGTACAGGAGATGTCTCTCTTTAAGTATTTTTATCTGCGGCTGAACCGATGTAGAACTGTAATTCAGGGAATTTTCGATTTCTTTAATGCTTTTCGGACCTTCCCTCAACAACAGAAGAACTTTTTCCCTTTTCTCGGAAAGAAAAACAAGATCAAGAAGGGAGGCTTCCATTCAGGTATCCTCATAATTAATATTGAATTATTATATATGAAGGATACATCTTTCATTATTTATAGATTTTACTAAATTTTATTGTTTTCATCTCTTATTCCATAAAGCAGAAAGCTTCCATGCGGATTGTGAATTATAGTCCCAAACATAAAAATTTACACTTACTTTATAAGCACGGAAGACACGGAACGTACGGAAGGATTGTGCCCCTATTTCCGTTATCCGTGTTTTCCGTGATTTCTGTGGTTAAACTTCACTTGAGACTGATGAAGGAATTTGGGGCCTTGACTATAAAATATTGTGAATCCGAAAACTATGAATCAAGGAATTTTTTAAAAATAAAATCAATACCTTTAATAAAACTCCCACCAACTGTTTTACAAGAAGTAGTAAGTTGGAAAGAAAGGAAACGGAAAAACTGGATAGTAAAAAAAAGAACTGGGAAAGAAAACCTGGAAAAAAACGGAAAGGAAAAAGGAACAGTTGGTGGGAACAGTTGATTGACCAGGACATCGTACACGATAAAACTTTCAGCCCCCTTTCAAGCGAGCGAATCGAGGCTATGGGACAGCTAAGTGCTTCTTTTGAATCGGTTCCTGACAGGCAACAGGCTTTTGAAGACATGCTCAGGCTCTCTTCCGATAAGTGCGATGAAGTAAGGGAAAGCGCAGTTTCCTCCCTTTCAACCGTTTTTTCGAAGCTTCCGGAAAGCGGCAAAATCCAGGCATGGGAGAGGTTCATAAACCTCACGGCTTACCCTTCCGAGAAAATATTAAAAGCCGCAGTCCAGGCCCTAGTTTCTACTTTTCCACACAACTCGAATAAGGAAAATGCCTGGGAAGACCTTATGGAACTGGTAAACTCAAATTCCAGCCTGGAAGATGTCCGCACTGGAATTATCCGTTCGCTCCCCACCCTTTTCCTCCACATTCCAGACAGGAAAAAAGCTTATTCGGACCTCGTGCACCTGGCTGAAAAGGAGGACAGCGATGTGCTGAGGGAGCTTATAGAAAACCCTGATTCAATCAATCCGCAATTCCCTGAAGAAGATCTGGAAAAGGACAGGAAAGAATGTGAAGAAAAGGGAAAAATAAGTGAAGAAAAGAGCAGGAAAGAATGTGGAGAAAAAGAGAGTATAGAAGAGGGAAGGAAAGAAAGTGAGAAAAAACTAATAGGGAAGAAAAAATCAGAGAAAAAAGAAGTTGGAAAACCTGAAAGATTTCATGATTACGAACCATCTTCCGAAAAAGCAGGGGCTTTTGAAAGAGCCAGATGCCTGCGAAAAGATGCCGCAGAGTTCTCTGCCGGATCATATCCCGCCAACCTGCCGGATAAAAAAGAAGTTGTTGCCGAACTTATCCGCCTGAATTCGGACCCCGACCCCTTGGTACGGAGAGGGGCAATGGACTCTCTGCTTGCCCTTTATTCCCGGAGGACGGGGAAAATGCAGGACATCTGGGGGGAGCTCCTTGAAAGGACGAAGGACGGGGACAGCGCTGTCAGGAAAGAGACTGCCGAACTGCTGGCCCATGTGCTGCCCGGGGTTGAGGAAAAAGCAGGGGTCTTTTTCGACCTAGTCCACCTGGCTTCAGGGCAGGATACCCAGCTCCGGAAGAGGGCAGCGGAACTTCTCTCCGGGGCTTTTTCCCATGCTGAAGACAAAAAAAGGGCCTGGGGAGAACTTGTCAGGCTTGCTTCCTCCGAGGACAGGGAAGTCCGGAGGGGAGCTGCAAAAGCCCTTGCCCCGGCTTATCCCGAGGTCCCCGATAAAGGGAAAGCCTGGAAGGACCTGGTCCGGCTTTCAGGGTACAGCGACAGTTTTGTGCAGAGGGCTGCAGCCCGGACCCTTACGCCTGCCTTTTTTCATGTGCCGGATAAAACCGGAGCCTGGAGGGACCTGCAGCTGCTTATCGAGGACCCATACACCTATGTCAGGAAGTATGCCTTCCGGACCCTTGCCAGGGCTTCCCTCTGGCGTTCGCTTAAGGCAGAAAATGAGGCTACATACATTTACGGGCTGAAAGAGGCTGCGGGTTATTTTAAGGAAGCCTCGGAAATTCCCTTCGAAGGCGACACTCCCGAATTTTACCGGCCCTTTTACGAGGCCTACCTCTACATAATTGTCAGCGACCGGCCTTTAGAAAAAGCCAGGCTTGAGACCAAACTCTACCTTTCTAAGGCAGCACGGGAAGCAAGAGACCTTGAAGAAAAACGGAAGCTGCTCGACAAAGGTGAAAAGTTCGCCGAACTTCTCCAGGCTGCGGGAAAACTCAGTCCCGAAGACCTGCCTGCCCGGAAAAAACTGCTTGAGACCTGCATCCGGGAGTTTGACAGGGCAACGGAGCTCTTTAAGAACACCGAAGAAGAGGCGATTACTGCAAAGAAAATTGTGAAAAAAGAATACCCGAAAATCGGGAAAGTGCTCCTTGAACAGAAGCTAAAAGAGACCCTCTCCGGGATCCGGTACAAAGCCAGGATCACCTGCCTCAAGGCAAAAGGGACCCCTGCCGAAAACCTGGCGTGCACGGTCAGCCTGAAGGTGAGAGGATGGAAGTTCGAAGCCCTTGAAAAAGACCGGAAGGAGCTGGACAGGCAGCTTGAGTCCCTGCTTAACGTCCTCAGGAGCAAAATCCCCTTTGTGCCTGAAAACATGTACATCTTCGAGAAAATTGAAGACATCCGGCAGGAAGAAGATTTGCTTGAACGCTACAAAAAAGTTGCAAGGCTCGTGAGCCTTATCCCAGGAGCCAGAATGCCTTCAAGGAAATGAAAGGGTTCCGGACGGGAAACCCAAACTTTTCAAATACGGCAGCTATGAACCCCTGAAGTTGTCAACCCCTACCTTGAAATTCCTGCCAGCCTTCCCGCCTCCATTCAATTGATTTTATATCCGATCCCGTCAATCCCTTTTTTATGTACGGGGCAGACATAAAAATGACTGTGGAAGACTTCGAACTTGCAAAACCCCCGCTCTCGAAAAAATTCATCAAACAGGCTTTTGAAAAATACGAAGTACAGCACATAGCTCACTTCGGGGGAGAAATGTTCTATGTCGCGGGAACGGACTCTGAACCCATTATTCCCATTTATACCGATGCCACCTACCCCCCGGAGATCGAACTGATCTTCGATTTCATGGCCCGGGAACGGATCCGCATGATAAGGTATGAAAAAGGGGTCATCTACCGGACCGAAATCCCGAAAATCCCGGACTCAAATGGACCTTAAACCGGAAGAACCAAATCGCTTTTTTTCTTTTGTTCTGGTTATTTATAGTTTTATCACGATATTAAATATAATAAATACAGATTGTGTTTTATCGCTAACGGAAGAGGGGGTTAAGATGATGAAACTATGGGAATATGATTCTCGCAAGATCCACGCTGTGCACATGCCGCAGCAGATGACCGACCTTGAAAAAATTGGGAACGAAGGCTGGGAACTTGTCCTGATCAAGGACGACATTGATGATAATGGAACAGCGACGGCGATTTTCAAGAGGGAGAAAAAATAAACCTGGAGTTTTGAACCCGGGAAAATTTTCATATATTTTTTAATTTAGCTTTAATTTTTTGATATTAGGGTAATATTCCTTTTGCTAATTATTGATATTCTTCTGATTACATATTGAGTTTTATTCAGGTACTTGAGAACGTACTCCGTTGCATAAAATGGATATTGCAATGACTTGAATAGACATTGAAATAACTTTAGCAGGTATTGAAATAACTTTTATAGGCATTGCAGTAACTTTTATAGGCACCCGAGCAACCAAAAAAGTTGGTTGAATGCCTATTGAGAGTACTGAGACAACTAAATTTTGGAATCTAAGTACCACTCATTTTGGAGCTGAAGGTTTGAGCAATTTTTTCTCTAGCAGTTCATCCGCCTCTTCCTTGCTCAAAACCCCTCTCATCACCGCAACTTCCGCAACCGGAACCCTCCTTTCCAGCGCTTCCTTTGCAAGCTCCGCCGCCTTCAAATACCCGATTTTCGGGGTAAGGAACGTAACCAGAATCGGGTTAAGTTCAAGATAAGCCCTGCAGCTCTCCTCATTTGCCTTAATCCCCTCGACGCAGCGTTCCCGGAAGACCGGCAGGTAATTCGTTAGCAGGGCAATGGATTCCAGGATATTGCAGGTCATAACCGGGGTCATGACATTGAGCTCTAACTGCCCTGCCTGGGCTGCCATGGCAACGGTTGTGTCATTGCCCACGATCTGGAAGCCGATCATGTCCAGGCACTCTGCCATAACCGGGTTGTACTTCCCGGGCATGATGGAAGAGCCAGGTTGCACGGGAGGGAGCACTATTTCCGAAATCCCTGTGGTGGGCCCTGCGTTCAGGAGCCGGAGATCGTTTGCAATGCGGATGAGTTCGAGAGCGAGTTCCCGGAGAGCCCCGGAAAAGGCTGCAAGCTGGGACCGGCTCTGCAGGACTTCAAAACTGTCCAGGGCAGGGTGGAAGGGCAGGGAGCAAAGCCGGGTAAGCTTCGAAATTACCGTTTCCCTGTACTGCGGATGCGTGTTTGCCCCGGTCCCGGTTGCCGTTCCTCCGATCGGGAGTTCCAGGAGGTCCCCCAACCTTTCTTCTATCCTGGAAGCTGCCCTTTCCAGGGAGGACGCGTAAGCCCCGAATTCGGCACCCAGGGAAACTGGAACCGCATCCATCAGATGGGTCCTGCCGGACTTGGGAATCTGCGAAAACTCAACGGCTTTTTCCCTGAAAGCGTCCGAAAGCCCGGAGAGGACGTCCAGGAGCCGCTCGCCTGCAAAAATAACCCCAATATGGGACGCCGTGGGGAAGGTATCGTTGGTGGACTGGGCTTTATTCACATAGTCGTTCGGGCTAAGGAAAGCGTAGTCTCCCCGCTTTCGCCCAAGCAGTTCCAGCGCCCTGTTTGCCAGCACCTCGTTTACGTTCATGTTAAAAGAAGTCCCTGCCCCCGCCTGGAAAACGTCCACAGGAAACTGGTCATGGTACCGGCCAGAAAGCCCCTCAAGCACCTCATCGGCTGCTTTCACGATGGCATTTCCCCGCTTTTCGTCAAGTACCCCGAGCTCCATGTTCGTAATAGCTGCCGCCTTTTTTACAAGGATATAGGCTCTCACAAACTCCGGCCTTTCCCGCCTACCACTGACAGGGAAATTGTACATAGCTCGCCTTGTCTGGACGCCGTAATAGGCGTCTTCTGGAACATCCAATTCTCCAAGGGAATCACGCTCAATCCGGGTTTTCGGGTTAATAATCATACCTCCTCTAATTATCAGTAAAAAGATTCTGAAATCTGTTTATTTTGGTTCCTTTCTTTATTCCGACTCCTTTTTTTATTCCGGCTCCTTTCCAAGCTTCTGGATTTCCCTTCTTGCCTTGCCGATCCCGAGGATCGGAGGAACGCCTTTAGGGCAGACAGCCTTGCAGTTTGCGTTGAACTCGCAGCCCCACCATCCTCTTTTGTCATTGGCAAGCATGAGCCTGGAATCGTCTTCCGCTTCGCGGGGATCGATATGGAAACGGTAAAGTTTGGCAAGGGCTGCGGGTCCAAGGAACTCTTTTGTTTCTCCTTCTCCTTCTCCTTCTCCTTCTCCTTCTCCATCTCCTTGTTCATCACTTTCTGCTTTTCCCGAAATCGGGCAGGCACCTACACAGGAGGCGCAGAGCACGCAGTTCGTATACTTTTCAAGCTCTGAAACGGCTTCTTGATCCATTAAACGCTCTTTTTCGGGAGCTTCGGAAGTCGGCTTGAAGGTAGGTTCGACCGCCCGGTAGAACTCGAAGAATTTGTCCATGTCCACTATCAGGTCCTTTATTTTAGCCAGGTTCGGGAGAGGTTCTATGAGCACCTCCTCTTTTGGGTCCCAGTCAACAGTTTCTTCCATTCCCGGGAAGGGCCTGAGTTTTACCTGCCCTTTGCCTTTGAGGAGGGACTCCACCTGGGTCCGGCAGGCAAGCCTCGGCACCTTATTTATGAGCATCCCGCAGCTCCCGCAGACGGCACCCCGGCAGGAGTAGCGGAAAGCCAGGGAATCGTCAAGCTCCTCCTGGATTTTGAAGAGAGCGGAAAGCACGGTCATCCCGGGTTCGGGCTTGATTTCAAAGCTGTCGTATCGAGACTCCCCGCTTTCCCCGTCATATCGAAACACTTTCAGCTTCACTTGTATGCACCCCCCATCAGCACAAACTCCATCAGTACACACGCTCCTTTACCGGGAATTTTCCGAGCCTGACAGTCAGGTACTCAAGTACCGGTTTTTCTTCTGGCTTTCCAACCTTCTCTTCAGGCTTTCTTTCGGGTTTCCCCTCAATCTTTCTTTCAGACCCCGGAACTTCCAGGCGGTAAATCGTATGGGCAAGGAATTTTTCATCGTCTCGGTCAGGGTAATCGGTCCGGGCATGGGAACCCCGGCTCTCTTTCCGGGCTATTGCGCCCCTTGCAACGGCTTCTGCAATGTCGAAGAGGCCCCTTAATTCCAGGGCGTAGATAAGAGCCTGGTTGAAAATAGCGGATTTGTTGTCAATGTAGACCTCAGGGTAGTGGCTTTTGAGTTCCAGGAGCTTTTCCAGCCCCTCTTCCATCTTCTTTCCTTCCCGGAATACCCCGAAAGACTCGAACATAAGCTTCTTCAGCTCGTCCCGGAGCCCGGCCATTTTCACGCCCGAGTCCCTGGCAAGCAGGGCTTTTACTCTTCCATCTTCTTCGGAGAGCTTTTTCAGGACTGCTTTTTCATCCGCTTTTCTATCCTCTTTTCTATCCGCTTCTGCCGGCCGGGCTCCGAACCCTGAAGAGGAGAGGGATTTCCCTATCCCCTGTCCGGCAAGTTTTCCAAAGACCACGGTTTCGAGCAGGGAATTGCCTCCGAGCCGGTTTGCCCCGTGCACACTTACGCAGGAACATTCCCCTGCCGCGTAGAGCCCGGGAAGCTCAGTTGCAAGGTCGTTTCCGACAGCTATTCCCCCCATGGAATAGTGCTGCCCGGGCTGCACGGGAACGGGCTCTTCTATCGGATCCACGCCTGCAAAGTCCATGCTTATCAGGCGGATGCCGGGGAGACGTTCCAGGATCTTATCTTTTCCCAGGTGCCGGAGGTCGAGCAGGACGTACTTATTGTCAAAACCCCTGCCTTCATCGATTTCCTGCTGGATCGAACGGGCTACGATGTCCCTTGGAGCCAGTTCCATGGACTTCGGGACATAAGCTTTCATGAAACGCTCATTTTTATTGTTCAGGAGGTACCCGCCTTCCCCCCGAGCTCCTTCGGTGATCAGGATGTTGGTCCCGAAAAGGGTGGTCGGGTGGAACTGCACGAATTCCATGTCCTTTAAGGGGACCCCTGCCCGCAGCGCCAGGGAAGCCCCGTCCCCGGTATTGATCAGGGCGTTTGTGGAACGGGTAAAGAGCCGCCCGAAACCTCCGGTTGCAAGGAGCAGAGCCCGGCAGGAAAAGCCGTGCAGGGTCCGGTCGGCAAGGTTTATAGAGGTACAGCCCACACAGCGTCCCCCGGTTTTTACCAGGGAAGTTACGAAAAATTCTTCGTAAAAAGTGATCCTTCCACTTCTTTTGCTTTTTACGCTGCTTTTACTTCCCTTACTTTCTTCACTTCCTTGACTTCCTTTACTTTGCTCCAGTTCCCTGCCCATGAGCTGCTCATAAAGGGTATGCAGGATGTTGTGCCCGGTCCGGTCGGCTGCGTAGCAGGTCCTCGGGAACATCCCTCCTCCGAAGGGGCGCTGGGCAATCCTCCCGTCTTCCAGCCTCGAAAAAACGGTCCCGAAGTGTTCAAGCTCTATAACGGCACCGGGCGAATTTTTGCACATTAGTTCCACGGCGTCCTGGTCGGCAAGGTAATCCGAACCCTTGACGGTGTCGAAGGCGTGGTCTTCCCAGGAATCCCCGGCCTGCGCGTTCCCGAGTGCTGCGTTCATCCCGCCCTGGGCTGCCACCGAGTGCGAGCGGAGCGGGTGTACCTTGGAAATTACCGCAGTATCAAGCCCGGAGTCCACCGTTTCGATGGCTGCCCGAAGCCCTGTCAGCCCGGCCCCGATAATGATGACGTCATGGGTGTGGATAGAATATCCTGATTCTGTTTCTTCTCCCCCCAAATAATTCCCCCGAAGTTTGATTTCTCGGATTTAATTTTTTGGATTTGATTCCGGATTTGATTTATCGGATTTGATTTATCGGATTTGATTTATCGGATTTGATTTATCGGATTTGATTTATCAGATTTAATTTAGGATTTGGCTTTGGGATTATCATTATCAGTAAAAAGGTGCAGGGTGATCAGAGCCTGCACAATCAAAGTTCACAGACCAGGTTCCCGAGTTCTATCGAAAAGGTCTCGTAGTTTACGGAATAATCGATAGGGCACTCGACGACCACCACTTTGTTGAGGGAAAAGGCTTTTTCCAGGACTTCGGCAAGGTCGTCTCCTTCTTCCACCCAGAAACCTGTAGCCCCGAAACTTTCGGCAAAGCGGGCAAAGTCAGGGTTCCCGTAGTCAAGGGCGAAGTCCTCAAAATGCATTTTCTTCTGCTTCCACTTGATGAAGCCAAAGGCGTTGTCGTTCAGGACGAGGACGACGACCGGGATCTTATAGCGGATTGCGGTTTCGAGTTCCTGGCAGTTCATCATGAAGCCCCCGTCCCCGCAGATGGCAAGCACCCGCTTATCAGGGTTGACCATTTTTGCGGCAATCCCTGCAGGGAGCCCGGCTCCCATAGTCGCCAGGGCGTTGTCCAGGAGGACAGTATTCGGGGCATAGGTCTTGTAGAGGCGGGAGAACCAGAGCTTGTATATCCCGTTGTCCAGGCTGATGATGTCTTTCCTGCCGAGCACTTCCCGGACGCTTTGGACAACCGAATGGGGAAGGGGAGGATAACTTTTCCCTTCATATGCATTGATTTTCCCCTCGATGAAAGCCCTTGTTGCTGCAAAGATGGGAAACTCCCGTTTCCCGGGGATCCTTGCAGCTATTTCCCGGATCGAGGCTGCAATGTCCCCTATGACTTCCAGGTCGGGGTTAAAGTACCTGTCAGGCAAGGACTCAACAAAATCAATGTTGATGATTTTTTTGTCCAGCATCCTGTTCCAGAGGTAAGGGGGATATTCAACTATGTCGTATCCTACGGTTATGATCAGGTCTGCCTCGTCAATCCCGCAGTTTACGTAGTCGTGGGCATGGATCCCCGTGGCAAAGAGGCTGCAGGGGCAGTCGTCAGGGACAACGCCTTTTCCCATCTGGGTATGCACCAGGTAGATCCCGGTCTTCCTGGCAAAGTCCTCAAGCTCGTCGGTAATGGATGTTCTGTTTGCCCCGGAAGAGACGATGATCAGGGGTTTTTTTGCCTCACAGATCATGGTTGCAGCCTTTTCAATGGCAGCAGGTTCAGGGTACGGGATTTCGATTTTAGCCTTCCTCTGGACCACGGCATCGGTCTCCTTCTCTGCCACGTCCTCGGGAAGCTCTATATGGACCGCCCCGGGCCGCTCGGCTTCCGCGTGCTTGAAAGCGTTCCTGATCACGGTGGGGATAGTCCCGGGATCGGCTATGGAAACCGCCTTTTTGCAGAGCGGCTCCATCATCCGGACCACGTCCACAAGCTGGAAGCGGGCCTGCCAGTTATCGAAAAGGGCTTTTTGCCCCGAAATCGAGATGAAAGGAGCACCGATAAGCTGTGCCTGGGCAACGCCTGTTACGAGGTTGGTTGCTCCCGGCCCGAGCGTTGAAAAACAGACCCCCGCCTTCCCGGTCAGCCGCCCGTAAGCCGCAGCCATGAAAGCCGCTGCCTGTTCGTGCCTTGTTATGATAATTTTGATCTTCGATTTCCTGAGCGATTCAAGGAAGTCCAGGTTTTCCTCCCCCGGAAGCCCGAAAATGTACTCGACCCCTTCTTCTTCAAGCTGGGCCACGAAAAGATCTGAAGCTTTCATATAAAAATCTCCTGAATGTTTTCATTATTATAGTCTATACCCCAAATATCTTAACCAATCTCAGGTGAATGTTTAACCACCGAAAGCACGGAAAACACGGAATAAAGAAGACAGGGTCACAATCCTTCCGTGCTTTCCGTGTCTTCCGTGGTTTTAATGTAATTGTCCGTGGTTGTAATGCGGCTGTAAATGCTTACTTTCCGGACTATAATTGAGCACAAAGGTCCTCCACCTGTTGGCAGCTCAGTTCCTTATTTGTTGACCTCGATGGTCCCTTATTTGTTGACCACCACGGTCTTGATGTTCACGAACTCCTTGAGCCCGTAGTGGGAAAGTTCCCTTCCTACCCCGGACTTCTTGATCCCGCCGAAGGGCAGCCTGGGATCGGACTTGACCATCCCGTTGACCACGACGAAGCCGGACTTTATGCGCTTTGCAAGCCGCTCTGCCCGTTCCGGGTCCCCTGACCAGATAGTGCCCCCCAGCCCGAACTCGGTGGAGTTTGCGACTTCCACGGCTTCGTTCTCGTCTTTGACCATGATAACCGGCGCAATCGGCCCGAAGATTTCCAGGCTGCAGACCTTCATGTCGGTGCTGGCAGCCGGGACAAGTGCAGGCCTGAAGAAAAAGCCCTTCTGGTGCTCTTGCCCATGGATTTTTGGCCTGGAACCTTTCTTTTCCGCGTCTTTCAGGACCTTTTCAAGCTCCCCCACAAATACCTTTTTCGCGACAGGCCCGATGTCGGTCTCCGGGTCCATGGGGTCCCCGACCTTGAGCTGCTGCATATATTCGTCAAACTTCTCGGAAAACTCCACGACCACGTCTTCTATAATGATAAAGCGCTTTGCAGCAATACAGCTTTGCCCGGCATTGATAAAGCGAGCTTTTACCGCCATCTGCGCAGCCGCGTCCACGTCCGCGTCCTCGAGCACGATGAAGGGGTCGGACCCCCCTAGTTCCAGCACAAGCGGCTTGATCTTCTTTCCCGCAAGCTCTCCTACCGCAGACCCGGCTGCAACGCTTCCGGTCAGCGAGACCCCGTCCACAAGCCCGCAGTCAATCATCTTCATCGCAGTCTTCGAGTCGATCAGCAGCGTCTTAAACACGTTATCAGGCAGTCCCGCCTCCAGAAAGACCTTCTGGATCTCCAGTGCCGACCCCGGCACGTTCGAAGCATGCTTGAGCAAACAGACGTTTCCCGCAGCCAGCGCCGGCACCACAAAGCGAAACACCTGCCAGAACGGGAAGTTCCAGGGCATGATCCCGAAAATGACTCCAAGCGGCTCGAAGCTGATGTAGCTCTTCTCAGCCTCCGTTTCCACAACCTCGTCCTTCAAAAAGCCAGCCGCGTTCTCCGCATAATACTCGCAGGCCCAGGCACATTTCTCAATCTCGGACAGGGACTCCCGGATAGGCTTTCCCATCTCCTTTGTTATGACCTCGGCATAAACCCGTTTGTTTTGCCTGAGCACGCCTGCAGCCCGGGCGATGTACCTGACCCTCTCCTCCACCGAAAGGGTACTCCAGCCCTCAAAAGCAGCCCTTGACAGTTCTATTTGCTGCTGGCAGTCTTTGAAAGAAAGCGGGTCGTAGGTCCAGTTGAGTTCTTCAGTATAAGGATTAACGGATTTGATTTTCAGATTAGTTCCCCCCTGCTTAGTAATTTGGGGGTTTTGGGTATTATAATTTAGGGAGGAGAGGAAAGATGAATAAATCCTTTTTTCTAAAAATATAGGAAGGTTTAGGATCCAAACACAAATCTTAAATAAAATTCTAAAGAACTATATATCAAATAAATGAAATATGTTGAACAGTATGAAATGAAAATAATTAAAACTCTCAACAAGTCATGTGTCACGAAGGAGTAGAGATGGATTTCATTGATCAGATTAAAGAATTAGCCGCAAGGATTCCAAAGTTACGTGAAAATATAAAAACTGAAGAGGCTACAAAAAATGCCCTTGTAATGCCCCTGATAAACATATTGGGATACAACGTTTTTGACCCTACTGAAGTTATTCCTGAATATACGGCAGACTTTGGGACAAAGAAAGGCGAAAAAGTCGATTATGCTATATTCAAAGATGGAAATCCGGTAATACTGATAGAGTGTAAAAATATTGATGCTGACCTGGATAGAGTGCATGCTTCACAGCTTTTCAGATACTTCAGTGTAACCGAAGCAAAAATTGGCATACTGACAAACGGAATCATTTATCGCTTTTACACTGATCTGGATTCCCCCAACAAAATGGATGATAAGTCTTTCCTTGAGATCAATTTTCTGGACATTAAAGAACCGTTAATAAACGAACTTAAAAGATTCAGGAAAGAATCTTTCGATATAGATGATCTGGCTCCTGTTGCCTGCGAATTGAAGTATACCAGAGAGATAAAACAGATTCTTTCAAAAGAGACAAATTTGCCATCAGAAGATTTTGTCAAATTTTTTGCTAAACAAGTGCACAGCGGCCCTTTAACTCAAAATGTACGCGAAAAGTTTACCGTGATTACAAAGAATGCACTCAGTCAGTTCATAAATGAGAAAATAAACGAGAGACTGAAATTCGCCATGTCGGAAAATCCTTCAGACTCTATCATAGAGAAAACCGATGGACAGGAAATTACCGACACTACAGAAGAATCAAATGACGGTATCGTGACAACGGAAGAAGAAATCGAAGGATACCATATCGTAAAATCAATCCTGCGCGCAACCATTGATCCTAAAAGAATATCCATGAGAGATAAAAAAAGATACTGTGGGATACTGCTAGATGACAACAACAGAAAACCGATCTGCAGGTTGCACTTTAATACCAAGCAAAAATACCTTGAAGTGTTCATCGATGAGAATAGAAAAGCCGAAAAGAATCCGATCACCGAATTGAACGAAATATATGATTATTCGGATCAGTTAGTAAATACAGTAAACAATTATGGAATGAGTAAATAATATCTTTTCTATTTTTTGATCCATCTATGTAATAATAAACACTGTAGCGATATCGAAGAAACAATTTAAAAATTGAAAAAATATCTATGCATCGAAAACCACTACTCGTAAACAAACAAGAAAGGCTTACTGACGAAATATTAGAAAAAACAGTAAGTAAATACGAAGCTCGAGTTTTTTCAAAAATCAGAATTGCAGATGTGTTGGACATAAACAATAGTGGAATATCCAACAAAGAATACACTTATGCATTAAAAGCTCACTTTGACTTTGTAGTCACAAATGAAGGCACATTCCCAGAATTCGTAGTCGAATTTGATGAAAAATATCATAAGTACAACAAATCTGCAATTCTTAGAGATGAACTGAAGAATAGTATTTGCTGTAAATTAAAACTTCCTCTTTTAAGAGTAACTTCTGAATACTTCGAGAAAATAGGGGACTTTTCAAGTATATTAAATTGGATCACAGAACTGTATTTCACACACAAAACATTCTTAGATGCGCAGGATCATGGGGAAATTCCATTAGATGAACCTTGGACATGGTTTAGTGTAGTTGGATACGATCCATTTATTTTTTCAAGAATATTTATTCAAAAAGCATATGATGACGGACTTTGTTGCGAACCAATAATAAGAGTCAGAATTGGAAATCGAGATGAAAGAAGATATCATGCCACTTTAGCTACGTTAAAAATTCAAGAGAATAAATACCTCACAAGTTTAGTGGAATGTTCTGCAATTAATTTTTATGCGGTTCCAGCATGGGAGCTCTCAAAAGAGATCGCTGAATGCAATATCGCAAAAAAATTGATGTGTCTGGATGAAAACAAAAGTGAATATCAAACATATGAAGAGGTTTCAAAACTGATAAAAGAATTTGATGAAAAATACATTGTTATCATTAGTTAAAAATCAAAGTTGCGCTGGCGCACCCCGCAGCAAGCTACGGGGTATTCGAATGAAATAACTTTTTTTCACTTTTCACTTTTCACTTTTCACTTTTTTACACTACTCTTCATTCATGGAAGTTATTATGGGCAGGCCTCGCTGACGCTCGGAAAAGAACCACGGAAATACGACATTCCGGCCGCCCCGTATTCAAAATAAATATCCAAAAAACCGGTCAGGTTTTCATCATCCTTTTCCGGAATCCCGGCTCCCATTAATTCGCAGTTCCCGACAGCATTCCAGGTCTCAACGGCGAAAGGTTTTTCCTTGAGTAAAATTGAAAAAAAGGAGAAAGAAGCTCAAAGACAAAGGCACCGGACCTGAAAAGACCTTTTATTATCGGAATTACAATCTATTTGTATGTCCAAGCAGATTATAGATACGATACACCGGATCCTTGATAGATCTTTGGTACAAGTTAATACGGGGAGAACTAAAAAGGCGATTGAAAACCTTGAAAAGGCCGAAAAGCTTTCCGAAAAGGCAAAAATGCCGGAATACCTCTGCCCGATTTTTATGTTGAGGGGGAGAGCTTTGCTTGCGGAGCAAAAGAATGAAGAGGCTCTTGAGGAGTTCCAGAGTTTGATGGAACTTGCCGTGTCTCTTTTCCTTGATGATCCGGGGGAGCCTGATCACCAGTACTATGTTTATAATTCCTTTGGTTTTACAATAAAAACACTCACCGAGATAGGCAGTATTTCAAAAATAGAGGAGACCTTTTACAGTAATAAAAAATATTTCGATAAAATTTTAGCCACTTATGAGTATCTCATTGCCGAGGTCCCGAACAACCCGGAGTACATAGAGAATTACTTGAAAGTTTTGGAAAATATCAGGACCTATCACCTGAGGGCCCAGATACTTGAAGCTGAGTCCGAACTTGTCGAAAAAATAGTTCAATATTATGGAAAAATATTTGAACTGGGGTATGAAAAACCGGAATTCTTTAATAACCTGCAGGTTCTGACTGAACAATTTGAAAAATATTGTATTTTATTCGGAAAATTTGAGGACGCAAAAAGGGTCTTTGGACAGATAGAGGAAATCTATAAAAGAATCCTCAAAAGAGAACCTGGCAACCTGTTTGTCTCTGAAAATCTCCTTTCCTTATACGAAGTTTCCGGGGATCTGTACGGAAAAATTGGGAGCATCGAAGAAACTGAAGAAACCTGCCAGCAAGCTCTCGATTTCCTTAGTGAAATACTCCGGAAGTCACCAGGAAATGTTTCTTATATCCGGAAGCAGGGAGAAATTTACCAGACGCTCAGCAGGGCCTTTTATGAAGAAGGGGAAGCTGAAAAGGCTTCTCAATACGCTGAAAAAACCCTTGAGGTATTCAAAGAATTAGCCGGGAAAAACCTGGACGACCTGCTCTATCAGCATAAGATTTCCGACAAGTTCAACGAACTTGCGTTACTGTTTGGTGACAGAGGGGATATAGAGCATGCAAAAGAATGCCGTATGCAGGAAATCGAAACCTACAGGAACATACACAAAGAGAATCCGGAAGACCAGGTAAGTGCATCAAATATAGCTGCCACCCTCGACCAGATCGGACACCTCTATGCAGATCAGGGAGAAACGGAAACTGCAAAACAGTACTATGAACAGGGCCTTGAAGCCTATAAAAAACTGTTTGAAGCCTATCCCGAAGATATCGACCACGAAATAGGTATCGCAAGTTCCCTTAATTACATCGGAGAACTGTATGCGGACTTTGAACCCGAAACCGCTTTCGGATACTATGAAGAAGCTCTCGAAATTAACGAAAAAGCAGTGAAACTCTTCCCGGAAAGTACCGATTGCATGGAAGAACTCATCTATACCCTGAAAAACTTTGAATCCTTAGCTGTCAGGCAAGAACAATATGAAAACGCAATCCTTCACCGTGAACGCATTACGGAACAAAGCCTCCGGATTGCCAGTGAAAACCCCGAAGTCCTGAGCTACAAAAAAGACCTGGCTCTTTCCTACAAAGAACTTGGAATACTTTTTGAAAAAGCAGAAAAGCCGGAACTTGCAAAACAGCAGTATTCAAAATCAGCCGATGTTTTCAGGCATATCCTGCAAGATGAAACCGAAGAAACCCTTACAAAAGATCTTCTGGTGGTGGAACTCCAGAAGCAGGCAACTTCTTATATCTATGAAGAAAAGTACGGTCTTGCGAAAGAATACCTGGCCCTTGTCCGCGATTACTGCGAGGACTCATACGAAAAAGATCCTGAAAAACCGGAAAACTGGAAGGCTGTCTGTGAAATACGGACCCTTAGCGGGATTTTACATGAATCCATGGGAAATTACGAAGTAGCCATCCCGATCTACGAATCAGCATTCCCAATACTGAATAAGCACCTTGAGTCCGAGCCCGAAAACCTTGAATACCAGTCAATGATGAGTGTTTTACATACCCAGCTAGGCATTGCGTATCATTCGGCCGGCGAGTACGAGAAATCAAAAGAATCCTTTGAAAAAAGTATTCCCATAAACGCAAAACTGCTTGATGAAGAACCTGAAAATTTCTTATACATGGGTGGAGTGGCAGTAACATATGCAAAATACTCAGAGTTACTCACAAGCCTGGGCAGGAAAGAAGAAGCAGAAAAATACGCTGCAAAAGCTAACGAGTTAAAGGAACACCTAACGAAAAAGTGTGAGCTGGAAGATTTGTAAACGAAGGAGAGGAGCCCGAAAAAGAGCTTTGAAATCCAAAAATCCAGAAGAACGCAGGTTTCCACAGAGTTAAGGGCGGGCGCAACCCCAAAAAACATGAGAGTTCAATATTAAGGCCAGTTTGGAATTAAAAAATTACCAAAATTACCTGGAGAAGACCGGGAAAGCTCATCAAACATTCTAAAAACAAACCTCAATCCTCTTTCCCGGCAAGATACCGTGCAATATATTCAAGGTAGAGTTCCATGTCTTCAACGCCTTTTTGCAGGTTATCATAAAGCCTTTCAAGGTCTACTTTTGCATACATATGGACAAGCACGTTCCTGAAACCCGCAGCAGGTTCGAGTTTCCTGGCAAAGGCTTCGGGAAGGATTCCATTTTCACCCAGGGTACGGAATATTTCTTTGTAAGCATCAGGACGTTTTATCCTCTCCATCGAAATAATCATCTCCCCGATGTCCAGCATGCACTCCAGAGAGACTTGCATGTACCTTTCGACAGCTCCTCTCAGGACGTAATCGTTAGCCAGTTCTTCAAGGCTGTGCTGCTGGAGTTCCCGCAAATTATTTATGTACTCTTCAAGCATTTCGAGCTTGTCAATTATTTCCAGTCCCATCTGAACCTGCCCTTTGCCATTCTTTCAAGCGTCATTTTCATGTGCCTTTTAACGTAGTAATCCCGGTCCAGGTATTTCGACATGATCCTGGTTTCGAACAAAACCCTTTTTCGCTCATTGGATTTCAAAATAATTCCATCACGGATAACGTTATAGGTGAGGAGCAGGGGAGACTCGTTAAGGATCACGAGGTCTATATTGTTTGTTTTAAGAAGGACTCCCAGTTCCCCGATGAGCTCCAGCTGAAGGTCAAAAGCTTCCTTTCTTGTAACGGCTTCATCAAAAAGCACAGCGATGTCTATATCGCTCAGCCCGTTAGCCTCTCCCCGGACGGTTGAACCGAAAAGGTAAGCAACCGTAACACTATCCACGGCGGAAAAAAACTCGCTCAGCTTATATTCAAGCTCTTCGAGGGCTATTTGTGGAGTAGAGGGCTGCATATCACCAATCGCATAGAGTTAATCAAACATTGTTAATCACGTAGAGTTAATCGCATATAATGGATTGCTCATGAAGTTATGCTCACTTCTGTTTATAACTTATTGCAAGCTTTACAATATTATCTGCTCTTTCAGGGTACTTTGAGCAGTATTAGGAACAAAGTTACGGGCATCATTCTGTTTTCGGAGCAGAATGAAGGTGGAAGGCTGCTACGGCTAAGTGCATCCGAGCGTCCCGCCACTACCAAAAAATAAAAGATAAGACTTGAAAATCGAATTTTGTACAACTCAGAACTGATCATATTCTTGCGGGCTTTTCATTCCTTCCTAATTGCTTTTTTAATTCATGGAAAAAAAGGGAAGGCCTCGCTTACGCTCGGAAAAAAAACGGAAATACGGCATAAAACGCAACCCTAATTTTAAGCCCGCTCAGGCAAAACCAGTTCCCCCACATCCTGAAAAAGTATATATGTTAATACTATTATTACAGTTAATACTTATTTATCATTTTGTAACACCGCGAACTCCAGGATGGAGGCCGGTTGAGGTTGTAACATGGAATCAGATGCCATTGACTGGAACGAGATCTGGAAAGATACGCTGCAAAAACAGCTAAAATCAAACAGGAATGTGGATTGTTCAACTATCTGGTACAGTAAGGAAAACGCCAGGCGCTTCTGGAGGATGTTCCAGGATGATAAGGCAAGGGCAATAACCGAGAAGAGAATTGAAGGCATGAAACTCTCCCCCGACTTCAGGGTCCTCGATATAGGAGCCGGGCCAGGGACCCTTGCAATCCCGATTTCACAGCGGGTCGCCCACGTAACCGCCGTAGAGCCTTCGGAAGGCATGGTGAGTGTCATGCGGGACAACATCGATGAGCACGGACTCGAAAACGTCGAATGTGTGCACAAAGACTGGGAAGCCGTTGATGTCGAATCCGACCTTTCCGCCCCCTATGACGTGGTTTTTGCCTCGTATTCCCTGGGTATGAAAGACATACGCGCCTCGGTTCAAAAGATGCTGGACGCTTCCTCAAGGTACGTTTACCTCTACTGGTTTGCAGGGGAAACCTCCTGGGACATGCATTCCCGGAAGCTCTGGCCCCTTCTTCACGGAAGGGAGTACCAGCCAGCCCCGAAGTGCGATGTTCTCTACAACGTGCTCTATGACATGGGGATCTACCCGAATGTAAGCGTCTTTCCCTTCGAGCACGTCCACAGGTATACAACCCTTGATGAAGCTGTTGAGGATTTCAAGTCCTACTACAATGCAAGCTCCGATACCCAGGAAACCATCCTCAGGGACTACTTTGAAGGCGTGCTTGAGGAAGATGACGGAGCCCTTATTCAGAGAGGGTGGTCTACAAGGGTAAAGATGTGGTGGGAAAAACCAAACTGAACCGATAGGGACCGTGCAGGGCTGCTTTATTGTCGAGACAGATAGAAAGCCGGCCGCACAACTTTTGAGAGATTTTTCCTGGAAATCCAGGTCACTTTTTTTGATTCATTTCTCAGTACATGCGGCCCTTACCAGTTCCAGGTTCCCGGCAGCAGCCCCCGGGCGCGCCAGCGACCGGCTTTTCCCTGAATAAAATGAAAAAGAAGAAAGAAGTTCAAAGACCAAGCAGCCATTGAATAGAGAAAGTAGTTGCCAAAATATTAGGAAGGCATTTTCACAGTCTCTGCTTTACTAATAATTAAGATTACTTCGGCGAAGTGCATACAGCCATCTGCCAAAAAATAAGAAAGAAGAGTTGAAAACTGGCGGTTGTGTAGCATAAAATTAGTCTTTATTCGGCTTTTCACTTTTTTGCGCTGCTCATCATTCATGACAGTTGTTCCGGGCAGGCCTCGCTGGCGCTCGGAAAAAACCCGAGAACACTACCCAGGGATACATCATATTTTCTAAAAAATTAGGGAAGTTATATCGTGAAGCGGCTCATAGAGCAAATAGATCAATTATCACTTATCCAGAAGAAAGAGGGGAAAGATGAATAAAAAAATATTAATCTGTATTTTATTTTTCTTTTTTTGTGTTGCCATAATGGCTACTGGGTGTCTGGAAAAAGAGTTAACCAGCCAAAAGCAGCTAGCTGCATATCAGGATGTGTATGAAGGGGAAAGTGAGAACTGGAAAGTAAGGTTTGTACAAAACGTAACTGAATTTATCCCTCCAGAAGAGGACGTAATACTTTATGATGTTGATGGTGAGATGATCCTGACATATAAAGGCAATCTTTCAGAGCTATCTTCCGTACAAAAAATGGAATATTCTTATGCGCGTAATTCAGGGGGAGGAGGAGGGATGGATGCCAATCCCTCTGAAAAGGTTTATGGACATAGATTCTCTCACGGAGGAGCTACGGTAGACAGAGAGGAAGCATTCAATGTCATAGTGAACCTGGACGGAAAAAAGGAAACAATCGAAGTAAAAAGATTGAATAAACTCTGAAGACCAGGTTGATTCTTATGTGCTGTATCTTCCAGGATCTTTTTTACAGCCAACTTCCGGGAAAAACCGCTCGCTTTATTCAGCTTCTCTTTTTTTCTGCGCTCCTTTTCAGTCATGGCAGTCATTTCGGGAAGGCCTCGCTGACGCTCGGAAAAGGGCCACGGGAATACGCTATTAACGACGCCCCGGTTTTTAATCCCTCCTGAGCAAAAAAAGTACATAGGGTTACCGGCTGGCAACTCACCTGGATCAATGAGCCCTCGTTTTTAACCCGAATTTCAGAACATACCGAGCCTGGCCATAATAAAATCGTAAACATGAAAGCTGGTTCGGAAGCAAAGAAAAAATAAGAAGAAAAGTAAAGGTTGAAGGAAGAGTAAAGCCTTCCGACCTCACTTCAAGCTCACCGCAACCTAACTGCAATCCCGATGAGACCTCACTGAATATTCTCGCCAATTCCGGCATACCTGGGGTCCAGTTCAACGGCTTTCCGGAAAGCTGCATCGGCTTCGTCTCCCCTGTCGAGGAAACTGAGACAGACGGCTTTCCCAAACCAGGCATCGGCGATCTCCGGGTTGATTTTGAGAACATTGTCATAGATTTCCACAGCTTCTTCAAAGCGTTTGAGCTGAGCGAGCACGAAGCCCAGGCTTGAATAGGCATCGAAGTATTCAGGGTTAAGCTCAAGGGCTTTTTTGAAGGCTTCCAGGGCTTCCTCGAATTTCTGCATCTGGCTCAGGGTGAAACCCTTGTTGTACCAGACATCGGCGTTTGTAGGGTTGATTTCAATGGACTTTTCAAAAGTTTCTACTGCCTTTTCATACTCTTCAAGGTTTTCCAGGTCTATGCCCAGGTTGTTCCAGGCATCATCGTTAAGGGGATCGAGTTCCAGCGCCTTTTCATAAGCTTTCATGGCCTGCCTGTAGCTCCCTATACTGTCTAGGTCCACGCCCTTGTAGTACCAGGCTTCGGAAAAACCGGGGTCTAACTCGATTGCCCTGTCATAGGCAATAACGGCTTCGTCATACATTCCCAGCTGTGCGAGGGCGATTCCCTTCCCTACCCAGGCTTCCTTGTAATTCGAGTCTTCCTCAAGGACCTTTTCAAAAGCTTCAACAGCCTTTTCGTAGGCTCCCATCTGGTTCAGGTTAAGGGCCTTTCCGTACCAGGCGTTGGGATAGTCAGGCCTGAGTTTGAGAGCTTTTTCGTAGGCTACAACTGCCTTATCGTATTTTCCTACCTGGGAAAGGGAAAAAGCCATGTTGTTCCACAGGTCCGGGTCTTCCGGGAAAATCTCAACAGCTTTTTCATACAGTTTGAGGGCCTCCTCGTATTTCCCGATTCCTTCGAGTGCTGCAGCCTTGTTGTTCAGGAGGCAGAAATTCTTCGGGTCCAGTTTGATAGCATTGTCAAAAGCAACTATTGCTTCCCTGTACTTCCCCATCTTAACGAGGTCAAGCCCGTACCCGTTCCATTCGGCTGCAACTTCTTCTTCGGAAACATCCTCACCAGCATTTTCCGAATCGTCCAGAACATAGGCCACTTCCTCAAAGGATGCTTCCCCGCTGCTTTCATCGGCATTTCCCTTAAAACTCGTTTCCTTCGCTTCTTCAGAACTCATGCCACAATTTCCTATAATATTTTCATAATAAATTCAAATTAGAGGTTTCTGTACTACCCGGATTCGTTACATACTTAAATCTATTGTTCGTATCTGTCCCTTGTAATGACCTATACATCGTACTTCATGGCTTTTATATGCTCGCCCTTCAAAAAAGCCCGAGCAAAGATACTCTAAAAACTAAAAATAAAACGGGAAACCATGAACGAAAACCAGCCCAGCTTTTTGAGAGCAGTCCTCTTTGATATGGACAATACCCTTTTCGACTTCGTAGCAGCAAAGCTCGTAGCCTGCAGGAAGATCCTTGCCTACCTGGGAACGGAAAACAATAGGGGTAAAGAAAAAAAAGAGAAAGCCGCAAATGCGGAAGAACTTTTCAGGTACTTCCTGAGAGGAGTCCATGGTTTTGAAGATTACGAAAATATAAAGGACTACATGCAGGAAAGGAACCTTTTTACACTCCCTGCCTACAGCAAGTGCTGTGAAATCTACGAGAAGGAAAAACTGGAAAACCTCGAACTCTATCCCGGCGTAAGGGCTACCTTTGACGAACTAAAAAAACTGGACCTGAAACTCGCAGTCATAACGGATGCCGACAGCGCCCATGCCCGGGCAAGGCTCGGAAAAGTCGGGCTCCTTGACTCCTTTGAACTAATGGTTGCCGCGGACATGACAGGTCGAAAAAAACCTGACCCCGAACCTTTCCTTTACGCCCTCCGGGACCTGGGAGTGAAACCCGGGGAAACCCTTGTCGTGGGGGACAACCTCCTGAGAGACATTGCCCCTGCCCGCAAACTCGGCCTGCACACGGCATACGCCGCCTATGGAGACTGGAAAGACTGGAGAAAATCCGGGGAAATCGCTCAAGCCTTCGATTTCCGGCTCAATACCTTCCCGGATCTGCTTCACTGCATCTGCTCCCTGAAAGAGCAAAACTGAAAAAAAACCCGTAATGTAAATAAGAAAAGATATTGACACTGAAAAAGAAAAGATATTGA
This sequence comes from Methanosarcina sp. MTP4, assembly GCF_000970045.1. Taxonomy (NCBI): domain Archaea; kingdom Methanobacteriati; phylum Methanobacteriota; class Methanomicrobia; order Methanosarcinales; family Methanosarcinaceae; genus Methanosarcina; species Methanosarcina sp. MTP4. The sequence goes on from NZ_CP009505.1 coordinate 2,851,733, forward strand.
CACTAAAAAAGAAAAGATATTGACACTAAAAAAGAAAAGATATTGACACTAAAAAAGAAAAGATATTGCCGCTGAATCTGAAAAATTCCGGGAAGATAAAATCCGGAAGAAATCCCCAGATAACGGCGTTTGCATGCTCTGGTTCAAAGCTATTTCGGAGACAGTGTCAAAACAACTTTTTAGAGAAGGTCCGAGTATACCGGATTTACGTCTACTGCTTTTTCGTAGGCTTCCATAGCTTTCTGATGCTTCTTGACCCTGTCGTATACTATACCTTTGCCTATCCAGGCTTTGGTAAAGTTCGGGTTGATATCAATGGCTTTTTCGAAGGCTTCAAGGGCTTCTTTGTATTTCTCCAGGTCCCTCAGGGCAATGCCCTTGTTATACCAGAACCTGGCGTTCTCGGGATTTGCTTTGATCTTTTTGTCAAAAATCTCCACGGCTCTTTTAATGTACAGCTTTGATTCGTCATTGTTTCCAAGCCAGCGGAGAGCAACCCCTTTGTTGTAGAGGGCCTTTCCATTCCCGGGGTTCAATTCGATTGCCCGGTTAAAAGCTTCCAGGGCTTCCTCGTAACTTCTTACCTTGCAGAGGCCCATTCCCTTCTTGCACCATTCGCTTGCGCTCATGGCGTTCAGGTCATAGCTCTTCTCATAGAGCTTGATCGCTTTTTCCAGGTCATCCATGGCTTCTTCGTATAACCTCATTTCCCGAAAGGCTACCCCGCGCATGTGCCAGACTTCAGGGTCATCGGGAGCGATTTCCACAGCCTTGTTATACGCATCAAGAGCCTCTTCATACTGCATCAGGTCGTAGAGCAACTCAGCTTTGCAGTACCAGGTTTTAGCATCCACGGGATTGATCTCAAGGGATTTATTCATTGCCTCGAGGGCCAAATCATGATTCATCATACATTTCAGAACCATTCCCTTGCTGAACCAGATTTTTGCATTATTAGGGCTAATTTCAAGAGCTTTGTTGTAAGCATCCAGGGCTTCTTTAAACCTTTTAAGTTCCTGGAATGCAACGCCTTTATTGTACCAGTCATTGGACGTCATAATCTTTTTCCAGATCTTTTTTGGTATTTCCACCGTTTTAACCACTATCCCTGAACAACAATATTATATGCATTCAGAGCATTAAAGCCGTTTTGTATTTGAAATCCTTATCCAAAATAAGGACCTATATACAGTTACGCGTAATACTTTACGCTCTGTTCTGTTTTAAACATTTTGAAATTTTCACAGACAGTAATTATTTAAAAATAGAGTTTTGAAAACTGAAGCTATATTTTTAAAAAAAGAAGGTAATTTTGGAGCAAGTCCAAAAAATTATCCCGCCTTATTTTCCTTCTATTTTCAGCAGCGGGTTTTCACATATATAAACAATTCCCCTGGAAGGAAGTGTTCCAGGCTCTTATGCCACCCCCCTTGAAAAACATGTGTAATTCCAGTTTCAAACACGCAATCTCCCGTTTACTTTTCCTGAAAACTTTTCAAGACCGTTAACCCGGCTTGCTTTTCCCGGAATCTTTTCTCAACCGTTTTTCCAGAATCCGGAAGTCCGGCAATAAATGGAACAGGCAAAATCTGCTTATATTCTCATCCGAAGCCGGACTCCCAGGACCTTCTTTTCAGGCCCAGTTCCGCCGCAGGATCATCCTTATCCGGGTTTTCAGCTCCAGGGGATTAACAGGTTTCACAATGAAGTCCTCAGCTCCGGTTTCGAAACCCTCTATTCTAACACCCGGCTCGTCCTTTGAGCTGAGCAGCATCACCGGCACATGCCTGCAAAGGGGGTCACTCTTTAACTTCTTGCAGACTTCAAACCCGTCAATCCCCGGAAGCTTCAGGTCGAGCAGGACAAGGTCCGGCCTCTGGGATTTAACCGCCTCAAGAGCAGTAAAACCATCCGAAGCTCCGGCAAGACTGTAATTCTCAGCCTCAAGCACCTTCGAAAGAGATGTCAGGGCTTCCGGATCATCATCAGCTATCAGGATCTTCTCGCGCGTGTCCTGAAAGCTTGTAATCCGGGCTTTTACCAGTTCCTCGGGAACCGAAAGGTTGTCTGCAATTACGCTGTCACTGATTTCAGGATGCTCTTCAATTAATTTCAAAATTTCCAAATCGAGATTTCTCTCAGTCATACCCACCACACTCCTTTCTTTATACATTTTATTAGGTATTAAACATTTCTCAAATATTTAAACTAACAGTAAAGAACCGGAGATTTCCGGGGAAACATAATAGAATTTCCCAAATATTTAGAGGATTTCATATCAATCGCCAGACTTAATCAATAAGGAGATACCTTTATAATCATAAAGGATGACTTAATATCGGAAAGGAAAATTAAATTCCAATAACAGCCACCTCTGAGATGATATTAATGGACACACTAGAAAAAATATTTGGAAAAACTGCACAGATGACAGTACTTAAAAACCTGATCGGACACCAGAATGAATCAACCTACCTTTCCGGGATTGCAGAAGAAACCGGCCTGTCTCACTCAAGCGTTTCAAGGGTTATAACCCCCCTGATCGAAACAGGCATAGTAATCGAAAAACCCCTCGGAAAGCAGATCCGGACCTTCCAGTTAGACATGGAAAACGAGGCAACTCAGCTAATCATTGACTTCTATAGTAAGATCAACCAGATGGTAGAGTAAGCCCCGGACAATCCGGAAAGCAAGGATAAAGTATAGACATAAAATAGAGACCGAAAAAGAGTTCCTTTCTCTCTTTTTCATTTTACTTTATTTTTACCAAACTCTGAGCCTGTAAGTTCCGGAGTTTCGAGAATATTTAGTATTCTAGCTTAATCGGATCATTCACCAGATTCTTTTTCTAATTCTGTTTCGATTTTTGATCTATCCTTGATCTATCCTTGATCTGTCCTTTTTTCGATTCCTTTCATCACTTTCGAGACCATTATTTTCGAGGTAATCCATTTCCAGACTGGCTGAAACCTTGTTCGATATTTTTAAAACATGTTTCCCGGATTTTTGAATTCGACCTCATGAGAAAGAAAAAGTAATACATCCGGACCATCTGCGCGGAACAAACTCCATAAATACATTATGATAAGCAGAATTTTGTTAGAAGCCAGTACACATTTAAAAATATTTGAAATGATAAATAGTATTAAATACACTTTTGATATCACAAAATATCACAAAATTTAATATATATGTTACCAATCTAGGGTTATCTCATTAATAGAAAATATAGGAGTTGTAGAGTCATGAAAAATGCATTAAAATACCTCTTTATTATCGGGCTCATTCTCTGCTCGACGGGGATGGCAAGTGCACACTTTACCATGATCTTCCCGAGTGACGATGAAGCCAGTGTTTTCGATGTAACCCCCAAAGATTTCATAGCAGATCTGGGCGAAGAAAAAACCGTTTACATAATCTGGGGACACCCCTACGAACACATCCTCTTTGACCTGGACCCTGCCCCCACGGTAAGTATTTACAAGCCGGACGGAAGCGTCGAGGAACTTGAAGTAAGCAAGATAAGCGTCCCCGGCCAGGATGAGGAAGGCAACGATGGGGAATTCGTAGCCTATAAAGCTTCTTTTATCGTTGACCAGATGGGCGACACCATTGTGGCTGTCAGGTACGTCTCCGAAGGAGAGGAACTTATTGACTACACCAAGGCAGTTATCCACTGCGGGGAAGAAGTCTGGGAAGGCTGGGACGCTGCAGTTGGACAGAAGACCGAACTGGTCCCCTATGTGAGGCCCTACGGCATGGAAGAAGGTTTCGTCTTCTCAGGAAAAGCCCTGTATGAAGGAGAAGCTCTCGCAGACTCCATAGTGGAAGTCGAAAAATACCACACCCTCGAAGCAGGCAGGGAAATTGTCGAGGATGCCGAAGCTCTTTTCCCCTACGACGCCCCCATGGTCTTCACCAGGCAGGTCAAATCCAACGCCGACGGGTACTTCGTATACACCCTTGATGAGCCGGGAATCTGGTACGTGGGCGCAACAAAGGAAAATGAAGGAGAATACAGCGTAAGAGGCGTACTGGAAGTGCCTGTCCTGGAAGCCTTCCCGACCGAAGAGACCCCTGTCGAGACTGTCATTCTCTCGGAAGAAGGAGCTGAAGCCGAAGAAGAAGGCGAGGAAAGCACAAGCGCTCCTGGCTTTGGAGCTGTCTTTGCCGTAGGCGGAATGCTTGCAGTCCTCTTCCTCACAAGGAGAAAGTAAAGGAAAAAATCGAAAAATTTTAATAATTATCTCTGAAAATCTCTCTAAAAAATAATTGAAAAACATCTAAAAAATAATTGAAAAACATCTAAAAAATAATTGAAAAACATCTAAAAAATAATTGAAAAACATCTAAAAACGAATTGAAAAACATCTAAAAACGAGGGGGCTAACCCCCATTACTTTTTAATTCATTTATATGACAATTGTCCAATATATATTTGATTGTTAGATATGATCGTTTTCGAGTCTTATTCGAGCCTTATGATAAAGATTAGTGGGTAGAAGAATGGCCTGATTTGTATCCGAAAAATACAAAAAGTAGGAAAAATCTGGAAAAATTAGAGCTTAAAAAATAATCATCTCAAGAAATAATTATCTTAAAAAAAATGAAGGGTTGAAAAATGCACATATCGGATGGAGTGCTACCAACTTCAGTTGTTGCGGCCGGATGGGTAATAACACTAATTTTGCTTGCGGTAACCCTTGGCCTGAGCAGGAAAAAGGGAAATATTTCAGAACAGGTCCCTAAACTATCGGTTATCACCGGGGCCTTTTTCGTGGCATCCCTGGTCCATATTCCCGTACCCCCCACAAGTGTCCACCTGATCCTGAACGGGCTTGTGGGAGTCGTGCTGGGGGTTCTGGCTTTTCCCTCGATCTTTGTGGGGCTCACCCTGCAGGCCATACTCTTCCAGCACGGAGGAATTACCACAATCGGAATTAATACTGTGAACATGGGCGTTCCGGCTCTCCTGGCCTATGCCGTCTTCAGGGCAGGGGCCGGGAAAGTAAAGACTAACAGAGGGGTGTCCGAAAGCTTATTCGGGGCTCTTGCCGGAGGGCTTGCCGTAATCATTAATATCGTGTTTCTCTCCATCACCCTCCTTAGTTCTGGAGAAGCTTTCACCGAAGTTGCAAAATTTGCAGCACTGACTCATGTTCCGATTATAATTATCGAAGCAGTGATTACCGGGGCTGTTGTAAGTTATCTTGCAAAGGTCAAGCCTGAACTGCTCCCCCTGAACACGGAGGTCTGAAAAAATGACAGGAACTCAGAAGAAAATTAGAAGTTTTGGAATTCTGGCCCTCACACTCATCCTCTGCCTGGCGCTTGCTCCTGCAGCATCCGCCCACAGGGTACACGTAATGGGCCAGGTTGACAGTATACAGGTAAAAGCCTGGTACGGCGGAGGCGACCCTATGGTGGACGCTGACGTGGAAATCTACACGATAAGGAACGAAGAGGAAGAACTGTACCTTACTGGCAGCACCGACGAAGAAGGGCTCTTTTACTTCACCCCCAAACTGGGGGTCTCGGAATACAAAGTGGTTGCAAGCGCCAAAGGAGGACACAGGGGAGAAGAAATCATAAACCTGGAAAGCGGAGTTGCCCCGGAAGAAGATGAACTTCCACTCTTCATAAGGGTATTCGCAGGCTTCGGTTACCTGACAGGACTTGCAGGAATCGGAATGATCAGCAGCGCCCGGAAAAAACAGAAAGCCTGATTGGGCACAAAGCGCAAACAAAAGCCTGCCCGGAACTGTAAAAAGGCCGGAAAACCGTAACGTACAGCTTAACAGCTCATTTCCGAAACTCCCCGGAAATGAGACAAAAATTCCGGGCTTTTGAGCGTATGCATTGGAAAACAGGAGCTTCTGAACAAATATGAGAGTCCGTTGGAGAGTCCGCAAGAATCCGAAAACACAAAACAAAAGTGTTAGGAGCAGAGCTTAAAAAGACTACTTTTCAAGCCCCTGAATATACTCATTTGCAGCCGTAGCAGCCACCGCCCCGTCGCTTACGGCTGTCACTAGCTGCCAGATAGGAGTGTCCCGGCAGTCTCCTATAGCATAGATTCCTTTCTCCGAACTTTCCATCCAGCGGCCTGTTTTGATGAAACCTTTCGGATCTTTTTCTACATCCACGATTTCTGTGTTAGGGTGGATACCGATGTAGATGAAAACGCCGTTTGTGAGAAGTTCCCTGGTCTCCCCGGTCTTCACGTTTTCCAGGATGACCTTTTCCACTTTCCGGATTTCGGTTCCGGTTCCCACGATTTCCTGGACAAGGGAGTCCCAGATGAACTCAATGTTTGCCGCCGCAAAAGCTCGGTCCCGGAGGACTTTTACAGCCTTCAGTTCATCCCGGCGGTGGACGACATAAACTTTTTCCACGAGCTTAGAGAGGATCAGGGCATCCGTAAGGGCGGAATCCCCCCCTCCGACCACAACCACGGTTTTATTCCTGAAAAAAGGCCCGTCACAGGTGGCACAGTAGGAAACTCCTTTGGCAATCAGTTCCTCTTCCCCGGGCACGCCCAGGTGTTTCGGGTTGGCCCCGGTAGCAATGATCACGGCTTTTGCCTCAAGGTCCCCGCTGTCTGTCGAGACAAGCTTTTTCTCTCCTTCGGAACGGACCGTCAGGACATCCGTGATTTTAGTCTCCACACCGACTGCAAGAGCATGTTCTTTGTACTTCTCCATCAATTCAAAGCCCGTGATAGAAGGAAAACCGGGATAATTTTCCACAACATCAGTAAGGGCTATCTGCCCGCTGATTTCACTTCTTTCCAGGACGAGCGTCTCCAACCCGAACCTCACGCCATAAATTCCCGCAGTAAGCCCTGCAGGCCCTCCTCCAACAATAACCAGATCGTACATGTTTACCCCATAAAAAAATAAATGAAAGCTTGGCCGATAAAACGCTAGCCGATAAAACGCTAGCCGATAAAACGCTAGCCGATGAAATGTTAAGGTGACTAAGGCGATTGAACCAGCTAATGAAATGTTAAGGTGATACAGGAACGTTCGATACAGGATATTCAGGTAATGCGGGCGATAGCCTCGGCTTTTTTAGGAAGTCCTGCAAAAGCAAGTTCCCCATCGATAATGGTTGCGGGGATCCCAACTATACCGAATTTCTCGACCAGTTCTTCTCCCTCGGGCGTTTCCACATCTATTTCCTCGTACTCAAAATCGTATTTTGATTTAAGATCATTCCAGAGCCTGCGTGCGGATGGGCAGACCGTACACCAGCTAGCGTGTATAAGCGTGACTTTGACCATTTAAAGAGCTCCCGGGAAAATTTCAGGCTTAACCTCATTTCTATTATTAATTTCCAGATATTTATACGTTGAGCGCGGGCCAGAAACCCGCTGACGCCAAAAAGCTTTAAGCAAATAAGCCCCCTAAAAGCGGCTATGCTCACATTCATAGGGCTGGGCCTCTTTGACGAACATGACATTTCTTTAAAAGGGCTTGAAGCTGTCAGGGCAGCCGATCTGGTCTACGCGGAGTTTTACACCTCCTACCTTATGGGCACAACTCCTGAAAAAATGGAGGAACTCTACGGAAAGGAAGTCCGCCTGCTCTCAAGGGAAGATGTGGAACAGCAGCCGGACTGGCTGGAGGAAGCAAAGACAAAAAACGTGGTATTCCTGACAGGCGGGGACACCATGGTCTCCACGACCCACGTTGACCTGCGCCTGAGGGCAAAAAAGCTGGGCATCGAAACCCGCCTGGTCCATGGGGCTTCCATTACCTCCGCAGTCTCAGGGCTGACCGGACTCCAGAACTACCGCTTCGGGAAATCCGTAAGCATACCCCACCCTTATGAAAGCAAGCGGGGGGTCCTGGTCATTACCGAAACCCCCTACGATACCATAAAGCAGAACTCCGAACTGGGGCTGCACACCCTTGTCTTCCTGGATATCGATAAGGACAAAGGCTATATGACCGTAAACAGAGCCCTGGACCTCCTGCTCGAGGTGGAAAAAAGGAGAGGCGAAGGCGTTATGACCCGTGCCGTTGCCGTGGGAATTGCCAGGGCAGGTTCAAAACTGCCCGTAGTAAAGGCAGACTATGCGGAAGAGCTCCAAAATTTCGATTTCGGAAAACCCCTCCACATCCTTGTCATTCCCGGCAAGCTGCACTTCCTCGAAGCCGAAGCCCTTGTGGAACTCGCAGGGGGACCCGGGGCAATCCTGAAAGAAGCCGAATAAGGAAAAGATTAAGTAAGGAAAGATCGAGCAAGGAAAGATCGAGTAAGGAAAGATCGAGTAAGGAAAAGCAAGTGAAAGAAAACCATCCTCAGAGGTAGTCCTGATGCCTGCGGATTTGAACGAGAAGGTCAACAGATACGAAAATATGCTAAAAAGAGCGCTTCAGAAAGCAAAATATGCCCCAATCCCCGAATCCCACATGTACTCCGTGGCCGAGGACTATCACACAATGGCAGAAGCTTACTATAAAGACGGGCTCTATTTCCTGGAAAACGGGGACCCCGTAAACGCCCTTGCCTCTTTCAGCTATGGGCATGCCTGGCTTGATGCGGGAGCGAAACTTGGGGTCTTTGCTGTGGATGATGAAACACTCTTCACCATATAAACGAGCTAAACGAGCTAAACGAGCAAAACAGATCTCCGGATAAAGAGGCAAATTAAAGCCAGGGTATAAAACCTGGTAAAAAGGAAAACTTCCCCAACAGTAATAACTTTTGTGAAACAGAAATAATTATATCCTTTACCCTATTCTTTAGGTTCTGCAGGAATATTTCCCTGGATTCAGGATATTTTTGGACAGAAATTATTGAAGAGAAAACATTTAAAGAGAAATTTTATAAGAAAAACATTTAAACGGATAATTACGGTGACATTAATGAAGAACTTTCATGTGGTACTTGAAGCAGCTTGGTTGGTTAGAGATGTAAAAACGGCTGATGATGCAATCGGGGTTGCGATTTCAGAAGCTGGAAAGCGCCTGAACCCCAAACTGGATTTTGTAGAGGTCGACGTGGGAACCACCTACTGCCCAGCATGTAACGAGCCTTTCGGCAGTGTATTCATAGCGGCAAACACCGCCCTCGTTGGACTTGTTTTTGAGATGAAGGTATTTGACGCCGAATCTGCGGAACATGCAGAAAGGATTGCAAAGTCCGTGATCGGAAAGTCTCTCAGAGACATCCCCCTGAACGTAGTCGAAGTTACGGAATTCGAAAGGTCCTCAGAAAAGGAAGAAATGCAGAAAAAGCAGGCTTGAAATAATTCATTCTCCGGAAACCCGCATACTGAGTAAAGATAAACAGCCAGCATACAGCTGGCTCTGCACTTGCTCCGGTACAGGTTTCCGAGGATTTAAAACTTAAGACAGGGCATTAATTAGCAGAGAGTCTTAGTGAAATTAAGCTAATTAAAACTTAGTAACTAAACTTAGCAATTAAGCTAAGTGATTAAACAAGGAATTAAGCTAATTAATTAAATTTAGTAACTAAACTTAGCAATTAAGCTAAGTAACTAAACTTAGCAATTAAGCTTAGTAACTAAACTTAGTAACTAAACTAAGTAATTTTTATCTTTTAAGGAATGTATGCTTTATTCCCTGCAATTCACCTTTTGAGATTTAGCCGGGCAAAAAAAGAAGGGGTGGCGCCCATAACCCACTTAAAATGAGGACAGCTACATGGATAGAGTGATTTCCGTGGTCGGGCACACTGCCCTGGACTACATCGTGGACGTTGAAAGGATAGCAGGAAAAAACGAGTCATCTCCGGTTACAGATTACGAGGAACATCCCGGAGGAGGGGCTGCTAACATCGCGGTCGCCATTGCAAGGCTTGGGGGAAAATGCCAGCTCATCTCCCCTGTAGGTGCGGATTTTGAAAGTTCGGGATACGAAAAGCACCTGAAAGACGCCGGCATTGACCTCTCACACCTCTATCGGCTCGAGAACCAGAAGCTGTCCAAAGCCTTCATTTTCAACGACAGGGAAGACGACCAGGCGACCTACTTTTACTGGGGAGCTTCCTCGAAATTCAAGGAACTCGAACCCGGACCCGTGGATTTCGTACACCTTGCGACAGCAGATTCCGTCTATAACGCGAAAATGGCAAAAATCGCAGGTTTCGTTTCCTTTGACCCCGGACAGGACCTGGTAACCTATTCTAAAGAAAACCTGGAAACTATCCTCTCAAATACCGATATCCTCTTTGCAAACCGGCATGAGATCAAAAGAGTCTCCGAGATGACCGGAAAAAGCTTCTCCGAACTCAAAAACATGATCGCTACCATCGTGATCACCTATGACGCAGAGGGCAGCCGCATCTATACCGAAGCCGAAGAATACCCGGTTCCGGTCGTCCCCGTTACGGCCCTGGACCCCACGGGAGCTGGAGATGCCTACAGGGCAGGGTTCCTGCTCGCCTACACCAGAGGATATCAGCTACCCACCTGCGGGAAAATAGGGGCAACCGTGGCATCCTATGCCGTGGAGACCCGGGGCCCCCAGACCGAACTCCCAACCTGGGAGAAAATGCAGGCCCGCTACGAAGCCCATTTCGGGAAACTGGAAAAAACCTGAAAAAGCCAAATCTGAAAAACAGCCACCTAAAAGGACCCCTTAAAAATCGCTTTAAAGGACCCTTAAAAACCTTAAAGACCTTAAAGACCTTAAAAAAACCCTTCTAATCACTTTTATATAATTTCAAACGAGTTATCAAAGCCTCCTTAAGAAGAGGAACCTTATAAAGGTCCAATGGATACAACTCAAAAAAATCGAATTATTAATACAAAGAATAAATGAAAAAAATAAAATGGGGATGCAGATGAAATTCGCAGCACTGGTTTCCGGTGGCAAGGACTCGATCTTCGCCATTCAAAAAGCTCTCGAAGCAGGGCATGAGGTCACCGACCTCATAAATATCATCCCTGCCAGGGATGACTCCTATATGTACCATTCCATCAACCTGCACATGGTGGAACTTATCTCCGAAGCCTCCGAAATTCCGCTCATCCAGCAGGAGTCCAGTGGGATAAAAGAGCTTGAACTCGACGATCTTACCCTTGCCCTGAAGAAAGTTGACGTTGATGGAGTAACCGTCGGCGCCATCGAGTCCCAGTACCAGGCAAACAGGGTGCAGAAGATCTGCGCCTCCCTGGGCCTTGAGGTCTACTCCCCCCTCTGGCACCGGGACCCTGAAGAATTGCTTCAGGAAATGGCCAAAGTGCTCGACGTTCGGATTGTCCGGGTCGCAGCCGACGGGATGGACGAGTCCTGGCTGGGCAGGCCGATCAACAGCACCTCCATCGAACAGCTTAAAGCCCTGAACCGCAGGCGCATGGTCCACATGGCGGGGGAAGGCGGAGAATACGAAACCGTCGTCCTGGACGCCCCCTTCTACAAAAAGCGCATCGAAATCGTAAGAAGCGAAATCGAATGGCTGGGAGACCAGGGGACCCTGAACATCATTGAAGCAAAACTTGTCGACAAGACCTGATTTCAATCATCCCTTCCAGAAGCCCGGAAACCCCCGGGCCAAACCCCAACTCTACGCCCGGGTTCTTCAAAATATTCGCTTCAGAGACACATGCCCTGCACCCTATGAAGCCTAAGGAAGGTGTTTTATCACGAAAAACGAAAGTACCCCTATTTTTGATTTAAACCCGGACACGTCCCCCATATGATTCAAACCTTCACATAATTCAGGTCCTTCACATTATTTCTACGGAAAAAGCCCCTGTTTAGCTCTGCGTCCTTTCATCAGCAGCATAAAAACACCTGAGAGCCGTTTAAGCCTGCCTTTTTCTGGCTGACAGCACCCTCTCCGCCAACTTTGTATAATATAATATTAAATATATATATAATATAGAAATATATATTAATATGGCATCTGAGAAGTCTGAATTCCGCCAGATACCCCTTCTCCAGAATATCTTCCTGATCAGATGTCTGTTCAGACCACATTCTTTCACCTATTTTTTCAATTTTTTATTTTATTCAAGCCATAAGCTTCGATTTTGGAAGAACTGAAATTTCCAGCTTTTGTATCCTCCGATTTACAGCTTTGAGGATTTCCAGGCTCCAGATTTGAGGATTTCAAATTCAATATTTCATCAATAAGCCTATACCGGCATAATTCAGGACCTAACTTCTCAAAGTGAGAAGATCTTATTAAAAAAATAAAAGTACTGCAAAAAATAGCAGAAATATGACAGTATAAGCCTGTTTATATATATTGTAAGCGATAATTTATAATTAGGGCATCTGAGAAAAATCTTTTCTCGTTGTAAATCTCAACCAACTCTTTACCCCCCTATTCCCACCCACTACTTCCAAAATTCAGATGCCCACCCCCCAAAATCCGATTTCTGACAAATCTATTTTCAACAAATTCTATTTTCAACAAATTCTATTTTCAACAAATGCACATTTCGAACCCCTGCCAATATAGGCAAATAATTCACGATTCCAGGTTGTTTTGTTGACTTCATGTCAGCAAAATGATCTTTTTGTGCAGTATATTGACACAAAAGTGCCAGGGTTCGGAATGTGAGTAACAAAGCTCTATTTTCAACAAATCCTGCTAACTCGGATTTAAATAAGGACAGTGTTATAAAAATAATCAATTCAGCTGCCCCCATCCATCATAAAAAAGCACTACAAACCCTAAAGCCCGGCAAAAAAATATCAAGAGCAAATATATGACCACGATTTTTCCCGGCAGCATGAAGCGTGGGCAGTGTGAAGCATGTTTAGCCCTTTCCTGTAAAGCAAGAGACAGGAATCAAAAAAGAGAATGAAAAGATTAGAATGGGAAAAATGAATGGGAAGAAATGGAAAATTTGCAGGTTAAGAGAATCCGTGTCAAATTATTCCTTTTTCGTTAAATCCAGGATCCTTAAGGCAAGGTGCGCACCGTTTGCCCCGTTATCGACCCCCACACTTGCTACAGGCACCCCCGGAGGCATCTGGGCTATGGAGAGAAGGGCATCAAGACCCCCAAGCTTTGCGCTTACGGGGACACCTATGACCGGCTTTTTGGTTTTAGAAGCAACGACTCCTGGGAGGGCAGCCGATAAGCCTGCTATGGTGATAAAGACCTTTGCATCTGAGCCCGCAACGTAGCTGTCAAGCTCATCCGGGTTACGGTGGGCGGAAATTACCCTTACTTCGTATGTGTACTCGCTTTTTTCAAGAACCGAAATCGCACGGTTGGCGATTGCCCGGTCAGATTCAGAACCCATTATCAGTGAAATGTCTGCCATTTTTGACTCCTTTGAAAACCGCTTCAGGGAAAGTTCCCCTTACCGCTTAACTCTTCCTGGCGCTCGATACTCATCCGGATCAGGATATCGAAAATATTTTTTACGAATCCCACGTCGAGGTTAAGTTCTGTGGCAGCGCTCACGGCCCGGTTGATTACAACCTCGTTTTGCGTACGGTCATTTATGGAGGTCCCATTTATTCTTTTTGATTCCAGGACCTTTTCGGCAAGGTTGACCCTTCTGCTAATCAGGGCCAGGATTTCCCTGTCGATTTCTTCTATTTCCTTACGGACAACTTCAAGTTCGCTCAAATGGATCCCTCGCTGCTTAAAGATATTGCGTCCCTGTTATTTATAGTGGTTTCTATGACCCGGCCTTCAAGCCCGCAACTTTCCCAGGCACTCCTGACTTCCTTCAGTTCCCCGGCGCTGACCAGGGCGGCGTAGGAAGGCCCTGTCCCGGAAAGGCTTACGCCCCTTACACCACATTCCAGGGCTCTGAGCATGTATTCGGTATCAAACCCAAGCGCCCCGCAGTAGAGAAAACCGTTAAGGGTCATTGCCCTCTCATAGTCACCCCCGAGAGCAAGGTCGTATGCCATTTCCACATAGGGGGCAATCAGGCGGGAACGCTTCACGTCAGTCTCCGCACTGAAGGCTTTCTTATCAGGGGCAAATATCAGGACCTTTGACTCGTACTCTTCCCTTCGTACCAGCTCCATCTGCCTGTTGTCGGTCAGCACGACTCCCCCGAAAAAGGAGGCACACGCATCATCAAAAGCTCCTGTGACCGTAACTCCTACATCTTTTGCAGCCCTGACCCCCAGTTTCACAATATCAAGCGGGGGGAGAGTTTTGTCAATTGCCCTCAGGGTTGCAAGGACAGCCGCGTTTGCCGCTGCACTGCTGCTCTTGAGCCCCCCTGCGAGAGGGACTTCACTCCGGGTCATCACGGTACCCCCGAGTTCAAGCTCGAACTGCCCCAGGACCATCTCAACGCAGCGTTCGATAAGCCTGGTGTCTCCCTCAGGCAACTCCTCGATTGAGCCGGAAATCCCGGGTTTACCTTCCGAAAGTTCCACTTCTGCAAAAGTCTTCAAGTCTATCCCGAATGCCGAACCTTTCCAGGTGGCAATCGCGTTTATGATGGTTCCTGCCCCGGAAGCACAGGCATACCCTTCAAACGTCATCACCCCCCAGATGCACTGTTAGTTAATATTTTTTGCCTCAGGCCTAGAACGTTTAAAGACCAAAAATTTCAAGAGGCGAAACCATAAAAAGTAGCATTGTTTTAAATATGTACATAGCACATGGAAATTCTATATATTTAACAGAGACTTATTTTAATACTAAAGGATATATGCCATAATTAGTTAGTATGTAGCAACCAATAACCATAAACCCCTAATGATCTAAAAAAGAGGAATAGATATAGAGACAAGGAAAGTTCAACAGACCGGCGGGTCCACATATATAATTTCCTTACCCAAACCATGGGCCGAAAAGGTAGGGATCAAGACCGGAGTGCGGGTTTCTATCCAGACCCAGCCTGACGGGAAACTGGTAATCGACCCTATCCTTGAAGGCCGCACGATTAAAACGAAAAGGATTGATGTCACCGGCTGTGAAGGGCAGGCCCTGGAAAGAGACATTATTGCCGCCTATATCTACGGATACGACAAAATGGAGTTCGTATCGAAACGGATTCTTTCCGAACAGAAGCAGATCATCCGAAAAGTCTGCTATAAACTGATAGGCCCTGAAATCATTGAAGAGAGTTCAAACTGCCTGGTCATCCAGGATCTCCTGAACCCCAACGAACTCCCAATCAAGAAAGGGATACACCGGATGTACCTGATCTCAAGTTCCATGCAAAAGGATGCAATAAGGGCACTCAAAACCATTGACCACGACCTGGCCCTTGATGTCAGCCTCAGGGACGACGAGGTTGACAGGCTGTATCTCCTGATCTCAAAACAATTCAGGTCTGTCCTCTGCGGCTCGAAGATACCTTATCCTTCGGAAACAAGTATCGAGGAATACCACGACTTCAGGATGGCGGCAAGTCCCCTGGAGCGTATAGGGGACCACTCCCAGAGGATAGCAAACGTTGCCTCAAAACTGGAAACTCCCATTCAATCCGATGTGATGGGAGGAGTAGAGGACCTCAGCGTCGCTTCAATGGAACTCGTCAAACAGGCAATTGACGCTCTTTTTAACGCGGACACGGCCCTTGCAAACAGGGTAATAGACAGCGACGGAATCCTCCGTGACCAGGCAAAAGACCTGGATGCATCCATCCTCAAACTCGAATCCCATGAAACCATGGTCTACCTCAGAACGGTTGTGGACAGTCTCACCAGGATAGGGGACTACGGCAAGAACATAGCCGAAATAGCCATAAATTCCGCAATCAACAGCAAGTAAACTACCCTCTCGGAAAAAGTAAGGGGTTTCAAGAAACCCCAAAAGATAGGAACTTATATAAAGGAAAGTACTGAACATTATTACACATCGAAAAAATTTCGCGTAATAAGAAAAAATTTCATGGGACCAGAAATTTTCTGTATGAGTAAGGGCCTTCAATGATCGCATTCAAGGGAACCGGAAGCTGTACAGGAATATTTATTTATACTCCGGGATGCATTTTCCCCGGATACACTTACCTCCTCGGGGAAGCAGGAGTTAAAGTTTCAATAATATATATAGGTTCAGAGTAGAATACCTTAGGAAAAACCTACCCTTTTCAGCTTCTCCGGTACCCGGGGATTAACAAATGAAAATTATTTATATACAAGGGCCAATTAAGATAGAAAAATTATGAAAAACACCAGTTACCCTATCAGGAAAGCAATCTGAAAATCCTTTGGTGTTTATGCTGTTCCCAAGGGAGGGAAGCGATGAGTATGATAAAACGATTTAAGATAAGCTTTTCAAGAATATTTGACAAATTGTTCAAGAAAAAGGGCGCATGCATAGGAATTTACGGACCCCCCAATGCCGGCAAAACGACCCTTAGCAATAGAATCCTCCGGGACTGGGTAGGAAACGAAGAAACCATGGGTTCGGTGTCCCACATCGCACACGAAACAAGGCACGCAAAACGCCGTAATGAGGTTTCCATAGAATCTAAAGGGCATACGATCAGCCTGGATATCGTGGACACCCCCGGACTTGCGACAAAAATAGATTTCCATGACTTCATGGGACAGGGGATGAGTGATTCCGAATCGAAGAAGAGGTCCAAGGAAGCAACGGAAGGTGTTATCGAAGCAGTAAAGTGGCTCGAAGACCTGGACGGCGTGATCCTTGTTATGGACTCCACGGAAAACCCGTACACACAGGTCAATGTCACGGTAATCGGAAATATGGAAGCCAGGAACCTTCCGCTCCTTATCGTTGCAAATAAGGTAGACCTTCCGGAAGCTGACCCGGGAGTCATAAAGGAAGCTTTCCCCCAGCACCCAATGGTACCGATTTCAGCCCTTGACGGAGTCGGGATGGACTCTTTTTACGAAGCTCTGGCAAAACAGTTCGGGTGATCGATATGCAGGGAATTCAAATGGACCTTATATCCGAAGCCAAGATTTCCCAGATGGCTTCGATGGAAAAAGTCCGCTACATAATCGACGAAGTAAGAAAGGGAAAAATCCTCGTGCTTGAAAAAGGCTTAAACCCGATGGAGGAAGCAAAGCTCATTGAAGTGACAATGTCTGCTATCCAGCCAGATGAGTTTTCAGGCATCGAGATGCAAAGCTATCCCTCAAATGGGGAAGCCTCCATCCTTGGTAAGATCTTCAAAAAACAGGGTAATAAAAGGCTTACAGTGATAGGCCCTGCAAACCAGCTCAAGACCCTCAAGAAGGACCGGAATCTGATCAGTGCACTTGTCTCTGCAAGTAAATAAATGAAGTGGAAACAATGTGCGCCCATAAGAGCCAAGATTTGGAACTAAGAATATCCCCTCCCCAATCCCTCGGATCCTTTGAAATGGGCAGGAATGATGTCGATGTGATATGTACCTACGGTAAAATCGCCGTATGGTTCGGAAGAAAGGTTCCCGATTACATCATCGCGCAGGTACTCATAGGAATATCTAAAGTGGACCCGTCAACAGTCCACGAATTTGAGGTAATCTGTGATTTTGAGGAGATCACGGAATACGAAAGCAAGGGGTACACCCTGGTCTCCTATGGGAAAACCACAGGTGGGTACAGGGTAAACTACAGCATCCCTTTTTCCAGCAAAAAAGCCCTGTTCCACCTATCCAAATTCATTCTTGAACAACTCCGGAGGGGAGACGTCCACAAAGACTTCTACTGGAACGGAAACGACTCGGATATTCAACGGCTATACCAGGAACTGAGATCCAGTATCGAAAACTGGGAACTAAAAACCATCAATTATAAGGAAGGAAAAGAAGGTACGGCAAATTAACCGGTTCAATAAGCCGGGAACCTGCAGTCAGGACTGACCTGTCAAAGGATTTTAAAAGTACGTTGTTTTGTACGTCTCTTTGAAAAACCGTACATAGGTTACGAAACTTTTATAACTTACAACCCGTTTAGGGATTTAATGGCAGATAAATTTCCTACCAGAATAATGCTTCTTACCGGAATAATGCTTAATGGACTTTTTGAGGAACGTTAATTATTTGAAGGAAACCGTTAATCAAGCCGCTAAATCAAGTGCTAAATCAAGCGCTAAACAATCAAAGATATACTTAAAAAATAATCGGGACTTTACCCAACATTTTTTTGGAGAACTCATATGACAGACTGTCAGGTTACAGACTGCGAAGACGTAATATTATCGATGAGATTGATAGTGGATCAGCTAAATGACGTGATTAACAGGCTTGACAATAAAGCCATAAAGGGTATGCTTCAGAAGACCCTCGATGCCGAGAGGATCTTCCTGATGGGAGCAGGCAGGTCAGGGCTTGTTGCCAAGGCATTTGCCATGCGCCTCATGCACCTCGGGTTTACCGTCTATGTGGTTGGAGAAACAACAACCCCTGCTGTCCAGGAAAAAGATGTCGTGATTGCCATTTCAGGCTCCGGGGAAACCCGTTCCATCGCCAACCTCGGGAAGATCGTAAAGGACATAGGTTCCACCCTGATAACGGTCACCTCTAAAAAGGAGTCAACCCTCGGTAGGATTTCGGATATAGCCGTGGTCCTCCCGAGCAAAACCAAAAACGACCTTGACGCCGGGGGCTACCTTGAGAGGAACATGCGAGGAGACTACAAGAACCTGCCACCTCTCGGAACGGCTTTCGAGATTACCTCACTTGTATTCCTGGACTCGGTAATCGCCCAGCTGATTACGCTTACCGGAGCATCCGAAGCCGAGCTCAAGTCCAGGCACACGAACATCGAATAAAATTCTGAAATCGGCCAATACCCGCATTCCGAGGTAGCATTTCGCCTAAATTTGCCCTGGCAGGGAATTGGAGCAAGAGGGTTTTAAGATGAAGGACATGAAGTTTTCAGAGAATGTACTCAGGATAGACACATCGGGAATCAGGAAGATCTTCGAAGCCGCCGGCTCGGACGCCATAAATCTCGGGCTCGGGCAGCCGGACTTTGACACCCCGGCACATATCAAAGAGGCGGCGATTAAAGCCATAAGCGAAGGTTTTACCGGTTACACCGTGGGCCCGGGAATTCCGGAACTCAGGGAAGCCCTTAGCAGGAAATTCGAAGAGGAAAACGGGTTTTCAGTCTCCCCCCAGGAAATTATTGTCACCTCGGGAGCATCGGAAGCCCTTAGTATTGCCCTTGCCGCCCTCCTGAACCCGGGGGACGAAGTTCTGATCTCGAATCCCGGTTTCGTTTCCTACAATGCCCTTGTCGAAATCCTGAACGGCAAGACAATAAGCGTGCCCCTCTCGGAAGACCTCACCATGAAACCCGAAAGCGTTCTCGAGAAGATCACCCCGAAGACCAGGGCCCTGATCCTGAATTCCCCCTCGAACCCCACCGGAGCCGTGACGAGCAAAGCCGACATCAAAGCTCTTGCCGAAATTGCCGACGACCATAACATCACCATCATCTCCGATGAGGTCTACGAGTACTTCATCTACGAAGGGGAACACGTAAGTCCTGCCAGCTACTCGGACAACGTCATCACCGTGAACGCCACCTCCAAGAGCTATGCCATGACCGGCTGGAGACTCGGCTATGTGGCAGCCAGGAAGGAGTACACGGACCAGATGCTCAAAGTCCACCAGTACATCCAGGCCTGCGCCAACTCGGTCGCCCAGAAAGCCGCCTATGCCGCTGTTGCCGGCCCGAAAGACTCGGTAAACACCATGCGCGAAGAATTCAGAAAACGCAGGGATGTGCTGGTAAAGGGCCTCAACGACCTTGGAATGGAATGCCCTACCCCCAAAGGGGCTTTCTACGCCTTCCCGAAAGTCCAAAACTCTGAGGAAGTTGCTTCCAGGTTCATCTCGAACGGCGTGGTCGTCGTCCCGGGAACGGCTTTTGGAAGCGGAGGCGACAGTTACATAAGGCTTTCCTATGCAGCTTCCATGGAAAATATAGAAAAGGCACTCGGCATCATGGAAAAAGTGCTTTAAAAACCCTTAAGTTCAAAGCAGGGGATTAAAACCTTCTCTCCCCTCCTTTTAAGCATTATTTTTTCACTTTTATCGTTTATATCACTTTTATCACTTTTATCACTTTTATCACTTTTATCACTTTTATCACTTTTTTCCTCACGCTTTTCAATTTAAAAAAAGTTAAATCTAGATACCCCGAATAGTACACCATGAAAAGCAGCGAACTCTTTGCTGTTTTTACGGCAGCTGTTCTCGTCATTATCATATTATGGAACATCTTTCCAGTCCATACTTTTTTGGGACAGGGAGAAGAAGAGGCCGTTCCGGACCTGAAAGTCAGTGCTTCCCGGGCAATTCAAACGGTTGTCAACGACTCCAATGCATCCGCGTACCTCTCGGAGAACTTCAGGGTTCCGGAATGGAGGGTTGTCAGAACCACCCTCATCTGCCACAGCACATACGACGTGAACGGGACTGCAACCCAGGAGGGAGAAGATGTCTGGAAAGTCGAGATGATGGAAAGGAACTGCGCCTGCGCAGGGGTGAACAGCCTCTACGTAATCGAAGGCTACGTGTCCGCAGACACGGGTGAACTCCTGGATGTATCCACAAAAATCTCCTCGGAAAGCGGCTATGAAAAAGCGACCTGCTCCTCAACGGCATGCCATTGATATGAAACCGGGGCTGAAAATATACCTCTTATTACTGTTCGGCCTTCTGTCCTTTAGCCCTGCGCCCGCTTCTGCTGCAGAAAACGGGACAGTTTCAGTGGAGTATTTCTATGAAGAAGGTTGCCTGAAGTGTCAGCAGGCCCTGCCTGTGGTAGGCCAGGTCGTTAAGAGCTACCCTAACGTCGATTTTTCTATTTACGAAATAATGAGTTCCTATACCCGCATGAAAGAATACGGGATAACTACCGTCCCCACCATCGTCGTCAACCGCAGTACGGTAATCACTTACCGGGACTACGAAGGAAACGAGACAATTCTCAAAGCCCTGCTTGAGGAGGCAATCGAAACCTCCACTCTTCCGCCCCTTCCTGCAGGCGAGCCTCCTGCAGGAGAAAGTCCGGATTATAATAATGAGACTAACAATGAAACCCCGGAGGAGCTGAACGGGGGGATAATGAATCCCTTCTTTATCCTTGCCGCAGGCATCCTTGCAGGTTTCAACCCCTGTCTCCTTGCCGTAATGGCTTTTCTGGCCTCGATCACCCTTTCCCAGCAAGGAGGAAAAGGGGAGATGCTCAAGATCACAGCCGGCTTTTCTGCCGGGATCTTTGTAATGTATATGGTTGCCGGGATTAGCATCCTCGGCACGGTCAGTTTCATCCCGAGAATCAGGGAGACTGTCACGACTTTCCTGGCACTGATGACCGGGATTGTCGGGCTCTGGCATATCTACGATGCATACAGGCTCAAAGTGGACGCAAAATCAACCTTCAGGACCCCGAAAGCCCTGAAAAGTTTCATGGAAAGGATCGGGGAAAAGAACCTCCTGCTCCTTTCTTTCCTGGCCGGAGGAATGTTTTCGCTGGTTAAAGCCCCCTGCGTGGGAGCAATCTACCTCTCCATCCTGAACATGCTGGTCACGAAAACCGGCGTGCTCGAAGGAGCATTCTACCTTGCCATCTACAACCTTGGCCTGGTGCTCCCGGTAATTGGCCTGGGAATACTGCTAACCATCGGCATGAGCCCGGAAACAGTCACGGAATTCAGGGAAAAAAGGAGAGTCGAAATCAGGCTGGTGACAGGGCTTATCCTTATTGCCCTGGCCCTGCTAATGCAGTTCAGGATACTCTGAACAGCCACAAGAATATCTAATATGGGATTCCAGCTAAAATGGGATCTCAGCTAAAATCAGATTCCAGCTAAAATAGGGTTTCAGCCGAAATAAGTCCTGAATGAAGCAGCTTATAGCTAAAAGAAATTCCAAAACTAAATACAGGTCAAATAAGGAATCAAAGAATGGATCCCTCATCGGACTCTTCTTCAGACTCTTCTAAAGATTGAAGACGCTTTTCTTCAATCATTCCGACCAGTCTTTCAACCACCTCTTCAATCCCTTCCCCTGTAATGGCGGAGATGTTCATTTCGACTTCTTCAAGCTTCTGGAATTCCGGCCTGTCCGCCTTATTTGAAACTACCAGTACGGGGAGGTCAAAGTTTTCCTTAATTTCTTCAAGGAGATGCCTCTGGTCTTTGATCTCGTACCCGCAGCTTTCACTAGGGTCCATGATGAACATGACAACTGCATCCAGGTAGCTGATTGCAGTAATTGCCTGGCGTTCGATGTCGTTTCGCTCGGACATTGGCCGGTCCAGGAGACCCGGAGTGTCCATGACCTGGTAGCGGACTCCTTCCCGCGTGAAGTGCCCTATGCTGACCCCTTTTGTGGTGAAGGGATAGGAAGCGACTTCCGGGGTTGCCCCGGTAACTTTCGAAACAAAACTGGACTTTCCTACGTTCGGGTAGCCTGCAACCACGAGTGTGGGCTCGTCCTGGACTTCAGGAAGCTTCCTCAGGATGTTTCTCGCCTTGTTCAGGAAGAGGAGGTCCTTGTTAATGGACTTGATAATCGAAGCCAGCCTCCCGAAAGCTTCTTTCCGGACAGTGTCGGGATTGTCGGCAACCCTTATCTTCCCGACATAAGACCTGGCAAGCCCGTGGATTTTCTGGCTGGCCCACTCTACGGAACCCAGGGACATCCTGAGCTGGTCCACCCCTACCAGGATATCCGTGATTTCGTAATAGAAACGGGGAAGGTTTTCAAAAGTCGGGAAACGCCGGACAATATTTGCGAGGTTATCGGACAAAATGTTTGCTGCTGTCAGCAGCATGGATTCATTTGCACTGATTCGGCTATCTCTGCCGTCAATGGTTTTCCCGGACATTGCCCTGGAAGCCCTTCTGAAGGATTTATTGATTAATTCCTCGGAAGTGGGAACTGTGTGAATTTTCTCGAATATCATACTTTTCAGACTCTTTAATAGACGCTCTTCTACTGGCTTCTTGCGGAAAAACCCTTTTCAGGGCCGTTCAAAGGCTCAAAAACTTAAAAGTTCAATATCTTAAAGGCACCATGGCTTAAAGCCCCTATGGCTTAAAGCCCCTATGACTGAATACTTCTTCAGGCTGTCCTGACCCCGGTAAAATTTACTTATGAAGGTTTTTCCGGGCTTTTACGTGTGCCGGAAGAAACTACCCGATAAACCATACATAAAGATTAGGCTGTTACTTGCCGCAGCATCAGAAGGTTCAGGCAGAAGACCCGGGCACAAACTACCAACATCTTGACCATTCTTAATCTGTGGCGACAAACCAATGAACGTTTAATGACATTACCGCCATTTTTTATATATTTGTAATTACAAATTGAAGCAACAAACTGTAGATATAGCCCGTAATCTGTTGAATACTCAAAGCAGGACCGGACTCTTTTTATATTTGTAATTGTAATTTGTAATAGGAATTTATAATAATTAATTATGGCAAATCGTCATGTTGCATATTATTATCGGTGTATATAGCGCTATACATCAATAGAATACATGTATATGAAATTGATGGTGGTTGTATGGAACTCACACCTATTCAAAAAGATATTATAATTGCATTACTCAATCTCCAGCGGCAGAAAGACCGGGCGATCAAAGGGGAAGAAATCGCCGAGGTCATACAGCGCAACCCGGGGACCATCCGCAACCAGATGCAGCTTTTAAAAGCCTTAGGTCTGGTAGAAGGGGTACCCGGACCGAAAGGAGGGTACAAACCCATGGGAGCAGCATACGGTGCCCTGAGGATCCAGCAGTTGAAACATGAATCCGTAGTCCCGATCTACAAAAACAACGTTATTGTTAACGGGGCGACTGCTGCCGAGATCAGCTTTACGACAGTCCGCAGCCCGGACATGTGCAATGGGATAATTCGGGTACTCGGGAACACCAAGGACTTCATACTCGACGACAAGATCCAGGTAGGGCCGACTCCTGTAAACCGGCTGATCATCCGGGGGGAAGTTACAGGGAGAGATGATACTAACAATTCCATTCTTTTCAACATCAACGAAATGATCTCCCTTCCGAAAAAGCAGGTCAAACACTACATGAAATACCCGCCCATGCTCGTGAACGTGAACGCCAGCATCCAGGAAGCAACCAGGCTTTTTATCCGCAACAACGTCCACGGTGCCCCGGTTGATGACAAAGGGAAAATCGTCGGGATTGTAACATACACCGACATCGCCCATGCCATTGCCCAGGGCAAACTCAACATAAAAATAAAGGACATCATGACAAAAGAGCTGATCACCGTAGACGGGGACATGCAGCTCTACGACGTCGTGAAACTCTTCCACAAATACAACGTAGGAAGACTGGTTGTCACCATAAACGGGGTACCCAAAGGAACCCTCTCAAAAACCGACGTGCTTAACGAACTCGCAGTTTATTGAAAAGTACAGTAATGAAAAAAAAGTAGGAAATTTTGCAGGAGAAATCTCCGGCCCGAAGGTATCCGGAATCAGTATATCCGGTAATAGATTGGGGCCGTGAGCCCTTAACTCAATTCCTCTTTTCAATTCCTCTTTTCAATCCCTTTTCATACTTTCATGGCGGGCGCTAAGCTCGGCTGCAATTTCATCCAGAGTGATGTCATTTGCCGCAAGCATCACCAGAAGATGGAAAATCAGGTCTGAAGTTTCCGAAACGATCTCTTCATGGTCATTATTTCGAACCGCCAGGATCGTTTCAATGGACTCCTCCCCTACTTTTTCAAGGATTTTGTTCATACCCTTGCGGTGGTTCAAAAGTTTACAGACGTATGAAC
Organism: Methanosarcina sp. MTP4; assembly: GCF_000970045.1. Lineage (NCBI taxonomy): Archaea > Methanobacteriati > Methanobacteriota > Methanomicrobia > Methanosarcinales > Methanosarcinaceae > Methanosarcina > Methanosarcina sp. MTP4. Next base: position 2,876,384 of record NZ_CP009505.1, read on the forward strand.
ATTCGTCATAGTTCATTTTTCGGTCCAGGATAATATCATACACTCTGTTTAAAATGGATAAGTCGGCATCCAGCATTCTAACACCTGTTCAAGAATTGTAAAAACATCGATAATTGGAAATTAATGGAAATTAACTGAAATTAACTGAAATTAACTGAAATTAACTGAAATTAACTGAAATTAACTGAAATTAACTGAAACTAACTGAAATTAACTGAAACTAACTGAAATTAACTGAAATTAACTGAAATTAACTGAAACTAACTGAAACTAACTGAAACTAACTGAAACTAACTGAAACTAACTGAAACTAACTGAAATTAACTGAAATTAACTGAAATTAACTGAAATTAACTGAAATTAACTGAAATTAACTGAAATTAACTGAAATTAACTGAAATTAACTGAAATTAACTGAAATTAACTGAAACTAATGGAAATGGAAATTAAATGGGAATTGATTGAAAACAAATGAGTGAGAAAGGTTTTCAGACCTTTCTCGGGTCGGTAATTTCTCCGGTAAGGGCGGATGCTCCCGCTGTTGCCGGGGAACATAGATATACGAAGGATTCGGCACTTCCTTCCCTGCCCTTGAAGTTGCGGTTGGAGGTTGCCAGCCCCACTTCTCCAGCACCGAGGAGGCCGAAAGAGCCACCCATACAGGGTCCACAACAGGGGGATTCAACGATTGCCCCGGCTTCCATGAGCTTTTCGATGTAGCCGGCTTTCATCAGTTTCATGTATTCGGTCCTTGAAGCCGGGACTACCAGAAGACGCAGTCCCTTTGCCACGGGCTCGTCTCCCATGATATCAGCCAGAATCTTGATGTCCTCAAACCTACCGTTCGTGCAGGAGCCCATGAAAATCTGGTCGACTTTCGTACCCTCGACTTCGGAAACGGGCTTTACGTTGTCCACGTTGTGAGGGCAGGCAACCTGGGGTTCCAGGTCCGAGATGTCGTAATGCCTTACATCGAAGTACGCGGCATCCTCGTCAGACTTCCAGTACGGGTCAAACTCGTAGTCTGGAATGCGCTCTTTCAGATATGCGGCTGTTACCTCGTCCGCCTCGATGATGCCTGCCTTTCCGCCCATCTCGATTGCCATGTTGGACATGGTCATACGCTCGGGGATGGAAAGGGAACGGACGGCGGGACCTCCGAATTCGGCAGCCATATACCTGACTCCTTCTACTCCGACGTCCCCGATAAGGTGGAGGATAAGGTCCTTGGAATAAACACGCTCAGGCAACTTTCCTTTGATATCAAAGCGGAAGGTTTCAGGTACCCTGAACCAGAGTTTCCCCGTGGCAAAGACGGCTGCCATGTCGGTTGAGCCTATGCCGGTAGAAAACGCCCCTAAAGACCCGTAAGCACAGGTGTGAGAGTCCGATCCCACGATAAGGTCTCCAGGCATCACGTGCCCTTTTTCGGGCAGGACCTGGTGGCAGACCCCTTCATAAACGTCATAATTTAAAATGCCCTGCTCTTCCGCGAACTTCCTTAACATGATATGGTTCTGCGCGGCGTGGATGGAATCCGCAGGGACCTGGTGGTCAAATACGATTACAATCTTGCTGGGGTCCCAGACTGTTTTCTCTTCCTGGCCATTCATAATCTCGTAAAAGCCCTGGATCGCCAGCGGACCTGTAATGTCATGCGTCATTGCCAGGTCTATATTTGCCAGTACAAAATCCCCGGCCTTTACGGATTTCCCGGAGGCTTTCGAAAATATCTTCTCCGAAACAGTCATCGGACGTTCATCACTACCAGACATCCCGGTCATGGGGAATACTACGCTTTATAATAAATAAATTTAATTGATGGTTCGGAGATGGACTGTGAAGAGAAACGTTGTACAGAAGTGCCCGGAAATGTCCGAAAAAGCACAAATAAAGAAGATAAAAAGGGGAATAAAAGGAGATAATAGGGAGAAAAGAGGAAGAGAAGGGAAGAAAAGAGAGATAGAAATAAAATGAGAAGTAAGAGAAAGCGCAATCACATAGAAAGTTCAATCATATTCCGGAATTTTCCAGGGGATCTTTGAAACCCCGCTGCTGTCATGGACAATAAAGGCAAAAGCACCTTTTGCCGCATTTTTCTTTGCGAGTTCCAGGCCGCCACCATCTTTTTCGAAATTTTCAAACTTTTCGTACACAGCAAGCATGTCTTCAAGTTCGGCAAGGTATCTGGAAAGCAGGTCCTCAGCCAGTTTCAGGCTCTCTTCCCTGGATATTGGGCATCCCAGCCCTTCACATTCACAGGTATAAAGCTTCAGGTCTTCCATGTAAAAAGGGTAAGTCCTGCAGAGCATCGGGCGCACTGGGTAGATCCTGCACCTGTTTGCCCCCTGCTCCAGAAAAACACAGTCCCCGTTCCTTTTTCGCCTGAGCATCCAGCCAAAGGCATGGATATTGCCTTCGGAGTCGACGTCCTCTTCCAGTAGTTCCAGGAACTGCAGGGAATTCCCACCTGTATCACCAGAGATGCCCCCACATTTATCACGTCCTGCGGACTCTTGTTCCGCAAACTCCTGTCCTGCAGATTTTTCTGCCTCTTCGCCCTCGTAAACACCATCTTCAGAGGCACCTTTAACTTCATCAACCTCAGACCCGGATTCAAAAACGTCCGGGATAAGGGGGCCTGCAATTTCGAGCTTTGACAGCCCGCTGTACTCCCGAATTTCCCCTATTTCCCGGGGAATTACCAGGACACGGTTGTCCCCGAAAGCCCTTCTGCAGCACTTCCCGCACTGGCGGCAGGAAAAGCCTGTTTTTTCAATTTCGGCTGCAAGTTTTTCAGGGTCAAGCCTGCGGGCTGCCTCGATTTCTTTTTTGAGGCCGGAAATCAAAAGGAGCTGGAACTTTGTTTTCCCGGAATTTTGTTTGGATTTTTGCCCGCTGTCTGAACTGGAACCTTTCATACTGCACCTCACAGATATTGCACTTCACAGTACCCTGCTGCTACATCAAATTAACGCAGGAATTGTTATGCGAAAAAACGGCACAAAATTTCACAGTAAATTCAGAAGAAAATAACCGGGAAGACCACCCGGAAAAAACCCTCGCCTTTCCAGCAATCAACGCAGACCAAAAATTCATCAGTAAGCTTTATATCCAGAACCCAATTTAAACTCTAATTTATATGTGGCAGACATTACTCAAAAAATTTGAAAAATACCCGGCTCAGGCAAAGGTGCTTAAACTCTTATTCGAACGCGGCTTCCAGGTAAATGAAGAAGGCAAAGTAACTTCCGGAAGTATCGAGATAGCGCACACCCAGCTTGCAAAAGAAGCAGGAGTTGACCGGAGAGTGGTTGACGCAACCACAAAAACCATCGTCTCGGACAAACTGCTCAGCACTATTTTCAAAAACGTCCATTCCATTCCCTTCTTAAGAGACGTTGCTCCCTCTCTGGACCTCGGAGTCATCATAATCATCCCCGAAGACGCCGCACATGTGGGCATACTTGCAGAAGTTGCAACTCTCATCTCAAGACACGAAGTGAGCATCCGCCAGGCAGTCTCCGACGACCCCTACCTGACCGACAACCCCCGGCTAACCATCATCACCGACCAGAAAGTCCCCGGCGATCTCGTGGACGATATCCTGAAACTCCCCAGCGTGAAGGGTGTAAGCATTTACTGAAAAGTTCTAAAAAAATTAAAAGGAAAACAGGAAGAAAAAAGGAAAACAGGAAGAAAAAGGAAAACAGGAAGAAAAAGGAAAAAAGAAAGCGGGACAGGAAAACCCCGCGTTTCATATTGTTTTTCCCTAATCAAAATATTTTTACGGACAGGATCTGAGAAAAGCTTAAGGTCTGTGTGGCAGAAACTCAGATGAGTGTTGCCCATCCATTATTATAGGCATTATAGTAGCCATTGTAGCATTCATTGTCAAGCCAATAGCTCCCCTGCACGGTTCCAAAAAACCCTGCAACTTTGTATTCAGCGTTTTCGTACCCTTTCACCTGATGTCCGGGAATAATGAATATGTCATCGTCCTGGTGGGCATTTGCTACCACCGCACCGTTCGGAAGCTCCCAGAGCCGTACATGATAGCCCCCAAGCACCCTGTACTTGCTGTCGGCCATACCGTCCCCACGTACCCAGCTTCCGTCAGGGTATGAGAGGTAGTGAGTGTATTCCGAGGGGTTGTCAACCCATCTTTGCCGCAGGATTACGCTTTTCACTGTTTTCAGGTTACTCTGTTCCCAGACAAGGTTCACCGGGTCTTCGAGTTCATAGAACCACAGGACTTTTGACCATGTCCACTGAGAATAAGAGACAGAAGCAGAGTCACAAACCGGGGCAGAAGCAGAGTCACAAGCCAGCCACCATTCATATGGGTCATCGGCAGTTGTCAGGACCACGGATTTCTCGGACAGGACCTCTTTTCGGTCTCCCGGATACATCGCAAAAGGACCTGCCTGTGTATTGACAGTTACCTGCTTTCCCGAAGGGGCGGTAAAAGATTTTGTTTTTGTTAATTTATCAACTTTGAATTTCTGTTTAAGTTTCTCTCCGGAATAAGTCTCGGTAATTTCGAACTTCCCGTCTTTTTTGTATTTGTAAACCGTTGCCACCTCTACTTCCACGGTGTGAGCTTGCTTCCATTCTTCCCAGGAGGAAGAATCAACGGGCTTTTCTCCACTGTCTTCATTCCAGGGAGATTTGTTCTCCTGAGCAGCTCCTGCCGCCGGAACCAGCCCCATTCCTAAAAACAGCATCATAACGACTAAGCTGATTAAAACCAATTTTTTGCAGATATTCAACTATTCCCCTCCAATAATTTCCTGAACACCAGAAACAATTATCGCATACAAAAACAAACGTGATCCGTATATATTTATTTGAGAAACACAATGCCAGTATAGTTACAAAGTAATATTAGAAACAAAAAAGTGATATGGGAAACAAAACTTCACATATTTTAAGATCCGAAGCTGCGAGTTTAAAGACAGTTTCCTGGAATTCGGGACAAAACTTTAGGATAAGAGTATTCCTGCCGATGGTGCAGGGGAAAGCCGGAAAAAAGCCCTTGGGAAGGGATTGAAAAATTCCAGGGGGAAAATATCCATGTTCAGGGTTTTTTATAATTTAAAGCGTCAATAGACCCTGATTAATAAAAATAACTTCGAACAGGCCTGCAGTTAAAGCCACCTATAAATAATAACAGTGTATATTTTCTAATATGTCCCGAGTAAGCATTTTTCCCTGCTTATTCGGAATTTTGAAAAAAATTAAAAGAACATTTCATTTCCAATCCTTACAGAACAAAGGGGGATTTTGCATAAAGAAAATTCTTATCATTTGCTTAATTTTGCTGGCAGCAGTACAGGTGGGCGCTGCCAGTTCCAGCTCCGAGTACTTAAAAATTACTACGGATGTGAACAACGGATATGCAATTACCACAGTTGAGGAAAAGCTTAACAACCCGACAGATACGGCGATAAACGACGAATTCAGTTTCCTGATCCCGGAAGAGGCTTTCATCTCTGGTTTTTCCCTGATCGTTGACGGGAAAGAATACAGGGCCAAAGTCCTTCCTGAAGAGGAAGCCTCCGAGAAATACGAAACTGCGGCATCTGAAGGGAGGACAGCCGGACTCCTGGAAACGAAAGAAGAAAACCTTTTTTCCTATGTCCTCAGCTTCGAACCCGGCCAGAGCATTACCGTGAAACTGAGCTATGAACAGGCGCTTAAGAAAACGCTCGGTGAGTACGAACTGGTGCAGCTCCTGGAAAGCAATCATCCGGTTAACAACCTCTCGGTAAACGTAAACGTAAATGCTGCAAACCAGCTCACCCGCCTGGAAGCCCCGGACTTCCCCGGAGCCGAAGTTGAGTACCTTTCTGCAAACAGCGGACAGGTGAGATATAAGGCAAACTCGCTGTCTTCCTCGGAACTCAGGGTAATTTTCGAAACGGCAAACCCACCCCTGAACGGGAACATGCTCTTTTACGAAAACGGGGGTAAGGGATACATGATGCACATTTTTTCCCCGAGTGAAGAGGATATGGGGACTTCGGCCATGAGCAAGGAAATAATCTTTGTGCTTGACAAATCAGGCTCGATGCAGGGCTACAAAATGGAGCAGGTAAAGGAAGTGTTCGGAGACATAATTGAGGACCTGCCTCCCGGAGACCGCTTTAACATAATCTCCTTCGACGGGTACGTCCGGAGCTATTCCGAAAGCCTCATGGAAGCAAGCTCCGAGGAAAAAGCCGGAGCCCTGGACTTTGTAAACAGCCTCAATGCAAGAGGCGGCACGAACATCAATGAAGCCCTCCTTACCGCCCTCGGGATGTTCGACCCTGCAAGTGAAAGGGTGCCTATCATCGTCTTCCTGACCGACGGGGAACCCACGGAAGGGGTTACCTCCCCTTACGCAATCCGACAGAACATCCAGGGTGTCAACGAGGCACAGGTCTCGGTCTTCTCCATCGCCTTCGGGATCGATTCCGAAAGCAATTACCAGTTCCTCAGAGCCATGAGCCTTGAGAATTACGGGACCGCAGAGTGGTTTTCCCCTGAAGATAACGCAGCCGAAGAAATAGGCGGCTTCTACGAAACAATTTCAACGCCCCTGATCACGGACATGGAATTTTCCTACGGCGAAGGAGTCTCGGAAATCGTAAACACCGGGGTAAAGAACCTCTTTGCAGGCTCTGATGCCATTATCCTCGGCAAATACCCCTCTGAAACCGGCAGAGTCCTTACGGATGTCACGGCAACTACCAGGACGGGAGACAGGGATTTCTCAGAAGAGTTCGAGGTAGACCCGGCAGAGGTAAACTCTTTTATTCCACGCCTCTGGGCCTACACCACCATCGAAACCCTGATGGACAGGATCGAGGTCGAAGGGGAAACCGAAGAGCTTGTGTCCGAAGTCACGGCACTTGCCCTGGAATTCGGATTCGTGACTCCCTATACCTCCCTCTTCGTGGAACTGCCTGAACCGGCCCCGGAAGAGGACAAAAGCGAAGACTCTGAGGCAGCAGAAGAAGCAATGGAAATGCCTGCAGAAGAAGTAGAGGAAGCCGGGGGAGAATGGGACGAAGAGGAAGTTGTAGAAGAAGAAGATGAAATGGCCGAATCTTACCCGGCACAGCCAAAGCCTGGCGCAGGCTCATCCTACGACAGGAACACGGCGTATGAAGAAGCAGAAGATGTTGAAGAGCTTGATGAAGAGGAACCAACCCCCGGTTTCGGATTGCTTTCAACCCTTATGGGAGTGCTAGGAATCGGCTTTTTACTGCAGAGAAGACAGGGATGAGAAGGTAGGAATTAAGAAAAAGACAAAACCACCGTTACCTGCGGAAAATTGAAGGGGTAAAACCCCTTCCCATACATCTTTTTAAGATAAAGAGAAGAAATAAAGAGATAAGTAAGAGCAGAAGTAAGAGCAGAAGTAAGAGCAGAAGTAAGAGAAAAGAATGCGCTCCCGTCAAGATGAAAATGGCTACATCTTTGATTAACGTGCAGAAAGTGGACGGGAGCACACGCAATAGAGAAGATACTTTGTAATTATTTAATCCAGCTGATTCAGCTAATGCTTATTAGCACCCTGGGTAAAAGAAAAAGGATAATAAGAACCTATAAGCAAAAAGTAAGGTTCGTTACCCGAATAAATTAGTTTAAATCACTGCATAACGTTTTTATTTTTGATGCTTCCGCCAAAACTATCCTACAGCAGATGTTTCCAGAGATAAGTAGCTCGCTTATCTGGCGGGAGCAAATCTCCGGGAAACCGGTCGCTTCCTTTGCTGAAAGGAAAAAGGGAAAGGAAACAAAGAAAAGGATTATTTGAAGCTCTCAGAATTTAGGTTCGGTTTCAATTATTCGGCTTAAATTCCGAATTGTCCGGTCCGTATTTTTGTGCAGTACCCCGATTCCCCCGGCGTCCTCCCATTCACTGATATTTTTGAAGTTATCATCGATAAGTACCCTGGTGGGGCCGGAATGAAGGGCTTTTTCCGTCCTCTGGCAAAGAATAGCTTTTTTTGCATAAGCTTCCCCGAGTTCTCTCCTGAGCCATTCTATTTTTCCGGCCCTGGCGTTTGCCAGAGCTTCTCTTCTTTCCGGAAAGGGGAGAGCCGAGAGGATTGAAAGAGGTAAATTCGAAGCGTTCAGGTGAGCGTAAAGCTCCCTTCCCCCCGGTATCCAGGACATGTCGGACCAGAAACTAATCCCCGCATCTGTTAACCTTTTCCAGAAACGGTCTTTATCACACATGTACCAGGTCATCATATTCGGCTCAATTTCTTCGCAAGCCCCGTTGAAGTCCGTGAGTACCCCGTCCATATCAAGGAATATTTTTAGGCCCGGGGTTTCCGGAGCCCGGAACCGTACGGAGGATAAATCGGGAATTGTATTCCGGAATCCTCCTTTACTGCATTGGTCGATGGAAATAGTATCACAACCACATGGTGATTTTCTTGATTAGCATATTTCTTATTGAATGCATAAAAAAGCCAGTATAAAAAAATATACATTGTAAGTAAAAGAGAAGAGTTTGTGAATGGATGGAGACAAAACACTGAAGCGAAAGTTTACCTCAAGCATTTCATTCAGGGGATGCAGGATAAAAAATGAAAAGAAAATGAAAAAGAGATCAAAAGAGGTTGATTCAGCTTTCAGTTAAGTCATCTCTTACCAGTACAAGGGTCTTTGCAAGCATATCATGTATACCCTGTCTTTTTTCGTTGAAGATTATTGGCAGGAAACCGGCGCCTAAAGGCAGAGCAGCCAGGATCTTAGCAACAAACCTCTTTGTGGCCCGGTCAAAAGAAATCCTGTTCCCCTCAAGATCGGTTACAATGATGTTCATTGCCTGCTTGCCCACGGTCCCCTGCCGAGACGAACTTTCCTGATAGGCAAAGTAGTTCCAGGAGACGAGTATCACCAAAATGTAAAAGAAAGGCCCCCCCAGCACACCTCCTTCCCTCATGCCCGAGATGAACTGGAAGAAAGCCACCAGGACTATGATTATGAACAAATCGATGATTGAGGCGATGAACCTCCTCAGAAAGCCGGAATAATTATGCATGGATTTTCCTCATGAATTCTTTAATGAATTCCTTTCACGGATTCTTTTCATGGATTTTCTTCGTGGATTCCTTTCATTAATCTCACTCTAAGATATTTCAAACATTAGACGGCGATAAATAATAAAATTACCCATTATTGAAAAAGCGGCTACTTTAAATAAGGGCCACTAAAAGATGTGAAATCATTCTGCAACTTAAGTTCAAAACGATTCAAACCTTAAACAATTCTTAAATAATTCTCACTTCATAATAAACGGCAAGAAAAAAAGAGAAGAAAAAAGAGGCTCTCCATGAAAAAGTACCTTCTACTCCCCGCAATTCTCATGATTATCTGCATCGTTACAGCCTTTTCCGGCTGCACGGAATCCGGTGAAAACGGCCCAGCCGAATTCAACGAAACTTCTGAGGAAGAAAGCCAGCAGATCGCCGAAGCCTATGTAAAAAACCTGGATTCTTACATAGAGTATCACCTGACAGAACCGGTACTTCTAGAAAGCATGACCCTGCGATCTCCATACTCCTGGCAGTTCGTCTACGAATTCGACCTGGTATCTGAAAAAGATCCTGAAGTAATCGATACTGCCACAGTAACAGTCACGGTTATCGAAGGAGAAGTAGTGGATTCGGTCTATGCACAGGGCAGCAGGTACAAACTGGGAATGCCCACAGGTTCCATGGGTGTGGATTCCCTTCTGAAAAAACCGTTTTACGGTGCGGAAATCTTCGTATACGGCACGGTTTCGGATCTTGAAAAAGAGCCGGCAGCCTCATTTAAGCTGAACTGGGAAGGAGCTGTCCTGGACGTGGAAACGGTAGTAGCGGCTTCGGGCATTGAAGACATAGAAAACGGGGACTGGGTCATCGTTACAGGGAGCTTGAAAGCCGAAAAAGAAGACGGAAATGAAAATGAAACCGAAGGCGGCAAGAAACATGTCCTTCTCGCAAAAATGGTCCAGACCGAAGACCTTTCAGAGGACGAGATCTTCAGCAGCGAGATGGTCCAGGTGAACGAAGAAGCGATAGTCGTCCATGAAATTCCCGGAAACGCGACCGCCCAGAGCTACCGCGTCAGGTACGAAATATGGGAAGATTACCTGAAAGTGGCGGCAGCAGAAGAAATTTTTGAAAACATTTCCCCGGAAAATCCCATCGAACTCAGGGTCGATGATGTAAAAGTCGGGAGCACGTACACCATCCGGGCCTTAATAAGGAATATGGAAGGAAAGATCCTTTCCGATGCCGAGCATGTGGGAGGTTTCGGGGAAGAAAAAGTTGGTCAGGATTGAAATATAGAGATAAAAGAACCCCGGAAATGCCAGCATGAAAAACCTGAAACTCTACCGCAGCTTTGTTCTTGCATTGCTAGTAACTTCAGTACTCCTGTACGGCGTAGAGTACCTTATGCTCGGGGACTCGGGGACTATCCTTACGGCGTTCATAGGCAACCTGGCATTCCTCCCGATAAACGTCCTCCTGGTCTCGATAATTATCCACCGGCTGATCAACGATATGGAAAGGAAAAACCGTATCGAGAAGCTGAACATGGTCATCGGAACTTTTTTCAGTCAGACTGGGACCCGGCTGTTAGGGTACTTTTCCGAGGCAGATCCGGAAATTGAAGAGATCAGAAAGTACCTTCTCGTGAAAAAGGACTGGGAAAAGAAGGATTTTACCGACGTGAACCGGAGGCTGAAAAATTATGAATACGCCATCACAGCCGGTCTCCTGGACCTGGAAGACCTCAGGGACTTTCTTGAACAGAGGAACACTTCCCTGCTTCGCCTGCTCGAAAACCCGGTAATGCTCGAGCACGAGACCTTTACCGAGCTCCTGAGAGCCGTCTTCCACCTGACCGAGGAACTGCTGAACCGGGAAGACCTGGACGAGCTTCCCCCGAGCGACCTTGAACACCTAGAAGGGGACGTAAAAAGGGTATACAGCCTCCTGGTCTACGAGTGGGTAGCTTACATGGAGTACCTGAAGAACAATTATCCGTATCTTTTTTCGCTTTCCATGCGGACGAACCCCTTTGATAGGGAAGCTTCCCCTGTGGTGAAATGACTGAAGGCATTATGAAGCCCCATTTCATTGAAACCACATTTCCTTAAAATACGATTTTACCGGAACCTTATTCTCCGGACTTATCCTATAGAAATCTAATTCCACTGAAATATTACTCCCCGGTTTTATTCCTTCTTAGCCTTATCCCCGATGAACCTTTTTCTCTCTGGAAGTGAGAGGCACTTCTTCCTTAAAAAAATAAAATATTCTATTTAAGTTTATATTAACTGAAATTTGGGACTAAAACCTGAAAGAAAGTAAATATTTACTACACGTGGTTAATCCTGCAAGTTATATTTTTTACAGGTTTTTAGGCGATTTTTTCGGATTATAAACCCATTAGAAGCTTATTTTTTGAAATAATCTAAAAAAAGTAGCTAAAAAGTACACCCTACAGTGCAAATATTAAAGATGAGTTAAAAATTATAGAACCCGAATATATATTAACTAAGAATATAATACTAATTTATTAATTTTAAAGAATTTATTAAAAATTATTTTGTAAGTAAATGAAAGAAAAGTTGAATGTGTTTCATAAAAACCCAAGAGTGAGAAAAGTGGCTAAAAACAAAATTACAACCCTTGTACCTTTTATGCTTCTCCTGATACTTCTGGTGGGAGTAGTGACAGCAGTGGCACCTCCAGAGCCAGGCGTCCTTTATGTCGATGACGTGGATGACGGCGAAGGAGGCAACTTCTCAACGATACAGGAAGCCGTAGACTATGCGGTTTCCGGAGACACAATCCTGGTTTACCCGGGCACATACACGGAAAATGTTGATGTATTCAGAGAACTGACAATACAGTCCGTATCCGGCAATCCGGAAGATACGGTTCTTAATCCCTCCGGTTCTGACAATGCTTTTGATGTCAGTGCAAATAACGTGACCATCAGCGGATTTAAAATCAATTTCCCCATGGCTACTTACGGCAAAGCAGCGGTAAGCATTTCATCCCGGAATAACACAATCCTCAACAATGTCATCTCGATCACATACACGGGGTCCTGGTATAACACATACGGAATCTATCTGACAGGAAGTTCAGCCCGGGATAACACAATTCTCGGCAACACAATCACAGGAAGTAATTACGGGAACGTATACGGCATATATCTTAATCGCGCATCCCCGAATAACAGGATTCTCGGCAACACAATCACAGAATGTAATTACGGCCTTCAACTCCATTATTCCGAAGGAAACGAACTGAGAAACAACATAATGGAGAATAATTCCTACAACTTCCATGCTGGATGGGAAGACTTTAACAATGATATCGATACCAGCAATCTCGTAAATGGAAAACCGATTTATTATCTTGTAAATGAGTCGGACATTTCTGCGGATTATTTCTCCAATGCAGGAACAATATACCTTATTAACTGTTCTGGCGTAACGGTCAGGGACCAGACCCTGGTAAACAATTACCATGGAATATTCCTTTTCAACACCAGCGACTCTAATATTGAAAATAACAATGTAAGTTCAAACGAATATGGCATTTACCTTGAGTACTCAAACGACAACAACTTCATCGGGAACGATGTCTTCAACAATGATGAAGAGGGCATCAACCTCGAGTACTCTAACAGCAATACCATCATCGGGAACAACGCAAGCCTGAACTATAAGGGAATCAGGCTAGGAGATTCCCAGTTCAACACCGTAAGCAACAACGTTGCAAACGCCAACGACGCCCCTGGAATCGTGCTCTGCTATGCGGACAACAACACCGTAAGTTCAAACACGGTGCTTGACAACAATGGAAAAGGTATAAACCTGTATTACAGTTCCAACAACATCCTGGATTACAATACGGTAATAGGGTCTTCAGCGAAAGGAATTGACCTGTATTCAGATTGCAATTACAACAGCCTCATCGGCAATACCGTGACCCACAGCAGCTGCAAGGGCATTAATGTAGACGGGTACCACAACACGCTTACAGGCAACAACGTAAGCTATAATGGCGGTCCAGGAATCGGCTTATATGATGACGAATCTGGTAACACTACCCTGACAGATAACGTTGTTAGTTATAATGACAAACACGGCATAATCCTGAAGGGTTCGGACAACTACGCTGCAAGCAATACAGTGTGCAATAATGGCGAAAACGGTATCCAAGTAAAGGATTCAGACAATTACGTTGCAGGCAATACGGTGTGCAACAATGAATACGGGGGAATTTTCATCGGGACCTGTGACGGGTCAAGCAATAACACGGTAATTGAGAACACTGTCAGGAACAATCTCGTGGGTATTGTTTTCAGAGACCTCTATGACAGCGAGGTAACCAACAATACCATAACAGACAACGGAATAATGGGAATTTACCTTTCAGAGTCCGAAAACCTCACCCTGCAAGACAACACCGTGAGCTCAAACGGATACCTGGAAGAAGAATACTACAAGGCCGCTTCAGTCGTTAACTCTGATGAAAAGGAAGAATGCATCAAGCGTTCGGAAGAGCACGATATTGTAGAAGAAACCGACTTTTCAATGGCTTCAGACCTGCTGCTGGGCGAGGGCATGGGTCCTTTTGGAGCAGGCATCTACCTTGAGTTTTCCAGCGAGAACTGCCTGATTGGCAACTCTGTTGAAAACAACAGCGATACCGGACTTTACTTCATCGGTTCCTGGAACAACACAATTTACGACAACTACTTCAACAACACGAATAACACCAAATTCGAAGATGGATTACTGTTCACAGAGATTCCGGTTGAAGAAGAAGGAAACAACACCTGGAACATCAACCTGACTGAAGGCACGAACATTGTGGGCGGGCCTTACCTCGGAGGAAACTTCTGGGCCCTTCCGAACGGGACAGGCTGGAGCCAGACCTGTAACGATACCGACGGAGACTGGATCTGCGACCTTCCCTACAATGTCACTGAAGATGGGGAAAGCGTGGACTACTTCCCGCTGATCGATTTCCCGGAGCCTGAACCGGAACCAGAACCGGCACCTGTGAAAAGAAGCAGCAGCAGCGGTTCTCCCACCTATATCCCGCCTCCGGCAGGGGAAAATGCAGGACCTGTTGACTCGGCCCAGAAAAAAGTCGTTGCAGGCCAGGAAAGCAGTGTCCAATTCCCGAACCCGGAGAACGGGGTGCTCGGAGTCGGCTTCAAGTCAAAAGGATACTCCGGAATGGTTATTGTAAGGGTTGAAGGAGCCTATGAAGGAGACAGTGGCAGCAACAATAAGCCCAACGGCAAAGTTTACAGGCACGTGAAGATCCTTGTCGGAAACGAACGCTTTGAGGAAAACATAGACCAGGGCTACATCGAGTTCAGGGTCCCGAAAAGCTGGATGGAAGAAAATAACATCGACCCGGCTACAATTGGCCTGAACAGGTACCACGACGAAGCCTGGAACCCTCTCTCAACCGAGATGACCGGGGAAGATGAGGAATTCTACTACTTCAGAGCCGAAACCCCGGGCTTTTCCCTCTATGCAATCACAGGAGAGGCGAAAAGCAGCGGAGAAGTGGATGGAACTGAGGTAATTACTCCGAACGAAGAAGAAACCGGAACCGAAACCGGAGAAGAGCAGACTAAGCCCGGAGAAAGCGAAAGTGCACCTGGCTTCGAAAGCATCTTTGCGGCCCTTGGAATCCTTGGTTCTGCGTTCCTTGTAAGAAAAGAGATGTTTAAATAAACAAAAAATGATAGATGTGCAAGGGCTTTTACAGTCCTCACATTTTTCACCTTTTCTCTATTTTCTGAATTTATTTCACTTCGTTATTTATTTCTTATTTTTGAAAAAGAAACATGTTGAGTTTTATTGCTTGAAATTCAGGGTGAAAACTCAGAAGAAAACAAAGATTTAAATTCTTCATATTTATCCGGAAAAGTTCTTACAGGTTCAAAAATTTCTTTGTAGACCCCTGATTTTCGTATTGATTTTAAACCTTCAAAAAGCCCTTTTTTGAAATTAAGTCCTAGAAAAGGCAGAAAAAACAAGCTTGTATAAAAAATCATTTTTAAAAATATAAGATTATAAAACCCTTAAATATATTAACTAAGAATATAATACTAAGTAATTAATTTTGATAAATGTATTAAAAATTATTTTGCAAGTAGATGGAAAAAAAGTTGAATGTGTTTCATAAAAACCCAAGGGTGAGAAAAAGTGGCTAAAAACAAAATTTCGATCCTCATACCTTTTATGCTTCTTCTGATACTTCTGGTGGGAGCATCAACAGCAGTGGCACCTGCCATGGCAGGAGACAAGTATGTAGACGGTGAAGGCATAGGAGGAAACTACTCCTCAATACAGGAAGCTGTGAGTGTGTCTTTGCCCGGAGACACGATTTACGTTTATCCCGGGGAATACTGGGAAAACGTGGTCGTGGATGTGGCAGACCTGCGCATCCTTTCAGTTTCGGGAAACCCTGAAGACACAATCATTTTTCCTGATGACACAATGGAACATGTTTTCGACGTCAGCGCAAACAACGTCACAATAAGCGGATTCAGCCTGCTGAATCCTGACATATATACATATTCCTTAAGCTTTGAGAACGCCGGAATATACCTGACATCGTCGGAAAACACGATATCAAACAATATAATATCAGGAACCAGTTACGGCATTTATCTGGATTGCTCGGACAACAACGATATCAATGACAACACAATAGCATCCAACCAGAAATACGGTGTTTTTGTAAACTGTTCCGATTACAACAGCTTCCTCAACAATGAAATGAGTCTGAACGAATGGGGAGGCATTTACATCGAAGATTCCGATTATGCCGAGTTCACCAACAATAACGTAACCGGGATCCCTGAGCTATATTGGGCAACCGTGGAGTCCTCCTTTGAAGAAAGCTCTGGCTCCCTCGAAGAATACAGCAGTGAAGATCCTGAAAAGCCCCATGACAGGGAGATGGCAAAAGAGGTCTACGGTGTCGATTACGAGTCTTCGGAAGGGTGTTCCTACGGGGACCAGTACCACGGCATTTACATGCTCAACTGTAACCACAGCACCCTTGACAGCAACGATGTAACCCTCAGCGGGAAAACCGGGATTTATGCCAGAGGATATGACAACAGCTTTGACGGCAACAACGTTAGCAATAACTGCTGGTCCGGAATCCATATCGAAGGCGGCGAAAATGACCTTTACGACAATATCGTAAACGACAACGAATACTGTGGAATTCGTCTGGGGAAGATTGACTGGGACAATTACACAGCAATTGCAAGCAACAACAATGAACTGGTCAATAATAACGTGTCCCTGAACGGGTACTGCGGAATCCGCATAGACGGCGATTACAACGAGCTTCGGGAAAACGACGTAATTGACAATAACTACTGCGGCATCCGCATAGGCAGCAAGACAAGCAGCATAGAAGGTTACATCATATTTGAGAGCAACCACAGCACACTGGTCAATAACGATGTGTCCTATAACGGGGAAAGCGGGATCCGCATAGACGGCTCCTCCAACACACTCACCGACAATGATGTGATCGGCAACGACGGAAGCGGTATTCGCATGGGGAATGCATACTATGACTGTTTGAGCAGCGATAATATCATAAGCGGAAATAACGCTTCCTTTAACTATTGTTGCGGGATTTACATGGAAGGGGAAAACAACTCAATATCCGATAATACCGTAATTGAGAATGATGACGAAGGCATCAACCTCGAGTACTCCAACAACAATACAATCACCGGGAACAACGCAAGCCTGAACTATAAAGGGATAAGGCTGGATGAGTCCCAGTTCAACATCGTAAGCAACAACATTGTAAACGCCAATGACTACCCCGGAATCGTGCTCTGCTATGCGGACAACAACACCGTAAGTTCAAACACGGTACTTGACGGGGATGCAAAAGGTATCAACGTCTACGAAAGCGACCACAATACCCTGATAGGAAACACTGTAAACAATAGTGGAGCCATGGGTCTGCACCTGTACTACAGCTCCTACAATACCGTAGTTGATAATGTTATAACATACAGCGAGTGCGTGGGTCTCAAAGTTGAAGACGGCTGCTACAACACCCTTACAGGAAACACCGTAAGTTTCAACGACGGTGCCGGGATTGTCATTTATGATGATGACTCGCACAACACAACCATAGAAAACAATGTTGTAAACAACAACGGCTGCAACGGTATCCGCGTAAAGGGTTCGGACAACTACGTTGCAGGCAATACCGTGTGCAATAATGAAGACTGGGGTATTTTCGTCGGAACCTGCGACGTATCAAGCAATAATACAGTAATTGAAAACACTGTCAGGAACAATCTCATGGGTATTGTTTTCAGAAGCCTCTATGACAGTGAGGTGGCCAGCAATACCGTAACTGACAACGGAATAATTGGAATTTGTCTTTCAGAGTCCGAAAACCTCATCCTGCAAAGCAACATCGTGAACTCAAACGGGTACCTGGTAGAGGAAGAAGAGGAAGAATACTACGGGGCAGCCTCAGTCGTTAACTCTGATGAAAAGAAAGAATGCAGCAAGCGTTCAGAAGAACCTGACATTGTAATGGCTTCAGAGTTGGTGCTGGGAGAAGGCATGGGTCCTTTTGGAGCAGGCATCTACCTTGAGTTTTCCAGCGAGAACTGCCTGATTGGCAACTCTGTTGAAAACAACAGCGATACCGGACTTTACTTCATCGGTTCCTGGAACAACACAATTTACGACAACTACTTCAACAACACGAATAACACCAAATTCGAAGATGGATTACTGTTCACAGAGATTCCGGTTGAAGAAGAAGGAAACAACACCTGGAACATCAACCTGACTGAAGGCACGAACATCATGGGCGGGCCTTACCTTGGAGGAAACTTCTGGGCGCTTCCGAACGGAACAGGCTGGAGCCAGACCTGTAACGATACCGACGGAGACTGGATCTGCGACCTTCCCTACAATGTCACTGAAGATGGGGAAAGCGTGGACTACTTCCCGCTGATCGATTTCCCGGAGCCTGAACCAGAGCCAGAACCGGCACCTGTGAAAAGAAGCAGCAGCAGCGGTTCTCCCACCTATATCCCGCCTCCGGCAGGGGAAAATGCAGGACCTGTTGACTCGGCCCAGAAAAAAGTCGTTGCAGGACAGGAAAGCAGTGTCCAATTCCCGAACCCGGAGAACGGGGTGCTCGGAGTCGGCTTCAAGTCAAAAGGATACTCCGGAATGGTTATTGTAAGGGTTGAAGGAGCCGATGAAGGAGACAGTGGCAGCAACAATAAGCCCAACGGCAAAGTTTACAGGCACGTGAAGATCCTTGTCGGAAACGAACGCTTCGAGGAAAACATAGACCAGGGCTACATCGAGTTCAGGGTTCCGAAAAGCTGGATGGAAGAAAATAACATCGACCCGGCTACAATTGGCCTGAACAGGTACCACGACGAAGCCTGGAACCCTCTCTCAACCGAGATGACCGGGGAAGATGAGGAATTCTACTACTTCAGAGCCGAAACCCCGGGCTTCTCCCTCTATGCAATCACAGGAGAAGCGAAAAGCAGCGGAGAAGTGGATGGAACTGAGGTAATTACTCCAAACGAAGAAGAAACCGGAACCGAAACCGGAGAAGAGCAGACTAAGCCCGGAGAAAGCGAAAGTGCACCTGGCTTCGAAAGCATCTTTGCGGCCCTTGGAATCCTTGGTTCTGCGTTCCTTGTAAGAAAAGAGATACTCAAATAAAGAAGCATCCGGGAAAATAAATCGAGAATAAAAATCGAGAATAAAAATCGGAAAAAGAAGACAGAAGAAATTTCTGTCTTCACTTTTCTTTTTTCTTTGTAACCTTAGCCATTAACCCTTTGACGTCTCCCTTAACGTCAGATGCAAGCTTTTTTGCAGAATCTCCTGTGCTATCAGCCAGTTTTTCAACTTTGCCTGTGATTCTTTTGACCTCATTTTTCACATCAATGGATTTGACATCTCCGGAAAGGGACTTTATATCCCCGTTTATGCTCTTTGCAAGCTTTGAGGCTTCATCACCGGTCCTCTTTGCAAGGTCATCTATGTCGCTTCCAAGTTTCCCGATTCTTTCCTGAACCCCGGAACCTTTCTTGACGGTTTCTTCTTTCTTTTCGTCTTCCATTAGTTTAGCCACTAAAAACCCCCGTAGCTGTCTTTTAAGAATAGTTTATTTTAATACAATTATTAATTGGAGATCAGAAATTATAAAATTATCTCAAAAATATCCAATAATAACCGATATACAAAAAGTTTACATACGGGACATACAATGCCCCAAAGAACATCAAACGGCTCCACAAATGCCATATGAAGAAGAGAAAAATTTGAAGGGTTTTAATCCTGTTATCCAGAAGGCAGAAAAAAGTATACCGCTTCAAGAAAAAACGCTTCAAGAAAAAACGCTTCAAGAAAAAACGCTTCAAGAAAGAAACAACTTCAAGAAAGAAAAATCCCCATACCTATAAAAGTATAAATTGAAATAGTATGTTATCAAAGAATAATACTACAGTTAAGGAATTAAAAGAAGGTATTAAAAAAGGGGAAAAATTATTCCGACAACCTGAACTCCCCGGACGCCGGAATATACCCAAGCATTATATATCGATAATGGCTTTAGATGATAGCACCGGATTAAGAATATTCTTCCAATCTAGCTCTGGGACCCGCAAAACACGTAATGAGAAGAAATAGAGGAGCCATGCAAACTTTAGTTATCTGCATAGACCGGGACAACGACCTTGGCGAAAAGGCAAAACGCACAACCCCTATCGTTGGAAGGGAAGCAAATATTGAAGCTGCCACAACACTGGGAATCGCCGATCCCGAGGATTCGGACACAAACACCATTTTCGGGGGAATCCGGGTCCTTGACGAACTGCGGGCAAAGGGCATCGACGCGGAGATTGTCTCATTTGCAGGCGACAGGAACGTAGGGGTTATCTCCGACCAGAAGATTGCCGAACAGCTGGAGAACTTCCTGGCCACGCACGAGGTGAAAGGAGCCGTATTTGTCTCGGACGGGGCAGAAGACGAGACCCTTATCCCGATTGTGCAGTCCCGCATAAAGATAGATTCAGTAAAACGTATTGTGGTTATGCAGAGCGAAAACCTGGAAAGCACCTACTATATCCTCAAACACGCTTTTAGTGACCCGAAAATATCCCAGACCTTTTTCGTTCCGGTCGGGCTCGCCTTCCTTATCTATGCCATCTTCCTGCTTGCCCGCTACCCCGAAGGCGCAGTCGTGGGGATCCTCGCTGCCGTCGGGATGTACATGCTCTACCGGGGCTTCGGGCTTGACGACACCCTGGCCCTCCAGAAAGAACGCCTTGGAGAGGCTTTCAAGCAGCAGAGGCTTATCTTTGTCAGCTATACCGCCGCCTTGCTTACAGGGATCGTTGCCACCGCCCACGGGGCAGCGGAAGTCTGGGGACTTTACTCCGAAAGCGGGATCTGGTACCATGGGACCCTCACTTTGATCTCGGTATTCATCAATGCCTCAGTCTGGTGGTATGCAGGCGCATTCCTGCTTGCAGACTGTGGAAAAATGTTTGATCTTAGGATGGCAGGAAAACCCACCCAAAAAACCATCTCTGTATCCCTATTCATTATCGCAACCGGCCTGCTCTTCTGGGGTGCCAGTACCTACCTTCTGACAGAAGCTTCCCTTACAACCGGGTTTCCGAAGGATGCTTCCCTGGCTCTCCAGTACTTCGTATATTCGGTAATCGTCGCAATCCTCATAGCCCTTGCAGGAATCAAAGTTTCCCTTGGAAACCCTGACTCAGGAGAGGAGAAGAAAGCAAGGGGAAGAGGGAAAAAAAGGAAAGAAGCAGCCTGAGAAAGGAAAGAGCCAGCCTGAAAAGGAAGGGCAATTCACTCTAAAAAGGAAACTAATACAGGCAGAAAAGGAGAGGAGAAAGGAAATGGAAAAAACAGCCGAAAACGTTGAGATTGCAGTTCTGGGGGGCGTTGGTTTCGATTCATACAGGGACTTTGAAAAACGGGAAGTTGAGACCCCTTACGGGGAAGTAAACGCCTATTTGACCGACATAAAAAGCAAAACCATCGCGGTAATCCCCCGGCATGCCGGCAAGAACCACATCCCTCCTCACAGGATAAACTACAGGGCCAACGTCTGGGCCGTGCAGGCCCTGGGAGCCGAACGTGTCATTTCCACAAACTCCGTAGGGTCCATGCGGGGACACCCCGTGGGCAGCTTTGTCGTGCTCGACGACTTCATTGACTTTACCAGGAGCAGGGTTTCAACCTTTTACGACGAGAATACCGTCCATGTAGACGTCTCAGAACCCTACTGTCCGGAAATCAAGGAGAGCCTCATAAAGGCCCTTGAAAAACAGGGGATAGCCCATACCGAAGGCATCTACGCCTGCACCGAAGGCCCCCGCTTCGAGACCAGGGCAGAAATCCGAATGATTAGCCAGTTTGCCGACGTCGTGGGCATGACCGGGGTCCCGGAAGTCACCCTTGCAAAGGAACTCAGCCTCTGCTACTCTTCTCTTGCCATTGTCACGAACCAGGCCTGCGGAATGACCACGGAAAAACTGACAGCTGACGAGGTCACGGAAGTTGTTGGAAAAGCCCAGGACGCAATCTTCGAGATCCTTTCCGATACAATCGAAAACATCCCCGAAACCCGTAACTGCAGGTGCAGGTTTGCAAAGGTGGGGGCCTGTCTTTAAGCCTGCCCTTCACCGAAGGGGTTTCACTTTAAACCGGTTCTCCTTTTTGAATGGGACTGCTTTTAAACCTGCCTTTCTCGCGAGGGAGTTTGTTTTAAAATCATCCGAGTAAGACCTTCTTTCAGGGTTAAGGGAGACTGGATTTCAGGGTTAAGGGAGACTGGATTTCAGGGTTAAGGGAGACTAGATTTCAGGAGGGGGGTTGATACGTAGCTTTTTGTGTCAGGGAAGTCTCCAGGAAAATCAAATAATATAATGAGCAAGTTATACTTCTGAAAAACAAATTCAGAAAACCAAAAATTCTGAAGCAAGCTTCCTGAAACAGGCCTGTGAAGGAAGCTTACTTATAACATTCACATAACTGGGTATGCAATGACGCTCTGGGTCCTCATCTCCGCTGAAAAATCGAAACTAACCTTAATGACGATAAAGGACCGGATGAAACAACCTCTCGCGGTGGCTGAACTCGTCCTGAAAAACGGGTCAAAGGGACCGCGTCCACACAAAATAAGGGTTCTTGCGAACAACAAGAAAAAAGAGGAGTTTCTTCCGCCTCAAAAATTCATAGAACTGCTCCGCAGTGCAAACAGGGTCATGCTGGCAGAGGGAGGGGACCCTGCAAATTCGGCTGCTTTCCTGGAAATGCTGGAAGGTTTTCAGTTGAAGGCAGACAAAGTTGATATTTGCAGGCACTGCCTGCTCAATAAACGCTTTAACTTTGTCAACAAAAAATCAATCAAATTCCATAACGAACTCATCTGCAGGGAATGTGCAAAAGAAGAACTCCTGAGAGGAGTGCGGACCGCGGAAGGAAATTACGGGGAAAAGTCCGTGGACTTCCTGGAACAGGTCTTGCTCAAGACCAGGGACCTGGACCGGACACTCCGGATGCTTACCCCTGAGCGACTGGACCCGGAGTTCACCCGTTATGACACCATCGAAACAAACCCCTCGACGACTTCGGTGCGGATAAAGGAGCTGCCCCTGGCAAAAAAATTCAAGCAAATGCTCCTGGAAAAATCCGATACCTTGCTTCCCGTACAGGCACTTTCCGTGGAAGCCGGACTGCTGGAAGGGAAGAACCAGTTCGTTGTCTCGGCAACGGCAACAGGGAAGACCCTCATCGGGGAGATGGCAGGTATCCAGAACCTCCTGAAAAGGAAAGGAAAAATGCTCTACCTGGTCCCCCTGGTCGCCCTGGCAAACCAGAAATACGACCAGTTCACAACACGTTACACGAAACTCGGGCTCACCACATCCATTAAAATCGGGGCAATCCTTATCAAGACAACCCAGCGGGTGAAGATGCATACCACCCTGAACTCGGATATCATAGTCGGAACCTACGAAGGGCTGGACCACATCCTCCGGTCCGGGAATGCGGACTTCCTCGGGAAAATAGGAACTGTAGTAATTGACGAAGTCCATACCCTGGAAGACCAGGAAAGGGGACACAGGCTGGACGGGGCCATAGCAAGGCTGCGTTATATAGCCCCGGAAGCCCAGTTCATCTATCTTTCCGCAACCGTTGCAAGCCCCGGGTCCTATGCAAAAAAGCTCGGTGCAGAACTGATCCTCTATGAACACCGCCCTGTACCTATTGACCGGCACCTGCTCTTCTGCCAGGAAAGTGAGAAAACCCAGCTAATTACCCGGCTTTCAAAGGAAGAATACTCCCGGATATCTTCAAAGAAGCACCGCGGACAGACCATTGTCTTTACAAACTCCAGGCGAAACTGCCACAGGCTAGCTTCCGCAATTTCGATCCAGGCGGCTCCCTATCATGCGGGGCTTTCCCAGTACGAGCGCAAAAAAGTGGAGACCCAATTCGGAGAAGGAAAACTCCCGGTCATAGTGACCACCGCAGCCCTGGCCGCAGGCGTGGACTTCCCGGCGTCCCAGGTTATTTTCGAGTCCCTTGCAATGGGAATCGACTGGCTCTCTGTCCAGGACTTCCTCCAGATGAGCGGGAGGGCAGGGAGGCCTGATTACCACGACAGGGGCGTGGTCGTGCTCATGCCGGTCCCCGGAAAATCCTACGCCAGTTCCCAGTCGGAAACGGAAGAAGAGCTTGCAATCAAACTCCTGCAGGGAGAGATGCTCTCATCAGGGGTTGAATATGGGGAAGCCGAACAGCTGGAAGAAGTTCTGGCATCAGTTGCCGTGACCGCCTCGATCCGGGACCTGAAAAGCATCCATCAACTTATGTTCGGGAGCTTCGAACTGGAAAAACTGGTTTCCCGGCTTCAGAAGTACCGCTTTATAGAAAGAAAAGGGGACAGGGTAACGCTTACCCGCTTTGGAAAGATAGTTTCCGCCCACTTCCTTTCGCTCTCGAAAGCCTTCCTGATAAGGGACGCCGTGCTTATGGAAAACAGCCCCCTGAGGATCGTGACGAACCTGGAATTTTTCGATGCCGCATATTTTAAGTACGCCAACCAGATAGGAAGCACCCTCCACGTGAACATGCCTTCAAGGGTCTTCCAGGGAGCAGCCCTTGACATCGTTTTTGACGGAGATTCCCTGGCTCTTCTCAACATTAAAATCCAGGACCTTCTAATGAATTTTGCCGATGATTTCCTTACCTGTACCTGCAAGGATTCGCCATATTGCGGCTGTGCCGAGCAGAAGTTTTCCGAAGAAATAGTCCGGCTGCGGACAGAAGGACTGGACCCTACCCGGATAGTGAAAAAGCTTGAAGATAAGTACGGGATTTCCGCATATCAGGGGGATATATTTGGGTACCTGGATGGCGCGGTGAGAAATCTTGACGCTGTGGAACTGATTGCAAAAGTCCATTCAAAGAAAGGGATTGCTGAAGAAGCCCACAAGTTGAAAAAACAAATCCAGGGCTAAAAATCCGGGAATGAAAATCGTAACGTTTTTGCAGATCGGAAGTCAATATAAGAATAGAGATGCAAAATCAAAAGTTAATATAATAATAAAGATCTAAATATCGGGCAATATTGAGAGGGAAACCCGGACAATATTGGAACAGGATCCCAGGCTCCGGAATTTGAGGAAGAGCAAGCAAACAAGCAAACAAGCAAACAAGGAGGTAGATTTCATGACCGAAGATGTCAAATCTAGGGAAGATAAAGAAAGTGTGACCCCCAAAAAAGCAAAAAAAGGCATAACCATCGAATTCTTAAAGCCCGAGGACTTCCGGCAAATTTACGCCATAGGAGCCGCAGGCGGGCACAGTCCTTACGATTTCAGGATCGGTTTTTACAACGACACACCCAAGATGTTCGGGGACTCTTCCGAATCAAGGGTCATCGAAAGGCGTGTAGAAACCGAAGTCATACTTTCTCCAGTAGCCGCTCTTGAACTGAACCGCTGGCTGACCCAGCACATAAACGAATATGAATCCGTTTTCGGCCCAATTTCAAGAACCGTCGCGAGACCAAAGAAAGAACCACCCAAAACCGTTGACAGCACCGAGCTCCAGGGGTACATCTGAACCCCTGACCGAAAACCCCGGACAGCAGGTCCGGATTGAAGTTATTCTGATAGGAATTTCCGGGCAGGAATCGTACTGCCCGAAGCTATTCAAAGAGGAAGTTTCTGAAAAGAATTATTCAAACAGGACTATCCTGATTATAATTCCCGAACAGGGCAGATTTTGTAAGATTAAGGAAACTGAGGGAATAGAATTTCCCGGACCTTTTATCCCCACCTACTTTTTTGCAGACTGGAAATATTGATCGCATGCCAAAGTGATTAAGTATATATAGATTTTCCTAGGAAATGCAGTTTAGATAGATAAAGTATAAATAAGTTTGCATTTTGAGACTTAAGAAAATACATACATATTTATATATAATTCTAATTATCGGAAAGTTTAGGCGAATATTTAATATAATGAAAATGCCTGTACAATTAGAAGTTATAAAAATGGCAAAATAAAACGTACATAAACTGCGTATAAAGCCGCATAAAAAACGTATAAAAAGTGTGTTTGACCTCTTCGGGACTGGCTATCCTAAAACGTTTTTGAGAGGACGTTTGAAGAGCTTTTCCGGACACACTATCTACTAAAAATATGGAGTGTATCCATGGATATATGGACTCTTGTAAACGGCTTGATCTATCTGGCTTCCTTTGCCCTTTTCGGCTGGGTGTTGCTGGATGCAAGCAAAGTTTCAAAAAAATAATATTGTATGAGAAAACCCCATAAGATTTTTAAAAACGGAGGTTTAAAAAAATGGCAGAATCGATATCAGAGACCTCGCATAGCGGAGGTCTTGTAAAAACCCTCAGGCCGTACCATGTCTGGGCTTTAGGCGTGGGAATCGTGCTTGTGGGAGAATACATGGGCTGGAACTTCACGATTGCGAAAGGAGGTGTTTTAGGCTCCCTTTTTGCCATGCTCGTGGCAGGGACCATGTACACGGTTATTTCGCTCTGTGCAAGCGAACTCGGCTCGGCAACAAAGCTTGCGGGCGGCCCCTATGACTGGGCAAGGCTCTTTGTAGGGCCAGGAGCTGCGGCAATCGTAGGGCTTGCGGTATATATGGAATTTATCGCCCTTGAGGCGGCAGATGCTATTGTCGTTGCTTTCATTGCAACCGAGATCTTTCCCCAGCTTCAGGTATTCCCCATAACCCTTTTTGTGATTTCACTTTTGACCTTTATCAACTACCGGGGAGTCGTGGGAGCCCTTACACTCAACTTTGCCCTTACAATGCTAGCTTTCTTTGCAATTATCACCTTCTTCTTCGCAAGTACCCTCGGCCTCGGCGGTCTTGAAGTCCATCCCGAATACCTCTTCGAAGGAGCCATGCCAAACGGCCTTATCGGGCTTTTTGCAGCGCTGCAGTTCGGGCCCTGGTTTTTCCTCGGAATCGAAGGAGCGGCAATGTGCGCAGAGGAGTGTAAGCACCCCTCAAGAGCTGTCCCCCTGGGCCAGCAGGCAGGGATGATCACCCTCCTGGTAGGAGCAGCAATGACCCTCTACCTCTGCACCTCGCTGATCCCCACGGACGTGCTCGGGGTTTCCGTCTACCCGCTTTTTGAAGCTGCCCAGAACGGAGGCCTTTTCATCTTCATCGCCCTTCTGGGAGTGGGTACCCTCCTGACCTGCATCGCCAGCGCAAACGGCTGCATCTGCGATGCCTCAAGGTCCTGGTACGCCCTTTCCAGGGATGAATACGTCTCCCCCTGGTTCTCAAAAGTCCACCCAAAATACAGCACTCCCTACAGGGCAGTGATCTTTACGGCCCCGATTGCCGTTGCCTTTGCTTTCAGCGGTTTTCTCGACCAGGTCATTACCTTCTCGATCATTTCGGGCCTGCTCTGCTATGTGCTGATCCCCTTCTCCCTGATCCGCTTCAGGAAACTTTTCCCGGAAACCACAAGCAAGATAAGGCCCTTTGCCTCCCCGCTCCAGCCCTACATCGCCTACTTCGCGATAGGGATCGCCATGCTGATCATGTCCACCCTCTTCTGGGGCTACAGGTATAACCTGATCTTCGGACTCCTCTTCTATGCAATTGCGTACTTCTACTTCTCTTCAAAACGCAAGAACACGACCGGAAACGACCCCCTCTGGAGCGAACTCGGCTGGCCGGAACCCGAACAGACAGGCAGCAGGAACTTAAAGGAGGTGAGTTGCATTGAGTGCAGCGACAGGTAAAATAACTGGCAATTCAGCAGCCGGCAACATAACAGGAAATGCCGCTCTGCAGGCAAAATACCGGGGCAAGCTGAACCTGGACTCCGTTCTGATTGCAATCATGCTTTGCCTCCTCTATGGAGCCCAGCTCTTCCTGGTCTACTCGGTCCTCACCGCAACAAAACCCGTGCTCGCGGAATTCCCCGGACTTACCCCTATCTACCTGCTCTTCATAGGCCTGATGTTCACAGTAGAGACCATCGGCTGCCTGAAAGTCCGCCATTCCATAAAGCAGCACATGCACGAATTCCGCTACTACGACTAAGGAGGCACCTCCAAATGAGTGTAAACAAAAGCATAAAAAAGAGCGCAAAAAGAAAGGAAAAAAGCCTGCTCGCCCAAGTCTTTGACATCGCCTTCATCTTCGTGCTGGCCTTCGTCTGCCTGGTAGTTCCCACAACTCTCCAGGGCGCGGTCCTGGTCTCCTGGGAAGAAGGCGGAGCCGGCATAGGCTTCGTATGGGACCCCATAGGCTACTTCTCCCTCATGCTTCTGATCGTGGGCTTCTTTGCCCTGATCCTTTTCCACTCGGTCAGGAACTACAGGGTTTGAAAATAAGGTTTGAGTTGAACAGGTATTAAGTTGAAAGGTCTGCCCCGGTTATGAGGCGGATCTTTTATCTTTTTAGGATTCTTCGTTTTTTTACCTTGATTCAATTAAGAAGTAAAATTTCCTTTTTTGTCACCGTCCCGCTGCCCCAACTTCCCCTGCCTGCCGCAACTCCCCAAAACAGCCCTTTAACAGCATAAAAATCACGGAACTGCCGGATATCTCGAAAACTCAGCAGACATTTGAAGGCTTAAAAGCGGATTGGATCCGGTTGTACACCTGAGACAGGTAAAAACACGGACCGAAACACCGGAAGCGAAATTAAGAACCGAACACCAGTATAAAAACCGGAAACCCGAATTTCCAGACCAAAACTCCCGGACAGGACAAAGTTTAAGCGAAGCCCGGACATCGATGGTTATATATCTTTGAAGGGGATATGTATTTCTCAGTTTTCGTGAAAGCCGGTGGAGTGAGAACGCTTTATTAATTTCGGCTGCTTATTAAGGCGGCTGAGTAAAGGAAGCATGCGACTGGAAATGCACTGTCTATTTTGCAGTTTGCGCAGCCCCGGCTTCTGGATTGAAAAGATAGCACCCGGGAGTACGGGAAATCAATATTCAATAATAATCATTAAGCAGCGAGGGATTAATTTTGTTCCCAAATAAAAAAGTCCAGAAAATCGTTGGATCCAAAATCCAGGTAGAGATGAAAGGCGACCTGAACTTGCTTGAAGGCACTCTCAAGAGTGTGGATGACTACATGAACCTCCACCTTATGGACACAATGGAGATCGTGAAAGGAGAAAAAGTCCGCTCCCTCGGTTCCGTGGTCCTGAGGGGAAATAACATCATACTGATTACTCCTGTAGAAGACTGAAGCGTCCGAACAGGATTGGCTAAAGAGTGGAAACAGGCATGGATCTCGAAGAAGAAGCATTCAAAATTATAAGTAAACATAAGGAAGGCATCTTCCAGAACACGATCTGGAAAGAGCTTGACATCGACAGCAGGAAATGCTCACGGCTCATAAAGAAGCTCCAGGACAAGGGACTTATCATCCGTGAAGTTGCCGTTTCCAACGGGGCAAGAACCTACCTCCTGAAGGCAAAGGAAGAAGCCAAGGAGAAATACGACCTCCTGCTTTCCGGAGAGATGTTTTCGGCCTGCACCAGCTGTACCGGCGACTGCCAGCCCGAGTACTGCGGAAGGCTTTCCGAGTGGATCGCAAACCTCCCGGAAGAAGAGGAAGGAGCCGGGGAAACCGGAGATGTCGAAGAACCCGAGGAAGCTTAAGCTTCCGAAGGAACGGAAGAATCCATAATAAAGGAAAGGCAGAAAACCGGACCGACAAGCGATAAGTATATATACAAAAAGTCCTTATTGAAGACCCCGTTCAATAAGGGCTAAAAGACCCCTACCTTAAAATACAGACAATGTGCTCCGGTAGTGTAGTCCGGCCAATCATTCCGGCCTTTCGAGCCGAAGACTCGGGTTCGAATCCCGGCCGGAGCACCAAACTTTTTTCTTAAAGTCTTTTGTCGTTTAATTTTGTCATTTAATTTTGTCATTTTAACTTGGTTCATGCATCTATAGTCAAGGCCCCAAATTCCTTCACCAATCTCAAGTGAAAGTTTAACCACAGAAAGCACGGAAAACACGGAATAAAGGAAAATTGGGGCACAATACTTCCGTGCTTTCTGTTCTTCCGTGGTTATAATGTAAGTGTAAATATTTACATTCGGGACTATAATTTCATCGAGAGCTATTTTTAAGTCTTGAATTAGGAGTTTAGGGATTCTAATCCGGATTTCCATAGTTACTTCTAAATAGGAGCTTACAGTCCAGACTCCAAACACTCCGGAATGGAACCAATGTATAAATTCTCCACAATAAATTCACCACAATAAATTCACCACAATAAAGTCTCCATA
This sequence comes from Methanosarcina sp. MTP4, assembly GCF_000970045.1. Lineage (NCBI taxonomy): Archaea > Methanobacteriati > Methanobacteriota > Methanomicrobia > Methanosarcinales > Methanosarcinaceae > Methanosarcina > Methanosarcina sp. MTP4. Next base: position 2,906,320 of record NZ_CP009505.1, read on the forward strand.
ATAAAGTCTTTACAATAAATTCTTTACAAAAAAATTAGTTAATATAAGACGTATATTTTTAATAAGTCGATACTTTGCCTTTTGGAAGTTGTTGATCCACTTCCCACTTTACAAGCCAATATAAGGAAATAAACAGATATTAACTTCTATTTTTCCATAAAATGATTTCAAAGTCCATTTTTACCCGTTTATGGACAAAAAGACTGAAAATTAAGGCTACAATCATATAAACTGAATAGTAGGGGTGGGATATCAACAAAGTCAGTATAAGAATAGCCTAAGAAAATATGCAGAGAATCTCCCGAAAAGATTGCAAGAATGGGAAAATTATTTTATAAAGCTTCTTTACAAAAAAATTAAATTGAAAATAGGATAGAATTTTCTTTTACATCATAAAACATAATATGATCAACAATTTCAACAATATTCAAAATTTGATCCAGGAAGTTCTTTGAGAAGGAGAAGCCTGGAAGTGAATTCATAAAAAGTTCTTTCCTTCAATTTGTAAGACCCCAAAATTCCAGAAAATGGAACCTTCCTCAAATTTACATATATACTTTACTGAGACTGAAAACATCTCATATTATTTCATCTGAAAGGAAAAATATGGAACATTAATTTGTAAAAAAATTTAGTAATATAAGAAAGATAAGTAACAAAATTTCTTTGAATTTTATATACAAGTAAAATCTATGTGACAGTTGACCCAAAATTCCTCATATAGTCTTGATGAATAGAGAACGGGGGTATATAAATAGTGAAGAAAATACTGACATTAGGAATTACAGCAGTGCTTCTATGCGCTGGACTGATGGTATCGGTGGCAGCAGCGGCACCAAAAGGAATAGACTATAATGGCTTCCACTACACCCTTAACCTGATCGGAAAGAAAGCCGACTTTAATGGAGTAGGCGGTGGCGGAAGTACAATGTTCGTGCCCCAGAGCACAGAAAACATGGAATTTTATATATATAATGAGACCGGCGACGTAGTAGGGACGTTTGACGGCGTCAAAATCGATGTAGAAAACACCGGAACCGAGTACGTTGTCACTGACGGAAATGTGCTTGACGACGGTCATGGCTCATTCACATTGCCCACAGGGAAATATGCTGTCTACATTGCTGTCAAAGGCAAGCCAATTAAAGACCCTAACGCCGAACCTGCAAGTATCACTGGATGGATGCAGTACACAAACGGTACTGAAACTTACTACTTCCTTGATGTAGGAACAATAACAGTCAAAAGGAATGATGACTGGGTTGACGCTTCAACCATCTTCTACATAACGAATGAAGAAGTTGGTATTCACAACGATAAAGATTTGTCTGACCCTTACAGACAGCTCCCAGCCCCTTCATACATCGCTGATAATTACTTAGACTATGATTATGATAGTTACAATTACAAGGGTATGCCCGGATTGTGGATATTCGATTACATGACAGGACTGGAAAATCTAGCGGATGATGATCTGAACGATGATCTGAACTATGATAATCTGGATTACTTCTGGCAGCTAAAAAATCCCGGGTACAAGCTGATTAAGTTACGCTTCTATCCAATCTAAACCCTTTTTTCTTTTTTACATAAAGTGGCTCCAAGCACTCACAACTTAAAACGTATAAACATAAAAGATATCAAGTGCCGCTATTTTTCCAAAAATATGATTGCTAATTAGATAATATCAGAATGTAATGGTATTTCCACATTAAACCTTTTCAAGTCCGTAAAGAAAATATACAAACTATAGCGGCTAGCACTCAAAAAAGATTTAAAACCCAACTTCCACAAAAAAGGGACAGATTTATATATTACAAGGTATATTGTTGGTCTCGCAGTAAGGTGACAAACGTGCTCCGGTAGTGTAGTCCGGCCAATCATTCCGGCCTTTCGAGCCGAAGACTCGGGTTCGAATCCCGGCCGGAGCACCAAACCCAATTCTTTTCTCAGATTTCTGCTTTCTAAATGTTTTGATTTCTGATTTACGATTTTTTCGAGCTATTGCTTTTTTAAGATTTTGCCGCTCTTTAGATGAAGAGAGAAAAAGAGTAAAAAGGGAAACGGCATCGTTTTTGACAACTATTCCCGGATATCAGCTTTTTTCCATAATCTTTCGGTGGAATTTCTTGATTTCCTGGATTTTTTCCAGGGTCTGCTCTTCGTCCAGGGCACCGGCCGCTTTTACGGATTCCAGTGTAAGTTTTGCTATCCGAGAGACGGCATTCATGCCCTTATCCTCGGCAAGGACACGGATTGTTTCCACGGACCAGGCTGCCTGGAAGAGCAAGCTTTTCATGCCATGCATGGAGGAGGCCTTGCCCAGTTTTTCAAAGGCGTTTATCACAACCTTTGCTTCAGGTTCGTGGTTTTCCCTGACAGCGGCAATCCCGAGTTCCTCGAGGAGGATTGAAACCCCTATGGCACTTTCCTCGAGTTTGTTCTCAACCGAAACTGCCCCCACCTCTCCAAGGAAAGCCACGGCTATTATTCCTGTTTCAGATAAATCTTCCTCCATGGCTTCCCTTACCAGCTGCATGAGGTAGATTTCGGAAAGGGTCACCTGGTTTTCTACGCCCATCCTTGCCGATACCGCCCCGAACTTCCCGAGACCTTCGGCTGCACTCTTTGCTGCCGTGTCCATCCCCCGGGCGGCAAGTTCCCGGGAAAGGCTTCCAAGAACTGATACGGCTTTTATTGCGAGAGCATCCCGCCTCTGGCTCGCTGCCTCTGCGGCTATGTCCCCAAGAGCACGGCTCGCAGCCACTGATGCTATTTCCATACTCTGTTTGGCAGTAATCTTTCCCATATCCCCGATAGACACTATGAGCGCTTTTGCATCAAGTTCGTGCTCCGCAGTAACATTCAGATAGATCAACCTGATGGCAAACTCCCTGAGCCTATCAAAAGCTTCGACTGCTTCTTTCGTATTTCTTGTATAAGCCGCTTTGAGTCCTTCTTCAATACCCCTTATCTCATCAAGACCCCTTTGCTCCTCCGAAGACATACCAGACCCCCAAATAACTTCAATTCACGAATAACTTCAGTTCACGAATAACTCCCTTGTTACTTTATGTCCTGCCCCACAGATCAGTTTTCCTGTTAAAATATATATTAAATGTGATCTGGATTTGTACTGAGATTTTTATTGCCCACCAAAAATGGAGTGAACCCGGATCAGATAAGCGGAACCTGACTAAGCATATGGAACAAATAAAGGATCCAGAGCATAAGTTATATATATCAATGTACATTAGTATGCTTTGATGTATTATTATGTCTAATGCTTTTTCACTGTTCACCAGTCACAGGTCAATTACACGGTAACAATCAACAATAATGGAAAGTGAATCTTATGAAATCTCAGGATATTGCTGTCGTTGGAATTTTATTAGCAGTTGGCGCAATCGTGCGCTATTTATCCCTGGTAATCCCGGGACCCATTGTCTCGAACCTTGTAATCGCTTTTTACTGTCTTGCCGTAATCCTCGTGGTCCCCACCTTCAAAGAAGTAATAGGGATCGGGGTAGTGGCAGGAATAGTGTGTGCGCTTCTCAGCCACTCCATTTTCCCGCCTGCAAACCTTATCAGCGAACCTGTGGGAGCTGTGGTCTGCCTGCTTACATTCACAGCTTTCAAGAGCAGGTTTTCCATCTCTCCTGCCCTGGCAACCCTTGCCGGGACCCTTGCCAGCGGAACCACCTTTGTCATCGTTGCAATGGTGATGATTGCCCCGACAATCCTCTCGAAGTTTGCAACCATGGGAGCTTTTGTCGCAGCCGTAATCCCCATCGTGATCGGGACCGCAATCGCCAACGCAATTATCGCCCAGATCCTTTACATGCCGGCCTCAAAGGTCCTTGCGAGGGGAAGAGCATGATCAGGGCAAGGGACTTCTCCTACACCTACGGCACAGCGGAAAAACCGACCCTGGAAAACATCAGCCTTGAAGTCCCTGCCGGAGAACTGCTCCTGGTCACCGGCCACAGCGCAGCCGGGAAAACCACCCTTGCCCTCGCCCTGGCTGGCATCCTCCACCAGGAAATAGGGGGCAGCTTCGAAGGGAGCGTCACGTTTAAAGGAAAAGCCATAGGGGAATTCGACGGCATGAAAGAACTGAGCCGGCACGTGGGAATGGTCTTTGATGATGCCGAGTCCCAGCTCATCTTCACCAGCGTCGAGGAGGAAATCCTGTCAGGGCTTGAGAACCGCGGTTTCTCCGAAGCCGAGATAGGACGCAGGCTGGAAGAAGTAATGCGGCTCTGCGAGATCAGCCACCTGAAACACCGGGCACCTCATACCCTTTCCGGGGGCCAGAAGCAGAAAGTAGCCCTTGCGGCCACCCTTGCCCTGGACACCGAAGTCCTCATCCTGGACGAAGCAACCTCGGAAATGGATACAAACGCAGTAAAAAGAGTTTTTTCCATCCTGAAAAGGCTAAAAGAAGAGGAAGGAAAGACAATCATAATCGTGGACCACAACGTGGAAGCTTTCCTGGAAATAGGGGACAGGGTAGTGCTCCTTGAGAAAGGAAGAATAAGAGATGTAAAAAGCCCAAAAGGTTTCACGGCTTCAGGCACCGGACCTGCCGAACTTCCTGCCGAAAGCACCGGCAAAAGCGCCACCGAAGCCCCCGCCAAACAAGCAATATCCGAAACTCACGATAAAAAACCACATCACCCCCCGGAGAAAGGAAGAACAGACCTACATCCTTCGGGGGCAAATCCCAATAATCACCCGATCATCTCCGTAAAGCAGCTCTCGCAGCGCTATGACGAAGTCCGGGCTCTCGAAGCCGTAGACCTGAAAATATATCCGGGCGAGTTCATTGCCATCCTCGGGGAAAACGGGTCAGGAAAGACGACTCTGGTAAAGCACTTCAACGGCCTCCTAAAACCCCACTCAGGAAGCGTAAGCGTAAAAGGGCTCGATACCGGGCAGGCCCAGATAAACAAGCTTGTAAGGCACATGGGCCTGGTATTCCAGAACCCGGACAACATGCTCTTTGAAGACACCGTTGAAGCCGAAATAGCCTTTGGGCTTAACAATATCGGCGCAGGAGGAGACAGGGAGGCAATCGCCCGTGCTCTGGAACTCGTAGGGCTCGGAGACAAGGAAAAAGTCTTCCCCCGCCACCTGAGCAGGGGAGAGAGGCAGCGCCTGGCCGTTGCCTGCGTGATTGCCATGCGCCCCGAACTGATCGTGCTCGATGAACCGACCACAGGCCTGGACGCCGAAGAGTCCGACCGGATGATGCAGCTCATGTGCCGGCTCCAGAAGGAAGGGCACACCATCGTGATGGTGACTCACAACATGCAGATCGTGGAAAACTACGCCGAAAGAGTCATCCGCATGGAATCCGGAAAAATCATTGAAGATAAAGCAAAGGGAGCAACAAAGGGAGCAACAAAGGGAGCAGCACAGGGAACGGCTCTCAACGGAACTGCCGCAGCAAGCGTCACAGACAGGATCAAGGAAAATAACACGGAAAATATCTCAGAAAATAACAGAGGGGGCATGTGTGCATGAAAGAAATTATGCAGTACATAAATACGAACAGCTTCTTACACCGAATGAACCCGCTTTCGAAAATCGCAGCAGTAACAGGGATCATAGCGCTCAGCGTGCTCTCAACCGACCCTGCCGTCCTGGCAATCATGGTGCTGGGAATTTTCCTGGCTTCCCTTAAAGCCGGGCTCCAGCAAGAACTCCTTCGCCAGCTCAAGCTCCTGGTCTTCCTGAGCGTCACCCTGATCCTGCTCACCGTTTTCACCCTTAAGAGCGGGGCCACCATCGGCCACCTCATCCCCCCGGGTACCTTTGCAGCCGCCGGAATGGTCCCCATAACAACCGGAGCCCTTGACTTCGGAATGGTCCTATCCCTGCGCTTCTTCGCAATGCTCTTTGCCTTCCAGCTCCTGGTAGTCACAACAAAACCGAGCGACCTCATGAAAGCCCTGCTCGCTATCCACGTCCCTGTGGACTACGTCCTCATGTTCATTATCGCACTCCGCTTCATCCCGAGTCTCCAGGTAGAAGGCCAGAAGATCCACGAAGCCCAGCTCGCAAGGGGCTACAACCCCGGGACAGGCATCCGCGGGAAAATCCGGAGCGTAAAGCCGATCCTCGTCCCCCTGGTAGCAAACTCCCTTGGCCGGACCCAGGTGCTTGGCCTGACCATGGACATGCGGGGCTACAGGAACAGGCAGAACGTGGAAAAACACAGGCTCGAATGGAATAAGACGGATGTTGCAGCCGTCGGCTGTGTGGCGCTTATGGGTGTAGGGGTCATACTGACAGGGTTGATGTAAAGGTTGATGTAAGGTTCCCCGGAAAATTCACAGAAGCAAAAAGGAAACTCCCAATTCGAAGCAAGCGGAAAACTTCCGGATCCAAAAAAGAAAGGTCAAAAAGGAGCAAAGAATTCAACTTTGCTTCTTTGCAACCATAAATCCGATAAGGATCATAACCGAAAGCAGCCCAAAAGACAGCAATATTTTTGTCATGCTTCCGGATGTCCCTGCGCCTTCCTCCCCATCTTCCACCTCAACTGCCGAAGCTTCCAGAACAAAGGAATCGTTTTCACTCGAAACCTCACCTGATTCTCCCCTGACAATATCCTCGCCTTCAGCTGCCGATGCAGCAGAACCTGAAACTCCGCCCTCCGGAGACGGAACAGTTATTGAGAAAGGTGAAAATCCAGGTGTCTCGGCTTCGAAGTAAACATAATTGCTGTCTTCCCTGATTTTCCGGGTAGAAAGCTCACCCCACTTTTCCTCACTGAACCTGCAAAGCCTTATTTCAGATTCATCAACCCCATTTGAGGCAATCCAATCCTTTTCCACCCTGAACCCGACAACTGCGTTTTCAATGTTATCCGGACTTGCAGTCCCTGCATTTCCCACCCAGATGTTAGCGTTCCTGTAGACCATGCCTGAAGGAGGCGTTGAGACTACCTTAGAGACGCCTTTCAGCATTTCCACAATGGTAGTCACCTTCCCTAAACTCCGCTTCGGGTCGAAATCAACATAGGTGATGCAGGTCACATTCCTCGGGAATCCGAATTTAACATGGTTCCCGTTAGTGACGAACTGCTGGGAGAGTTCTTTTACTTCAACATTACCGGCAGGTTCGGGAGAGCCGGCTCCACCGCCGCCTCCGCCTCCGCCGCCGGAGGATGAGGAACTGGAAGAAGAGCTGGAAGAAGAACCACCATTGTTAGCACTAGAAGAAACATCGCTATCCTCTGAAGAACTCTTATTTTCAGGAATACCTGAACCGGATTCTGGATCTATGGAACCAATACTGAAACTTTGTATCATTTCATTAGCCGGCTCCTCCCTTTCCGCAACTTCAAAATCGGCATGTGACACAAAAGATACATGAACATTTCCTACCCGGTCTGCAACCCAGCTAAAAGTTTGTATGAATCCAGAGTAGGCTTCAAGTTCAGGGATGAACTTAGATTCAATTTCGACTCCGTCAACATAAAATCCAAGAGTAGAACTTCCAGCAGGTACAGGAGCCTCATTGTATACATGTACATCAAAAGTAATCGTATCTCCTATCTTTGGGGAAGAAATGTCTCGAGAGACAGATTGAACCATCAGATCCGGAAGTTCAGTAGACGGGAATTCGGGAATTTCTTCATCTTCTTCCGGCGGGATCAACACCATATCAATTGCATGGATAACGCCGTTGCTAGCTTCGATATCTGTCAGGACAATTTCGGCATCCTCGACAAACACCCTACCGTCGTCTTTCACACTGATGGCGATGTCTTCACCCTGTATAGTAGAAATACTAACCAGATTGGCAAGATCTGCAGCCATCATTTTCCCATCAGCCATATGGTACAGTAGAATCTCAGTTAGCGCTTCGGTGTCATCCATCAGCGCATCCATAATTCCTTCCGGAAGGGCTGCAAAAGCTTCATCTGTAGGTGCAAAGACGGTGAAAGGTCCTTCACTGCTGAGGGTTTCGGCTAGATTGGCGGCATTGAGATTTGAAACAAAAGTTGTAAAGCTTTCATCAGCTTCCAGTGTTTCGATGATGTTTTTGATTTCTTCTTCATCCCCTGTTTCATATACCTCGATATAGTTGCTCTTGACCTCAGAGCTGCTGCCTTTATCATTGCTTACGTTGAGAGAGACCGAGTAAATCCCGGACTGTTCATAAGTATAAACAGGATTCTGGTCACCGGAATCTACAGTTCCGTCTGAATCAAAATCCCAGGCCCAGGATATAGGATAAGCGGTAGATAAATCTGTGAATTGAACAGTCATCGGGGCGAGACCCCAGGTTAGGTCTGCTGTGAAATCCACAACCGGAAGCGGAACGTCATCAGAACTGTCCGAAACGCCTTCCGTGAGCCACCTGACAATATTTAATGCAAGGACATCATTTTCATACTCATTAAAGTTCGGAATCCCGTCATTGTCAAGATCCATATTGTCAAAAGCATTGGAATCCGGTACAATTACAACTTTTTCCTGTGAAGAATAAGCGATCACAGGCCACGAGCCCATGGTTTCCCCGGAATCGTACACCTTATCATTGTCAGCGTCCAGCCAGCTATCCTCATCCGAGTATCCAACCCCTATTACTTTCCCGGAAGAATTTGCAACGGGAACATACCCTCCGTCATACATTACTATCCGGTTTACATTTTCAGTTATAGGATGTGGAGAGAAACTTTTGATTACAACCCAGTCCGCGTCTCCCTCATTATCTGTCGCATCACACAAGATGTATTGGCCATACCACTCAACAGAACTTCCTCCGGATGAGAGATCATCAAAAAGATGTGTTATTTCATTAACTAAACCTATCGTCCCTCCAGCCAAAAACAATCCCCTGTCCAGGTTCACAACAAAGTTTTGAATGGCCGACTTTTCCTCATCAGAAAGAGATTCCTCAAGTGCAACTATTATCAGGGCATCGTACCCGTTCAGTTTTTCCGGGGTAATGGGACGGGAAATCTGATCAACAGTGTAACCTTCGGCTTTCAATGCATCCGAATAATAAGAAAGCCCGGATTTTGTCATGCTTGCATCGGAGATGTATTTGGAAGTGCTGTAGATGGCAATTTTCGTATCCTGTGGCAACGGATCTCCTTGCACACCAAAATCAAGGACTTTCTGTCGCACAACATCACCTTTGATAGCTTCTATGACTAACCGATAATTACCTCCCTGAACCAACTTGGAAGACATACCTGTATAAAGACCATCCCCCTCATTGTTCAGAATTATGTTTTCAACAATACTTCCATTCAATTTGAGTTCTGCATTAACACTGGCGTTTTCTATTCCGCCAATATCGTCGAATAGTTCAGCTGTAATATTAACTACTTCACCAGTTGAATAATCAGTTTTATCAGTGCTTGCTGACAACTTGGTAGAAGTACTTGCAGATATTGTAAGAGTATAATCCTCCTCCCCTATTACATCCGCAGCATATACATCATACGACCAGTTCCCAGAAAGTGCATCATATACTTTATAAATTTCATAGGTCTCCGACGGAATATAAGTGATGTTCGGATCTACTGTTCCACTGACACTATTCGAGTCAACCTGGACCTTTGTGCCATTAGGATAGTACAATACGAGATCAAGGTCACTTCCAGGCCATGTGAGCAGGAGATCCATATAATCCACGGAATTGTCAACTGTTGCCGAACCCTGTAGAGTTGCTCCCTGAGAGATCTTTCCGGAATCTTCCTTCAGTTGAACCTTGCCTGTTATTGACTGACCAATACGATTATAGATGTCCTGAAGAACAGCATTTGTGGGCGCGTCGTAGAATGCTCCCCCGGTTTCATCGGCGATTTTTCTAAGTAGGTCCTTATCTGAATTTTCTGAAAGAGCAATTGTATAAATTGGCCACCCTTTTGCAACATAGGAAAGGACTATTGAAGACATAGGGTCAGGTTTTCCAGCACTAGATTTCCCATCAGTCAACAAAATTGCAGCTTTTTTGTTATTGTCCACTGCATACAGACCGGTTAGTTGATCATAACTAGCCTTCAACCCCTCGTGTATGTCCGTTCCCCCGTCGGAATCTACGTTGTCAACTGCCGCCTTGAGATCAGGGATATTTTCTTTTACAATGCACAATTCTGTCCAGACCCTTGAAGAACTATCAAAATCTACCACAGCTATCTGGTCATCATCACCTGCCAAGTCAATGAACATTTTTGCAGCTTGTTTCCTCCTGTTTTCAGGATCATTATCTTTCATACTGCCGGAACTATCGATTACTAGGGCCACATCGGCGTTTTTGGTGCTATCAGGATATTGATGTTCCGAAGTTACATTAATAGGCCATGAAACAAAAGAAGAAGTGCCGATCTTTACTTCAACAGTATAGATTCCTTCACCCGGAAAAATATAAGTTGCTTCATCGTAAAATGCTCCAAGTCTGCAACACTTAAACGTATCAGTCTCACCCACGATTTCATTTCCATCAGGATCAACTATGAACCATCGAATAGAAGTACCGTCACTGACTTGGTCGTTATCTATATCTACTATTCCAAGAGTGGTATTTTCCCCTTTTTTTGCAAAATCAGGATAAAAATAAAAATCATCCGACGTTTGACCCTTAGTCACATTAATAGGCCAAGAAATAAAATAAGAATTGTCAATTTTTACCTGAACAATATAAGTTCCCTCTTCGGGAAAATTGTAGGAAGATTCGTCATAATAAGCTCCAATCCTACAACATTTAAATGCATCAACTTCACCTATAACGTTGGTACCATCTGGTTTTATTATGAACCACTGAACTGGAGTACCGTCACTAACTGCATCATTGAAATCATCAAAAATTCCAAGAAGAGTTTCCTCACCCCTTATTGCAGAACTTGGATAGGAAGTGAAACCTTTATTTGAAGGTGATTCTTCAGTTATATTTTTGTGGCGGTAATTTAGAAGCAAATCGTTGTAGTAACCTTCAATTCTAGGTCCTATGGTATCTTCACCAACTCTCTTTTGATTCTCTAACGTATCAATTTTAGACGTTAAATCAGCAATTAGAACTTGGTCACTTCCCAACTCAGCAATATTTTTCAAGCTATTAAGAATCTGAATATAATTATCTAAAATATCATGATCCAAGCCATCAGAATCTGGAATAAGTAATTTTAATCCTTCGTAGGAACCTTCAGAAGCTGCCAACCATATATCGGTTCCTGAAGCAAAACGAGTGGCAAGTTCGGAATAATTTACAGATACTTGCTCAAAATTAATTTTTGCTTGTTCAAGTAGTACAAGATCGTTTCCAGTCATCCATCCACTAACTAAACTCGATAAACCACTGGCAACAGCTGCAAATGAAGCAGGTGGAATAAGAGATCCAACAAATCCACCAACAATCAAACCTCCCACAAAGAAAAGAGTGTCAAATACCTCAACATAACTATCTACCAAAATGTAATCCTCAATTTGGTTGAGATCTGAGATTGCCTGCAAGTGTAATTTTAAATATTCTTGAGCTCTAACTTCAGCAAAGATCACAAAATCATCTTGAAAAATCTCATTTTTGTTTAGTTTGTAATGAAAAGCAAAAGCTGGATAATAAAAGATGTCTGAGGAAGGAACAAGTTCAGAGGATGAAGTATCTTCTAAAGGCAAAACACTATATGTTTTTGCATCAATTACCAAACTGCCTGTAATTTTTATTCCATGAATTTCATTAGGATCAATTATAGAATAAACTACTACGTACCAATAATGAATAGGGTCCGACCCATTAGAAAATGGATCCTTATCATTCACAGAATAGATGAAATAAATTTCCCCGTTTTTTTTATATTTATCTGCAGTTTGTATTACTTCATCTGGAATCGAAGGATCTGCTATCGCTTTTTCAACAATCAGAACGTTAAATCCAGAAGACAGTAACATCAAAGCCAATCCAAAACTAAAGAATTTCTTCAGAAAATCTCCTTTTATACACATACCTTTACTACACCCCCCAATTGGAATAATCAAAATATAATATAATTAAATTATAGTAAAATATATGCTTGTAAAGTCTGAGTAATAAAAGACAAACTAGAAATCTAAGAATGATATTATATGATCAATTAAATAACATGAGGAAATATAAATTAGAATGTACGTTCGTGAATAAAAATAGATCAAAAAAACATTAGCTAAGTGTCCAAAATCAAAGTTGTGCTGGCGCACCCCGCAGCAAGCTGCAGAGTATTCGACTGAAATAAATTATCATTTGAATTGATGTGTTGCAAGCGAAAAAGAGATCGAATTATCAACAAAGGTTAGTATATTTCCTATAAAATTGTGGAGTTAAGGTTTCAAACAAACGAACCAGAAAAAAACAGGAAAGGATTCGCCGCGAAAGGCAGGAACAGACATGTGACGCGTTATTGCTTGCAGATATTAAGGTTTCAAGCATATATCGAGCATTAACGACTTAAGATCTACCCCAGAACTCCGACACCCGGGAAATTCCACTGATCTGATATTTTTGGAACCTATGCCCCAGTAAAACAATCAAATAATGGAAAAGGAAACAGAGCCTTAACTTTGCTTCCTTAAAACCATATATCCTACCAAAATCATGACCGAAAACAAGCCAAGAGACAGCAGGACATTTGTTCTGTTACTTGATTTTGATTCTTCTCCAACCCCTTTGGCAGAAGACACTGCCACTGAAGCATTCCCCTCCGGCACCGTACCCGAAATCGCCGTTACACCTTCGGTTTCTTCCTCTGGAGAAGAGCTTAAGAGCGGTACATCTTTTCCACTGAGCGCACCTGCCTCCTCAATAGCGCTTATCGCAAATGGCGAAAATCCGGGCGTCTCAGCTTCAAAGTAAACATACCTGTCATCTTCCCCGACCTTCCGGGTGGAAAGCTCACCCCACTTTTCTTCACTGTTCCTGCAAAGCCTTATTTCGGATTCATCGACATCTTTAGAGTCGATCCATTCCTTTTCCACTCTGAAACTGACAACTGCGTTTTCAATGTTCTTCGGGTCCGCAATGCCCTGGTTTCCCACCCAGATGTTAACATGCCTGTAAACCGTACCGTAAGGAAGCTTTGGGACAATCTTTGACTGCCCTTTCAACATCTCAACAACGGTGGTTACCTTTCCGAAACTCCGCTTAGGTTCGAATTCGACCGAGGCGATACAGGTAACGTTCCGAGGGAACTCGAATTTAGCCTGGTTGCCATTTGTTATGAATTCCCGGGAGAGTTCCTTTACTTCAACGTTGCTGGCAGGTTCGGGAGAGCCCCCGCCTCCACCGCCTCCGCTACCACTGCTGGATGAGGAAGAAGAGGAACTGTATGAAGAAGAACTGGAGGAAGAGCTGGAAGAAGAACCGGAAGATGAAGAGGTATTGAGAGCTTTCACGGTAAATGGCTCTACTTTTTCATTATTTCCTTCATCAGATTCAGGAACCTGACTATCCGCGTCTGCAACCGCCTTTATATTCAGGTCACCCGAAGATGGTGGAACCCAGTCAAATGTAAAGGAAGTATTTGAACCTGCTTCGAGTCCGGAAATTGAATCTGAAGACACTTCATCCCCATCAATATAGCATTTTACACCGAAACTTCCGGAAGGTCCGGAACCCTCATTTAGTAACGTAACCTCAAAAGTCATATTTTCGTTTTCATAAGGATCCGCAGGTTCCCATGAAATATCCTCTATGATTAAATCAGGAGCCTGATCATCGGATTCTGGACTATCTGATACGGGAGCATCGGAATCAGGATTTGCTAGAGGGGAAATGGTCCCGTTAACGGCGGCTTCTGCAAAACCCAAAGTTGCATGCTTGGCCGAAGCCCTGACCGTACAGGGAGTAGCCGTTTCTCCACCATCAATTATTGCCGGAATCCATTCATTTGTGAATATCCCGTCATGAGCTGAAGTATCCCCGTTTGTCCCGTCATCGAATAGCTGGAGATTGGAATTACCGTTGCTGAAACTGGCATTAACAAAAATGAGACCTGAATCAGTGACCGGATTTCCGGAATCGTCCGTAATTTTGACCTCCACGGGCTCAGAAACGTTTTTCGTGGCAGTAAAATTAGCTGCAGGAGATAAGATTTCCAGATTAAGGGAGCCAGAGAGGGAGCCCGGGTCCACAGCGGTCACGGGAATTGAATGAGTATAAACATACCAGCCCTGCTGGTCAACATTTTCTGAGGAAACAGGGTCTATTTCATAATCGACAGCAGCGTCATTTTTCAGAGCGGCTCTTGCGAAAAACAGGATTTCATCCGAACCTGCATTCGGTTTCACTTCAATCGTCAGGGTTTCTTCCTGGCCTGAGTCCCAGTTAAGTTCCTGGAGCTAGCCCATCGGATCTTCTGAAAAAAAGGAAATGCCGTTCTTTCCGTAGATAGAACTGCCTTTGGGATAAAATTTATTGTACTCGCCGCCGGTGCCCGTAACACTCAAGATTTCCTCATCGTTCGGGAAAGAAACAGTGATATAGCCCTCGGATGACATTCCACCGTCATTTATTAAGGTTACGGAGATGGTGGCGGTCCTGTCTTCGGGAACTTCACCCGAAGGGTCAACCGTAACATCGGTTATGTTTGGCAATGGAGCATTCTCGGGAGTGGGAACACCCCCGGGAGTGCTTTCAGAGAGCTCCATTATCCAGATGTCAAAGTTTCCTGGCCTGTCAGAGCAAAAAGCAATCTTTGTGCCGTCAGGGCTCCATACGGGACAGTCGTCAGATGCCAGACTGACAGTCAACTGAACTTTGTTCTTCCCGTCCGCGTCCATGACCCAGATGTCTTTGTTTCCGGTCGTATCAGACACGAAGACGATCCTGTCCCCATCCGGCGAAAAACGCGGATTACGGTTATCCGAGTCAGTTGCAGTCAACGAGGTTTTTCCGGAACCATCGGCGTTTACGGTGAATATGTCCCTGAACAACTTTTCCTCCGGGTCGTTTTCATAAGAGGAATACAAAATTCTTGAACCATCAGGAGACCACAGTTCCGACTGCCAGGACTGGATTTGAGGAGTCAGATATCCGTATGCTACGGTTGTCAGGCCGCTTCCATCGGAATTTAGAACTCCGATATATCTTCCGAACTCAACCGAATCCGATTCGAACACCAGCTTTGATTCATCAGGAGCCCAGGCAACGGAAGAGAAATAATTGCCGCTGAAACCTGCAAGGCTCTGTTTACCGGAACCGTCCGGCTCCATTACAATAAGGTTGCTTGAGTGAAGCCCGAGCACGGAAGTATAGGCTATTTTCGAGCCTGAAGGAGACCAGGACCCGAAATCATTTTTTGTCGGTTCCACATATTCTTCCGTCGGGACGGTCAGCCTGCTCGCCGAGGACCCGTCTGCATTCATGACCCAGAGATTGGAATTAAACTCCTCTTCAATTACAAGGGTATACAGGATTTTATTCCCGTCCGGAGACCATGAATAATCCCCGACCTTCCCTCCTGTATCGGTTAGCCGGGCTTCTCTAGAGCCGTCAGAAAATACCCTGTAGAGCTCCCCACTTCTTCGGAAAAGGATTTCATCCCCATCAGGAGACCAGACAGGCCCTCCGTCGTCCGCAGTATCAGACGTCACAGCTGTAATCTTATCGACTGCAAAGGCATCAGCTGCCGCTGCATTTGATGCAATGACCGTCATAAGAGCAACGCATATCAACAGAAAAATTAACCTTATATTCATTTTCATAAACCCATACCACCCACATTCGATGAAAAATTAAATACAAACCCCGTAAAGGCAGCATAATCAGGAACAAAGCTACCCCCATCATAATAACAAACATTCGAACGAATATATAATTAACGGAAAATAATTTATGAGAGTGTCTTCGTGAAAAAAATAAGCTTGAAAAGATTTATCCAGGCTAATAGAAGATTAATTTAGCTTAATTAAAAAAATAAAAGCTTAAAAATGCCATAATTTGTAAAAATATATATTTTATCTCTTAGAAAGCTTCAAAAATTAATATTATTCCTTTCAATTGTTTTCAATCTCTTCAAAAAAACAAGACTCACACGCTCAAAACTTCGCCCACTTCGAATACTCATCCAGAAAATCTTTGATGATATCATCCATGGAAAAAGAATTTATGTCCCCCATATGATGGCTCCCGCTCCTGAGTATCACTTCGGCTTCAAGGGAAGACTCATTTTGGGTCTCGGCATGCTGTGGGAATGCGAAATCGCCTTTCTGGTAGGTTCTCCCTCTGACAGCGTAATAAAACTCCTCTGCGTCCTGGAAATAAACCTTCAGGGAAGCTTCGGTTTTTTGTTCATCGACATCAATGACAGAGCAGCGCTTATGTTTTTCCAGTTCGGCAGAGAGTTCCCTGAAAGCAGGAAGCACACTGTTTTCGATAAAAGAAGTAACATGGACTTCAGCCTTTTCCTCTATCCTTTCCTCCAGGACAGGGGCTTCCGACTCATCTTCGATTTTTCCTTCCAGGATATCTCTAAGGCGGCCCTTCCAGTTATTCATGCTTTTCCCTCATGTGAAAATATGTTATCCGATGAATTAAAAGGCTTCTGATAGCTCAGGATGAGTTTCAGCTGTGATTGTATCCGGAGCTTGCGGGGGGTTTTCTCCGGGACTGAGGGCATAGCTCTCCGAACGGAGGCCCTGTAAGAGGCTTTTGCACATGAAAAGCATGACCACGCAGAAAGGAAGAGCAGTTGTAAGGGCAGCTGTCTGCAGGGCAACAAGCCCGCCAGTCAGGAGCAAAACAGCTGCAACAGCCCCCTGAGTAAAAGCCCAGAAAATGCGCTGGGAAATCGGAGGTGTAGGCTCCCCGTTGGAGGCCAGGATTGCGATTACAAGGGAACCTGAGTCCGAAGAAGTAATGAAGAAGGTTGCTACGACCAGGGTTGCAAGTGCGGAGCTTAGAAAACCCAGAGGCAGCTGGCTAAGCATGGCGTAGAGGGCTGTTGGCACACTATCCGAAACCGCAGCCACAATCCCGCCGGGGCCGAAGAGTTCCATGTGGATGGCAGTATTCCCGAAAACGATCACCCAGAGAAAGGTAACAAAAGTTGGAGCAACAAGGACTCCGCGGATAAATTCCCTGATCGTCCTTCCCCTTGAGACCCTGGCAATAAACATGCCCACGAAGGGAGACCAGGAAATCCACCAGCCCCAGTAGAACATGGTCCAGCTTTTCTGCCACTCGACTCCCTTAAAGGCGTCCGTTTGAAAACTCAGGGCAGGAAGGGTCTGCAGGTAGTAACCCAGGCTCTCTACGAAGGAACTTAGCAAAAAAACCGTGGGGCCCGTGAGAAGCACGAATAAAAGGAGCAGAACCCCGAGCCCGATGTTCAACTGGCTCAGGCGACGGATACCCTTATCAAGCCCCGAAACCACGGAAGCCGTGGCTGCCAAGGTGATCAGGATGATAAGCCAGATCTGGTTTTCGATTGAGCTCTCGGCAAAGCCCAGGTAAGTCAGCCCGGAATTGATCTGCATGACACCGAGCCCCAGAGAGGTCGCAACCCCGAAAAGGGTTCCGAAAATAGCCATGATTTCCACCAGGTCCCCCAAACTCCCGTATATTTTTTCACCGAGCAGGGGATAGAAGGTAGAGCGGATTGTAAGAGGAAGATCGTGCCGGTAAGCAAAGTAAGCAAGGGAAAGCCCGACTATGATGTAGATCGCCCAGGCATGCAGTCCCCAGTGGAAGAAGGTAAGGTTCATGGCTTCCTTTGCGGCTAGGACGGTCCCCCCAGGAGCTTCCGGGGGAGCACTGAAGTGCATGATAGGCTCGGCAACGCTGTAAAAGAGGAGACCGATCCCCATTCCAGCACTGAAAAGCATCGCAAACCAGGTGGAATTTTTGTATTCCGGCCTGTCCTCATCTTTCCCGAGCCGCACTTCCCCATAAGGGCTTACGTACAGCCAGAGCACGAAACCCAGGAAAATTGCCACCGAAAGGATGTAAAACCATCCCAGGTAGGAAACGATAAAGTCCTGGACCGTTCCGAAAAAAAGTCCTGCAGGTTCCGTAAAAACCGCCCCCAGAACCACAAAAAGGACAACAATACTTGCCGAAACGAAAAAAACAACCGGATTGATCCTCATTCAAACTCATCCTCATTTCTTATTACCGATTTTACCAGTAGGGGAGTTGGCAACATTTATAAATTTAATTGAGAAATATATAATAAAAGATTAATATTTTAAAAAGTCCGTATACTTGCGTAATTCAAACCTCTGAAGCCATGTTCCCAGACTGCTTTTTGTCCTGATTCATGAGATATCCGAAAAACAGAGTGATGCTCCCGGGTAAAAGATAGGAAACGAAGCGCAAGAAAAAGAAAAAAAGAAAAAGGAAATGAAACGAAACTAAAGAAAGGTAAACGAAAGGAAAAAAAACGAAAACAGGAAGTAAGAATCCCCCTTCAGAAAGAGAGTTAGAAGTTCTGAAGAGGCACAGAAAGAAGAGGATATTATTCCCGCCTTTCCTTGGCCTTCCCGGAAGAGGATATTATTCCCGCCTTTCCTCGGCCTTCCCGGAAGAGGATATTATTCCCGCCTTTCCTCAGCCTTCCCTGTTTCGCAGAAATATAGACTCCCTAATCTGTATTTTTTATAAATCGGGCAGCCCGTACAATTGCAACCCTTCTTCTCAACATTTGCGGAAGAACAGCCCCGGGCACAGAACAGGTAAGGATTCGGTGAGAAAGGCAGGCTCGGACATGTACCGCAGTATTGTTTGCAGATATTAAGGTTTTCAGGCGTATCGGGCACTACCAACTTAAGGCCTATTACAGATTTAAGATCCACCGCAGACTTAAGTTCCTTTTCATTTCTCTCCACTGGAAATACCCCCTAATCCCGGAACTCCACTTTCCGAGAATTCCACTGCACCTATGTTTTTGGAAGCGGACCCCGGAAAACCTGAGAAAAACATACTCATGAAACCTGCTTATATCAGGTTCCGTACCTCATGCCGTGAAAAGAATTCCGATATAAAAATATCATGTACCAATATATATAATTGATGATAAATATAATGCGTTGCATTTATAACTCGTACTTGAGGCTATAGATCAAAGCAAATGCATCCAAAATGGAAAAAAATAATTATGAAGTTAAGAGGGTAATTTAAAAAACTAAAGAGGAATTTTCAGTAGTCCTAAAAACTTCCCAATTAAGCCCGTTTAAAGGGAAGTTATGAAAAAATTTAGATCTGATTGAAACATATTAAATTATAATCAATACTTTAAAAAATAGACCAACAGCAAAAAAGGGAATAAAGGAGCAGGGTAAAAAAACATAATTACTGAAGCAGATTAACTATAATAAGCGGAGTATTTCGGTTTCCGGTCAAGCGGGCTCTTTCAATATATCCTTTAGAGCCGGAATTGGTCTTCCCTTTAAGGTAATTGTTGACTGAAGGGGGAACTAACTCAAGGAAGAGAAAAAAACGGGAAGAGCAGAAAATCGAAAAGGCTTAACAAAAAATTGATTGTTCAAGAAGAAGATAATCGATTGCTTAAGATGTTGGTGATTGAGAGCCCTTTTTGGCCCTGAGCCCTCAATCGGTGAAACCCCCAACTCAAAGAATACTCCCATATATTCTCTGAAAGTTGTACTACTCATACAACTGCACTATACAACTGCAATCTTTTTTACGCGGCATTACTATATATAATAAATTACGCTGAATTTTCAATTATTCGGAATGTTTTAAAGGTGTGAAAGTTTTTTAGTTGCTTGAAACTTTTGTGCCTGTCAAATACTTTTAGGTTTTAGGATATTTCCAGCACTTAAAAAGGTATTAAAAGCTAAAATATTATAATTGCTTCAAAAATGTGGTTCCTTGAGGAGATTGATTCAGAAGATTCTGATGGCTTCAGAAGGTTCTTTATGTAACCAGGAGTTGAGATTTACAACCGACACAAAAAGAAAGCTGCAAAGGACGGGAAAAAGTGCAATAATTTTGAAGCTTATTTCGGGGAGAAAGAAAAGAAAAAAATAATGTGGAAAAAGGTCAATGTCAAAACCGATTATTTGAAAAAAAGAGGCACAAGGGTAAGAAAAGAGACATATTGTAAGAAAAATAGTGTAAGAAAAACGAAAGATCCAAAAAGAAGATTTAAAAGCTGGTATTCAAGAATCGGAATTAAAAGGTAGTGATTGATTGAGAAACCCTTTTTGGCCCCGAGCTCTCAATCGATGAAAACCCCTTAAATATTCCCATATGTCTTGTTTAAACTGGATTGCAGTTCTTCTACTTCTAATAATTCTAATGTCAAAATTCTATATATAATGAATTATGTCAAATTTTCAATATTCCTCAATGTTTTTAGGATCTTCAATATTGTTGGATATTTAAAATTTTTTAAAGTCTCCGAAATTACTATTTCATTAAATAATTTAACGCCTTAGAAGTTTATAACCATTTGAAAATTTGGCATTGCATTAAAACCTGCATTGAAATCTGATTTAGAATTTTGATATTGTGCAACTGTTGTCTAAAGATTGGAACATTTAAGGATCATTCGAATCCAATTTAAAGCATTTTGAACATCCAATAAAAACCCATCATTCCAATAAATTAGCAAATTGAAGAATCTTTGGAAAAAGGAAGAATCTGAAAACCAAGAAAGCAGTATAAAAAACTTAAACCCACATAATATTGAAACAGTGACGTAAAGTATATATAAAAGCAACTGAAAGGAGTTAGTGTTCATCTATGATGGACGTAACAGGGGTTCGGGGAACAGATCAGAAAAGTAATTTGAACATAAAGCAATTATTCTAAAGTAATTACTCCTTGTTTCCTTGTTCTATACTGCTTAAAAACGTCAGGTTTAGGATTGATTGAGAGCCCTTTTTGGCCCTGGACCCTCAATCGATGAAACCCCCCAACTCAAACAACTCAAAGAATACTCCCACATATTCTTTGAGTTACTTATCTTTGAGTTTTTGAAGTACTTCTGTACTTCTTCTACAACTACACTCCTTTCAATGTTGAAATTGTATATATAATAAATTATGTCGATTTTTTAATACCCATCCAAAATTTAATGTCCCCTTAATATTTAACCCCGCTTAAAGATTTGAAATTGCTTAAATATTCATAGATGCCCCTAGAAATGGATAGCTTTAAATTTTGGTTTTAAGGCAAAGAATTTAATGCGGAACAAATTTTTAACGGCTTTAAACTCCAGAGGTTTCACTTGTCCTGTGTCTGCCCGACCTGAGAGCCTGCTTATCCGGGGCTCACAATTTGAAAAAAGGAAAAAAAGGAAAAAAGCAGCCGACTTGTTAGCCGACTGTTAGATAGGGTTTTCTGACAGATGTTCCAGGAGAATACCAGACAGAATCAGTTCTTACTCTTTTCAGAAAGTTCCACTGCCAGATCCCTGAGCCTGTACTTCTGAATCTTGCCGCTTGCAGTAAGGGGATACTCATCAACAATGAAAATGTGTTTCGGGACTTTATACCGGGCAATCTTGCTTATGGCATAGTCCCGGATGTCCTCTTCAGCAAGGTCCACGCCTTCCTCGAGGATCACGAAAGCACCTACGATTTCCCCGTATTTCTCGTCCGGGATTCCCACCACCTGAGCGTCCCTGATACCGGGCATGACGTGCAGGAACTCTTCGATTTCCCGGGGGTAGATGTTTTCCCCGCCCCGGATAATCATATCCTTGATGCGGCCTGTTATCCGGTAGTACCCATTTTCGTCGCAGGTCCCGAGGTCTCCGCTGTGCAGCCAGCCCCGCTCGTCGATTGCCTGCTTTGTGGCTTCCGGCATCTTATAATAGCCTTTCATCACATTATAGCCACGACAGCAGAGCTCTCCCACGGTGTCCGGGGGAAGGATTTCTCCCGTATCGGGGTCCATGACACAGACTTCCACGCCCGGGAAGGACTTGCCTACAGTCTCCACCCTGAGCTCCAGGGGGTCGTCAACCGTGGTCTGGGTCATACCTGGAGAAGCTTCCGTAAGCCCGTAGACGCTGGTAATCTGGTAGCAATGCATGTCATCGACCACCTTTTTCATGGCCTCCACAGGGCAGGTCGAACCTGCCATGATCCCTGTCCTGAGAGAACTCATGTCAAACATGTCGAACATGGGGTGGGTGTACTCGGCAATGAACATGGTCGGGACGCCATAGAGCGCCGTACACTTCTCTTTCTGCACCGCAGCCAGCACCAGCAGGGGGTCGAAAATTTCCAGCATCACCAGGGTTGCCCTGTGGGTCAGGATCGCCATTACCCCGAGCACGATCCCGAAACAGTGGAAAAGAGGCACGGGCAGGCAGAGCCGGTCCTCGTGGGTAAACTTTTGCCGGTCCCCGATGGAAAGCCCGTTGTTCAGGATGTTTTTGTGGGTTAGCATGACCCCCTTGGGAAAGCCGGTGGTCCCTGAAGTGTACTGCATGTTGACCACGTCATCGGAGCGAACGGTCCCCATGATTTCCCGAAGCTCATCGTCAGGGGAATGGCTGCCAAGAAGCATCAACTCGTTTGTATTGTACATGCCCCTGTGCTTTTCCTGCCCGACATAAATGATACTCTTCAGGTGGGGAAAATCCTTGCTCCTCAGACGTCCCCTTTCGGATTTCCTGAGTTCCGGGATCAGCTCGTATATGACCTGCAGGTAGTCGACATCCCTGAAGCGGTCGATAATAGCCAGGGCTTTCATGTCCGACTGCTTGAGGACGTATTCCACCTCATGGCTCCTATAGGATGTGTTTACCGTAACAAGCACGGCCCCGATTTTTGCGGTTGCAAACATGAAAGTCAGCCAGTCAGGGACATTCCTCGCCCAGATCCCGACATGGTCTCCTTTTCCGATGCCGATTGCAAGCAACCCCTTTGCCAGGTCATTAACCCTTTCGTCGAACTGCCCGTAAGTAAAACGCAGGTTCCGGTCCGGATAAACGATGAATTCATGGTCCGGGTCCACAGCCACCTGTTTTTCAAAATACTCCCCTATTGTATCTTCAATAAGCTGCATGGTTTCAGCCTCTTAATCGTGTATATAATCTCAAAACTGTGAATGGTAAAAAGTACTCTGTCTATCGTAAAATATCGTGCGCGCTGCAGAACCTCGAGGATTACATCTGATTCCGGTTCTGAGCCTGAGTTTAAGTTGAGTTCGGGCGTATAAGTCAGGCCTGAAATCAAGCCCGAGTCTTAGCCAAAGTTCGAACATGATTCATGGTGAAATCAACCCTTAAATTAAACCCTGGTATAAACCCGAGTATGAGCCCGGGTTCGGGTCCAGAATAAGGCTTAGGCTTCTAAACCGGGGGATTCCGCACTCTCTACCGCCGCAGGGAGCATATGCTCTTTCAGCATCTTCCGGACAGGGTCTGGAAGTGGAAGAGCTTTCTGGAGCTTGAAGTCGTAATAGACAAGCACTGCCTGTCCCCTTACTTTTAGTTCCCCTTCCTGCCAGGCTTCATGCCCTACGGTAAAAGAACTGTTCCCGATCTTTTCAATAAAAGTCCTGATCTCCACATCTGACCTGAAATACATCTGGGAAAGAAAATCAAACTCGATCCTGACAAGAATCAAATGCCATATTTCAGGAGACAGGTCGAGATCCGGGCTAAAAAGCCGGAATATGGAATTTCTCCCGATTTCAAACCAGACAGGAAGGACCGTGTTATTCACGTGCCCGAGGGCGTCAATATCTCCAAAGCGTGGAGCAACCGTTGTTTTGAACATGTAAATTCCTTTAGACCTTCAGACTCTTGGGGTTATGTATCTAGAAATCCCCGAGATTCCCGAGATTTTGATGGTATATTTTACGCTTAACTGCACTTACCCTGTGTCTTGCATCTGTTTTCTATCCTCAGAGAGGGGCGTAGACGACAGCCAGGATTTTTGTGTCTTCGCTTCCCGCCACGTGGACATCATGCGGGACGATTGAGTCGTAATAGATGCTGTCTCCTGCACTCAGCCTGTGGACGTCTTTCCCGTAGAAGATCTCGATTTCCCCGGTAAGGACATAGATGAACTCTTCACCTTCATGGGAAGAGAGCTTGTGGCTTTCCTCAGGGGAGGGGTGGATGTCAATGATGAAAGGCTCCATATGGCGGTCTGACTTATCCGAGGCGAGGGAGTAGAACTCCAGGGCGCTCTTTTTGGGCTGTTCGGTCTTTCCCGAAAAACGGACGACGTTTTCGGAAAGCCCTGCCCTGACTACCACAGGCCCACTCTGGGGCATGTCATCCAGAAAAGTACCGAGGCGGACGCCTAAAGCCCGGGCAATCTTTAAAAGAGGTGTCAAGGACGGAACCAGGGCTCCGTTTTCTAACTGCTGGATTAATTCCACGCTGCTCTGGCTTGCTTCAGCCAGTTCTTCAACGGTCATTTCCTGGGCTTCTCTAAGCTGTAGGATCTTACTTCCGACACGGTTCTCATCTGACATTATGCTGTTCCTCATCTGTGTTTTAAGGTAGCGGACCCGGCGTAAAAATAAAACTGGAAATCCGTAGATTGCCGATAAGGCGTATCTCTTTTTGCCAGCATCTATTATAAAAATTATACGTTCAGGTGCGTTATTAATCAGTGGCTGAAACTTAAGGACGTACAAAAAGAAAAAGGAGAAGGGTTTTGGTTGCTAATTTGTATTTGAATGGGATTCTGACACTATTTATATAAAGAAAAAGCCGTTTCCTGCGGGACCGGGAGTGGACATGAGACCCGGAAGTGGACAAGGGGCATGAACGACGAAACAAAAACCCCTGTCAAGATCAAAAAGCAAAAAAAATGTACGGGTTTAAAGCTCAAACATGCGAAAATCCGGATCTCAGATATTATAAAAAGGATATAAAAAGGAATTTCAGATAGTAAATCAATAAAGTTCCGGCCGCCGGTCTTCAAAAGCAGGAATCGCTTCCCTTACCTCTTCTTTGTGCTTAAGATCGAGCTCTGAGATTATTATGCATTCCTTATGCCCGGCGTCGGCTTTCACATCTCCCCAGGCATCAATGATCATTGATCCTCCGAAATAGCTCGCGTCAGGGGCTTTTCCGGTACGGTTGCAGGCTATGTGGGGGAGCTGGTTTTCGATTGCCCGGGCTTTCACAAGGGTCTTCCAGTGCTCCGAGCGAGGGTTGGGAAAAGCGGCGGTGGTGATAAGGAGGCCGGAGCCGGCAAGAGTGAGTTTTCTCGCAACTTCGGGGAAGCGCAGTTCATAGCAGATCTCAAAACCGATTTTCAGGTTATGTTTTTTCAGGAATATGGGCTCTATCGAGTCACCCTTAGAGAAGTAAATGTTTTCGCTTTTGAAAGGATGGGTTTTCCGGTAGGTGCCCACAAGCTTCCCGGACTCAATGCAAAAGCCCATGTTGTAGAAGAGGGCGGAATTTTCATCGACGTTTCCACCCTTTAAACCAATTTCCGGAGAAGACTTTTCTGAAGCGGTTTTTTCGGCAGTGAATCTTTCTGCAGAGACTTTTTCGATTACCGAACCTACAAGAATGCAGTCATGAGTTTCGGAAAAACATGATAGGTCGTCGAGGGTCGGACCAGGGAAACTTTCCGCAACCCGGTCAAATTTTTCATAACAAAAACCCGTAGAAAAGACCTCAGGAAGCACGATAAGTTCGGCTCCATTTTCTGCGGCTTCCACCGCCATGGAGAGAGCTTTATTAAGATTTTTTTGCTTCATGCACTGCTGCACGTCCATCTGGACGCAGGCTACTTTCATGGTCAGAACACCGTCAGCTTTGATTAATTTTTACCCAGTTAACACCAAAACTTAAAAAATGATTTGACATTCAAAGAAAAAAACTGATTTTCAGGGAAGGAGGGTTGTTTGTTTGCTCTTCGCGACAAGACCATCAAGGTCGATCCTGTGCTTAATTATCCCGGCAAGCACTTCGTTTGCAAACCTGGAAATCTCTTCGCTGTTTTCCCGAATTTCGTAGGCAGGGTCGTCAGGAGGGATTTCTATCCGCGTCACCTCGGAACGATATTTTTTCAGGTGCGTGGCGAAGGCTTCACTTACAACACCGGACTTTTCACAGTACTGATCCAGGTGTTTGCTGGTAATCCCGACAAGCTTCAGCTCCTTGCGAAAGCAGGGTCTTTCGAACAACTTTGAGATTACATGCACACCGACGGGAATCCGGAGGTCCAGGTCGATTTTAAGGAGCTGAGTCCTTATAAGGAAGTAAATGTTTTCAGAGTTTTCGGAAACCCCTGAAGTCCCGGCAACCGCGAGCCCTGTAGATTGGGAGTCCACGAATGATTCGGGCATGGCATAGATTTTGGAAGGGGGGACCTCTATTTCCTGCAGAATTTCCAGGTCCCTGAGCGCCCTCAGGTAGCCGGTTAGGATCAGGCGGTGTTCGTCCACACCTTCGGCTTTCAGTTCCCTGGTAAGCCCGCTTATCGAGAGCTGTTTGTCAACCAGCAATTCAAGAATTTTAAGGTTAAGCTTTTCTATCATTTAAACCGACATAAAGGTCAATTAACAATAATCAGATATCAGATATCAGATAAGATAAAAGGCATTCCCAATAAGGATATTCCGCCCGAAAGCTTTTTTCTCTGCAAATGCCTCCACAGCCGGGAGCATACGGAAAAGATTCCCTTTTGATATAAAGACCAGGAAGGCCAGTTGCAAGCCGCTTTTAATTGCCTCTCGAAAATATGAGAAACTGCAGGGAGTGAACACAATAACGATTTAATTCTTCTACAGGATATAAAGTTTGTGAGGGATAATGAAAAAAAAGAGAAAGAAAAGGGGAGAAAAAGAAGAAGAAGAAGAAGAAGAAGAGAAGTAGGGAAGTAGGGAAGTAAAGAAGTAGAGAAGTAGAGAAGTAGGGAAGTAAAGAAGTAGAGAAGTAGAGAAGTAGAGATAAAGGAGAAAGAGCAGGAACCCAGGAGACAGAAAAAAATCAGTAGATTAGATATATTTAAAAGTTAATAAAAATTTAAATCAAGTATATTTAGAAAAATGTGCATTAAAAGAGTTTTTTTGGACAAAAAGACATTAAAAATACAACAATAGGAAATATAAATAGTTTATAACCATTATTTACCAGGATAAACAATAATTGACTCTTTTTTTGCGCCAATATCTAAGGGCAATGCTTAAAAATAATAATTGCTATCTGAACTCAGTTTAAATTGACTATTTTTCAAGGATGTAAAAATGATCACGAAATTAATTCCCAGGAAGGTATTTTTTACAAGTGGAGTGGGCACCCACCCCGAGCACTTAGAATCATTTGAAGTTGCGCTCCGAGATGCAGGTATTGAGACTTTTAACCTCGTGACCGTAAGTTCGATCTTGCCCCCAAAATGTGAAATTGTATCCAGGGAAGACGGTTTGAAAGAGTTAAGTCCGGGAGAAGTCGTCTTTTGTGTAATGTCCAGAATCTCTTCAAACGAACCGAGAAGGATGCTCAGTACTTCTGTCGGATGCGCTCTTCCACAAGACATAAATAAGCATGGTTATATTTCAGAATACCACGCTTATGGAGAAACTGCAAAAGACGTAGGGGAACATGCTGTAAAGCTTGCAAAAAGCATGTACAGTACCTGGACCAATGAGATACCCCTCAAGACTTTCAGCATTCCCGACTCGTCCGTTGTCGGGGAGAACGGAGATTGGATGACTGTAATCTCTGTAGCGGTTTTTGTAATCTAATAGGATCTGTTATCAAACATAGGACCTGTTATCAAACATAGGACCTGTTATCAAACATAGGACCTGTTGTCAAAAAGGGGCCCCGTATTCGGCAGACAAATCCCTTTTTCAGGGATTTAATGCTTTTGAAGTCCTGTCGGGACGGCAGGTCTGAACCGAGGGTCAGCATATATTAATATTTAATAAATAATATACAAACTCATGAGCTAATAGTACCTCCAATCCTGTTGCCGAATACATACAGATCCGGAAACTGTTATCATTCAGAAGAGACTATTATATGAGATCTTATTAGTCGCTTTATAGGAGACCCTACTGCCTCCCAAAAAGAAGAACTATTAACCCCAATTCATCAATCAATTATTCATTGCGGAGAGTGGCATGCATCACAATGTATTTACCAACACCCCAACCGTTCCAATAGATGTAAAGGACCGGTCCGTAAGCGATGTACTGGACGGGATGCTCAGAACCGGCTTCCAGGGTAGAAAACTGGCTGAATCAGTCCAGGCCTGGCAAAACATGCTCAAAGAAGAGAACATGACAGTCCTCATGGGCTTATCCGGAGCCATGGTCCCTGCAGGCATGCGCAGGGTCATCTCCTACATGATCCGGGAAAGAATGATCGACTGCCTTGTAAGTACCGGGGCAAACCTGTTCCATGACTGCCACGAAGCCCTTGGCAGGAAACATTACGTGGGTTCACATCTGGCAAATGACGAAAAACTTTTTGAACATGGTGTGGACCGGATCTACGACGTTTTTGCAGTTGAAGACGAGTTCAGGGTAGCTGACAACCTTATTGCGGACTTTGCAGAGGAAATCGGAGAGATGTCCTGTTCGTCAAGGGAGTTCATGTACCTGCTCGGAAAGGAACTGGCAAAGCGCGGAGCCCCAGAAGACTCAATAGTCGTAAGTGCATACAGGCACAACATCCCGATCTTTGTCCCGGCAATCTCGGACAGTTCCATTGGAATCGGGCTCACAATTGCAAGGAGAAGAGGAATAAAAATCGAAATTGACCAGATAAAAGATGTGGATGAGATCACGGAAATTGTGGAAAAATCCAGGAGAACCGGCGTAGTCTACGTTGGCGGTGGAGTTCCCAAGAATTTCATCCAGCAAACGGAAGTAATCGCGTCCATCCTGGGAAACGATGTAGGAGGGCATGATTATGCAATCCAGTACACATCAGATTCTCCCCACTGGGGAGGACTCTCAGGCTGTACTTTTGACGAAGCAGTTTCCTGGGGGAAAATAGCAGCCCAGGCAAAAAAAGTACAGGTCTTTGTGGATGCGACCATTGCTCTTCCCATAGTTGTCCATGCCCTGCATGAGAAATGCCGCGGAATGAAGCGTTCAGCCCCCATTTTCAAGTGGAAAGGAACGGAAGGGCTTGAAATCGGATTTGAGGACTAATCACCCTCACAAATATTTATTATATTTGAAAGCTTATAGTGTAAGGCGAGAAGGAGAGGAAATAAATGGGTAAACGAACTCGAATAATCAACGATCCTTCCTATTTAGTACCATTACTCAGGACTTTCGGGTCCCGAACTCACAAAAAAGTTTTTGATGCACTTTCGAGCAAATGGATGACAAAAACCGAACTTGATGAGTTTATGGGCACTGACTCGGGAAGAAGTCTTCAGATTCTGAAAAAAGCCGGACTTCTTGAGAGCCAGTGGAGAGTTCCCGAAGCGGGGCAGAAGCCCTCAAAAGAGTTCCATACATCCTATTCAAAAGTACAGGTAAATTTCCAGTGTTCTTTTGAAGATTTGAGCGATATAATCATGCTGACCTTTAAACCCTATGAAGAGGTCAAGGACGCAATCGAAGAACTGGAAAGACTGGTCGGAGAAGGTAATAATTCAATGAGCAACCTGACCCGGACCCTTAACAAGAACCCATTTTACATATGTTCCGTTGCCCGCAGGTCTGAACACCTTTCGGTTATGGGACAAAGATTAAAACTAATCGAAGGAAACGAGGAGAATTACGATTGATGATTAAAATCCTCCAGACAAAGAGCGGAGTCACGAAGTTCCAGGTCCTGATCGAGGTCGCAGCCCACCAGCCGAATGTGAGGCAAAAGGAAATCGCTGCCAAGATAGGGATAACCCCCCAGGCAGTTTCCGAATACATCAAAGAGCTGGTTGCTGACGGACTGATCGTCACCGAAGGACGGGTGAGGTACAGGATTACAAAAGAAGGCGTTGAATGGGTCCTTGAAAACGCCGGAGAACTTAAACGCTACGCCCGCTTTGTCATGGAGGACATCATCAGCCATGTCTCGACCTGGACAGCCATCTCAAGGGAAGAACTCAAGGAAGGCCAGGAGGTCTACCTGAAAATGGAAGGCGGACTCCTGTATGTCAGTAGTACTGATAAGACAGGAGCAGCCGGGACTATCATTTCCAATGCGGAAGTCGGGGAAGACGTTGGAGTAACCAACCTCAGAGGCCTCATCGACCTGGAAACCGCAAGCATTACGGTCTGCAAGGTCCCCAGGGTAGAGAGAGGGGGCTCAAGAAATGTGGACATAGAACGTTTGAAGATGCTCGCAGCTTCAAAACCGTATATATCAGCCATTGGAGTAGAAGCCCTGATAGCTCTTCGCAAGATCGGGGTAACCCCGAACGTCATGTTCGGCACCAGCGAATCCGTAATAGAGGCAGCATATCATGGGCTTTCTTCTCTTGTCGTATCCGTCGACGAACAGGTTGCGGCGCTCCTCAACCGGCTCGAGACCGAAAACCTTGAATATGAACTCGTTGACCTGACCCTTGAATCTTAAATAAGTTCCCGGGAAATTCCCGGCTATTTTTTATTTCCACAGGTTCAACCCGGAAAACGGTTTTAATCCGGATCAGTCAGGCACCTGAGGCTGTTACTTAATGTTATCAGGGTCTCGTGCTAATTCCATATTGCACGTTTTTATCTTTTGTACACCTAATCTGAAGGACAGACTTTGTACAATCAATGCTTTATCCCATCAGTAGGGGTTAAACGCCAGGAGTTAAAAAGTAAAGAGCTAGAAAGAGGTTTTCCAATGAAACTTATCGTACTCTCCGACACTCACATGAAAACCGGCAATATCCCTCCGCAACTTCAAACCATTCTCGCTGACTGCGACTTGGTCGTCCACGCAGGCGATTTCAGTTCTCTCGAAGCTTACGAAGCTTTCAAAGCCACAGGGAAACTTAAAGCCGTTTTCGGAAATACGGACCCCTTTGAACTGAGGCAGCGCCTACCCGAAAGGCTGAAATTCGAAGTTGAGGGGGTAAAAATCGGAGTCGTGCATGAAGGAGGGCTCTCCATAACGGACACGACTGCCCAGGGCTATCTTGCACAGGAAATGGGTGTGGACGTTTTGATTTTCGGACACCTGCACCACCCCCTGATAGAGAAAAAAGAAGTAATGCTGATCTGCCCGGGCTCGCCTACCAAACCCAGGATGTCAAGGCCCAGCGTCGTGGAACTGCTAATCGAAAAAGGATCCGTAACCGGCAGGATCATTTCCCTCGAAGGAGACATCTGCGGGTTCATGAAGTTTAAGGATACCCTCAAGGGACTTGAAAAAGGCAAAAAAGGTACACCCTGAACTTATACTGATGAGCCGGAAGGAAAAGAAAACATGCCGAAAAGAACTAATTCAAATTAAGGCATATATTGATAGCCCGGACTACACTTCCGGAACAATGCCTTCAAAGAACTGATTTTACCGAGCTTTTTTACCGGAAACAGCCATGACCCGGCATCTGGAGTCTCTGAGACACCTATGCCCCTGCTACCCCTTTATCCGCTTCATTAGTTCATGCGGCTTATATTGTCTTGCGGTTCATATTGTCGTGAAGCTCACATAGTTTCCAGTTTGAACATAGCACCCGTACCATGAAGGCTAAGGTACACCTTGTCCCCAAGCTCCAGGACCTGATCGAGGCTTGCGATGCCGTTCCACTGGAATTCAAAGTCGTAACTGCCCTTGGTGAGTTCAAAACCGAGAGACATAAGTCTCCTGTTGACCTCGGAAGGACGCTCGCCTTCACTGTTGAACCAGACCAGAAGATAAGTTTTCATAGGATCATCTCGTGATGCTTTTTTATTTATAAGCATGCTTCTTTTGTTTATCAAGATTTTGCCTTTAACCTTATTAGCAAACGAAATAAAAGAAAGGACGTTGTAAAGTGATGGTTATTTTGCTTCTTATATCGGAAACTTTAGCAGAGCAGCGGCAGAATATTACATAAAGAATCAAGGGTAAGTTGACGCTTATAGCCCCTGGGCTAAAGACCCAGGGGTTTTACGCTCTATATATAAAGAGAAAGGACAAGAAAAAGAAAGGAAAGAAACAGAGAAAAGGAAAATAAATCTCCTGTTCTCCGGAAAGGTTTTCAATCACACATTTTCCCTTAGGGACTCAAGTGTTTTCTTAACTATAGAACGGTAAAAAGCCGTATCCGTTGCATAGTGTTCCTTTGCAAGTTTTGCGTTTGGGTCTTCTTCCGTCTCAAAGCCCTTAATCCGTTCAAGAGTCTCTTTTGCCGTATCGAGCACCCAGAGGTCCCGGGTCAGTTCGTCCACCTGCTGGATAGATTCGGGACGGATTGAAGTTAAGACATTTCCGTCATCTGTGGTGTAGGTACTGGCCTTCCCCACCACCGCCACAAAAGCAGGAAGTTCGCACTCCGACAGGAACTGTGCGGGTTCGGGCTGGTACTGCCCTGCGTAGACAAGGAAAGAGCCCGTCGGGTCCGAGACCCTGCCTCTCCAGTACTCGGAGTCCGTACCGATGTCCTCTTTTTCGATAAGGGTGCCCACAAGGAAGATGCGGTTCACTTTTGCCCCGGTCGGGGTCAGGAGATACTGCGGAGCGTACTGGTCGCTCTCGTCCCTGGAGGTCAGGTTCGAATCCTTCAATTCCTGAGCAAATACTCTACGTGCCACTTCTCTGAAAAAGCCAGCCATTTTACTCCACCTCCAGTTCCGCAAGCATTGCCTCAAGGAGTTCCCTGTCCAGAGAATCCTTCGGTGCAATCGATTCCACAAGGAGGTACCGGTCAAGTTTCGGACCGCTAACTATGTAATACCTTCCTATGAGTTCCTGTTTCAGCCTGTCCAGCACAACCCCCGGATCAAGAGCATCTGCAGCCATGGCAATTGCGCCGTCAAGGGAGATGCCTGCAAGCTCTTCGGTAAGTTCGCGGTTTATCAGGGCATCCTGGGTAGAAGTTCCGGAATCCAGGACCGCCTTGATCCTTAGATCGTATTCCCCCCTTACCTTCCCGTGCTCGGCACAGGCGCCTTTCACAAGGGCCCGCTTACACTCAGGGCAGCGCTTGATCAGCCCTGAGCCAGTCTGGATGTCCACCATTGCTCCGGAGTATGTGAAAGTTGAGGTCCCAACTTCAATATCCTCATCAAGCCCTTCAATGGAACTCCCTCTGTTAAGCTGGATCTGAGCTCTGCCGTTCCACTCGCTCACCACCACGTTTTTCAACAGGTAACTTTTGCCTTCTTCCATGTCCGGAAGTTCGGAACTTGCCCAGTTAGTAAACTTGACAACCCCTGTCTCGTCCCCTATAAGCCCTGTCTGCTCTATTGACTCGTGGGAATTTTCCCAGAGCTGCACCACTTTTCCCCTGACCGTAACCCACTGGTTATTTCCCTCAAGGTCGACAATATTCCTGAGTTCGGACTCCCTTTGGCCTGGAGTGAAATCGCCCCCTCCGACTTCCACTGGTTCGGAAAGCTTCTCTGCCGAGCTATTCCGATTGAGCTGGACCTGGAACCTGTCGTTATATTCACCCGTCACCACACTCCGGAAAAGATAGCTTTCCCCTTCTTCGAGGTTAGGGAGTTCAGCGTTTTGCCATTTGGTAAACTTTATGATGCCAGTCTCATCCCCCAGAAGTCCGACCTGGGAAATAGACTCGTGATTGTTTTCCCAGAGCTGTATGACCTTTGCATTAATGTTTGCCCACTGCCCATTTTCAGAGATATCAGTAATTTTGGTAAGTTGAGGCTCAGCCTGTCTCACATAAAACTCATTTTTAGGAATGGAATATTTCTTCAAGAAATAATTGACAACGCTGCGCTGCGCTTCATTGTCAGGCACTTTGAATTTCTTTATCAGTTCGTCGAGTCTTTCTTCGATGTCCTCAATAGGCACATCGACGCCAAGTTTCAAAAACCTGTCTTTAATTGATTCTGCAATTTGTCTCATAGTTCTACCTCAGGCCTCTTGGTTGTCTTCTTATAGAGAGGCACTTTAAGGTATGCATTTGGAATATTTAAATCTGTACAAAGCAGGGTGAAAGTGTTCAGTCTTTAATCAGTCTGCTATCCCCCACAGGAAAAAATTCAGGAGAAGAAAATCAGAGTGATTATCCCCTTCCGTATATGTTTTTCACACACAGGAAAAAAATCACTCGTCCTTTTTAAGCCTGAATTTATAATGCTAAATTATTTTCGCAGTTTTTTTATTTTCATAAAGTATATTTATAGGAAATATATTCTCAGGGACATCAAGAACCATTATCAAAGACTATACCTTGCAAAATATTTAAAATTATTTGTGAAGTATATCAGCAGTGCGCTTGGCTGCATCCCCTTCCCCGATCACGGTTATTATATCTTCATATTCAAGCACAAGACTCCCGTGAGCGATGATGGAATCACTACCCCGCTGCACCATTACAAGGAGGCTCTTTTCAGGGAACTGGATATCTTTGATGGCTTTTCCGACTACTTTGGGGTTAGTGACCTTGACTTCCATCATGTCCCCTTCACCCCCGACCTCGCACATGGAGAAAAGGTGGGGCCTTCCGATCATGTTGTCAAGCACAACTGCCGTTGTCGTGGCCGGACTCATGGCGCGGATGCCCAGATCCCAGAAAGCCTGCAGGTTTTCGATCTCGTTTACCCTGGCTACCAGCTGGTCACCCCTGAATCCGAAAGAAGCTTTTGCAATCTGGCAGAAGAGAAGGTTCGTGTTGTCCTTATTGGTTGTCGCAACCACATATTTGGCATTTTCAATTCCTGCCTTTTTCAGGACATTTACATCCCCGGCATCGCCCTGGACGATCCGGATTCCGAGTTCCATGCACTTCTTGCAGTTATCCTCGGAAATGTCCACAACTACAACATTTTCTCCTCTTCTGTCAAAGCGTTCGGCAAGAATCCTGCCTACCTTTCCTCCACCAATGATAAGGATTTCCATAGGGATTACCTCCAGTATATCTGCCACTTTTTTTGACAGGCTGCCACTCATGAAGACCGTGATGATAACCGTAAGGAAGACAAGCCCCACAAGGGTCTGCCCCCCGGGAATGCCCATCGAATCAAGCTTGATTGCAAAATAAGTCGCAACCGAAGTCGGCACAACGCCCCTGGGCCCAACGAAGGAAATGAAAAGTTTCTCATTCGTGCCGATCCGAGAGTTCCACATTGAAACGAAGACCGCCACCGGGCGGATCAGGAACACGAGAAGCAGCACAAGGGCTATCCCGCTTGCCCCTATCCTCTGGATATCCTCGAATTTTAGCATTGCCGCAAGCAGGATGAAAATCAGGGAGAGCATCACAATCACAATGTCGCTCTTGAATTCCTTGATGGTCTCCTTGTAAGGAAATTCCGAAGTTCCGAGGATGATCCCGAAGACAGCTACAGCCAGAATCCCTGACTCATTGCCAAGGTATTCTGAAAGGACGAAGCAGGCAAACACGGCGGTAAGGGAAACCAGCCTTGCGGTCTGTTTGCTGATCGCCGTCCCCCGGGTAAAGAACCAGCGGAGAGCAAAACCGCTGAAAGAACCCAGAGCAATTCCGATTCCCAACCTGTAAAGGATAAAGACTACCGCATCCGTCCCGGAGAGTTCTGCTGCGACCCATTCGAAGACCATTGCTGCAAGGATCACACTGGCAGCATCATTCAGGACCCCTTCAAGCTCCAGGATCTTGCCGAGCTTGTGGCTGATCTGGATGTTTCTTACAATGGGAGAGATCACTGTCGGCCCTGTTGCCGTGACAAGGGCTCCGAAAAGGGCGGCTAGTTCGAGAGGGATCCCTATCAAGAGGCTGGTCAAAACCGTGGTTCCCAGAAAGGTTACAAGGACTCCGATTGTTGTCAGTTTCAGGACACTTTCCTGAACCATCCTGAT
The DNA here is from genome assembly GCF_000970045.1 of Methanosarcina sp. MTP4. Taxonomy (NCBI): domain Archaea; kingdom Methanobacteriati; phylum Methanobacteriota; class Methanomicrobia; order Methanosarcinales; family Methanosarcinaceae; genus Methanosarcina; species Methanosarcina sp. MTP4. The sequence continues at coordinate 2,942,117 of NZ_CP009505.1, forward strand.
ATGCTTCAGGTCAATGTGAAGCCCACCGTCAAAAACAATAACGGCTACCGAGATTGCCACGATAGCACTGAGCCCCTCGATGTAGAGGGCAGGATCCAGCAGGTTCAGGACTTCGGGCCCTACGATAATTCCTTCGATCAACAGGAAAATGATAAAAGGAATCCGGAAATAACGGCTGAGTGCCTGTGCGGCAAGGGACATGATAAGCACGGCAACTACCAGCCCAAGTAGAAGTATCGGATCAAGCATGAGATTCCCTGTAATAATGCGTACACTTAATAAAAATCCTTAGTGGACATCCGAGATAAATTGAACGGTAAGACATGTCAAGGTGTTGTTGCCAAAAAACACAAAAATGCTTAGTAATGTATACAGTATCATACAATTGTTTTATATAAATTTGACTCCTGATTGTTAACCTCCTTGAGGACTTACTGCCCGATAACCCCTAATAGATATAAATTGTCATATATAAATTTGACTTATGATCCTCAAACCCCCGGGAACCTGCTGCACGAGTACTTTCATCAAATATAAAATGAGAAAGGAAATCCCAGGAGAAGGAATAGTTTTTTTACAATGCCTGCCAATCTATTTTCAGGGAAGTATTACCGGTTAGGGGAAATGTTACCGGTTCAGGGAAGTATTACCCGAAAATTCTCAATTAAAAAGCCTTTTACCTTGAAATCCGGTTACAAGAAAACCTTTCTTAGGGAGTGAAAGAAATGGCAAAAGCAACATGGAAGGGAAAGGTGCTCGCAGAAAGCGATGAACCTAAAATAATCGAAGGGAACCTCTATTTCCCGCCAGAATCCGTAAACAGAGAATACTTTAAGGAAAGCGAAACCCACACTACCTGCCCCTGGAAAGGGAAAGCAAACTATTATGACGTGGTTGTGGAAGGAGAGGTCAACAAAGCCGCTGCATGGCATTATCCGGACCCAGAACCTGCTGCAAAGGAACTCAAGAATTATGTAGCTTTCTGGAAGGGTGTGGAGGTAGAGGCATAAGTTGCTGAGGCACAAAGAAGAGGTGAAAAATTATTCTGAAAAACTAAACAATAAAAAGACCATTAAATATAATAATCTAAAACCCGGTAAAAACCGATAAAAACAAATTTAAAAAACAAATCTCATCTCTACATCTCATTTATAGATCTCAAATTTAGATCTCATCGCTAAGTTTCATTTTTAGGCATCATTTTCAAGGTATTTCGGGGTCAAACGGCGTTCCAACACCGAGAAGAAGAAGTCAAGGAAAAGGGCAATGGCTATAACCGGAAGGGTTCCTGCAAGGATTTTTGCAGTATTAAAGTTGGTAAGCCCTTCGAAAATCATTGACCCTAGTCCCCCGCCTCCTATAAGGGCTGTCAGCACGGCTATGCTGTTTGCAAGGATGGCAGCAAACTTGAGCCCTGCAAATATGGCAGGATAGGCATTGGGCAACCGGACATTACGGATTATCTGGAACTCCGTCAGCCCTATTCCCTTTGCAGAATCGATTAGAGCAGGGTCTACGTTGAAAAGCCCTATATAAGTGTTCTTGATAATCGGAAGCAGGACACGCAGCATAATGGCAATGACTGCCGGGGTAAAGCCTATCCCGATAAGAGGGACTACAACGGCTACAACCGCAAAACTCGGGACTGCCTGGACAAGATTGGAAAACCTCATGACCATTGAAGCCAGCCTCTTACTGTACAATGAGAGAAGGACCAGAGGGACGGCAACGATAATTCCTGCAAGAAGTGCCGTATAAGCCAGGAAAAGGTGTTCAAGGGTAGCTTCCAGAATTTCTGCGTTTATGACCATGTCCCGTACCTCACCTTCAGCCTGTTCTCAATAATGCCTGCTCCCCCGTCCAGGATTACTGCCAGCAGCCCGACCCAGGCTCCTGTTACCAGGATTGTCCCCATGTCATAGAGCTGTATCCCGTTCTGGAGAGCTGCTCCAAGCCCTCCTGCAGCGATCAAGCCCCCAAGTGTCACGACTCCCATGGTGAACACGACAGCTATCCGGATACCTCCTGCTATCAGGGGCAGCGCCAGGGGAAAACGTACTCTCATAAGGATTTCCCCGGGATTAAGCCCCAGGGCTTCGGCGATCTCTACATATTCCCTGGGAACGTTTGCAAGGCCCGTATACGTATTTCTGGCTATGGGCAGGATGGAATAGAGGATCGAAGCAGCAACCGTCGGGCCTGTACCTATCCCGAAAATGGGAAGTAGGAGTACAAGGAGCGCAACATCCGGAATTGTCTCCACAACGTTCAGGCCGTTCAGGACCGGGTCTGCAAGCTTCGGGTTCCGGTAAATAAGGACTCCCACAGCTACGCCCGCAAGGATGGAGACAAAAAGCGCAATTGCGAACATATAGAGGTGTTCAAGGGTGCGAAGCGAAAGGACCTGGGTATTCCAGACCCTCTGGACTTCCGTTAAAACTTCATTTATAATCTGGACGACTTCGCTCAGGTAACCCACCATTCCATAAGCTGCCTCAAGTTTAGATCGGAATTTTAGATCAAACTTTTAGATCAAACTTTTAGATCAAACTTTTAGATCAAACTTTTAGATCAAACTTTTAGACCAAACTTTTAGATCAAACTTTTAGATCAGTCCCTGGAGAACCCTGTCGGAAAAAAGAAGACCTACCGGAATTGCCCCTTCCAGGACCAGCGCCATGGACTCCTCCTCTTCCTTGAGCTGCATCAGGGCCTCGAAAAGTGAAGCATCTGCAGGAACTACGAGAAGGGATTTTGAGATTTCTTTCAGGCTTTTCCCGGTCTTTCCGGCCTTCAGGACTTCATTTAATGAAATTTTTCCCACAGTCCCGGATTCTTTAAACACGAAAGCGACTTCAAGTCCGTCATCAACCATTTTTCTAAGAGCAATTTCGGCAGGTAGATTTCCTTCCAGGAAATATCCGGGATCAAGGGGCTGCGCCATATCCCTTACTTTCAACGCTTCCATGTGCCTGTATTTTCTTTTCGAGTCAACAATTTCAGAAACAAGCTCACTTGAAGGCTCAAAGATCAGTTCTTCGGGAGTTCCCACCTGAACAAGAGAAGCGTTATCCATAATGGCAACCCGGTCCCCCAGCTTGAAAGCTTCATTGATGTCATGGGTAACGAAAACGATGGTCTTCCCGAGTTCCTTTTTTATTTTGCAGAACTCGTCCTGGAGCTGGGTCCTGAGAAGAGGGTCAAGTGCCCCGAAAGGTTCGTCCATAAGGAGCAGCGGAGGGTCCATAGCAAGAGCCCTTGCAAGCCCGATCCTCTGCTGTTGTCCCCCGCTAAGCTGGTGAGGATAGCGGTCCATGAAACTTTCAGGAGGCAGGGATACGAAATTCAGAAGTTCGCTGACCCTTTCCCGGATTTTTACTTCATCCCACCCTTCCAGTTTCAGGATGAGTCCGATGTTTTCCGAGACTTTCAGGTGCGGGAGCAGACCGATGTTCTGGATCACATACCCGATGCTCCGCCTGAGCCGTACCGGGTCGAAGTCCCCCACATCCTCTCCGTTTATGGACACTCTCCCGATATCGGGTTCTATCAGGCGGTTGATCATCCGAAGGGTAGTAGTTTTCCCGGAACCGCTGCGCCCGATCAGGATCATAAGTTCCCCTCCCCTGACCTCAAGGTCCAGGTCCCTGACGGCGAAACGGTCCCCATACTTCTTCGTTACGTTTTCGAGCCTGACGGACTCGATTCGGTTAAAAAGTTTTTTGAACTTCATGAATTAAACTGAAACTTTGCAGAGATTCTGAACACGATACCGAAACCCGGTACTGAAGCCTTTAGAGAACTTAGACTGGCAGAGCAATTAGACTGGCAGAGCAATTAGACTGGCAGAGCAATTAGACTGGCAGAGCGCTTAACCCGGTTTGGTGTTTAACCTTAAAGAAATTCGGAGTAAAGCAAAAATCTGGAACAATCCGGGACGAAAAAGATCCCCGGACCGCCAAACCTCGGCAGAGTACCGAAACTTGTAAGAGTCCTGAAACTCCTCAAGGATAACGTACCTAAAAGAGCTCCGGAATCAGCCCGAAATCAGGCCTTCTTCCACAAGGAAGGCCCGCGCGATGTCCCTGGCTTCCCGATTTTCGATGTCGTACTCTCCGTTAAGCTGCCGCATGGTATCCGAATCAATCCTGCCTTCGAGTTCCGCAAGTATCGCCACGATTTCGGGGTACTCCTCCTCAAACTCGGCCGAAACCAGCACTACCGCATCGTATGGAGGCAGGGCGTTTTGATCGTCCTCAAGCACCTTCAGTTCGTAAAGGTCATTTCGGGTGTCAGTGGTATAGGCACTTATGGCATCCACTTCTTCATTCTTGATGGCTTCATACATTATGCCCGGAACCATGGGGTTGTAGTTCTTGAACGTGAACCCGTAGACCCGGTCGATCTGGGGCAGCCCGTCTTCCCGCGTGGCAAATTCGGGGTCGGTGCCAATTTCCATATCAGGGGCATGGGGTGCAAGATCACTTATCGTGAAAACCTCGTTGCTTTCCGCCCATCCCTCATCCACGGCAATGGCATAGGCGTTTTCGAAGCCCAGGCTGGCAGCAATTACAATTCCGTCCCCCTCAAGGAGCCCTTGCTCGGATTCTTCGTATACGAGCTCAGGGTCCCATTCCTCAAGGGGCGGTTTTTTCAGGATCTGGCTGTAGATGGTCCCCGTATAATCCACGTAAGAATGGATGTCCCCTTTTTTCAGAGCCTCGTAATTTACAAGCGTGCCCCCGAGGTTCTCCTTCACATCGGTATTGTATCCGCGATCTTCGAGCAAAAGTGAAATCATATGCGCTGTTATGTAAGATTCCTGAAAAAGTTTGGTTCCGATTACGATGGTTTCAGAAGTTACCGGGCCAAGCCCATCAGCAGCTTCACCTTCAACCTCACCTTCAACCTCACCTTCAACCTCACCTTCAACCTCACCTTCAAGCCCGCTTTCCTGTTCATCTGCACCGTTATCCGAACAGCCGCTGACCAGAAGAGAGGCAATGAGCATTAAAACTACCAGAATATTCAGTTTCATCCGAATCTTTATAAAAATCCCCCCATACAATATGATCGAGATCAAGCTCCTAACCGAGAAAAAACGACCTCTGAGAATTGAAGTCAACTTTACCGGATTGGAGTCAGTGTCACCTCAGGATCGAAATTAATCCCCTAATGATTGAAATTAATCCCCATAACGATTAAAATCAACCTCCAAATGATTGAAATAAATCTTCTAATGATTGAAATTAATCCCCCATAACGATTAAAATCAACCTCCGAATGATTGAAATAAATCTTCTAACAAATATTCCTTTTTATCTAATTATAACTTTGTATGGGTTACCCAAATGAGTAAAAACAGAATCCAGATATTTTGTAATTATTTATGGGTAAATCAAAACGGTCGAACTGGAAACTCAAGGCGTTTGAGTTATATCCCTTGTCGCTGTTAAGGGGTGCCATGGATTTACTTTCGATCTTTCTTTTTCTGTTGAGCCTTGCGATGATCAGCAAGGGATCGGACTGGTTCATAGAATCAGCCGTGGCAATCTCAAATAAAAGTGGGATCCCAAAAATGATCATAGGGGCTACCATCGTAAGCTTCGCGACCACAGCCCCGGAATTCGCAGTGTCCGCAACTGCAGCCTATATCGGGCATACCGACATGACGATAGGCAATGCCGTAGGTTCTGCAATCTGCAATACGGGCCTTGTACTGGGTTCGATCATAGTCGTAAAGGCAATCCCGGTCCGGGACCACACATTTCCGATAAAAAGCGGCCTGATGCTCCTCTCAGGAATCGTCCTGATCCTTTTGAGCCGGGACGGAGGAATTTCCGGGCCTGACGGATTGGTCCTCCTTCTGGTCTTTTTCGCGTTCCTTTATCACGCCTCGAAGACCCAGTACAAAATCTTCGGAAAAGAAAGGGCAGGGTCCGGAAAGGTCAAAATCAAGGAAATGCAAAAGGACATTGTCTTCTTCGTTATAGGGGCCCTCTCGGTTGTCATAGGGAGCAGAATCCTGGTCGATTCCGGAATAAAGATCGCGGAATGGTTGGGCATCCCGGAAGTGATCATAGCCCTGACCATGGTGGCAGTAGGGACCTCCCTTCCCGAACTTGCAACTGCAATCGCATCCCTTAAAAAAGGCCATCAGGACCTTTCCATAGGAAACATCCTCGGGGCAAACACCATGGACATTGCAATGATCCTCGGAGCCTCATCTCAGATCCGCTTGCTACCGGTTTCAGACCAGTTAGCAGGGTACGACTTTCCCTTCATGCTTGTAATCATGCTCGCCCTCATTATCTTCGGGCTAACTGGCAAAAAGCTGGAAAGATGGGAGGGCGCCCTTATCCTGGGAGCTTATCTTGTGTATGTGGCAGGGCTCTTTACCTGGTACGGATGATATAAAACCTCATCTGTCACCTGCCACTTTTTTTAACGAACATTTTTTAACGAACATTTTTTAACGAACATTTTTTAACGAACATTTTTTAACGAACATTTTTTAACGAACACTTTCATAAACCTTATCTTGCCCCTGCTGCCTTTTTTCACGAATCGTTCTTCACAAACTTTTTTAATGAACAGCTTTAATGAACAGCTTTAATGAACAGCTTTAATGAACAGTTTTTCATACACCTTTTTAAAGAACCCCTGCAAAAGAACTTCTACAAAACTCTACAAAATAAAAGGACCTCGGCAAAATATTGAATAGTGACCACATCCCATCGGGAACTGCAACAATACCCTACGATGCTCTATATACCGGTTCGTACCGATCTGGAGCTAGCAGGAACTTTTGAAGGCAATGTATAAATTCTAAAAAAGATTCATTTATATTATGAAAGCCATCATCCTTGCAGCAGGGGAGGGGCTGCGCTGCAGGCCTCTTACCCTTACTCGTTCTAAGGTTATGCTTCCGGTAGCCAACAAGCCTATCCTGGAACATGTCATAAATTCACTCGAAGAAAATGGGGTCAAAGAGATCATACTGGTTATTGGATACGAAAAAGAACGCATAATGGACTATTTTGAAGATGGGTTGAATTTCGGGGTCAACATAAAATATGTGGAACAAAAAGCCCAGCTCGGGACAGCCCATGCAATCAAACAGGCAAAGGAGTTGATCGGTCCCGATGATACCGCGTTTCTTGTCCTGAACGGGGACAACCTGGTAGAAGCCAGGACTATCGCAGACCTCCTTTCGAACTGCGAAGGGGACGCAAGCCTCCTGACCGTAAAAATGGAGGAAACCGAAGGTTACGGGGTCGTGCTGACCGAAGGGAAGAAGGTTAAGCAAATCCTGGAAAAAAGGCCGGGCGATGTAAGCCGTATAGTAAATACCGGAATCTACGTCTTTACACCACAGGTTTTCGAAACCATAGAAAAAACTCCCATATCCGAATATGGAGAATATGCCATAACAGACACCCTGCAGCTAATGATCGATGAGGGGAAAACGGTTACCGCTGTTCCCACTGATTCCAAATGGCTGGACGCGGTCCACGCCTGGGACCTCCTGAAAGCAAATTCCATCGTACTGAATGCCGCAACAGAGACAGTGACGGAAGGAAAACTGGAAGACAACGTAGTTACAAAAGGGAAAGTGTCGGTCGGGAAAAACACAAAGATAAGGTCAGGCACATACATAGTGGGCCCTGTTATGATCGGGGAAAACTGCGACATCGGACCAAACGTCGTGATCCTTTCTTCGACAACCATAGGAGACAACGTCTCTATCCGGCCTTTTACAGAAATCCAGAACAGCATTATAATGAACGACTGCAGGATTTCATCCCACTGCTGTGTTTCAAATTCCATAATCGGCAGCAATAACACCCTGGGCTCTTACTTCGTTGCGGAAGAAAAGGAAAACCTGGAGATCAACATGAACGGCGTCATACACAATGCCCCGAAACTCGGAACAATTGTGGGCGACGACAACAACATCGGATGCAGGGTGCTCGTAAAAGCCGGAGTCACGATTGCCGTCGACTGCCAGGTCGAATCGGGAAAGACCGTACACAGGCACCTTCCCCGTAGTTCGGTGGTCCTGTGATGTCAAAAGGGGGATAAAAAATGTGCGGAATTGTAGGATACGCGGGAGAAAAACCTGCCACACCGATGCTCATAGAATCTTTAAAGAAACTCGAATACCGCGGATACGACTCTGCGGGCATCACTGTCCAGAACGAAAAGCTTGAGACTTACAAAACAGTAGGAAAAATCGTAAACCTTGAAGCTGAACTTCCGGAAAAACTGGGAGGCAAGTTGGGGATAGGGCATACCCGCTGGGCAACCCACGGCCGTCCGAGCACAATAAATTCTCACCCTCATACCTCGGGAAACGAGGTTAAAATCTCGGTAGTGCACAACGGGATTATCGAAAATTACATGAAATTGAAGGAAAGGCTGATCGAGGAAGGCTACGAGTTCAAGTCCGAGACCGATACAGAGGTAATCGCACACCTCCTGCACAGGCAGGTCTACGGGAGTCCGGAAGCAAGCGAAAAACGGTTTGACCTGTTAACAGGGCTTCGCAATGCCCTGGCTGAGATTGAGGGGTCTTATGCAATCGGAGTTCTTTCTTCCGATGAACCCGGGAAACTTTTCGTTGCCAGGAAAGACAGCCCTCTTGTCATAGGGGTCGGAAACGGGGAAAACTTTGCAGCCTCGGATGTTACGGCTTTCCTTAACCATACAAGGGACGTTATTTTCGTAAATGACTTTGAAATGGCGATACTGACTCCGAAAACAGTTGAAGTATATGACTTTGACGGAAATCCCCTGGAAAGAAGAGTCGAAAAGATCGAATGGAATATCGAAGCTGCTGAAAAAGCCGGGTACGAGCATTTCATGCTAAAAGAGATCCACGAACAGGTCAACTCTATCCACAATACCCTGGCAGGCAAGATATCGGAACTCGAAGGAGACATATTCCTGGAAGACCTGAACATGAGCGAGAAAGAGATCCGCTGGCTTTCCCGGGTCCAGGTCCTGGCCTGCGGGACTTCCTGGAACGCAGGGCTTCTCGGAAAGTACCTCTTTGAACAGCTGGCAGGCATACACTCCGATATTGATGTCTGTTCCGAGTACAGGTACCGGAACCCGGTAATGGACGAAAGGACCCTTGCAATCGCAATTACCCAGTCAGGGGAAACCGCTGATACCCTCGCAGCTGTCAGGGGCATCAAATCATACTATTGCCCCACCCTCTCGGTCACGAACGTTGTGGGTAGCACAATCACCAGGGAAACGGACAGTATTATTTACACCCGGGCAGGCCCTGAAATAGGGGTTGCAGCCACAAAGACCTTTACGGCCCAGTTAACCGTAATTTACCTGCTTGCCATGAAATTTGCCCAGTTGAGGGGCAAAGTAAGCCCGGACTACGTCAAGGACTTTATAATTCAGATGAGAAAGATTCCCGGCCAGATCCAGCAGATCCTGAACAGGAAAGAAACAGTAAAGGAATGTGCCGAAGCCTTTGCCGATGCAAAGAGCTACTTTTTCCTGGGCAGGAACCTGAACTACCCCGTAGCCCTTGAAGGAGCCCTCAAACTCAAGGAAATTTCATACATACACGCAGAGGGCTTTGCTGCAGGGGAACTCAAACACGGGCCAATTGCCCTGCTGGACGAAAAAACACCGGTAGTCGCCATTGCAACCAGAGGGCATACCTACGAAAAGATGCTCAGCAACATAAAGGAAGTTAAAGCGAGGGATGCAGTCGTTATTGCTGTTGCGGACGCGGAAGATACCGAGATTGCAAAATATGTGGATGTGGTGCTCAGAGTTCCCAGCACGGATGAACTCCTGGCCCCGATTCTGAGTACTGTGGTCCTGCAGCTCCTTGCGTACTATACCGCCCTTGCCAGGGACTGTTCAATAGACAAACCACGCAACCTTGCAAAGAGCGTTACAGTGGAATGAGCTCCACAGTGGAATGAAGGAAAAACCATATAGGAGGAAGTACCATCGCTTTTCCGGAAATGTCGGAGTGGAATAAATGAAACTGTTCGGATCATCAGGAATCAGAGGAATTGCAAATAGAGAGATCAGCCCCGAACTTGCCCTGAAAGTAGGGCTTGTACTGGGAAGTCGAAAAAAAACAGCAGTAATCGGAAAAGACCCAAGGACCGCTGCCTCCATGATAGAGCACGCCCTGATCGCAGGGCTGACCTCGACAGGCTGTACCGTTACAAGGGTCGGGCTTGTGAGCACCCCCACCCTCGCCTACGCAGCCCGGGACTATGACTGCGGGGTCATGGTTACGGCCTCCCATAACCCTTCGGAATATGTAGGAATCAAGCTATGGAACCCTGACGGGATGGCCTTTGACTCCGCCCAGCAGGAGGAAATCGAGGATGCAATTGAAAATTCCGGCTATTCCCTCGCCTCCTGGGACAGGATAGGGAAGGTTACGGAAAACGGGGATGCTGTCCGCAGCCATATGGACATGATAGAAAAACTTGCGGAGGGAGCACCCCTTCGCGTGGTGCTGGACTGCGGCTGCGGGGCCGGAGGGACCATTACTCCCTACCTCCTGCGGGAGCTAGGCTGTGAGGTCATAACCCTCAACGCCCAGCCGGACGGGCACTTCCCTGCCCGGAACCCGGAGCCTTCCGACGAGAACCTCTCCATGCTCAAAAAAGCCGTTGTAAGCTTTGAAGCCGACCTCGGAATCGCCCACGACGGGGATGCAGACAGGATGATGGCTGTAGACGAGAAAGGAAACTTTGTCTCCGGGGACGAGATGCTTGCAATCTTCGGACGCTACGAATGCGGGGAGAACGGGGGCACGGTTGTGGTGCCCGTGGACACCTCCATGATGGTTGACGACTCCCTCCCTGCTTCCGAAATGGTGAGGACAAGGGTAGGGGATGTCTATGTGGCGGAAGGCATCAAGCAGCATGGAGCCGTATATGGGGGAGAACCTTCGGGAAGCTGGATTTTCCCGCGAATCTCCTACTGCCCTGACGGGATTTATGCCGCTGCAAAGCTGCTTGAAATCGTGAAAGAAAAGCCGCTCAGCGAACTCAGGAGAGAACTTCCCCATTATGCAACAAAAAGGGGCGCCCTGCCCTGTGCAAACGAAAAGAAAGCCGAATTCATGGAAAAAGTGAAGGCAAAGCTCGAACCCCTGGGAAAAGTCCTGGATATCGACGGCATCCGTGTGGAAATGAAAAACGGCTGGGTACTTGTCCGCCCTTCGGGGACCGAAGCCAAGGTAAGGATCACGGCCGAAGCCAGGGAAAACGTTGATGGGATCTTTGAAATGGCTGAAAAAATCGTAAAGGAGGCACTTGCATGAAAGCAGTTATCCTTGCAGCAGGGAAAGGAACCCGGATGGAGCCCCTGACTTCCGACTGCCCGAAAGTAATGCTTCCGGTTGCGAACAAACCCATCCTGGAGCACATAGTAGATGCTGCAGTGGAAGCAGGTGTTGACGGGTTTGTTTTCATTATCGGCTATATGGAAGAGCAGATCCGGGAATATTTCGGGGACGGAAAAGCCTGGGATGTCAGCATCGACTATGTCCGCCAGAAAGAACAGCTCGGGACCGCCGACGCAATCGGCTGTGCCCGCGGGCATGTAGGGGACACTTTCCTGGTGCTTAACGGAGACATGCTGGTCGGGGCAGACGACCTGAAAGCCCTGGCAGCAAGGAAAGAAGAAGCAGTTATCTGCGTAAAAGAGGTCGAGAACCCCTCGGACTTCGGGGTGCTTGAGACTGAAGGTGAAAAAGTTGTAAAAATCCTGGAAAAGCCGAAAAGGCCCCCCACAAACCTTGCAAACGCCGGGATCTACCTATTCAGGAAATCCATATTCGAATACATTGACAGGACCCGGCCTTCCGAGAGGAGGGAACTGGAGATTACGGACTCCATCCAGATGCTTATTGACAGTGGAGCGCCCGTAGGCTACAGGCCCCTGGCAGCCGAGTGGATAGATATCGGGTACCCCTGGGACCTCTTGAAGGCTACCGAATACCTGCTGAAAGACCTTAAAGGAAAATGCGAAGGCACAGTAGAGCCGAATGTAACCCTGAAAGGGGAAATTGCAATTGGGAAAGGAACTCTTATCCGAAGCGGTTCCTACATTGAAGGGCCCGTGGTAATCGGGAAAGACTGTGACATCGGGCCTAATTGCTTTATCCGGCCATCCACTGCGATTGGGAACCATATCAGGATAGGAAACGCCGTTGAAATCAAGAACACGATCGTCATGGAAGACACCCACGTGGGACACCTGAGCTATGCGGGAGATAGCATAATCGGGCACAGGTGCAACTTTGGAGCTGGCACAAAAATTGCAAACCTCCGGCACGACGGGAGGAACATAAAAATAATGGTCAAAGGAAGGGTCGTTGATACCGGGCGGAGGAAGCTCGGGGTGATCATGGGCGATGAAGTGCATACCGGAATCAATACGAGCATAAATACTGGCGTGATGATGAAAAAAGGAAGCTTCACCTACCCCGGAGAATTTATAAGGCACTGACCTGAAAAAAAATTCAAAAAAGAAATGGTGGTTCCCGATTGCACTCAGGCTCCGGGGTACCACCGATTTGAACTGCCTTCCAGGGCACAGCCGACCTTCAAAAGACAAAACTGTGTCCCAGTTCAGACCGGGAGTTCCAGTTCTAAAAAAGATGTATTCTCGATAATTTTCGATTAATTCCTGGTTTATTCTTGATTTCCATCAGGAATAAAGCTTTGTTATTGTCCAGAGGACAGCTTTTCTGAAAAAACCCTCAACCTCCACTACAAGCGTCCCCTCATTCATACTCTGGACAGCTTCTTTAAGCGGGTCTTCCGAGTCAAGGATTTGATGAACCGTCTGCTCATCAGTTTCCACAGTCATGGAGGGACCGAATTTCGAGATCGGATCTTCAGGTGTATCGTAACTGTAAAACTCCCCCACCATTCCGCCCCTCATAATCGCAGTCGCATAGAGCATATTCTCGTCATCCTGCTTGATCTGCAAAGCAATTTCCTGGCTTCCAACCAGCCTTTTAAAAAGCATGGGAACTTCATCAAAATTCTCATTGTAAAGCTCGGCTTTCACACTCAATTCATCGAAGAGACCATTTTCTCCGTTCGCAGCTTCGTCAGGAGCTTTAAAAAATTCCGCTTCCCTGATGTCCCCGGACTCCGAAACCGCACCTGCCATCGGCATGAGCAGAAGAGCCGCGAACAGGACAGCCAGAACCTTATTTTTGCCCGAAAAGTGCATGTTGAGAATAAGGAGTCTGGATATAAAAATGTTCGTGAATTATGTATTCCCTGCCATTCAAAGAGGAATCAAAGCCTTCAGACTGCATTATTTTAGTCATTAATGCAAACGTAACAAAATAAAAGCATGATAAGTGGTAATGTAAAAATTAATGTAAAAAGTAGTGAAAAAAATAGTAAAAAAGAATTAAAGTAGACGGGATTGAGAAAACTCAAAACAGGATGTCTGCAAGAGAGGATTTCGCAAACCAGAGTACGATACCTTCAAAGAAACTTGCGTTTTCAATAACTACGGTCTTCTCTTTTAACGCCAGTCTCAGGGTGTAAGCGGGATCACTGGAGTTCATTATTTCACGGGCAGTGGATTCATCGCTCCTGACGAGAAGGGCATCTTCAAGGCCTGAAGTGTCGTTTATCTCCTCAAAAAGCACAAACACCCCTTTTTCATCAGTAGAGCCGTGGACATTCATTTCCGAACCATCATCGAGAGTAATGATAAAAAGGATTTCCTTGCTATCGACAAGGTTCGTCACAAAACTCGGGACCGAGCTGATGTTCTCATTATAGAGATCTATATTGTTTTTCATCTGGGTGAAAAGGTCAGCTTCCGAGTTCACAGCAGTATCCGGAACCCCTTCTCCAAGCGTTGAATTTTCAGCTACCGCCAGGGTCGAAAACATCAGTAAAAATGCAAGAGCCAGTATTAAAAAAATGAAGCCTTTTTTCAAAAACATGGAGAAATATAAGAAATAAAACTATAAAAAACATGCTAAGTATTGAATTAAAAGGGCAAAAAATAGAGGACTAAAAACAAAAAAACATGCTAAGTATTGAATTAAAAGGGCAAAAAATAGAGGACTAAAAACAAAAAAACATGCTAAGTATTGAATTAAAAGGGCAAAAAATAGAGGACTAAAAACAAAAAAACATGCTAAGTATTGAATTGAAAGGATAAAAAAGAGGATACATAATAAAAAAATACAAAGTATTAAATTGAAAGGGTGAAAATGGAGGGCACATAATAAAAAAATGTATGTATTGGTGAATTGAAAGGGTAAAAAATAGAAGATACAAAATAAAAACTTGAAGAAATTATGAAAAAAAAGAAAGAGGATGTTCGTAAGAACAATCCTGTCTCCCTCACGGGAGAGTTTCAGAGTTTCAGAGAAGGCCTGAAGACTTCAGTACAGTACCGATCAAAGACCTGCTCTTCGATCTTTTCGTAATTTTTCGTGTAATTCTTAGATTTCGGATCGTGCTTACTCATGATTTTCTTAACTTCTGAATTCATCCTATCAAGAGTGACCTGATCGAAACCTTCCGTGTTCTGCATTGTAAACATAAAAACCATGCTCTAAATTAAATATTCGATAATTTTATAATATAGTTTTAATATATTAGCTTTTGCTTTCTTCCAACATTAGCTATGCTGGCATTATTATATGTACGGGATTCAAATTAACGCACATTAAGCGAAAAAGTACCTGAGTACCATATTCATATAATTTCTTACTCATATATAATATTTTACATTAGTATTATATCCCGCAATACATAAGCACATATTATTTGAATATATGCCTATATAATTGTTACTTGCCAGGGCTTCTTTCTATTCAGAAGCCGGGATAGTTAGCAAAAAAAGCATCATGGGAATTAATGGGAATTATTTCCCTGAAGAAGAAAGCACATATCCGGCCAAGAGAGATTTTAAATAGAGATGTGAGCTATAACCCCCCATCCCCTCAAATCAATAAAACTTCCTAACACAAAAACGGTTTCCGGAAAATCCCATAACTCTGGAAATGTAAACCAGGATTTCGGAAAAAATAACACAATTCCTGAAACATAAATACAATTCCTGAAACACAAATACAATTCCTGAAACACAAATACAATTCCTGAAACATAAATACAATTCCTGAAACATAAATACGAATTCAGGGATGCAAGCAACTTCAAAAGCAGATCTTTCCCCTGAATATGGTCACGAAAGCTGCCCCCAAAATGTAAATTGCTTTAAAGGGTTAATTTTATTAGTTCCCTTGATTTACATATTAATTAAAGAAAAGCATTCGAGTTGATAACAAAGTGCGAACTGTCTCCCACCGAGTGAACACAAAAAAGAGTCATGCAACCAGTACGGAATTCGGAAAATCCACTTCCGAGCTGCTAATCCTGAAACCTGAAGGGTACCCGATGAGTGGAATGATGGAAGAGTACCCCATAGTTGAAAACAGAGACGTTTTTGAGTTCTACGCTCGGGAACAATGGAACGGCTACGTTGCCCGCAAGGGAGATTACCTCTTTGACCGAAGGATGTTTCCGGACTTTGCGTACCGGATAATCGATGTCGAACCTGCCGAGTCGCTGATCGGGATGAACACGTCAATCATCGTAACAGAGGAAGAAAACAGCCTTTTCTCCACAAATGAAATCAAGAGCGATGTTGTCTTCGATGACGTGATAGGACAGGAAAACGCAAAAAGGAAATGCAAATTGATCGAACGCTTCCTTGATGAACCGGAACGTTTCGGGAAATGGGCTCCGAGGAACATCCTCTTTTTCGGCCCCTCGGGAACCGGGAAAACCATGCTTGCAAAAGCCCTTGCAAACAAGACTGACGTTCCCATCATCCCCGTCAAAGCCACCCAGCTGATTGGGGAATACGTAGGAGACAGTTCCAGGCAGATCCACCAGCTATACGACAGGGCGGAAGAAATGGCGCCGTGCATCATTTTCATCGACGAACTGGATGCCATAGCCCTGGACAGACGCTTCCAGGAACTCAGGGGAGACGTAAGTGAAATCGTAAACGCCCTCCTGACCGAGATGGACGGAATCGAAGAACGCGAAGGGGTCTGCACCATAGGTTCCACAAACAGGGCCCAATCCCTGGACGCTGCGGTAAGGAGCAGGTTTGAAGAAGAGATCGAGTTCGTGCTCCCCGGAGAAGAAGAGATAAGGCAGATCTTCGAATCCAACGTAAAGACCTTCCCCCTTCCCGTAGAAGACTGCGATTTCAAAGCCCTGGCAAAGAAAGCAAAAGGGCTTTCAGGCAGGGACCTGGTCGAAAAGGTCCTGAAAACCGCCCTGCACCAGGTAATTATTGAAGACAGGGAAACAGTCAGGGCAGAAGACTTCGAAAAAGCCTTTTCAAAACTCGGAAAAAATGAGCCTACCCAGGACCCAAGCGGGCTCTACGTATGAGCTTTTCAGGAAGGAGTTTTCCGTGCTGCAATGAATTGCTCATTAGAGATGAGTTTTTTGTATGGTGATAAATTTCCAACACATTAATGAATTATCTGGGCGGTGGTTGTTTTGGTTCACCGTTAATCCTTTTTTCAAAACCTCTTTTTCAAGAACTGAACAACCAGCTTTCAAATAGATCAGCCATTAAGCTCTGGGAATAGCTTTATTTAGAAAAATCGGCATCTTATCTGAATTGAGATCGGAAATAAAGGCTTAAATAAAGATCTGAAGTAAAAGGTCTAAACCAGATCTGAAGTAAAAGGTCTAAACCAGATCTGAAGTAAAAGGTCTAAACCAGATCTGAAGTAAAAAGTCTGAACAAACTCCGAACTGAGATTGAAAAAGGTCCACAAAAGGGACTTGAAACAAGCGTGTGAAGGGATCCTCATGAATGAAATACGAGAAACCGACCGATTTGAATGCGTGGTTTTAAACATAATAGAAAACTTGATGTGGAAAGGCATAACAGTCGAAGAAAAGGACACTAAAGGCAGAGTGTACTTCGGAAGGGTAAAAGGGAAACTCGACATTAAGGAAGGAGATACCCTCTACCTGGGAGTAAGGCCGACTTACGAAGTCGAAGACAAGACCATGAAAGTTTTCCTTTACGACGCAGAAGATAATAAACTGGACTGGACCCTCGTCTGAGTTCCCGGATATCTTTTCCGGGAGATTTTCTTCTCGAAATCTTTTTTCTAAAAATACTTTTTCTAAAAATACTTCGGAAATGAACGACGGTATTTGGAAATATCAGGCCGTAGACTTAATTAAAGCGTAAAATACCGAATATTCATTCCTGCCTTAAAGGGATTTCAAGTTCCATCAGGTCTTCTGCCACGATGACATTTTCGAATATCTTTTTCGAATCATTAATTATGGGCTCCACATCATCAGAGTAGCGAGAACTGACATGGGTCAAAACAAGCTGCCTGACCCCGGCATCCTTTGCAAGGGCCGCAACTTCCCCTGCAGTTGAGTGCATCGACTCTTCCGCCCAGTCGGCCATCTCGTCGGCAAAGCTCCCGTCGTGGATCAGGAGGTCGGCATCCCTGCTGGCTTCGAGCACGGCTTCACAGGGCCTGGTGTCCCCGGTATAGACTATGGTCCTCCCGGGACGGGGGTCACCTACAACTTCTTCCGGCCTGACGGTTTTTCCTTCCACTTCAACGGGTTCTCCCCTGTGGAGCTTTGCAAAAAGAGGGCCAGGGGGAACTCCAAGTTCGACAGCTCTCTCCCGGTTGAAACGGCCGGGCCGCATGTCTTCGACAAGGGCATATCCCAGGCTCGGGATACTGTGCACGGTTTCAAGGGCGCGGATTACATACCCGTCTCCCTCAACAACATCTCCTGGTTTCAGGTCCACACCCCTGATTTCATACTTCAGGTTGAAGTACCCGAGAGCCCGGAAGAGTTCCGTGAATTCCCGCGTATGCTTCGGGCCGTAAATTACGAGAGGCTCCTTCCTGCCCATGAAAGACATGGTCTGGATGAGGCCCGGAATCCCCAGGAAGTGGTCCGCGTGGAAATGGCTGACAAAAATAGAGGACAGGCTCATCATCCCTGTCTTTGCCCGCATCATCTGCTGCTGAGTACCTTCCCCGCAGTCAAAAAGGATAAGTTCTCCTTCCCGATTGACCATCACCGCGGAAGGGTTCCTGTTGCGGGTAGGGAGAGAACCTCCTGTACCGAGAAATGTTACGCGAAGCATGATGAATCCAATTAATATTGTCAGGAGTATTTATGAATTACCACTGACAGGGCACAGGAGAAAAACCTCAAAGGAGGAAAAAGTACAGGAAGAAAAAGGGCAGGAAGGAAAAGGACAGAAGAAGAGCAGAATACAGCCAATTTTTAAAGCTAAATCTCTTACCCTCTAAAACCAAATCAAGCCATACCCGGTTTCAGCATCCAATCGGTCCGCCCACACAGGAGAGATCAGGTTTCGAGTATCCGACCAGGTTTCTGGCATATGTATCAGGATTCCAGCATTCGATCAGGTTTCTGACATATGTATCAGGATTCCAGCATTCGACCAGGTTTCTGACTTATGTGTCAGGATTCAAGTGTCCAGACCCTCCCGTAATTACTCGGGACAAAAAGCTGAACCTCTTCCCCTGCAGAGACCTTTGCCAAATTTTCCTGGCCGTGGAGTTCCTCCCTGTAACTGCCTTCATGGGAGAAGATGAAAGGTACCGTCTGGTCCCGGTCTCCGAAGTTCAGGGCAATCAGGCTAAAAAGGTTCCCGTATTTCCGGGAAAAGAGTATTACCTTCCTGGACAGGTACAGGGAATCATTATAGAAAAAGTGCTCTCCTCTTGAAAACTGCGGGTTCTCCCTTCGAAGCTTTACCAGTTTCCTGACGAGGCTGACCGTAGACTTGCCTTCAGGAGTATAGAAATAGTCCCAGCGCACGGGCCGGTACAAAAGCACTCGTCCCCACCCTTCTTCGGGGAGGTAGTAATTTTCCCCGAATTCCTGCCCCTGCCAGAGCATGGGAATACCCCTGGCCGTGAACATGCCTATCAGGTAGGGCTGCACTTTGTACCAGAGTGCACGATTACCTTCCTTCAGGAGTTCATTATTCTCATTTTCAGGGAAAACTGTCCCGAACTTGCAGACAAAACGGGAATGATCGTGGTTTTCAATATACTGGAGTGCAGTTTTTGTGATTCTGTCCCCGTTATGCGAAACCTCTGCCGGGTAACCGAAAAGGCCAAAAAACAGCCCCAGGGAAGAAAGCCCTTCGGGGTTACTCCCGGCGCCCCTTGCCGCATGCAGGGTTCCATTTTGCCAGGTACAATTACTATAGGTACTGTTCAGGACATCAATCGGCTTTTGAAGCTGTTCGGCGCACTGAATAAGGTTTACGGAATTTCCTTTGAAAAAGCGCTGCCAGTGACTAGTGGCATCTTTTTTTGCTTTGACAAGCTGGTACGTGTCCTTCACAAGCTTAGTATAGCCGTTTTCCGAACCCTCAAGCCAGTACCCGGGGACGTAGTCATAGCGAAAACCGTCCACATGGTAGCAGTCAAGCCAGTGATGGTTGACTGTCAAAAAGAAATCACGGGTAAATTTACGGTTAAAATCCGTACTTTTCCCATAGACGTTTTCAGCAAAGGAGCCCATAAAAGGGTTCTCAACTTCGGGCCATCCGAGTTTGTCATAAACATAATGATATGGGAAAAGGTGGCTGGTATGGGCATAGACGGAATCCACTATGACAGCGATATTTTTCCGGTGAGCCGCATCTACCAGCCTTTGAAGGTCTTTCCTGTTTCCGAAGCGATCATCCACACCGAAATACCCGATCGGGGTAAACCCCCAGTCCACCCTCTTCTCGACATTGGAAAGGGGCATCAGCTCGATGCAGTTAATCCCCAGGTCCGCCAGGTAATCCAGACGAGAAACCGTTCCGTCAATATCGGACGCAAACTCACTGATCATCAGTTCGTACAGGATAATATCCTCTAAAGGAGGGGTTTTCCAGACAGATTCATCCGGGCTCCACTTCCATTCATACTGTTTTTTGTACCCCAGAGTAAATGAGGACAATTTTCCGACCCCGAACTCCCGGGCAAAGGGATCGATAACCCAGTCGATAGGCTCCTGAATGTCCGGGTTTTTCAGGCAGTAGCGGTAGACATACTTCCCGGAGCTGCCCCATGCAGAGCCGGAAGCTGGCCTGTCTTCGGGCCTGATCTTTATTGTTGCAGACCAGTAATCCCCGTACTCAGGGTCTACTGAATGTGCCAGTTCAAAATTCTTTGGCTGTATGGCCTGGAGAAACTGGTCCTTTTCGTAAATAACCCTTACCCAGAGCCGATTACCCTGATCTGCCGACACCCCGGGTAAAAAAAGTCCTAAATTAATAACACCGGAATTCTGCTCATCTTCCCTGGCTCCAAGCTTTTGCAGCGGTAGAAGTTCAGGCTCACCTTGCAATATATCCCCTCCCAATTGTACTGATTCCCAACTCGGAATTTCAACTTATCAAGATCTCTGGCATACGAATACATCAATAAAAAAATATAATAAGCAAATATATATTTTAGCATGAGAATCAATATAGCTTTGGAAACATAGGTCCTGAAAATTACTACTTAAATTTCAGCTCCTGATTTCAGCTCCTGATTTCCGGGTTTCGAACTCTTTATGACCCAATTATAGTCACGCCTGCATTTGATGCGACATAAATTGCTTGATTGCGCATCATTTTTTGTCGCATTAATTACGCTTGTGACTATACCAACTCTTCATGACCCAATTTCAAACTCTTTATTATCGACGAACAAGAAATAATCTATACTGTAAAAATTCAATTGTAAAACAGGAAATTTAATGATTTTGATATTTACGGGCTGCAAACGGAAATTTGTTGTATTATTTCTGGAGCGATTTTCAGGATAATATATATTCTAAAAGCTCGTTAACATCTCCAGATTGCATTTTCTATCTAAAAATTAAAAGGAATCATAGTCACATGTCAGGAAATTACGGAAAAGTATATCTCGTGGGTTCGGGTCCGGGGGACCCTGAACTCCTCACCCTGAAAGCCCGCCGGTTAATCGACACAGCTGAAGTCATCATCTATGACCAGCTTCCGGGAAAAGTGATCCTGAGTTCAATGCCGGATAGTGCGGAAAAGATCGATGCCGGAAAATTTGCCGGGAAGCACACCCTCACCCAGAACAAAATCAATGAAGCGATTGTACAAAAAGCTAAGGAAGGCAAGATGGTTGTCCGGCTGAAAGGCGGAGACCCTTACGTTTTTGGGAGAGGCGGAGAGGAAGCAGAGGCCCTCGTGCAGGAAGGCATCGAATTCGAAATAGTGCCCGGGATAACCTCCGCAATCGCAGTGCCTGCATATGCCGGAATTCCCGTTACTCACAGGGAAAGCACCTCCATGGTAACTTTCATTACGGGACATGAAGACCCCACAAAGGAAGAAAGCGGGCTCAACTGGGACGCCCTGGCAAAGTTTGAAGGGACTATCGTGATCCTGATGGGGGTAAAGATGCTCAGGCGGAATGCCGAAGAGCTCATGAAAAACGGGAAAGACTCCGAAACCCCGGTCGCCCTTATCGAGAGAGGCACCCGGCCCGACCAGCGGGTGACCGTGGGTACTCTTGCAAGCATCGCGGACCTGGCAGAAGAAAGGGGTGTAAAAGCGCCTGCTATCACAGTGGTAGGAGACGTTGTCCGCCTCCATGACATCCTCGGGGAACAGCTTACGGGGACCGAGTTTTAAACCGGAACTCCGGAGGATCAGGCATATGACAGGCGAAACGATAGGCGAAGTAATAGGAGACGCAAACGAAGCAAAGCTCCCCGTACTTGCGATCATGAGGCCCGAAAGCTATCGGGAAAAGTCCGAAGCCCTTGCCAGGGACTACGGTTTTGAGTCCTTTTACGCCCCCATGATCCGGCTGGAAGACATGAAGGACGAGGAGTTCGAGCCCTTCGTGCAGAGGGTCCTGGAAGGGGTTTCAGACTACGTGATTTTCACAAGTGCAAACGGGATCACCTTCACCCTGGACAAGCTCCCGGAAGGCAAAAGGGAAAGCTTTACCGAAGCCCTAAAAAAGAGCCGGGTAATTGCAATCGGCCCTAATACGGAAAAAGAACTCGTGAAAATAGGAGTAGAAAAGCCCTTTTTGCCCGGGGACTACAGTTCGGAAGGAATTGTGGAAGCCCTTTGCCCCGAAGTAAAGGGAAAAACCGTGGATGCCGCAAGGAGCGCATACGGCTCGAGGCTGCTCATCGAGGGCCTGGAAAATTGCGGAGCTACGGTATTTGAGACAAAGGTATACACCCTTACCATACCCGAAGGAGAGCTCCAGAAAGAGCTCATCGAGCGCACCCTTGCCGGGGAAGTAAGCGCTTTTGCCTTTACAAGCTCCATGATGGTCAGGGGTTTCATGAAGCAGGCGGAAAAGATGGGAGCAGGAGAAGAAGTAAAAGAAGCCCTGAGCCGGGCAGTTGTAGGCGCTATCGGGACCCCGACCGCAAACACCCTGGAGAGTCTCGGGGTAAACGTGGATGCGGTTCCCGGAGAATTTACCTTTGAAGCTTTGCTCGAAGTCCTGAAGAAAAAGCTTTAATCCCCTGCCCGAAGTCCTGAAAAACCGGTTCAGAACCTCGAAAACAAACTGGAAAAGGTCTGAAGCATAACCCGTATTAAGTAAAATGCTAAAACCGGTTGAAACCGGTTGAAACGGAAGTTAACAGTGTAAAAACCGGCTTCAAAAAACAACATTTAAAATTTTGAAAAACAATGTCCATTTCGAAGGATTGAACATGATAGGCATTTCAAAACTCTACTGCGGAACCGTGGAACCCTCCGATGCCCTGCGTTACGGCCGGGACTCAAAGAGGCTGCCCTCCCACCTGCTGCAGTTTTCAAAAGACAAGAAACCGGTCGTGGTCTGGAACATGACCCGCCGCTGCAACCTGAAATGCGTTCATTGCTATGCCCAGGCAAAAGATGTCGAATTCAAAGACGAACTCTCAACAGAGGAAGGCAAAGCCCTGATCGACGACCTTGCAGCCTTCGGCTCTCCCGTTATGCTCTTTTCCGGAGGCGAGCCGACAATGCGAAAAGACCTCCCCGAACTTGCGGCTTATGCAAGGGAAAAAGGGATGAGGGCAGTAATTTCCACTAACGGGACCCTCATCGACAAAAGCCTGGCAAAGAAGTTGAAGGAAGTGGGCCTTTCCTACGTAGGCATATCCTTTGACGGAGTCAGGGAAACGAACGACAAATTCAGGGGCGTAAAGGGAGCCTTCGATGCTGCTCTCGAGGGCCTGCACAACTGCCAGGCCGAAGGCATAAAGGTCGGGCTTCGCTTTACCATCAACAAACAAAATGTCCGGGACATTCCCGCCATTTTTGACCTCCTCGAGGAAGAAAATATCCCCAGGGTCTGCTTCTACCACCTGGTCTATGCCGGCAGGGGCTCTAAAATGGTTGACGAGGACCTTTCCCTTGAAGAGTCCAGGAAAGCCGTGGACCTCATCATGGAGAGGACAAAAGCCCTGCACGAAAAAGGCTTCCCCGCAGAAGTCCTGACTGTGGACAACCACTGCGACGGCCCCTACCTCTACCTGAAGCTCCTGAAAGAAAACCCGGAAAGGGCAGCCGAAGTCTTCGAGCTCCTTTCCATGAACCAGGGCAACTCCTCAGGGATAGGTTTCGGCTGCGTGTCCTGGGACGGGGCCGTGCACGCCGACCAGTTCTGGAGACACTACTCCTTTGGAAACGTCCGTGAGAGGCCCTTCAGCGAGATCTGGACCGACCTTTCCGACAAACTGATGGCCGGGCTCAAGAACCGGAAACCCCTGATCAAGGAAAACGGGGACCGCTGCGCCCACTGCAAATGGTTCGATGTCTGCAACGGGAACTTCCGGGTGCGGGCTGAAGCCGTCTACGGGAACGTCTGGGCGGATGACCCTGCCTGCTACCTTACAAAAGAGGAGATCGGATACGACGAGGCCTGAAAAGGCTTCCCCAGGTATTTTTTTCAAACCCTTTTTATTCTCTTTTTTTATATTCTCTTTTTACTGGCTTTGTGGAAAAACGATCTAAATCAACCCGGAAAGGGTAGCTGTAATTCCCCTATTCAGAGATTCCCGAAAACCTTTTTTCGATTTGCTTTTCAGGTACCGGCGTTCTCACCGGTCAGCTTGCTGACCGGCTTTTCCATGAAGTATATTACAATGAAGAAAAATAGTATGTAAGTTGTCAAAAGATATGTCTGGATAATTAAAAAAATAAGGATAATTGACGTGAAGTGAATCGAATAAAAGTGAAAGCTAACAATGTCAGCTAATAACACCAGTTAATAATGGCAGCTAATAATGGAAGTTTATTTTGCAAGCACTTTTTTCATATATTTCAGGAAAAGCCGCCCGCTTTGCGGGTGGTGAGGGCCCTTGTAATCGATACGAAAATGAGAATTCCCGGAACCGGAATCAGCATTAGACCCTCTCACAAAAACCAGGGCCATTTCAAGCAATATACGGGATTTCTACATAACCCGATAAAGAAAGAGGACAGGGAGAGAACGTGCATCTGAATTAGAGTATCAATTGTGCTTATTCAGGAGAGGTGGAAACATACCATTTTGGCATGTATGTTTCAAATCCATCATACCATTCCAAAACATTTTCGGCTTGTCCGAGCGCCTTGTTGACTTCTTCCTGTCCGAATTGAATTGCCCAGGGAACTGATGAAAGCTGGGTACTTGCAATATATAAAGCCATTAATCTGAAAAATAAAGCAGGCACATCATGACCAAAATATCCATTTATACGTCCCGAAGCAAACACGGCACTTATATCTGCACACCAGGTAATGCGATTGAATTCCTCCCAAGGATCGCCGTAATCAAGCCTGTCAAAATCAATGATTCCCAGTTCTCCGGACTTTGTAACAATCATATTTCCGACATGGTAGTCACCATGTTGAAAACACTGGGGGCGATTTTCCAGCAGGTATCGATTTTGTTCGATATATTTGATTATTTTATCTGCCCCCTTCAGATAAATCCCACAGGCTTTATAGTAAGTAATATTTCTGTTTATTTTACGATTGAAACGCTCCGACCATGGCATCTGATTTTTTGCCGCAGGAATTTGGTGCATAATTCTTAATGCTTCTCCAGCTTTAACACCGAGCTGGTATTGCTCTTTGTTGCTTAGCGCGGGAAGAACAGTTCTTGCGTCCTCCCCTTTAATCCAGGTTAGTAAAGAATAAACGGATTGGCCGTTATTACAAATTCCAAAATCAATCGGGCGCGACATTAAAATGTCAATTTTATCAAGCCGTTTTATTGCTTCAAAATCCCATTTCTTATTCTCATATTGCCTTATGTCCGATATTCTGAGTAATAATTTCCTACCATCCGTCGTCTGGATATAATATTTTTGATCATTCGACCACCCCTTATTAATTGCCTCAACTGTTTTCCATTTACAAGAATCAGGTATTTCATTATAGAGTTTAAGCACGCTAACACCTCTATGAAAATAGAGTACCTGTCATTTTATATTTTCTATTTTTTTGAATGTTCTTCACTTCCTGAGTTGAAGCTCTTAAAAATTTCGTACCTGAATAAGGATTTATCTAAGGCGGAATATATTTTTAGAAAGATAAAAGCAAGTGTGAGGGGGCAGGAAGATCATGAAACGAATCCTACTAATTACAACCTTAATACTCCTTTTTTTCAGTATCAGCACTTTTTCAGGTTGTGTTTCCGAAGATCAGCAAGAGCCAGGAGTCTATGATAACGAGTCAGAGACTACCTTTTACGCCGGGCAGGAATTAACGCCTATAGCCGAACAGCGCAACAACGCCATCCAGGGGACCCAGTATATAGACAGGGAGAGCTACCGCCTGCAGGTAGACGGCCTTGTAGAAAACCCCATGGAGTTCAGCTATGAAGAAATTAAGGCACTGCCCAGGACCTCGAAGGTCGTGGACCTGGACTGCGTGGAAGGCTGGGGTTTTACCGGAAAGTGGACAGGAGTGAAAATAGCCGACCTCTTTGAAGAAGTGGGGGTCATGGAAAATGTCAGCACGGTTATCTTCTACAGTGCAGACGGGTATTCCACTGCCCTGGAACTGGACTACCTTCTGGAAAACGACATAATCCTTGCCTACGGGCTAAACGATGTGACCCTTCCCCCGGAAAGAGGCTTTCCCCTGCAGCTCGTTGCCGAGAGCAAATACGGGTACAAGTGGGCAAAGTGGATCGTAAGAATCGAACTCAGTGATTCCGAATACAGAGGATACTGGGAAGAACGGGGCTATAACAATAGGGCAGACGTCGGGGGACCTGCGTTTGAAAGGTGAGGGGTGGAAATGTCGGAGAGCCCGGATTTGAAAGATGAAGCTCGGAATCGGAAAACAATTCCATATTGATGAATCAGCTAGCCTGAAAAATAGGGATATCGGCTTCATCCGGAACCTTCCTAATCGCTGGCTCTCTACCATTGTTTCGGTAATTTGAATTCGTAGATTTTACCACAGAAGACTCCGTATGCCCCATCAAAAGCCAAAAGCTCATAATGTATATAAGTAATCTGAACTATAGGTATGTAGTTAGTATAAATGTATATTTTCTAGCAAAGTATTACATATTACCGGGGAGCGCTATCCTAAGGGGCGCGAGTTAAAAAATAGAGGGGGCAATTTGAGTGGTGGAATGCCATGTAAATACACTGAAGCCAGGGGACCCTTTCAGGGATTGGCTTGTCGAAGAAGTGGTGGGACAAAGGGTCCGGGATAAACGATGCTGTGTTAAGGTTTTCAAGAATGGTCGCTCATCCCATACCGTCTGCAGGTATCACTTCAAAGGAGAACATTTCAGTGTAATGGCAAAATATTTTGCCGAACCCACGGACAGGTTAAAAAAATATGATGCCTGCAAAGCCATGAAGAACGAATTCAAGAAGCTTGAGCTGGCAGCTTCTTATATAAATGTTGCAAAGCCCCTTGCCGTGAACGAGGATTTCAACTGCGCCCTTGTAACCGAACATGTGCCAGGGAAATCGCTCGGCTGGTACTTCAAACACGATACAAATCTTTACGAAATACTTACCAGGATGTCACATATGCTCCGCAGGCTTCACGACAACACCCTTTCTTCCTACAACAAAGAAAATGAGTTCAAAAACTACCACGACGTTCTGGACCATCTGGGGCTTGACTACAAAACCCGGGAAACTTTCAACCATTTTCTCGGAGAATGGTGGTACAGCGACCTGCTTGACCGAAAACAAGGATGCATGATTCACAGGGACGTCCACCCCTCAAACTACATCTTTTACAAAGGCAAACCCTATGCCCTTGATTTCGAAAGCTCCTGGTTCCATGCAAACCCCGTCCGGGACCTGGGAATCCTCTCCGCGGAACTTAAAAATTATTTCGAGCAGAACAAAGGAGGGGGATGGAAGGCCGAACCCTACATAGGACATTTGCTCTGGGAATACAGCCGGAATGAAAAGGATTTTTCAAGAATTACGAAGACCTTGCCTTTCTATATGAGTGTGGGACTGCTCCGTTCAGCAAGGCTTCACCAGGAAAACTATCGAGATTATCTTATCAGAGAAGCCATGGCATGTTTGGAACCTAACAGGTGAAAGGGCAGGGGAACTCTACAAATAATTAACAAATAGTGAAACCTATTTTTACAAACCTGTATCTTGCAGGGTTATTTTGATGAGGCCTTCAGGGCATGAATAGGGTATGCAAGGTTAATAAAGGTCAATACTATATAATTAAAGGGACATTTTGCTAAGGGAGCCGGGGAGATGGAAGGGGAATTCCCCACAGTACCGGTTAATATATTAAAACAGGGGAATCAATTCAGGGGAATCAATTCAGGGGAATCAATTCAGGGGAATCAATTCAGGGGAATCAATTCAGGGGAATCAATTCAGGGAAATCAATTCAGGGAAATCAATTCAGGGAAATCAATTCAGGGAAATCAATTCAGGGAAATCAATTCAGGAAGATCAATTCAGGGACCGGAAAGTTTCCTTTTCAGGTAGCGGAACTCATGATATCTATAGTCCCAGACGTAAATATTTACACTTACATTATAACCACGGAAGACACGGAAAGCACGGAAGGATTGTGCCCTATTTCCTTTATTCCGTGTTTTCCGTGCTTTCGGTGGTTAAACTTTCGCTTGAGGCGGGTGAAGGATTTTGGGCCCTTGACTATAGATTAACTTATCAAATAACCATATCAATTGAAATTGTTAAGAAGCCCTGGCATTTTTGAGGGTTGTCAGGTGAAAAGGGGAATAAGGGAGGGGAAAATATTTCAGAAATCTACGAACCGGAAATAGCGGGAAGACGGAGTACATTCCTGAGCTATCCCATCGAAAAGCCCGGGGAAAGAGAAGAAGAAGAAGGAGAAGAAGAAGAAGAAGGAGAAGAAATATTTGAAAGCTGCCAGATCAAAGGGGTCATTTTTGACTGCTACCAGACCCTTATTGATATTGACACCGATGAGCACAGCCATGAAACCTATAAAACGGTTAGCAGGTGGCTGGCATATCAGGGAGTCGATGTAAAACCGGAGAAACTCAAGGATTCCTATATGCTGAAGGTAAAGGAAAGGATGGACGAGTCTCCGGAAACATACCCCGAGGTGAGGGTTGAAGAGGTTTTTGCAGAGATCTGCGGGGAAAATGCAGTGTGGAGGATCAACGAAAAACGCCTGGGTGTTGACACCTCAAGGGTCTTCAGGGCTGCTTCAATCCGAAAACTCCTCCCGTTTCCCCAGAGTATAAGACTGATCGAGCACTGCATCAATATCCCGAAATGCATCATCTCCAACGGGCAGCGGGTTTTTTCCGAACTTGAACTGAGGTACCTGGGACTTTATGACTACTTCGATTTCGTGATCTTTTCCTCGGACGTCGGGTACAAGAAACCGGACCTGAGGCTTTTCATGACCGCACTTAAGAGGATGGGCCTAGAGTTCCAGCCCAAGTGCGTGATGTCTGTCGGAGATTCCTATGAAAATGAGCTCCTCCCTGCCAGAAAGCTGGGGATGCGGGCCATGCAAATTGAGGAAGCCTGGGAGAAGTTCGGACTGAAGAAATGAACCTATAACACGGGAGTTAACCCCGTAAATTCTTTTTTAAAAAAGCTTTGAAAATTTTGAAAAGCCACATATGAGTACATTTTTTAAGCACCTTTTTTACATAGATTATGACTTTTTAGAAATTTGTCTATTGATTAAAAAGAAACTTCACCTATAAACATATAAGGAAACGTGAATAATATAGTTCAAGAGGAAGATATTTTGTGGAAGACATGTTAAGGAAAGAGATTCTGTGAGTGGGCACTTCAGGGAGAGGAAATATGTTGGAAAGCTACAAGATACAGGGGGAAGGAATCGAAAGCGTACTTAAAAGCTACCGGATGGAAAAGACCGGAGAACTAAGTGTCCCACCTGTGATAGAAAGGGTTTCGATAACAAGAACCGTATGTGAGGGGAGTCCCATAAAAGGGATCATCTTTGACTGCTACCAGACTCTTATCGATATCCACACTGACGAAGATGACATGGAGACCTACGAAAGGGTGACAATGTGGCTTGCATACCAGGGTGTAAAGATCAGGCCTGAAAAACTGCGGCATACTTATGAATTGAAAGTAAAGGAAAGGATGGACAGGTCCGAAGAAGAATACCCGGAAGTAAAGGTGGAAGAGGTCTTCAGTGAGATCTGCAAAGATCACGCAGTCTGGAGAATTGATGAAAAAAAATTGGGAGTCGAAACCGCAAAGGTATTCAGAGCGGCGTCTATCCGAAAACTCCGGCCCTTTCCCCAGAGCATAAAGCTGATCGAGCACTGTATAAACATTCCTAAATGCATAATCTCCAACGGGCAGCGGGTCTTTTCCGAAATGGAACTGAGATACCTTGGCTTCTACGACTACTTCGATTTCGTGATATTTTCCTCAGACCTCGGATATAAAAAACCGGACCTCAGGCTCTTCATGGAAGCGCTCAAGAAACTGGGACTGGAACTCGAACCAAAGTGTGTACTGTCCATCGGAGACTCATATGAAAATGAGATTCTGCCCGCTCACAAACTCGGGATGTGCGCCATGCAGATCGAGGATGCCTGGGAGTTTTATGGGGTAAAAGATTAACTTTGAAAAAATAAGAAGCGTCTTCACAATTCAAGCCTGTTAAGCGGCCCGGATAGCCCGGGTCTTCCCTTGTTGCTTCCCCCTCCTTTTTTATACACATCCTATAGCCATTTTTTCAATATCCATACCATTCTGTCACATTTCCCACCACTCTTCCGATTTCCGGAAAAAATTCCGAAATCTTTTTTAATATATTTGGTATTTTGGTCTTGTATCCGGCCTCTGCCCTGTCTCTCAGGATCAACTGCCTCTGCCCTGAAGATTCGGGGATTTTGCGTTGAATTTTTATGGCCGAATCTTATCAGCTGTCCATTTGAAAGAAGCCAAAGTATATAGATGTATGAGCAATATATATAGGTATTTGGGCAAACTATATATTCATCCGTATTATTAGAGGTAATAAGAGAAAAAATCATAGACAAAACGAAAAAAGAAGAAATATTGAAAAAAATGAAGAAATTAAATTGGAGGGTATCAATGCTACAAAACGGAAGGATAAAAGGCTTAATTTTTGACTGTTATAAAACCCTCATCAACATTAAAACCGATGAGAGAAGCAGGGAAACTAACCAGCGTGTCAGCCACTGGATGCTCTACCAGGGAGTAAGGATAGAACCCGAAAGGCTAAGAGAAGTATATAAGTGGAAGGTCATAGACCGGCTAAATAACTCCGGACAACAGCACCCCGACATCCGTATCGAAGAGATATTTGCAGAGATCTGTGCCGAAAACGCTTACCGTGAAATTGACCCCTGCTGGCTGGGTATCGAAACTGCGAAAATATTCAGGACCGCATCCATCAAAAAGCTGGAAGCTTACCCCCAGAGCCGGGCACTTCTTGAAAAATACAGGCATGTTCCCAAATGCATCGTTTCCAATGCCCAGAGGGTCTTTACTGAACAGGAATTACGTTTCTTAGGCTTATATGATTATTTTGACCATGTAATCCTCTCTTCAGACCACAAAATAAAGAAACCTGATACCCGGCTCTTTCAAATGGCTCTCGACCAGCTGGGCCTCGAACCCCACGAAGTTCTCTCCGTCGGAGACACCCCTGAAAACGACATATATCCGCCCCAGAGCCTGGGGATGAATGCGATGCACATCCATGATGCCTGGCGCTATGCTTAAAGAAAGAATAAAGAGAAAATATAGAAGGAATAAAGAAAAAAATTTAATTTAACATATTCTTACATTTCCCCATTATTCCTGAATCATCCTTCCGGGAAAAGCAAGGCACTTAAAAGTCAAAAAAGCACTTAAAGGTTTTTTATAAAGAAACCCTTTTTTTCAAACTCTCCTCTTTCGACCTATTTCCTGCTTTTTAACCCGTTTTCTTTATAAAGAGTGGAAGGTTACAGCGATTCCGGCTTTTAGATTGGAGCTCTCGTATCTGCCCCAAACCAGATATATTTAAATAATCGCAAGCACTCTAAAAGCCAAGAAATTCTTACACTATTCCCCAATCATCGGAGTGTTTTTACATGACGGAATCGGAAATTCCAAAAGAATATAACCCTCATGAAGTTGAACCGAAATGGATGGAGCAGTGGAACCTCTCCATGTACCACTTCAACTGGGGAGAAGACTCCCGCCCCCAGTATATCATTGATACCCCCCCACCATATCCCACAGGCAACTTCCACATCGGAAACGCCCTTAACTGGTGCTATATCGACTTTGTCGCCCGCTATAAGAGGATGCGCGGGTATAACGTTATGTTTCCCCAGGGCTGGGACTGCCACGGGCTGCCTACCGAAGTAAAGGTTGAAGAAATCCACGGAATTACGAAAAACCAGGTCCCAAGAGCGGAATTCCGTAAGATGTGCCGGGAACTTACTGCCGGAAACATCGATAAGATGCGCCAGACCATGCTGCGCCTGGGCTTCTCCGTGGACTGGAGCAACGAATTCGTCACCATGGAACCCGAGTACTTCGTAAAGACCCAGAAGTCCTTTGTCAAAATGTACAACGGCGGGCATATCTACCATGAAGAACACCCGGTCAACTGGTGCCCGCGCTGTGAAACTGCCATCGCTTTTGCGGAAGTCGAGTACGAAGCAGGGCAGACAAAGCTGAACTTCGTCCACTTCGATAAGGTCGACATCGCCACCACCAGGCCCGAACTCATGGCTGCCTGTGTGGCTGTGGCCGTTCACCCAGAAGACGAGCGTTATAAAGAGTTCGTGGGAAAAACGATCAAAGTTCCCCTCTTCGGGCAGGAAGTTCCCCTAATCACAGACGACGCAGTCGAATCCGGGTTCGGGACAGGCGCAGTTATGATCTGTACCTTCGGGGACAAGCAGGACGTACGCTGGTGGACCAAGCATCACCTCCCCCTTATCAAAGCCATCGACAAAGAAGGAAAGATGACAAAAGCAGCAGGCAAGTACGAAGGCCTGGGTCTTAAGGAGTGCAGGCAGGTTGTCATCGAGGACCTTAAGTCCGAAGGCTTCATCTACGACCAGAAACCCCTGGACCAGAATGTAGGACTCTGCTGGCGCTGCAGCACACCCATTGAAATCCTTTCCGAGCCCCAGTGGTTTGTCAAGATCAACCAGAAAGGCATCCTGGAAAAAGCCGACGAGATAGAGTGGGTCCCCGAGTACATGAAGGTCAGGCTTGAGAACTGGACAGGGACCATGGAATGGGACTGGTGCATTTCCAGGCAGAGGATCTTTGCAACCCCTATTCCCATCTGGTACTGCAAACATTGCGGGGAAGTAATGATCGCCGAGGAAAGCTGGCTCCCGATCGACCCCAATGAAAACGTACCAAAGAGAGCCTGTACCTGCGGCTCCACGGAGTTTGAGCCTGAAACCGATGTGCTGGACACCTGGATGGACTCGTCTATCACCGCACTGCACGTATCGGGCTGGGAAAGCGACCGGGAACTGCGGCTTCCGACCCAGATCCGCCCCCAGGGGCATGACATCATCCGGACCTGGGCTTTTTACACGATCCTCAGGAGTCTGGCCCTGGAAGGCAAAAGGCCCTGGGACTCCATCGTGGTCAACGGGATGGTGCTCGGCCCGGATGGGCACAAGATGAGCAAGTCGCTTGGAAACGTTATCTCTCCCGAAGAAGTTCTCAAGGACTACAGTGCTGATGCCTTCAGGCAGTGGGGTGCCGTTGGCGGCTCCACCGGTTCGGACGTTATGTTCAGGTGGAAGGATGTGGTCTCAGCTTCCAGGTTCCTCCAGAAGATGTGGAGCATCTACCGCTTCTCCATGTCCCACCTGAAAGAATTCGGGTCTGAAGACGCTGAGAACTTCCAGACAGAAAACCTGCTAGCAATCGACAGGTGGCTCTTGAGCAAACTGAACAGGCTCGTACAGAGCTCCACAGAAGAAATGGACGGCTACCAGTTCGATTCCACCTTCAAGGCCATCAGGGGTTTTGCCTGGGAAGTCCTTGCTGACAACTACCTGGAACTTGTGAAAGGCAGGCTCTACGGCGACGAGCCCGAAGGCAAGAAAGCCGCACAGTACGTGCTCTACAGGACAACGGACACCCTCTCCCGCCTGCTCGCACCCTTCGTCCCCTTCTTCGCAGAAGAGCTCTACTCCAGACTCGGCAGGGAAAGCGTCCACACACAGCCCTGGCCTGAAGCGGACGAAAGCCTGATCAGCAAGGAATTCGAAGCTGCAGGAGAACTTATCAAAGACATCACGAGTGAAGTCCGCAGGTACAAGTCGGACCGGAAAATTGCCCTGAACGCCCCCCTGAAGAAGATTGAGCTCTATAACGCAAACATCGACACAGGAGACATTACAGGCGCCACGAACACGGAAGTAGAACTGATCGAAGGCGCTCCTTCTTTCGAACACGTGCCCGTAGAAGTCAAACCGGACATGGGTATCCTGGGCCCCAGGTTCAGGAAAGAAGCAGGAGCAATCGTAAAAGCCCTCAAAGCAGCAGACCCTGCAGTTATTGAGGAACAGGCAGCCTCCGGAAAAATCGTTGTGGACGTAAACGGAGAAACAATCGAACTCGAGCCCGAAGCCGTTGAGATAAGGAAAGAAGTTATTTCCGCCGGCAGGGAAGTCGACGTCCTTGACGTCAACGGGGTTGTTGTTGTAATCGTCAGGTAAGCTCCGGCTTACCTCCCCTTTAATTTTTAAAAAATGAATTTTTTGTGATATAATTTTGCAGCTTTTACCGGAACTCTCCGGGATCATCATCATTTGCTTTTCTTCATTTGCTCTTTTTCAGATCGTTTTTGTTCAGGCTGTTTTTCATTTGCTTTTTATCAGAGAGGTTTTGTTCAGGTTGTTTTTGATTAAGTTCAATTATTTCAATTGCCTCTTTTCTTTAATTTCAATTTTTATAACACCCATTATTTCATTGAACTAATTATAAGTTAAGTAAATTAATAGTAGTTTATCAATATCATAGTAGTTTATTTAGATAACTCATTTTATATATACCTAAAAAAATTATGAATCTGCCCTGCTTATCAAGAACCCGATAAAGAAATATTCATACAATATCAAAAGGGTGAAGCCCAATATCGCACCCATTGAAAAAAGAGATTAACGAAGAACGATCGTGAATAATATACTAAAAAAGATTAGACATTTAGGGGAGAATGCATAGTATATAAAGTTTGTGATAATAAAGATAGATATATAAAATGACTCATGAAAATATAAAGTTTATAGCATTGATAAATAAGATTACAAAGATTTGCATGACACTGTTTTTAGAGTAAAAAGTAAAAGATATAATAAAAAATTTCTTATTATTCTTGAAATTATTTTTAAGAAAAGGTAAAAAGGATTATTATAATAATGTTATTTTAGTAAACATTTATATATTGAAAAAAATATAGAGGTTGGTGCACAAACCTAATAATTTTTTAATATATACATGCGGGAAGACATATATAAAAAAACTAATAACCCGCACATGCATGAAAAAAATAAAAAACTATATAGAGAAAAAAGGTGTATGCTAATGAAGTTTAACAAATTATTCGGCAGATTTGGAAAGGATGAAAAAGCCTTCACAGGGCTTGAATCCGCAATCGTTCTGACCGCTTTCATCGTCGTGGCAGCAGTCTTCTCCTACGTAGTGCTCGGTGCAGGTTTCTCCACCTCCGACACAGCAAAAGCAACCGTTGATGAAGGTATCAAGCAGGCAACCTCCTCCATCGAACTCGCTGGAGACGTAATCGGTGTAGAAGGAAGCACCGACAACACCCTCGACAACCTTCTCGTAACCATCCAGCTCACCGCCGGGCAGGCCCCCGTTGACATTGGAGAGAACAGCACAGATGACATGCTTGTTGTCTCTTACTGGGACGCCGGGCTCTATGAATCCAATGTAACCTGGAGCAAGACTTTCATTGGAGACAATGATGGAGACAAGGTTCTCGAACAGCACGAAAAGGTTGAACTCAACATTACTGTCCCGGACAGTGCCAAGTTACAGACAGCAGATGATGCTGTGAACAGAGAGTTCAAGCTTGAGGTAAAGCCCAAGATCGGTGCAACCCTCCCGGTAACAAGGACAACACCTTTCGACCTTGACGCCTTCACAGTAATTATGTAAATGTAAAAGGGGGATTAACCCCCAACCCTTTCTTTTTTATGAGGTACGGCCATGGAAATTGAGGACAGAGTCGCAACCCTGGAAACCGAATTCAAAATCATCAAAGGGGAAATCAAAGCCTTGCTCCTGGATGTCCGGGAGACGGTCAATGACATGGAAAACCCCTTCCGAAGCCCGGGACAGGCAATAGGAAATATGGCCGGGATGAGAGAAAAATTACCGGAAACAAACAGGTTTCCTGCAATTGAAAATCCCCAAATAAAAGAGATTCCGGCTGCAGAAGATATTGAAGATATGATTAACGAGGAAAACGAAGAAGTCTCCGAAGCAAAAGCGTTACCTATCGAGGAAAAATTTAGTGCAGTTGAAGTGAAGAAGTTCAGACTTGAAAATCCTGAAGATGAAAAAACTGAAAGCCAGCTTGAAATTCAGGAAATGCCTCAGGAGCCAGCACCGAAAGTTCCGAAAATCGCAGAGGGGCCTGAGATTCAGGAAGAACAGGCAAAACAGGCAGAACCCGAAGGAACACACCAGGAGGTTCCGAAGATTACAATAGAAAACGGAATCAACACCTATACCCTTGTAGGGCTGATGAGGTGGACCGATTACACACTCAGTACTGTAGGCAGGAAGAAGCTTGAGGAGGTCCTGGAACTCTATGCCCTTACCGGACAACTTTCAGAGAATGCAAAAAATGTCATAATGAACATTGCAAAACTCTCCACAGCCGATGTGCTTGAAGATAGCCAGGCAACAATGAAAGACAACATTACCGTAATATCCCAGTTAAACGAAATCCTGAACCCAGGGGAATCCGGTCAGAATACGCAAAGCTTCTACGATAAAAGTTCCCGGAACGGAGAAGGAAGCAAGCAAAATGGACTGTCATTAAACTGATATGATACGCCATGAGTGGAGAAACGATAAGTACTGCGATTATCACGATAGCATCCGTCATCTGTGCTGCTGGATTCGTAGCTGCAGTAACCCCGTCAATTCTCAGCGCGGGAGATCCGGTAGTAAGCTCCACAAATATCCTCAAGGATCAAATTGACACGAACATAAAGATCATTCATGCAGCCAGCAACCCGGAAGGCACGGAAGTATACATCTGGATAAAGAATGTAGGGAATAATCATATCTCTCCAAACCTCGTCGACAATTCGGACCTCTTTTTCGGGGAAAGCGGGAATTTTATGAGGATCCCTTATGACGAAACTGGAACTGGAGTTCCGGGCTGGAGATATTCAATCGAAAACGGCGGTACAGGGGAGTGGCAGAAGAGTGACACGATCAAGATCACGGTCAGGACTTCGGTAAGCTCGGGAAACGAATATTTTATCAAATTTATTACTTACAACGGCGTCTCGGATGAAGACTATTTTGCGGTGTCCTGAGTGGGTTTCGGAACAATAATTTCGTCGGCAATAGCTATAGCACTTATTCTGTCCGCATCCTATGTCTGTGTGCAGGGAGGGATTTACATGGTCGACACACTTTCAGGGTCAATCAAAGAGATGCAGGACAGTAACAACGAAATCCTCAGGACAGATATTGAAATAGAAAATATCAGCACAAACGGGGTTTTCATCAACGCAGTGGTAAGGAATACCGGCAAGGTGAAAATACGGGAATTCGAGAGCATGGACGTTATCGTCCACTACAACGCCTCAGGGACCATGAAAACCATCTGGGTCCCCTATCTTAAAGGCACGGAGCCGGCAGAAAACAGCTGGGTTGTGAGGGATATCACCCGGGACGCAATAAATCCCGGAATCTTTGACCCTGACGAAGAGATGGAAATAAGAATCAGGGTGAATACCGGGGAAGCTGTTCTCACAGACAGCCTGAATAACTGGATACAAATAACAACCCCGAACGGGATTCATTCATCAAAGTATTTTAGAGGTTGAGCACGGATTCAAACAAAAGTTCAAACAAAAGTTCAAACAAAAATTCAAACAAAAGTTCGGATAAAAGTTCGGATAAAAGCTCGGATAAAAGCTCGGATAAAACTCTTCGGGACTATGGAGAGAAGAAAGAAACCAGCCGAGGGGGAAGAGAGTAAAAATCTTCATACAATCCGGAAATTTTTCTTCCATGATAAATTAATAAATTAAAAATATATATAAAACCCCTGCACGGGGACGATCCCGGGCAGCAAGGAAAAACAAGAGAAAAAAGGAAATCCGGACAAATCCGGTGGTAGACATGGATGCGGGTAAAACGTACGGAAAAGACGACACCCTGGCGGACATCATATCTTCCGGGAATTCTGAAATTGACAGCAAAATGGGAGGGGGAATCCCCGTATCGTCCCTGGGCTTAATAGAAGGGGCAAATGACAGCGGAAAATCAGTCCTTATGCAGCAGCTAATGAAGGGTGGACTTGACGGCCAGAAAAAAGTGCTCATGTTTACTACCGAAAACACCAACCGAAGCCTTCTAAAACAGATGGAAAGCCTGGCCCTGGATATTACGGATTATTACATTGTCGGAAGGGCAAAAATCTACCCTATTCAGGAGAACCTTGCAAAGGGAAACAGGGAAACCGCTGAAAACCTCCTGCAGGTTATGCTGAAAACAATTGAAAGCTCCAGAGAAGACCTCATAATTATCGATTCATTAACCGTTTTCGTGGTCGACCTCCCAGAAAATGAAATACTTGATTTTTTTACGAGATGTAAGAAACTCTGTGACCGGGGAAAAACCATCCTTATCACAGCTCACGGATATGCCTTTTCGGAGATGCTTCTCGTAAGGCTCCGTTCAATCTGCGATGTTCACCTCCACCTTAAAATAGAACAGATGGGAGAACAGCTTGTAAAAAGCATGGAAATCTCAAAGGTCCGGGGAGCCCAGAAAGCAACCGGAAACATCTTCAGTTTTGATATCAGACCCAATTTCGGATTCAAGATAATTCCAATTTCAAAAGCAAGGGCATAAGGTGGAAAAATGGAGGAAGCTCTCTTCGAATCCGCGAATACACTCATAGAAGATGCGTCACAATGCGGTTTCTTCAGACTCCCGGACAACCTTTAGGAGTTTGTTCAGGAGGAAGAAAACCAGCATGTTCTGGGCTATATCCAGACCCTTCCTCTTGACAAAATCGGAGTCCCTACCTTTTATATGAAAATTACAAGGGCACTGAAAGGGCTCGAACACCCTAACCTCATATATGCCGTGGATAACGGAGTCCCTATCCATATTTACCCTGACAGGGAGGATATAAGGGACTACTACGTGCCCATTGAGCCAACGCTTGGCCAGGATATAGAACGCCTCCTGATGGACCTGGAAGAGATATTCGTAGACCTTGTGGACGGCACCGAACTTGAAGCCGAAACCCCCGAAGAAAGGGAAACCCATCTGCTCGAACTTATTGAAAGGACCTGTGTGATAAGAGAGGATGGGGCCGAACAGAAAGGGACATGGTTTGATTTTTTAAACAAGGTCCTCAAATACCTGAACCAGCTCTTCAAGCTCAAAAACATCGAAAAAATATACGTAACCCCCAGGGAATACCAGGCAATAAAGTATATCATCCTCCGGGACAAGGTCGGGCTGGGAGTACTCGAACCACTCCTCAAGGACCCCTATATAGAAGATATCAGCTGCAGCGGGCTCGGGCACATCTTTGTCGAACATAAGATATTTTCCGGCCTGAAAACAATGATCACGTTCAAGGATATGGGAGACCTCAATTCCTTCGTCGTTAAAGTTTCGGAAAAAATAGGAAAACCCATTACCTACCGGGACCCGATTGTCGATGCCACCCTCCCGGACGGGTCAAGGATCAATATAGTTTTCGGGGAAGACGTCTCGAAAAGGGGTAGCAACTTTACGATCCGGAAGTTTGCAGGCACTCCGCTGTCCATCCTCGACCTGATAGAATTCGGGTCCCTTGACTACACCATAGCCGCATATCTCTGGATCCTGCTCAAACAGGGGATGAGCTGTTTCATTGCGGGGGAAACAGCATCAGGGAAAACCACTCTTCTAAATGCCCTTACAACCTTCCTCCCCCCCGACGGGAAAGTCGTGTCCATTGAAGACACCCCCGAACTGCAGGTCCCTCTCAAGAACTGGACGAGGGAGGTGACAAGGGCTTCCAGGGAAGAAAGCAACTCTGAAGTCTCGATGTTTGACCTCCTAAGGGCAGCCCTGCGTCAGCGCCCGAACGAGATCATGATCGGAGAAATCAGAGGTGTTGAAGGGAACATCGCTTTCCAGGCCATGCAGACAGGGCACCCGGTCATGTCTACCTTCCACGCATCGTCCGTTGAAAAGCTGATCCAGAGGATCACAGGAGACCCTATCAATGTCCCCAAGACCTACATGGACAACCTGAACCTGGTGATCTGCCAGAACGCCATCCACCTCCCTGGAAAAGGGATGATAAGGAGAGTGACCAGCGTAAACGAAATAGTCGGGTATGACCCTGTAAGCGACACATTCTCCTTTATTGAAGTGTTCCGCTGGGACTCTTCCACTGACAGTTTCGAATTTGTAGCAGACATGAACTCGTACCTCCTCGAAAACAGGATAGCCCCTAAACTCGGGATCCCCGAGAACCAGACCAAAAAAATATACAAGGACATCGAGCGCAGAGAGCGGATCCTGAGGAAGCTGCACGAGGCGAAAGTGACCGGATTTTATGACCTTTTTGCAATGATGATCAAGATAGAGGAGGAGGGCCTGATCTAATGAAAGAAGATCAAAAGACCAGTGATGATATTTTCTTCCTCCTCACCTATATGACAGCGATTTCCACAGCAGACATCCAGAGGGACAAAATCTTCAAATATGCCTCCGAAAGGGAAGAATATTCAATCGCCATCTATTTCAAAAAAATGCATATCCTTGCCGTGAAAATGGGGTATGAATACTCAAAAGCCTGCAAGCTGATCTCGAAAAAAATATCCAATAGTAACCTGAGCGATTTATTTGGTAGGATGGCAACTGCTCTTGCTTCCGGAGAATCCGAGAAAGATTTTCTGATGAATGAAAGGGAAACGATGGGAGAGATATACTCCAACCAGTATGAAAACGACGTCGAATCCCTGAAAAAATGGACCGACGGGTACACCGCCCTCCTTGTTTCGGTTTCCCTTATCGTGACGATGCTACTAATCTCGACAATGATCTATGATATGGGAGACGTAGAGGTTATGGCAGCCCTGGTCCTCTTCATTATGGTTTTCATCTGCGGCATGGGTATACTTATCCTATATGATTCGGCCCCCTCCGAGATCAAACTCCACTCCCTGGAGCAAAAATCCAGGGAACAGCACATAGTAGCAGCTTTAAGCCTTATATTGCTCCCTCTGGGAGCCCTTGCAGTGGGAGTCCTTGTTTATGAAAATGTCCGGATCCCCTATATTTTCCTGACTGCAGCAGCATTCATGGCTCCCATAGGGATCGTGGGCATGATCGATGACCTGAAGATAGAACAGAGGGACAAAAGCTTTCCCGCATTTGCAAAGAGCCTTGGTTCCCTTTCAGGGACCATGGGTGTCACTACCTCAACAGCAATGAAAAAACTTGACCGGGAAAGCGTCGGACACCTGGAACCTCTCATAGACAGGCTCTATACCAGGCTTACCCTTGACCTGGACCCGGACCTGTGCTGGGAAAAGTTCATAGGGGAAAGCGGCTCCGAACTGATCAACAGGTGCACAAAAATTTACAATCATGCGGTCAACCTGGGAGGAGACCCTCTGGAAATAGGGAAAATTGTCTCTTCTTCGAGCCTTGCAATCGTCCTGCTCCGGATGAAACGAAAAATGGTCAGCAAGGGATTCATAGGCCTGAACGTGGTAATGCATGCCGTGATGACCGGTCTGCTCATATTCATTATTGAAATGATGAAAAAATTCAGTGAAGTCCTGACGCAGATGTACGATTCGCACTTTTCAGAGTTCCAGGGAGCAAGCAGTACGGCGGGACTTGGCATGAGCATGTTCAGTGTAGGGAGTAATATAGATTTTTTGTATAAATTCACCATAGGGGCAATTATAATCCTTACAATCGCGGATTCCCTGGTCGTAAAAGTAGTGGATGGAGGAGGAAACTACAAGATATATTTTTACGGAGCGGTCATGTGCCTTATTTCAGCCCTGATGATACTGGTCGTACCACTTTTTGTGGGAAAGATATTCTCCTTTGATTTTTAAGAAATTTTGAAGAAAGAACCAGTGAAACGGTGTCTGCACTGGAAACCCCGGAGGCAGAATTACGGATCAGGAAAAGAGAGCTAAGGATTTGCCAGCCACTGGAATAATGAGGTAAAAGTATGATAAAATTAATCGAAAAGCTAATGGAATCAATAAAAAGCTTTATCCGGAAGTTTACAAAGAAAAAAACCGTAAATCAGATAAAAAGCAGTGGGCCGGTCTTTGTGAACAGGGGAGATGAAACCGAACCCAAAAACCCCCGAGGAAGCGCACCCCTCAAAGCCCCTGAAAACGCAGAACCTGTGACCGAGGAAGCCTATACATTCGGAAATGACATACTTGAGGAACTCAAGAATGACAGGACCTTACAGCTGGAAGAAGAGTACGGCATACTCAAAGTCCTTGAGGACGACGTAAGTGTCAGCGATCTGGCAACCGAGCTGAATGAAACCCTTGCCCTGCTTAACAATAAAAAGGCTCAGCAGCAAAGGATTATAGTCCAGTACAGGTACAGCATCTACCTGACCAATTCCCGTTAATGGTCAATCTCGAACCGGAATTAGAGGTAATTCCTTAAGATATCCGGGGATTATCGGCTCAAAGATTTGAATGGGTGGTTAGGAAACATAACCATTGGGTAAGGGATAATTGGCTCAAAAACTCAAAGTTACAGTGTTCAGGAACTTCAACAGCTCCAAAATAGGGCCCCAGTGGCTTTAAAAGCTCAAAGGTACGGGGTTCAGAGACTAAGCAACTCGAAAGTACAGGTACCCGGTAATTTCAAGAAATAAAGGAGCCGGCATCAGGGTTTGCAACAGCCGGAGTTTAATAGGAGGTTTGGGGTTCCGACGGTTCAAAAGGTTTAAAGCAGAAAAGGTATTCATTATCTAAGGGTTTGAAGTGGTCTGGAGTTAATTAGCTGGAACATTCAAAGTTGTTTCAATTTAACTGAAGGGGAACCAGAGCAGTTGGCACATTCAAAATTATTTCAATTTAACTGAAGGGGACCAGAGCAGCTGGCACATTAAAAATTATTTCAATTTAACTGACGGAGACCAGAGCATCCGGAAATATTTTGAGGCTGCGGATCATGTAAACAGTCCTTATTTATTAGTAATGCGCTAGAATTATTTAATAAAAGTCGGAAGAAATCCATATTTATATAATTCCAATGTGAAACTTTATATACATCAAAGTAATCTGTTTCAGAAAAGTATTATTCAGGCCATGGGGTTTTTATGACAAAGGTCAAAAAGGTATTACTGCTGCTCAAAAATATGGTGTATGAAAGCACCAGCCCGCAGGAAACCCTCAAATTTGCTAAGTACTATCGGAGTAAGGGGCTTGATGTACTGGTAATTCTCTGGGGGCCCATGGGAGTGTTACTTGGAAAGAAAGACAAGACCAGGGGGTCGCCCAAATATGACGCCATGATGCAGGAGTGCATCGAGATGGGAGTGGAGTTCCGTTGCTGCCAGCTCGCGTCGGATATGATAGGGCTTAAAAAAGAAGAATTAATTCCAGGAATCGAGTTTATCTGTTCCAGAGATGTTGCTGAAGTGTTTCTCCAGTATCAGGAAGAAAACCAGCTGATCATCAGTTTCTGATCTTACTGATCGATTTTTGACCCCGTTACCTGTCCCTCAACTTCAACTTTTTTACAATAATCCCCGGTTCACGGAAGCTCACGGAAATTCTTTTCTAAATTTTTGTAAATTACATATGAACTGACACTATCAAAGTTCAACTTCTTCCCTGATCCTGGCCCTAAACTATCAGAAATCATGTCTAAATGGTTTCTGACCGGATACAGCCCGGCTTTACGTCGAATGCAGACCATGCAAACTTGCAAAGTTTTTTATGTGACTCTTGCAATTCACTTGTCCTGAGCAAAATAAAAACTTAAAAAACCACTTAAAGGAATGAATTAAACCACTTTAAGGAATGAATTATATGTTAATAGGAGTATATTTAGTATAAAAATGCCGAATTTAAATTAATATGACGAATTATAGCATTGGAAGCTAATTAAGCCTGATTGGTTTAGCATTAAAAGGTAACTGAGCCTATTGAAACAATAAGCCTATTGAAACAAGATAAGGACCCAGATTTCGGTGATTCCATGCCTCTAGAAAGCTATGAACTTGATGAAAATGAAAAACTTCTTTTACAGAAAATCCTGGACGGAGATATCGCCCTTCGCAAAATTGAAGAAGTTGCGGACCCTGAAACTGCCGTGAAGCTCAGGAGGCTTGCGATTCAGGAGTTTGCAAAACTTGAGTTCGAACATATCCAGAACTTTTCCTTCGATGTGGAGACTACAACAAAGAAGAATATCGAAAACATGATCGGGGCAATCCAGCTCCCCCTGGGGGTTGCGGGGCGTCTGAAAGTAAACGGGGAATACGCAGACTCCGAGTACTATGTACCCCTTGCCACGACCGAAGGAGCCCTGGTGGCAAGCGTAAACCGCGGCTGTTCAGCCATTACGAAATGCGGGGGAGCAAATGTCAGGATCTTCGAGGACGAAATGACACGGGCTCCTGTTTTCAAACTCGAAAGCCTTGACCGGGCTAAAAAGTTTTATGAATGGGTAAAAAGTCCCGCAATTTTCGAACAGATGAAAGAGGTCGCCGAAAAGACCACACGCTTCGGAAAACTCCTCAGTGTAAAACCTTTCGTTGCCGGGACCTATGTGTACCTTAGGTTCTCCTATGACACAAAGGACGCCATGGGCATGAACATGGTGACCATCGCAACTAACGCCGTACTCCACCTGATCGAGGACGAATTCGGAGCAGAA
Source organism: Methanosarcina sp. MTP4 (assembly GCF_000970045.1). Classification (NCBI taxonomy): domain Archaea; kingdom Methanobacteriati; phylum Methanobacteriota; class Methanomicrobia; order Methanosarcinales; family Methanosarcinaceae; genus Methanosarcina; species Methanosarcina sp. MTP4. The sequence goes on from NZ_CP009505.1 coordinate 2,986,825, forward strand.
CCGATTTCCCTGTCAGGCAACATGTGCACCGATAAAAAGCCGGCGTCGATAAACACCATCCTTGGGAGAGGAAGGACCGTTGTGGCTGAGGTGACCATCCCCGCAGAAATCGTAAAAAATACCTTGAAATGCACTCCTGAGTCCATGGCCGAGGTGAACTACAGCAAAAACCTTCTGGGCTCGGCAAGAGCAGGAGCGATCGGTTTCAATGCCCACGCCGCAAACATTATTGCCGCAATCTACCTTGCCTGCGGACAGGACGCAGCCCACGTTGTCGAAGGCAGCACCGCAATCACGAGCATGGAACTTACAAAATATGAAGAAATCCACTGCACAGTAACCCTTCCTGCCCTTCCCCTGGGAACCGTGGGAGGAGGAACAGGCCTGGGTACCCAGAGGGAATGCCTGAACCTCCTCGGAGCCGCAGGCGCAGGAGACCCCCCGGGAGCAAATGCCAGGAAGCTTGCGGAAATCGTTGCAGCCACCGTGCTCGCAGGAGAGATTTCCCTTATAGGAGCCCAGGCAGCAGGCCACCTCGCCAGGGCACACGCTCAGCTCGGTCGCGGGAAGTTCTGAAAAATTTATTAATTTATTCTTCCCCTTTTTTTATTTCAGGCCCTCGGTCTTTATTCCAGTCCCTTTTTTATTCCAGTCCCTTTTTTATTCCAGTCCCTACGTCCTCTTTTCCGGTCTTTTTTTCGTTCCCCTTCCCCCTCCTTTTTTCCTTCAAGTTTTTTGAGAAAAGTCCGATGTTTTCAGAAAAACCCTTTATTATCAGGCACCCCCATACTCACCAACTTTTTTAGCATTGATGGGGCTTTATTTTTAAAAAAGAACCGGGTCCTTGAATCATAATTTAGAAGTGCCGGGCATTTCAAGGAAACTTACGTTAATACTGCTGTTTTGTCTGCCAGGGGCAGAGTTATTCCTGGTTTATTATACTTCCGGTTATTATTAAAATTTTATACAAAGTAGAAACGCTTATTACAGTACACGCTTCTAAATAGGATATGGAGACATGCATGAGCAACCCTATTGATAATCTGGCCTGTGCAGTTACTCTTATTATATGCTTTGCAATATTGTACACCCTGCTGCATATGGAAATACTGATTCTAGGACTCGTTCTGACAGCCTGTTTCCTTTTCGGGAAAACACTATATTTATTTTAATTATTTTTGGAAAATTCATAATCAGAAGCATTTTTAGGACTTTCGGAATGCCAGAATTGCCAGCATTCCAATGAGTTTAACAATGGTTATTATATATCTTCATCCAGCTCATCGTCCTCGTTTTCAAGGAAATAATCACTCAGTGAAAGTAAAATAATCCCGATTAATACAGTTATTCCACCAAGGACTTTGTTGACCGTAAAGAGAACAGCTCCAAGAAAGATAAGAGGAAACCCAAGAGCTACTCCCCTGCCTTTCATGAAGAAATCTTTTATCAAATCACTCAATGTCATCTTAACTTATTCTCCTCCGCTGTCCAGAATTTCTACATGGCCCTGGAATCCATTATTATCCAGCAGAACCTTTTTTGTTTCCTCGAGAAAGTTTGATTTTTCTCTGGAAAAGACCTGATAAATATGAAAAATCTTATTCCTGCGTTTACTCTGCCTTTTTTTTGGATAAAGGGTATTCATCTATTAAGTACTTGAATGTCTCGATTTTCTCATAGGGAAATTTAATTAATTTCAGTATCGGAAGCAAGATTATATAAGCACTAATTATAATATATGTTCAGGGGGAGACTGTAATAGATCAGCAGCAGAACGCACATGAAGAAAGATAAAAAGAAAAATGTGCTGCCTGCATTTGTAGAGACGGATAATTTCAGTTATTATTATTAATTATTTGTATTCAGCGGCATAGTTCTGATTCGAACAAAAGTAACAGAAAACACCGGGGGGTAAAATTTCTGGACTACACGCTACGAGTAGGGGGAGAAGCAGGGCAGGGCCTGCAAACCATTGGAGGCGCTCTTGCAAAAGTCTTTTCCCGAAACGGTTTTCATGTATTTACGCACCAGGACTACATGTCCCGGATCCGCGGAGGACATAATTTTTACCAGGTCCGCTTTTCAGACAGGCGGGTGACGGCGTCCAGGGACGTTCTGGACATCCTTGTAGCCCTTGACCTGAACACAATCGAGACGCACAGGAAAAGCCTGGGAGAAGAGGGGATAATCCTTTATGATTCCGAAAGCATCAAAAAGACATTCGAAGAGCCGGAATTCATAGACGTACCTTTCAAAAAAATTGCCCTTGATGTGGGGAAGAACAGGGTAATGGTAAATACCGTGGCAACAGGAGCCGTGCTGGGGATACTGGGGATGGGGCTGGAAGCCCTGGAAGGAATCCTGAAAACGGCATTCAAGAAGAAAGGGGACGAAATAATCGAGAAAAACATTGCCTGTGCCCGGGCAGGATACGATTACGCCCTTTCCAGCTGTCCCCGCTGTGAAGCGTTCAGGCTTGAGGAAACAGGGAACAGGAAACTCATGCTGATAAACGGGCTCCAGGCAATAGGGCTGGGAGCCCTTATGTCCGGCTGCAAGTACTATTCCGCCTACCCGATGACACCTTCCACCGGGATCATGAATTTCCTTGCCTCAAAAGCAGGGGAGCACGGGATAATTGTCGAACAGGCAGAAGACGAGGTAGCAGCCATTAACATGGCGATAGGTGCCTCCTTTGCCGGGGCCAGAGCCATGACAGGGACCTCGGGAGGAGGGTTTGCCCTGATGGTAGAAGGCCTCTCCCTGGCAGGCATGACCGAGACCCCGATCGTGATAGCCGAAATACAGCGCCCGGGCCCGGCAACGGGCCTTCCAACCCGGACCGAACAGGCAGACCTCCTCTTTGTCCTTTATGCGGGACATGGGGAATTTCCCAGGGTCATCTTCGACCCGGGAACCCCGAAGCAGGCTTTCCACCTGACAAACAAAGCCTTCGAACTTGCGGAGAAGTACCAGGTCCCCATCTTTATCCAATCCGACCAGTACCTTGGAGATTCCCAGTGGACCTTTGAGGGCTTCGACCCGGGACGCCTTATCTACAACGATTACCGCCTCCGTGAAGCGGACCTTGAAGGTTCCGGGGAATACAAACGCCATGCCTTATCCGGCACAGGCGTCTCCCTCCTTGCAGTCCCGGGAGAAGCCGGGAAACACCTGGTCGTAACAGACAGTGATGAACACGATGAGAAAGGGCATATCATTGAAGACTCGGAAACCCGGATAGAAATGGTCCGAAAAAGGCTCCTGGAAAAAATGCCCCTTATCCGGAAAGAAATGGAAGCTCCGTACCTTTACGGAGACGCATCCCCAAAAATCGTGCTTGTGGGACATGGCTCTACCTACGGGGTGATAAGAGAGGTCGTGGACATCTTTTCGAAGGAGCAGAAGATTTCGATGCTGCATTTCAGCGAAATATACCCTCTCCCGGAAAGCGACAGGTTCGACTATCTGGACCTTCTGGAAAATGCAGACCTTGCAATCTGTATCGAAAACAATGCCTCCGGACAGTTTGCAAAGCTTTTCAGGGCCGAAACCGGATTTGAGTTTACACACCTGATCACGCGCTACGACGGGAGGCCCTTTACCATTGAGAGCCTGAAGGAGGATTTGCATGCCTACATTTGAAGCCTATGAAGGCCAGGTCCCTGCCTGGTGTCCGGGCTGCGGGAACTTCCAGATCCTTTCAAGCCTCAAGCAAGCGCTGGTGGAACTTGACATAGAGCCCTGGGAAGTCCTGCTTGTCTCCGGGATAGGCCAGAGTGGGAAATTGCCTCACTATATGAAATGCCACACCTTCAACGGGCTGCACGGAAGGACTCTCCCTGTCGCTACAGCCGCAAAACTTGCCAACGATGCCCTGCACGTGATCGCCGTTGCCGGGGACGGGGACTGCTACGGGGAAGGGGGAAACCATTTCATCCACGCCATCCGCAGGAACCCGAACGTAACCCTGCTCGTGCACGACAACCAGATCTACGGGCTGACCAAGGGCCAGGCCTCTCCCACCTCGGACCAGGGCACCCGTTCGAAGGTCCAGCCCTTCGGCTCTCTCTCGGAACCCATGAACCCGCTTGCCCTGGCAATCTCCCTGGACTGCAGCTTTGTTGCCCGGGGCTTTGCAGGCGATCCCAGGTACCTGAAAGAATTAATGAAAGCCGCCATTTCCCACAAAGGTTTCGCCCTCCTGGACATCCTCCAGCCCTGCGTGACCTTCAACAAGGTAAATACGTTCAAATGGTACAGGGACCGGGTATACAAACTTGAAGAGGGATACGACCCCTCCGACCGCCTCAAAGCCTTCGAAAGAGCCCTGGAATGGGGAGAAAGGATTCCTAACGGAATTTTCTTTAAAAACAACCGGAAAACCCTCGAAGAACTGGTACCGGTAATCCGGGAAAAACCTCTTGTCAGGCAGAAGTTTTCCCCCGAAGAAACAAAGCGTGAGTTGGAAAAATTTTATTAAAACTCCGCCCCATATTTTTTATTTAGATTGTATTAATACATATACTGTTTAATTTATTGAATTAAACATCTCTTTTACAAAATAAAAATATTATACCCGGATATAACATAAGAAATATTGGAAATCTGTTATAATAGATTGGAATAAAAATCCCAAAAACTGAAGGCTGCTCCTCCAAAGTTCCTGAGATTTGAAATATCAATTCTCAAAATAAGCCCAGGATTAAACAATTTTTTTGTTTAAATTCAATTTTTTAGAATAAATGCAGATATAGTAACTATAAAATTATTTGGGCAAAGTTAATATGTTAGTAAAGTTATACTATCTGTTGTAAAATTGTGGGTATGTATATAGGGGTCATTTACTGGAAGAACTACTAACCACCCGATAGCCATAAGGCTCAAATCCAGGGTAGGGAGGTGGGGTCTTTAGTGATTTCTATATACTTTTAGTCAAAAACAAAAAAATATGAGGAGTGAAAACATGAAAGGGATTTTTAGTATCTTCCGTAAAGACGAACGGGCCTTCACCGGGCTCGAATCAGCAATCGTGCTGACCGCCTTTGTAGTGGTAGCAGCCGTATTCTCTTACGTAGTTCTCGGAGCCGGGTTCACAACCTCCGATACCGCCAAGAAAACTATTGATGAGGGTGTAAAACAGACAACTTCCTCTGTTGAACTTTGTGGAGATGTTATTGCAATAGAAGGGGGTACAGATGGCACGGTTGGTTATATCCTCACAACTATCCAGCTTACAGCAGGGCAGTCACCAGTTGACATAGGGGAAAATAGTGATGCTGGCATGATGGTCGTGTCTTACACCGACAGCAGCCTCTATAATCCAAATACGACCTGGTCCAAGAGATTCGTGGGAGACAATGACGAGGACGATGTACTTGAACTGCACGAGAAAGTAGAACTCAACATCACTGTGCCCGATGGAGCCGAACTGTTAACCAACACCACTGCGGTAAACCAGGAGTTCAGGCTTGAGCTCAAACCATCAGTTGGTGCAATCGTTCCGGTATCAAGAGTTACACCGCCGCAGATTGACACTGTGATGTGCCTGAGATAATTTCGAAAATAGGGGAGTGATCCCCACCCCCTCTCTTTTTATTACTTTCAATAACTTGAGGGGCCGGATGAGGGATATTAACCTTTTTTCAGGTGTTTAGCATGGAACTGGATAAAAGAGTAGCCGGACTTGAAACCGAATTCAAGATCATAAAAGGAGAAATGAGAGAGTTACTCGTAGATATCAGGGACCAGATGAACAGGACAGATAATCCTTTCTGCGGAATCCAGAGCCAGGGAGCACCGACGGTTGAGGCACCGAAAAAAGAGATACCGGTGGAGGGAGAAAATACCGAAGAAAAGCTCCCGGAAGAGGGATTTGAAAGCCCTCCCACGGTTCCGGGAAATTCCCCGGCTGATAAGGAACGGCAGGGGATAATCGGAGGCAATCCAGGTGCAATAAACCCGGAGGCAATCCAAACTGCACGGGAGAGCGTGAAACAGGAAGGAAAAACACAGGAAATTCCTGTACAGGAACCCGCAGATTCCGGGCGAAAAGAGATAGACACCCCCATGATCGTGGAACTGATGCGCTGGGTGGATTATGCGGTCAGGACTGTCGGGCACAGCAACCTAGATGAACTCCTGAACCTCTACAACGTCACTGGACACCTTTCCGATGAGTTAAAGGGTGTTCTTCAGAATATTGCAAATCTTTCCATTGAAGAACCTGCCGAAGAAAGCAGGGTAAGCATGAAGGAAAACATAGTGGTGCTTTCGCATTTGAGTACAATCCTGAATCCGGGGAAATCCGGAGGAAGAATCCAGCCTATCTATGGGGAGACCGGCTGGGAAGGGGAGAAAAAAGACAAAAAAACAGAACTGGCTTTTAACTGAATTCGAGAGAAAACAGGGAAAAGGCCAGGCCAGGAAATAAGCCGGGGGGCAAACTATTGAGTGGGGATTCGATAAGTGCTGCGATTCTAACGACAGCTTCCGTAATCTGTGCATTTGCATTTATTTCAGCCGTGTACCCTTCCGTCATTACCGCAGGGGACCCCATCATGAGCCGCGCAGACGCAATGGGGGACCAGATCCTGACAGATACGGCGATACTTCATGAAATGGTTAGCTCCGATGAAACGGAGGTCTGCGTCTGGGTCAAGAACATAGGTTGCAGCCAGATATCCTCAGGTCTGATAGATGAATCGGACCTTTTTTTCGGCCGGGCCGGGAACTTTGAGCGGATAGCGTATGACGAAAGCGCAAGTTCGACGCCGACCTGGAGCTATTCAATAGAACAGGGTGCGGATGACAACTGGGACACCGGAGAGACGCTTAAAATCACAATTAAACTTTCAGAATCTTATGCGTTTGTAAGCGGAGAAAAATATTTCATCAAGTTCAATGCGTACAACGGAGTTTCGGAAGAGACCTATTTCACGGTGGCATAATGAGGTGGCATAATGGGGTTTGGGTCAATCATTGCAGCAATGGTCTCGGTTTCAGCCATTCTTCTTGCATCCTATGTCTGCTCCAGAGGAGGGTTTTACATGGCAGACGTGCTTTCGGATTCTTTCGTGGAGATGCAGGAAAACAAAAACGAGATGCTCAAAACAGAAATAGAGATAATAGGGGCCACAACAGACGGTGTTGATATCCTTCTTTCCGTTAATAACACCGGAGCCGTGAAAATCGGGGATTTCGAATATATGGATGTGATCGTCCTGTACTGCAACTCATCCAACACAACAAAAACCGTCTGGGCTCCGTACCAAGAAGAAACTGCCCCTCTTGCCGGGAACCACTGGAAGGTGCACAGCATTTCCCCCGACCTGATAAACCCCGGGATCTTTGACGCAGGGGAGATAATGGAAATGCAGGTCAGGCTGAATGCCTCAGACCCCATAGGGAACAACAGTGAAAACTGGATACAGGTAACAACCCCGAATGGAGCGGGAGATTCGGTATATTTTAAAAGGTAGAAATGAAACCCGTTAAGATTAGTATAAAAGGGGATTGAAAACTGAAAGATAATCCATGAAGATTGGTGTAGAAAAAGGACATTAAAGACTGAAAAATAAAGAATTGGATGGGGAAAGAGATGAGTGACAGGGCTCCGGGGGAGGAAATTCAGGGGAATGGATCATTATTTGGCGCAGAGGACTCCCTTGAAGAAATGCTAGAAGAAATTACGGGGGAGGAAAAAGCCCCTCTTGAGGTCATATCTTTTGGACACCTGGAGATTGACAGGAAGATGGAAGGAGGCGTACCTGTTGGTTCCCTGAGCCTGCTTGAAGGAGGAAACGATAGTGGCAAATCCATCCTCCTGCAGCAGATTATGTGGGGAGCTCTGGACCAGGGAAAAACCGTGCTCGCCCTTACGACTGAAAAGACAGCAAAAGATATGCTGAGGCAGATGGAAAAGCTGGCCCTTGACGTCTACGACTATTTCATAATAGGAAGGTCCAGAATACTCGAAATAGACGCTAACTACATTGAAGAAAATCCCCAAATTAGTGAAAAACTGCTCCTGATGCTCCTCGAATGCATCAAAAGAAGTGAAGAAGAGCTTGTCCTTATCGATTCCCTAACAGCTTTTGTCGTGAATTCCCCGGAAAATGCCATATTAAACTTTTTTACCGAATGTGTAAAGCTCTGCGATAGGGGAAAAACCATCCTCATAAGCGTCCACGGTTATTCGTTCTCAGAAGCACTTCTCTCCCGGATAAGATCAATCTGCGACGCCTACATGGAACTCAGGATAGAACATGTAGGGGACCAGTGGATAAAGACCATGGAAATCCAGAAGCTCCGGGGAGCAAGGAAGGAAATCGGCAACATGCTGAGTTTTGATGTAGAAAGCGAATACGGGTTGAAAATCATCCCGGTCTCGAAAGTGAAGGCCTGAAAAAGGAAATCCGCTAACCCCTGGAAATACGAAGATAGAAGGAAGACCAGTAGAAGAAAAGTTAGTAGACCAAAAAAGATCAGCAGAAAAAACAGCTGAAACTGAAAAAAATAAAGCAGTGAAACCTGAAAACCGGGACTTAAATATACTGGAGAAAAGTGAAGGATCCGGAAGAAGCGGTAGAAAGATTTCGGCGACAGAAGAACGAAAAACCGGATGAGGATTTGAAAATGGAAGCTCTGCCTTTTGACCCGCTGCCTGGCCCGGATAACGGCGGACGTTCCCGAAAGCAAGTGTATGCCAGGCTTTCTCCCGAATTTAAGGAATTCGTGGACAGGGAAGAAAACCGCCACATCCTTGACTACCTGTGCAGGGTTCCACTTGAAGAAATCGGCATTCCGGAATTCTATCCCCATATATCAAGGGCTTTGAAAAACAAGAGGTTCCCCAACCTGATCTACCCCATAGGAGGAGGGCTTGCTGTCCATATTTATCCGGATAATGAAGACATGAGAAACTATTACATTCCTATCGAGCCCTCTATTTTCCAGAACGTTGACAGCCTCCTGACAGATGTGGAAAGAGTGCTTGTAGACGTTGTCCAGGACCTGGAAGTAAATACGAAAGACCCTGAAGAGAGAAAGAGACTGCTAAAAGAAGTGCTTGAAAAGGTCTGCATTGTAAATGAAACGTTAGAGAGAAATCCAGAGGGAAATCCAGAGGGAAATCCAGAGGGAAATCCAGAGGGAAAAGCAGGGGAAGCAAAAAGGGGAAAGGGAAAAAAATCAGGAGAAACGAAAAAAAGCAATGGAGAAGAAGCAGAACAGGGCGATGGGGAAAAATCAGGGGAAAAGGATGAAAACGCAAAGGGGCTCTTAAACAAATGTTTCAGGAATGTTGGCCGGGTTTTCAATAATAAAAATAAGCAGCAAGTCCAGGTAACACCCGAAGAATTCAGAGCCGTCAAATATCTCATGATAAGGGACAAGGTAGGGATGGGGGTGCTGGAGCCCTTGCTTGCGGATACGAACATAGAAGATATCAGCTGCAGCGGACTTGGCAGGATCTTTGTAGAACACAAGGTTTTTTCTGCCCTGAAGACGACAAACTCGTTTCAGGAGATGGAGGAACTCAACTCTTTTGTCATACAGATGTCCGAAAAGGTGGGTAAACCCATTACCTACCGGGACCCCATTGTTGATACTGCACTTCCCGACGGGTCCAGGATCAACATCGTCTTCGGGGAAGATGTCTCAAAGCGGGGCAGCAACTTCACAATCAGAAAGTTCATGGGAACCCCAATCTCAATCCTCGAGCTGATCGAATTCGGGACCCTCGACTACACAATGGCTGCTTACATGTGGATGATGCTCAGGGCAGGGATGAACTGCTTTGTTTCCGGGGAAACGGCTTCGGGAAAAACCACCATGATGAACGCAGTGACCACCTTTCTCCCTCCCAATTCCAAGATCGTTTCCATCGAAGATACCCCGGAACTGCAGGTGCCACATAAGAACTGGACCCGGGAAGTTACGAGGACCTCACGGGAAGAAAGCAACTCCGAGGTTTCGATGTTCGACCTTCTGAAAGCAGCCCTGCGCCAGCGCCCGAACGAGATCATTATCGGGGAAATCCGCGGCGTTGAAGGAAACATTGCCTTCCAGGCCATGCAGACAGGGCACCCGGTAATGTCCACATTCCACGCCGCCTCCGTTGAAAAGCTGATCCAGAGGCTAACCGGGGATCCTATCAGCGTCCCTAAAAATTATGTGGATAACCTGAACGTGGTTCTCATCCAGAGCGCGGTAAACGTGCCCGGAAAAGGGCTCGGCAGAAGGGTGCTCACCGTAAACGAAATAGTGGGCTATGACTCCATAAACCAGGCTTTTAATTTCATGGACATTTTCAAATGGGACCCTGCCACTGACACATTCAAATTTACGGGGAAGAACAATTCCTACCTGCTGGAGCAAAAGATCGCCCCACGCATGGGGATCCCTGAAAACCAGGCAAGGAGAATTTATGCAGAACTTGACAAAAGAGCAAAAATCCTCAAAAAAATTCATCAGGCAAAAATCATCAATTTCTATGACCTGTTTGACATGCTGATCCGGGTTGAGGAGGCGGGGGTTACATAATGAATATAGTTAGAAGGATCGGCAATATGGGGATAGGGGAAAAGTTCGGCAATTCAGAGGCAGGAAAAAAGTTTAGCTATGCATCCATAGGGAAAAAGCTCGGCAATTCAGAGGCAGGAAAAAGGTTAGGCATTGAGGAAATAAGAAAAAAGCTGGCTGGCTTGAAGGTAGTTGAAAGGATAAGCGACGATATGCTTTTCCTGCTCACGTACATGGCGGCGATTTCCACGGCAGACATCGAAAGGAACAGGATCTTCGATAACGCCGGAGCCCAGAAGGAATATGAAGCCTCGGTATATTTCAAACAGGTCCATACCCTTGCTTCGAAATGGGGGTATGAATACGCAAAGGCCTGCAAGTATATCTCGCAAAAAATGCAGGATGCTTACCTGGCGAAATTTTTCGGCAGAATGGCAAACATTCTCTCATCAGGGGAGCCGGAAAAAAATTTCCTGAAACACGAAAAAATCACACGGGAAGAAATATATTCGAATGAATACGAACGAAGTGTGGAGTCCCTGAGGAAATGGACCGACGGATACACCGCCCTTATGGTATCAATGACCCTCGTGGTGACCATAATTCTCATATCCGTGATGATCTACGATATAGGAAACATAGAGACTCTCGCCTCAATGACAGTCCTTTTAACGATTTTTACCTCATGCCTGGCGCTTTACATAATATACAAAGCAACCCCCGCCGAAAAGAAGATCCATAAGCTCCAGCACAGATCAAGGGAACAGAAACAGATAGAGCTCTTAACCCGGGTCCTCCTCCCCCTGGGAACGCTTTCCATAAGCTTCCTTTTCATCCACGGGACAAAGGTAGAACTGATCCTTCTGGCCGTGCCCCTCTTCACACTTCCTATCGGCATCCTTGCAATGATCGATGACCGGAAAATAGACGAGAGGGACAGCAGTTTCCCTGCCTTTGTAAAGACCCTGGGAACCCTTGCCGGAACCGCGGGGATCACCATCAGCAGTGCAATGGAAAACCTGGACAGGGGAAATGTGGGTTGCCTGGGAAGAGGAGTTGAAACGCTACACCTGGGCCTTTCCATGGGGATCAAAACAAGCCTCTGCTGGGAAAAGTTCGTAGGGGAAACGGGTTCCGAACTGATCAACAGGTCCTCGAAGATCTTTACCGACGCCGTCGAACTCGGGGGAGATCCTGCGGAAATCGGAAGCATCGTTTCTTCCTCAAGCCTCGCAATAGTCCTGCTCCGGATGAAGCGAAAAATGGTCAGTTCGGGCTTTCGTGGACTTGCAATAGTCCTGCATGGGGTGATGGTTGGACTCCTGATCTTTGTCATGGAAATTATCCGTAAATTCAGCGAGCTTGTATCAACCATGAACGAGGCACACATCTCGATGCACGGGGATATGAGCGGGATTTCCGAAATGGGGATTAGCATGTTCAATGTGACGGACAAAGTGCCCTTTCTTGACAGTTTCACGCTTGCAGTTGTGCTTACCCTCACGATCTCAAACGCAATAGTCGTGAAAATCGTGGAAGGGGGAGGAAATTACAAATTATTTTTCTATGGGGGGCTCATGTCAGGGATTTCAGGAATTTCAATGACCCTGATCCCTCCCATAGTATCAACAATGTTCTCATTTGAGATGTAAGGAGGCAATGAATGAAAGTGTTCAGAGACCTCATATTCAGGCTGAAATACGGAGATGAAAGCGATATAGAGAAACTGATGAAAAACAGGGAAGAAATCAGGGCTGAGATCAAAAGCCTGATGAAAAAGAAAAGGGAGATCGAAACCCGCATAGATAAAGTGCTTGCTGCCCAGGAAGAAACCAGGAAAAGGGTAGAGAAGCAAATGGAAATGGAGAAAAAAGGGAGGAAACAAAGGGCAGGGAAAGCAGGGGAAAAAACAGGAATCCTGGGAAAAACAGGAATCTTAAGGAGAATAGGGGGAAAACAGGATCAGGGGAGCGGGAAAAAAATCCCGGAGAAAGATGGAAAGAAACCTGAAATCCGGAAGAAAAAGGAAAGGAAAAAAGAAGAAATTTTCCTTCAGGAAGGAACTGAAGATGCGAAAAAAGTGATCGATTCCGAAGTAGAGGAAGCAGCGGAACTTATGGCAGAAACAATTATAGAAGCAGAGCTGGAAGCAGGATTGAAAACCGGAGGAAAAACAGAAGCAAACCCCGGAGAAAGATCAGGAGTGGAAACGGAAGCAAAAACAGAAACGGGAGTGGAAACAGAAGCAAGAGATAAGAAAACTCCCTCAGGGAAAACAGATAAATTCTCTGCTCTCTTCTCAAGCCAGATTTCCCCTGAAAATGAAGATGATTCCGAAAAAACAACAAAGGATGAAAAAGGAAAAGATGGAAAAACGTCAGCAGACTTTTTCGGAGCCGACCTGCTAGAAGAGCTTCTTAATGATGATTCCCTCAATGAGGAAGAAGAACAGAGCATCTTGAAATTTATAGAGGATACAAGCACAGAGGAACTCATCAGTGGTTTAAGAGACGTGAGAGAGAAACTGTTCATAGCAGGTTCATGAAGTAAAGAAACTGTAGTAAAGAAACAAAATTAAAAAAAGGGGATGGGAATAGAGACACTTAAGGCTCCTTTCCCGGTGCTTAACAATCAGCATTTAAGGATAAAAAGTGTATTTCCAGATCAAAATTTAATCAAGATGGAAAAGCCCTTCTTTTGCCTTGGCCAGGTGCTCATTCGCCTCCTCGACTTTCTTAGCGGCTTCAAGGATTTCTTCGGAGGCATCAAGGAAGCCGTCTTTCTTGGCTTTCTGTGCCCATTCCACGAAGCTCTTGTTGTGGCTCTCATTGTGTTCGATCCAGTGTGAAATCAAGTGTGAAAGCTTGTCTTTATCTAATTCTTCAGACATTAGATATTCCCTCCACTTTTTATATGCATTTCATTGTATAAATTCTCACTGGATGTGTACCGGGTTTTTACAGTGTTACCATAAAGAGCAAAATGAGACTAAAAAAGGAGATAGAGAAGTTAAAAACGAAAAGGTAAGGAAAAAGTGGGGAAAAATAAAGGGAAAGAAAAGGGGAGAAAATATTGGGGAGAAAATATTTAAACTGTCCTCGGGTCCGTGATTTCCCCGGAAAGGGCCGAAGCCGCGGCTGTCGCAGGAGAAGCAAGGTAGATAAAGCCGCCTTTGCCCATCCTGCCCCTGAAATTCCGGTTGGCGGTGGAGACACAGACTTCCCCTTCCCCAAGCACGCCCTGGTGGGCTCCCAGACAGGGCCCGCAGCCGGGAGTCGAGATGGTTACCCCGGCTTTCAGGAGGGTCTGCATGGTCCCGTTTTCAATTGCCGCAAGGAGAGTCGAGCGGGATGCGGGAATCACGATGGTCCTGACAGCAACTTTCTTTCCTTTCAGGATCCCGGCTGCAACTTCCAGATCTTCGAGCCTTCCGTTGGTGCAGGTCCCGATGAAGACCTGGTCCACATGGGTGCCTTCCAGTTCCCCGACAGGCTTTACATTGTCCACCTGGTGGGGGCAGGCAACCTGGGGTTCGATGTCCCCTGCATCATATGTAACTTCTTTAACATAGCTGGCATCAGGGTCGGCATAGACCGGATCAAAGGGTTCAGCTTCCCGGTTTTTAAGGAACTCGAAGGTCTTTCCGTCTGGGGGTACGATTCCTGTTTTTGCCCCCATTTCGATTGCCATGTTGCACAGCGTCATCCTGCCCGAAACGGAAAGCCCGCTGATGGCAGGCCCGTAAAACTCCAAGGCCTTATAGGTCGCGCCTGCTATCCCGGTTTTTCCTATCAGGTAGAGGGTTAGGTCCTTTGCATAGACGCCTTTTCCAAGTTCCCCTTCCACGGTCATCCTGATGCTTTCCGGCACTTTGAACCAGAGCTTGCCTGCGGCAAAGATCTCGGCCATGTCCGTTGCCCCGACCCCGGTTGCAAAAGCCCCGAAAGCCCCATAGGTGCAGGAATGGGAATCTGCTCCAACAACCAGCTTTCCCGGCAGGGCAAACCCGTTTTCAGGCAGTACCTGGTGGCAGATGCCCTCTCCCACTTCATAGAAGTTAGGGATCTGCTGCTCCTTAACCCAGTCCCGGATCTCGTGCTGGAGCCCGGCAGCCGTTTCATTGTTCGCAGGGGCAATGTGGTCAAAGGGAATTACGATCCTTTCAGGATCCCAGACCTTTTCCACCTCCATTTCCTTAAAAGCCTTTACCGCCAGGATGGAGGTGCCGTCGTGCGCCATTGCGTAGTCCACGTTTGCCAGCACAAAATCGTTTGCCTTTGCCTCGGTTCCCGTTGCCCGGGAAAAGATCTTCTCGCTGATAGTTCCCAAAAGTAAGTCTCCTTTCCGATGATGAAATGATAGTGAATGAGAGTTTGAAAGTGAATGGAAATGAAAGAGAGTGAAATTTAAGGTTTGATAAAGGTTTGCTGAATCACAAATTCAGATTTCTGAACTCACAGTACCGAAATATAAATAATTAATGGATTTTCACGCTGGAATAAGGTCAAAAAAGGAAGTTGCGGAAAAAATGTATTTTTTCTTGCAGATCAAATCCCGGATACGTACCATTGCACAAGCAGCCACCCTTAAGGAAAAAAAAGGAATGGAAAATGGCACCCGAACAAGGAATGGAAAACTGGAAAATAAAAAAGGAGCAGAACTCCAGGCTTAAAAATCGAAAGTCCTATTACAGGGCTCCGATCCTCTCCAGAAAACCTTCCAATGGCACGGAATGGGTCTGGAAGCCGCAGACTTTATACGGGTCGGCTCCAAGCGCAAGGGCCACGAACTGGCCGATGTTCATGTGGACTGTATCGTATTCGACCCCGAACTCTTTTTCGATTACGGGCTGGTAGCGGTCGTACTGGATCTGGCAGTTCGGGCACATGTGGAGCATGAGTTCAACACCTGCGTTTTTCAGGCTGTCGAGTTTTGCCTTTGTGACCTGGAGAGAGGTATTCCTGTTCAGGTGAAGCTGGGAAAAGCCCATGCCGCAGGTAAGCGTGCGGTCCTCGTACCAGCGGACCATATCGGCTCCGCAGGCTTCTGCTATGTCATCTATTAGCTGAGGGTTTTCGGGGTTTCCGACCACGTCCTGGTACTTGACTTTGTAATAATGGCAGGCGTGATGGGCTGCCGCTTTGACCCCGGAAAAGTCGAGCTGTTTTTTCTCCCGGATAAGGTCGACTTTGCTCAGCAGGACTTCAACTGCATGGTAGAAGCTACTTCGGGGGTCCATGTCGCCTTTTTCGTAGACAAGGTCATCCAGGCCTTGTTCCCTGAAGATGGAATTGACCTTTTCCCGGACCTCAGTATTGGTATTGAGAAGTTCGCAGGCTTCCTTGTTTACGGCATAACAGGTGGAGCAAAGACATGTGATGTTCGGGTAGCCGCATCTCCTGGCAACGGCAAAGTTCCGGGCGGCTATAGCGGCGGTTGTAAGCCCTTCGAAAAGGTCCGTATAATGCCCGATCCCGGTGCAACAGGACTGCTCTTCATTAACAAAATAGTCCACACCAAGCCTATCAAAGGCATAGCCTGTGGCACTTTCGATCCCCGGATACTCCTGGCTTACCATGCAGCTCTTAAACAATAAGAGCTTCCGGTCCGGGACATTCTCTATAGGTTTCAAAACTAAGATCTCCGCTTATACACTCGTTTTTCTTAAACTCCGCACTGGGGAGTTTCATGACTGGTGGCTTCATGGTTGACGGTTTCACGGTTAACGGTTTCAGGACTGGCAGGGTGGGAAAAGCCCGACACATTCCCGTTGCCACCGGACCGGATCCATTTTTCCCTTTCAAAAAAGCCTGTGCCTTCAAGGATAGCCCGTACCTCGCTTCCCGTGTCCCTGATATCTCTGGGCTTTAGCCCTAGTTCGGCCCGGATCGAGTCAAGGTCCCGTTTAAAACTTATCCAGCGCCCTCCGAGATCTTTCTCCATATTCCGGACTCCGGGGCCGGGGATCCTGCTTGCTCCGTTTTCTGCAAAATATTCCCCAGCATCGACAAAGTAGGCAAGCTTCTCAAGTCCGATTCCTTCGTTAATTGCCATCTGGCGGAGCACCTGGACGATTGTCACGGGGCTGTTGTTCCGGGGGCAGCGCAGGTTGCAGGAGTAGCAGTAAAAACAGGACCAGATACTTTCATCTTCCAGCACGCTCCGGTCGTTTTCAAGTACCCTCTTTACGAGCTGGCGGGGGCTGTAGTCCGTGAAGCGGGCGGCAGGGCAGGAAGCCGTACAGGCCCCGCACTGGATGCAGCGATCCAGGCCCAGAGAATCAGGGGTTCGGATGCTTCTTTTAGCAGTCTCTGCAAGGGTTTCGCATTCCGGGGTATCGTATTCGTTCACATGTATAAGCATCATCTGATCATCTCTCCTCATCTGACCATCTCTCCGTTCATCTCCCCTTCCCGGGCAAGGCTTGTGAAAGTGCCTGCAAGCCCTTTTGTGTTCGGAACATAGGCTTTCTTGAAATGGAGCCGGCAACCGTCAGCTCCGAGTTCCTCTTTTAGCTTTTCAAAGTGCCTGAGCGCAAGGGGGAATATTATTTCGGCCCTGGGGTTGTCGGGGGGGTCCTCCACAAAAAGGACGGAAGCTGCCCCGTGCCTGAGGGCATGCCGGATGAGTTCCTTATCAACCACCAGACATGTGGGCACCTTAACGAGTTTGACGTTTGAGGGGTAACTGAGCACGCTGTTTCCTATGTTGTCGCAGGTAAGGGAAGAAATCCCACTGTTTACAAAGCCCAGCAGGTCTCCGGCTTCAAGCACCCCTTCTATTTCTGCTTTCAACTGGCTTTTCGTAAAACCGGCAACCTGGACAGCCCCTCTTTCGCAGATCTCGGTGCAGTACCCACAGCCGGTACAGACCAGGGGGTCCACAACCACCCGACCGCTTTCGGAAAAAGAAAGAGCATCAAAGGGGCAGCTCAGGCAGTCCCCGCAGCGGGTGCAGGTCAGCTGGTTTATGCTTACAAGTTCATGCTCCAGGACCTTCGGGCTGTCCGCAATAAACGCCCTGGCCCGCGCTGCAGCAAGCCCTGCCTGAGCGATGGTGTCCGTGATGTCCTTTGGCCCCTGGGCAGTCCCGCAAACAAAAATCCCGTCCACCGAGCTGTCAACGGGTTTTAGCTTGGAATGCCTCTCCTTGATAAAGCCGGTCTCGTCCTGGCTCACATTCAGTACCCCGGCAATTTCCCGGGTGCCGGGAGAAGGCAGCATTGCGGCGGAAAGCACCACAAGGTCGGCAGGGAGTTCGAGAATTTTCCGGTTCAGGGTATCTTCTACCCGCACAATAAGGCTTTTGTCCGACTTTCGGATAACTTCGGCAGGCCGCCCCCGCACAAAGGAGACACCCATGTCCTGGACTGCCCTGTAATAGTTTTCGTAAAAACCAAAAGCCCGCATGTCGATGTAGCAGATCGTGATTTCGGTATCCGGATATTTTTTCCTTATCAGGCTTGCGTGCTTCAGGGCAGCCATGCAGCAGTACCTGGAGCAGTAGGGAATGCCCCCTGCTTTTTCATCCCTTGAACCCACACACTGGATCATGACGATTCTCCCGGGGACCGGGGGATCGGACAGCTTTTCTTTTAGGGAGGAGCTTTCAGAGGAATTAAGGGCAGGATCATTAGTAGGAGCATTGGTGGGAGAATTAGAGGGATCATTAGTAGGAGCATTGGTGGGAGAATTAGAGGGATCATTAGTAGAAGCATTAGAGGAATCAGGATTAGAATTTCCGGCATCCAAATTTCCGGCATCCAAATCGCCGAGATCCAAATTACCGCCATCAGCGGCATCTGAAAGCCTCAAAAGTTTTCCTTTTGTGGGCCCGTTGATCCCGAGCATCCGGGCAAGTTCCATCTGGGTCAGCACGTTTTCAAAGATCCCGTAGCCGTACTGGGGTTTTTGGGAAGCGTCATATTCTTTGAAGCCTGTTGCAGCAATAATTGCCCCGAAATTGAGTTCAAGGACTTCCTCCTGCTGCCCGAAATCGATTGCTTCTGTCCTGCAGGCTTCGGCACATTTCCCGCAGGGAACCCCGTTGAGCTGCAGGCAGTGGTCAGGGTCGATAGAATAGGTTTTTGGGACGGACTGGGAAAAGCGCATGGAAATTGCTTTTTTATCCTTATGTCCGCAGTTGAACTCGTTTTCCACAAGAACGGGGCACACGCGGCTGCAGCGCCCGCAGGCTGTGCAAGTATCCCGGACGTATCCGGGCCGGGTCCGGAGCGTTACCTTGAATTTACCGGCACTTCCACGGACAGCTTCGACTTCGGTCCGGGTCAAAAGGGTAATTTTAGGATGAGCTGCAACCTCGTTCATCAGGGGACTGAGCGAACACATGGCACACTCTTCCGCGAGCTTATCCGGGGAAAAAATCTTCCCGATCTTTGCCATCTGCCCGCCTATGCTCGAATCTTTTTCAACGAGGTAAGTGGGGATCCCGTTATCTGCAAGGTTCAGGGCTGCGGTTATCCCTGCTATACCCCCACCAATGACCAGGGCCTGGGGGGAGATATCCACCTTGATATCCTGCAGGGGCTCTCCACGGTCCAGACGCTTCAGCTTCCCCCGGAGGAGGGTGATTGCTTTTTCCGTGGCTTCGGCTGTATCAGGATGGACCCAGGCACACTGTTCCCTGAGGTTTGCGATTTCGAGCATTGCCCTGTTCAGGCCCGCTTCCTTGACGCATTTATTAAAGAGGAGTCCGTGTTTGGAAGGAGTGCATGAGCCGATCACAACTTTCTCCAGGCCTTTTTCCTCAATCTTGCTTTTTATCAGGTCCTGACCAGGGCTCGAACAGAGGTACTCATAATCAAAAACAGAAATTCCTTCGGCTTTAAGAGCTGCTTTTACGGCTTTGATGTCAACATGTTCGGAAATATTTCCGCTGCAGTGACAGATGAATACGGCGGTTTTCTCCGGGGGGACAGTCATCAAGTTAGAGTCTGCCCGGATTACGTATTTAAGTATTGCCAAAACATGCCTCAAAAATTACCTAAACAGGACATTTTTAGAGCCACAGTATCAATACAAGGACATATTTCTACGGAAACGGCATGAAAAGTGTCACACAGCCCCCAACAAACCTGTTTTTTACACACTGTGGACAGAGAAATACCGGGAATCTTCAGGATAAAAACTAATGAAAAAACTCCATTTAACAGCCTGTTTTTCAGGGTTTCGGATTATAATCGGGATTTTTAGGGCAGGATTCAGAGGGCTCACGGTCCAAAAGTATTTTATGGACATATAATTATATATATGGAGAGAGAGTATTTTATTAAAATCAGCCGATATATCCAGATCCTGCGGGATGTTTCCGAATCCATCCTATATAAAGGTAAAAATATATTATAAATGAGACCGTATATTATTGCTAAATGAAGTAGCATATTATTTCTATATCTGATTGACGATAAGTACCGGAAGCACGCGTCCGGCGTTGAAAGGTAGATGATAGACGTGGCAGAGAATGATTTTATACCAGGAGACATCGATTTCAAAATGGGAGAAGTTGAATACGAAATGGTGGATTTACTCAGGAGGCTCAATATTAACAGGCCGGTAGCCCTCACCCTCGCATGCCTCTCGAAGGGGGAAGAGATTTCTTCCCAGAACATCGAAATGGTTTCAGGCCTGAGGCAGCCGGAAGTTAGCATTGCAATGCGCTACCTCCGTGAAAACGACTGGGTCCAAATGAGAGAAGAAAAGAAGAACCAGGGCAAAGGGCGCCCGATCAAACTGTACAGGCTCACCGTGCCTATGGAAAAGATCATCAACCGGATAGAAGAAAACGTCCTTGCCGAAAGCAAAGTTGTGCTTCAGAATATCGAACGCCTCAAAAACATCTCCTGAAGACGCTGCTGATGAGCGGTTCCGAGTCTCCACAAAGCAGGAACGACGCCTGGTTACATCGGAAAAGAGTCCATTCAGACCTCTTTTTCGGTTTCACACATTCAAAATTCAAAGGGACTTCCCCCTATTTAAAGCAAAAGCCCGAAACCTGGAAACCAGGAAACCAGGGGGAAACCTTAGAAACCTCTTTTAGCTGCCACTTTAGTTAACTATTCCTCCCAGCCCCAGGCAGCAGATAAAGGGACTTTTAGCCCGAGAGTCAAAATCCGCCTTTCCACACTTTCCTCATTTGAAGTTCATGTGTAGCTCACCTGAATTTAGGTGGAATCCATTTTGAGTTATTTGGAATCCATTTTGAGTTATTTGGAATCCATTTTGAGTTATTTGGAATCCATTTTGAGTTGTTTGGAATCCATTTTGAGTTATTTGGAATCCATTTTGAGTTATTTGGAATCCATTTGGAACCCATATTATACTGTAGCCATCACCTGGAAAGCAGATTCTACACCTGAAGTTCATATTTCACACCTGAAAAGCAGACTTAACACTTGAAGTTCACATCAAAAATCACAATAATATTCCAGAACATTTATTAAGAAATTTCTTTATTTCTCTCTGCTGTCCTTTCCAAACGCCCTATCCTACACAACCCACCCATAAATTCGAGCCATTTCCTGTAGAAGGGAATAGGGACTTTCTTCAAAAAAAGAGGGATTTATGGGGCTTGTATATTTATTCATAGATTTGAGAAGAGAATCGTCAACCAGACTTGAATTTTAAAAAACAGAATCAATCGGCTACGAATCCTGAATGTGAACACCGTTAACATTGAAAAATATAAAGATACATCGATAATTATTAAAAAGAATAAATACGTAAATATTTATATTAATTCACAATATAATCATCCTTTGGGTGATTTAATGGTAGATGAAAGCGGTAGAAATATAGATGCAGCTTTAGAGAAAAATCCCATATAT